>CAZFJQ010000005.1:76010-86955 GCA_964519755.1 uncultured Halioglobus sp.
AGCGGGGCTGCCGAAGCGGGGCTGCCGAAGCGGGGCGCGCGCTTCACATCACCGGCACGCCGGCCAGCCAGGGGTGCGCTGCGATTACGACCGCCACCAGGATTGCGACGATGATCAGCGTAATGCCCTCGGTGTGCCAGGGAGGGACGGTGGCATCCTTGATCCACACACCCTCGCGGCGGTTGATTGCGATGATTTCTCCCATCGCCCACAGGCTCATTCCCGCGAACAGAACCAGCGACCGGCTGTCACCATTGACCAGCAGGTGAGCGATGCCCCACAGGGCCACTGCTGTCAGCTGTGGGTGGCGGATCAACCGGCGCAGCCGCGAGGCCCGGTTGCTGATCACCAGCAGCGCAAACGCGATAACCAGCAGGCCCAGCGCGATCGGGTGCAGGATCGCGGGGGGGTTGTATAAAAAGACGGGTGTTGCCGAGCGCCACCCCGTGATGATCATCGCCAGAGCCGCCAGCAGCAGCAATGAAAAAATGCCTTTGTAGCCGTTCTCCCCCAATCGCTCCACCCAGGCGGCCTTTATGGTGGGTGCGAGCGAGGGGATGAAATGCACAGCGGCGAACAATGCGGTACCCAGCAACAATAGAATCATGGCCTTCAGTCCTCCCCGGTACGATCACTAGCATAGCAGCGCGCTGCCACAATACCATGCGCTGGTGGCCTCGATCTGCCCATTGCAGGGCAGCGGTTTGCGTAGCGCTCGGGCAGTACACTCCGTTACTATGGTGGTATGTTACCGGAACAAGCACGCAATCTGCCGATAGTCGAAATTATCGACCAGGTCCGGTCGTGTCTGCTTGAATCTGACGAGTTGGTGTTACAAGCGCCCCCCGGCGCCGGGAAAACCACCGTCGTGCCGCTGGCCCTGCTGCAGGAAAAGTGGCTTGAACCGCGCAAGATTCTGGTCCTGGAGCCCCGCAGAATGGCTACGCGTGCCGCAGCGGCACGCATGGCGGAACTGCTTGGCGAGCCGGTGGGCGAAACTGTTGGCTACCGGATGCGCATGGACAGCTGCGTCGGTGAACGCACCCGCATCGAGGTGGTGACTGAAGGCATACTCACGCGTCGCCTGCAGCGCGACCCCGGTCTGGAAGACGTGGGCCTGGTGGTGTTTGACGAGTTTCACGAGCGCAACCTCGATTCCGATCTGTGTCTTGCCCTGAGTCTCCTCGGTCGGCGACTGTACCGGGAGGGGCCGCCACTAAAACTGCTGGTAATGTCCGCGACCCTCGACGGTGATGCGGTGGCCGCGTTGCTGGGGGGTGCCCCCGTGCTCAGTTCCCGCGGTCGCCAGTTTCCAGTTAGCACGCATTACGGCGAACCCTACAAGTTGCGTGACAATATCACTGGCTCTGTCGTTGTTACCGTGCTGCGCGCATTGCAGGAACAGCGCGGCAGCGTGCTGGTATTTCTTCCAGGGCAGCGCGAAATTCAGCGCGTCGCGCGGGAACTCAGGTCCGCTTTGACGCTGCAGGCTGACAATGCCATCAAGGTCGAGTGCCTGTATGGCGGCCTGTCACTGGAACGCCAGCGGCAGGTCGTGGCGGCCGCACCTCCCGGCCAGCGCAAAGTCGTACTGGCAACCAATGTCGCGGAAACCAGCCTGACAATCGACGGGATTGAAGTGGTGGTCGACTCCGGCCTGGTACGCGAGGCGATTTTTGACCCGCTCTCGGGGATTACCCGCCTGGCAACGCGACGGGCCTCAAAAGCCTCCGCCGAACAACGGCGTGGCCGTGCCGGACGACAGGGCCCCGGCGTGTGTTATCGGCTTTGGAGTGAGCAACAGCAGGCTCGCCTGGTTGCCCATGCCACACCGGAAATCCTGCAGGAGGACCTTGCGCCACTGGCCCTGCAATTACTGTCCTGGGGCGTTGCCGACCCCGGCGAGCTGGATTGGCTGGATGCGCCGCCCGAGGCGGCCTATAACCAGGCCATTGGCATACTTGAATTGTGTGGGGCCGCGTTCAGGTCGCACGAGCAACGCGTGCAACTTACCCCGCACGGTGTGCGCCTGGCACAGATGCCTCTGCACCCGCGTCTTGCACACATGCTGTTGGTTGGCTGCGATATTCACGCCACTGAAACAGCGTGCCTGCTCGCTGCGCTCTTGTCGGAGCGAAATCCGGTGGCCGACCGCGGCGTTGATGTTGACGCTGCGCTTGAGGTGCTGATGGGCGATGTGCGATGCCCGTTGGAGCTGGAGAGCTGGTTCAAGCGTATCTGGCAGCAGGCCCGGCGCTTCGCACAGCTCGCTGGCGATATACACAAACCGCGCAAGTTTGCGCTTGCGGTGGAGCAGCAGGATGTCGTCGGCATTCTGCTCGCGAGTGCCTATCCGGATCGTATCGCCCGCTTGCGCCCCGGCGCACAGGGCGGTCGCTATCAGCTTGGCAACGGGCGCAGTGCCGTGCTGCCCGAAGACGACAGCATGGCCAGCCGGGAATGGCTGGCCGTGGCGGATATCGGTGGTACCAGCGGTGACGCACAGGACAGAATATACTCTGCCAGCGCGCTCAACCCTGAATGCTTTAAAGAGATTCTGTCTTCGCTGGTTCGTCATGAGGAACACGTGGACTGGGATTATCGCAATGAGCGATTTGTCGCTGAGCGTCACAGCCTGGTCGGCAGCATACTGCTTGCATCCCATCCACTGGAGGAGGTGTCCCCGGCCGCACGCGGCGAGGCGCTACTGGGTGTCGTCCGCAAGAAGGGTTTGCAGATTCTGCCCTGGAGCAAGAGTATTCTCCAGTGGCGAGCGAGAATTGCTTTGATGCATGGGGTGTCCGGGGCGCAGGATAATCCCTGGCCAGACCTTTCGGACGAAGCGCTTCTGGCAACGCTGGAGGATTGGCTCTTGCCGTACCTGGACGATGTGCGCAAGCTCGAAGACTTCCAGGCGCTGGACCTGAAGGCGATTCTGCGGAGTCACCTGGCCTGGCCGCTGCCGCTGGAACTGGAACGGCTGGCACCGGAGCGCTGGGCTGTCCCGTCGGGGTCCAGCGTCGCCATAGATTACAGCCAGACCCCACCGGTACTGGCGGTAAAACTGCAGGAAATGTTTGGCTGCGAGGAGACGCCCAGTATTGCCGAGGGTCGCGTTCCCCTGGTTGTGCATTTATTGTCACCCGCGGAGCGCCCGTTGCAGGTTACGCAGGACCTTGCCGGTTTCTGGCGCAGTGGTTACGCCGAGGTCCGACGTGAAATGCGCGGTCGGTATCCGAAACACCCATGGCCGGAAAACCCGCTTGAGGCCCCCGCCACGCGCGGCACAAGGCGTAGTCTGGGTGCCGGTTGAGAAATCGTGCCGGTTGAGAAGTTCAGTCAAGCGCTACCGGGAGCAGGTCGTCCAGTAGCGAGGCACGCACCGTTTCCGGCAGGGGTTGCGCGCTTATCGGGTAGGCGGGATGGTCTACACCTGCACTGATCGTTGCACCGCCTTGTGCTGCGCTGATCATAGCCGCGGTCAACTCGAAGCGGAGAAAATGCACCGAGGAGGTTTTCTCCGTATTGCTGCGCTCAAGGTCCTCATCGGCAATCGCGTAGAGGCGTTCGCAGTCCTCGAGTTGTAACCAGACAGCATCCTCGACGCCGACCAAAAGTGCCAGTTTTTCCGCGCGTTCACCCGGGTCCACGTATTCGATCATCAGCGTGGCCTTCCAGTTGTTGCCATCGGGGATCAACGGATTGTAGGCAGCGAGTTCCTCGTTGATTGCCGCTGCCTCAAAGATTTTCTCGATGCGCAGCATTTCCTGTACCTGGTAACGGATGGTGAGTGCGTCTTCGAAATTCAACCGCATATTCTCGCCAAGACAACACTGGCGGGTTTTCTTGTGCGCGATCACGGTTTGGCGGAAGACCGGGCGTCTCTCGGCATACTCTTCGAGTGACCAAAGGTCGGCACGCGTGAGCTGTGGCATGCGGGATTCCCCCGATTTTATAGTCCGTACGCCATGCGTAGCAGAGACATGGGATGGTGCGCTTGCTGTACGCTGTCGGCGAGGGCTGCGATGTGGGTGGCGGCCATTGGGCAGTCGCTGGTGAAGTGGGCAGGTTGCATCTGGTCGACTTTGCGAACCACGGGGCGGGCTATTCGAACTGCCTTCTCATAGGTTTCGCGTTTCACAGCATAGGTACCATCATGCCCTGAACAGCGCTCCTGGGCGACGACCTCGGTTCCCGGAATCAGGGAGAGAATGTCGCGTGTTTTCAAGCCGATGTTCTGTACGCGCTGGTGGCAGGCCACCTGGTAGGCAACGTCGCCAAGCGCGTTGGGAAACTCCGTTTTTAAAGCGCCGCCTTTGTGTCTCAGCCAGAGGTACTCAAAGGGATCGTAGAACGCCGCCTGAACTTTCCTGACCTCTTCGTCGTCGGGGAACAGCAGCGGTAGCTCCTGTTTGTACATCAGCACGCAGGAGGGTATCGGGGCGGTCAGGTCGTAGCCATCATCGACCAGACCGGCAAGCACCGGAATATTGTCTCGAACGAGCCTGGCCACTGTGTCGAGGTCGCCCAGTTCCAGCCTGGGCATACCGCAACATTGCTCGCGCGGCACCAGATTGATGTACACGCCGTTATGCTGGAAGACCTTGATAAAGTCCTCGCCAATTTCCGGGCTGCTGTAGTTGCCGTAGCAGGTAGCGTAGAGCGCCAGCTTGCCGGTGGTAGCGCCGACCGGTTCGGGCACCATGTCAGTCACCATGGGCGCCACGCGGTTGCGTAACGTCGACCTGTTGAATTGCGGCAATGGCGCCTGGTGATGAATTCCCACCGCACGCTCGAGACCCTTGCGTAGCGTCGGGTTGGCATTGACGGCGTTTACAGTGATATCCACCAGTGGAATGGATGCAGCCTTGAATACGCGGTCGGTGCTGGTCAGTAGTCTGTCCCGCAGTGGCGCGCCATTCTCCCGAAAATTGACCGCCTTGGCGCGTAACATCAGGTGCGGAAAATCCACGTTCCACTCGTGCGGGGGCACGTAGGGGCACTTGGTCATGTAACAGAGGTCGCAGAGATAGCACTGGTCCACGACTGCCTGGTAGTCACCTTTGTCGACGCCATCCACTTCGAGGGTAGTGGATTCATCGACCAGGTCAAACAGGGTGGGGAAGGCATCGCACAGGCTGACACAGCGGCGACAGCCATGACATATATCGAAAACGCGCTCAAGTTCAGTGTCGAGGGCCTGGCGGTCCCAATATGCGTCCGTCTGCCAGGCAATGGCGTGCCTGGTTGGCGCCTCCAGGCTACCTTCGCGCACAGGGAGCTCTCCTGTGGGCAGGCTGCTGCCCGCCAGCACGCGGCCGTGACAGGGAGGCAGTTGCCCCCGCGTAGCGCGTCATCAGCTGTCGAGCGTATCCAGCGCTTTCTGGAAGCGGTTGGCGTGACTGCGCTCGGCCTTGGCCAGCGTCTCCATCCAGTCGGCGATTTCGTCGAAACCTTCATCGCGAGCCGTTTTCGCCATGCCGGGGTACATATCGGTGTACTCATGCGTCTCGCCGGCGATTGCCGCAGACAGGTTGTCCGCCGTGCCGCCGATGGGGAGGCCCGTCGCCGGGTCACCGGTTTCCTCGAGGTATTCGAGGTGGCCGTGGGCGTGGCCGGTTTCACCTTCGGCCGTTGAGCGGAACACGGTGGCCACGTCGTTGTAGCCCTCGACATCCGCTTTGGCGGCGAAGTACAGGTAACGGCGGTTGGCTTGTGATTCGCCGGCGAAGGCGTCTTTAAGATTCTGCTCGGTCTGGCTGCCTTTCAAGGACATGCTGATTCTCCCTGCTTATGCTGTGGGCTCCCGTTGCCGGGTTTCTTAAAAAGTAGTACAGGGTGTACCGCATGACAACTCGGACAGCGGATGATTTGCGCCGGCCTTCGGGAGTGACTGCGGGCAGGGCGCGCTGCCAATCAGCTGTTGGCGGTGGGCGAACCGGCAGTGCGCACAGCGGCCAGGCCTTTGAGGTCTTCCAGCACCCGGTACAGCGACGGCACCAGAAACAGTGTGATCACGGTGCCGAAAAGCACGCCGAAGGCAAGCGAAATAGCCATTGGCCTGAACAGGTGAGTTGAGATTGTGGTGTCCAGCATGATCGGGGCAAGGCCCACGAAGGTGGTTATGCTGGTCAGCACGATGGGGCGGAAGCGCACCGTGCCGGCGTGGCTGACAGCCCAGTCTACCGAGACCCCGCGTCTGCGCTGGACATTGATGACATCAACCAGTACCAGGCTCGAGTTCACCACCACCCCCGCCAGGGCGACGATACCCAGCAGGGAAAAGAACACCAGGTCCATGTCCAGCAGGTAATGGCCTAATATGGCGCCTACCGCGCCAAAGGGGATGACACTCATGATCACCAGTGGCTGCATGTAGGATTGCAGCGGGATTGCCAGCAGGGCATAGATCACCAGCAGCGCGAGGGCAGCGGTGCTAACCAGGGAGTCCATTGATTCGGTGCGTTCTTCCGCCTCGCCGGAAAGCGCGTAGCTCACGCCAGGGTGCTGTGCGAGGATTGCTGGTAATACGTCTTCTCGCAGGGTGGCGATCACGCTTTCCGGGGTGGCGATCGCGCGATCGACATCTGCCGTCACGGTAACCACGCGGTTGCCGTCTATGCGCCGGATGGTGGTGTAGCCGCGGGCCAGCGATGCAGTGGCGACGCTGCTGAAGGGCACCTGCGTGCCGTCTGCGGAGCGGATGCGCATGCTTTCCAGGTCACCCAGCGAATGCCTTTCCGCTTCCGGATAGCGCACCATGACCCGGATATCGTCCTTGCCACGCTGTACACGTTGAGCCTCGTAGCCGTAAAACGCGTGCCGTACCTGTTTCCCAAGGTCGTCCAGCGTAATACCGAGACTGCTCGCCCCGGGCAGCAGGGCCAGTTGCACCTCGTGTTTGCCCGCCCGAAATGAATCAGTCACATCCATGACGCCCGCGTAACCTTTCAGCGCGATGCGCAGTTCGGCGGCTACCGAGCGCAGCTCGTCGAAGTTCCTGCCGTAAAGCTCAAAGGAAATCGCCTTGCCGACACCGAAAGACTCCGAGGTAAAGGTCAGCTCGAGTGCATCCGGAATGTTCCCGCTCAGTTCGCGCCAGCGATTGGCATAGGTCTGGGTGGAAATACCCGAATAGTTGCGGGGCAGGTTCAGTTCTACACCCACCTCGGCGATATTGCTCTGGGCAGCGGCTGCACCACTGATGCTGCCTTTGGGGATGAGTGAACCAATACTGCTGAATACGTGGGCGATTCGGCTGGGTGTATCCGGGGCAAGTTCGGCATCCAGCTCCTCACGCAACACCTCGGCCGACTCTTCAAGGCGCTGGACGGCGCGCGCTGTCTCCTCCACGGCGGTGCCTTCCGGCATAGTGAGCGCGGCGTAGAGGTGCGTGCCCTCCACCCCCGGGAAAAACTGGAACTGCATGCGGCCGCTGGCAAACAGCGACAGGGTGAGCGCGAGGACCACGACACCGAGTGCGACCGTGAGGTAGCGCCACTCGAGGGCCTTTTCTATCGCCGGTTGGTAATAGCGTAGCGCGGCAGTTTCCAGGGAGCCGGAGATGCGCTCCTGCAAGCCCAGCCAGCGATTCATCAGTCCGCTCCCGCCCGGTTCCTTCTCGGGGCGTCGGTGTGCGAGATGCGAGGGCAGGATGAACTGTGATTCGACGATAGAAAAAGCCAGGGCGATCATCACCGTGTAGCCCAGGGGCTCGTAAAAGCCGCCCATCGGCCCCGGAATATTCACCACGGGAATAAACGTTGCCATGGTCGTAAGCACGCCAAAGAAAACCGGCAGGGCCACCTCCTGCGTGCCGGCGACGGCCGCCTCCAGGCGGGGCAGGCCCTGCTTTTCATGCGCATACACGCGCTCGCCGACAACGATCGCATCGTCGACCAGGATGCCAAGCACCAGGATAAATGCCATCACCGACAGTGTGCTGATGGAGATGCCGACCACCGGGAACATGGCTACGGCGCCGAGCAGTGCCACCGGAAGGCCGGCTGCCACCCAGAACGCGAGACGAAACCGCAGGAACAGTGTGAGAACCAGCAATACCAACGCCAGTCCGCTGACCGCATTGCCTGTAAGCGCATCCAGTCGATCCACCAGGTCCTGGGACTCGTCCTGCCATATGTTGATTGCAATGCCCTCCGGAGCTTCCCTGCGCGCCAGTTCCAGGTAGGCCTTCACGCGCTCGGCGATGGCCATGATGTCTTCCCGGCCGACGCGCGAAACTTTCAGTGAGACCATTGGGTTACCGTCGAAGCGCGCACGCAGGTCGGTGTCTTCAAACCCGTCGACCACCCGGGCGATTTCGCCCAGGGTGACATGGGTGCCATCCCCGCGCGTCAGTACGACGATGTCTTCAAACTCCTGGCCCCGGTAGGCCTGCCCCCGGGTGCGCAGGAGGATTTCGCCACCATCCGTTTTCAGTGACCCGCCAGGTATGTCGAGCGAATTGCGCTCGATTGCGCGGCCAATTTCCTCCAGTGACAGATCGTGGCGCCTGAGGGCCTGCTCGGATACCTCGATACTGATTTCGTAGGGCCGCGCAAACTGGAGTTGCACCCGGGACACACCGGGCATCGCGGCAATATCGTCGCGCATGCGTTGGCCAATGAGTTTCAGCGTGCGCTCATCGGCCTTGCCGGACACGGCTATCTGCAGCACGGTTGCGACGATACTGACTTCGGTGGTGACCGGCTGCTCGGTTTCCGCGGGGAATGAATCGATGGCGTCGACCTTGCTCTTGATGTCGTTCGCCACCTTGGTTTTGTCGACCCCGGCGACCAGTTCAATGGTGACAGAGCAGGCGCCCTCGGAGGCCTCCGAGGTGATACGGTCGATACCCTCGGTGCCCTCTACAGCCTCCTCGACGCGCACGCAGACCCCACTTTCCACCTCGGTTGGGGCGGCGCCGAGATAGGGTACGCGCACCTGTACAGCATCTACCTCGAGGGTGGGGAACTCCTCCTGGTGAATTGTCGGCAGTGCGAGCAGTCCACCTGCGACCAGAATCAGCATCAGCAGGTTCGAGGCGACCGGGTTGTGTACAAACCACGCGATGAGCTTATGCATCAGACTGGCCGCTTATTCCACAATCGGCACTACGTGCATGCCCTCGACCACCGTCTGCAATGGAGAGATGCATACCAGCTCTTCCGCGCGAATGCCTTCGCTGACGAGGATCTCGTCGTGCTCGAGGCGCAGCAGCGATACCTGCCTGAAGTGCAAACGGTTTTCCTCATCCACTACCAGCACCTGGTTGTTGTCGCGCATCGCGGAGCGGGGCAGGCGCACCACCGCGTCGACTCGCTGCCCCCTGATCTCGGCCTGCACGAACATGCCCACAGGCAGGAAAGGTGTTTCAGCGTTGTCGTCGATCTTCAGCTGTACAACGCCGTAAAGCAGGCGGGAGCGCTCGTCGATTTCCGCCTCGAGTCGCACCAGTGCACCCTCCCAGATGAGTCGGGTGTCACCGAAATCCGCGGCGATGGTCACCTGGGGTTGGGCCTCTTGCGTGAGCAGGCCGCGGGTGTCTATCGGCAGGCCGAGATACTGCACCTGATCGGCGGAAATGGGCAAACGCACCTCCATGTAATCGGTGGCGTAGATCACCGCTATACTCTCCCCTCGGGAAATGAACTGCCCGAGGTCAACGTGCTCGCTGCGCACCAGGCCATCGAAGGGCGCCGTCAACTCGGTGCGCTCGAGATCTCTTAGTGCCTGCTCCAGTGCGGCGCGGGACTCCATCAGGTTCGCCTCGGCCACACGGTACTTGCGCGTCGCATCGTCCACCAGCTGCTGACTGGCAAGCTGGCGCTCGCGCAGGCTGAGCATTCGCTCAAGGTCGTCCGAGGCATGCTTCTGCTCCACTTCGGCGCGCTGTAGTATTGCTCTGCTGCGGCGCAGCTCTGTGCGGTAGTCGGCGTCATCAATACGCAGTAGTGGCTCGCCTGCCTGAAACGCGCCACCACTGACCAGAGAGGGCGAGAGCCAGGTCGCGCGGCCCGACACCTCGGGGATCAATTCACTCTGTGTGCGCGGTTGCACAGTGCCCTGGGACTCGACCGTCAGGTACTGTCCGGCCACCTGCGCGCGGATGACGCGCACGGTAGGCGGCACGGGCTCAAAGGTCTGCTCGGGTATCTCGGGCTCAATGCTGGCGATCAGCGCGGCCAGGCCGAGGCCCAGAGTGAGCGCCAGCAGGGGATAGAGGATTTTCTTTTGCATAACGACTCCTCGCGGACCCGCTATGATACGCCCCGATCAGGCAAACCAGGCTCAGTCGCCGAGATTTGCGCGGATCAGTTCAATAGTAGTTGCCAGTTCCTCTTCATTCAGTGAGTCGTCTGCGAAGTACTTGACGATACCGTCGCCAGAGGTGATCAGCAGACCGCGCCCGGATTCCCCCAGGCCCCAGGCGTCAACGCCGCTGCCTTCCTCGTCCACGACCATGACTGCGGTGGGGTACCTGCGCTTGTTCTTTTTCAGCTCGGACATGACCATGCCGCTGGTTCCCCACATGGCGGCATCCATGTTGATAACCGTAGTGACCTGTACCGACCCTGGTTCGAACTGGGTTTCAATGGCGTCGGTGAGTGGCTTGAATACATCCTTGTCGCTCAATTTGGCGCCGATGTACTGGATGATATGCACTTTGCCCGGGTGTGTATCGGAACTCCACGGACGAAAACTGAAATCCTCATCTTTTGAAACAAGTTCACCCCGATCGCTGATATCCAGGGTGGGCAGTGGTGTGTTCATGGCGGGAGCGGAGGCCAGCGCCACGCTGGCAAAAAAACACCAGAAAAACGCCAGAAGAGAGCGTGGAATGGTCATGGGTCAGATCCTCTCAATTGAGTTATTGTCGGGGTTGATGCTGCCGTTGGCAGTATAGAACATCGACAGCAGAACTATGCATCAACGGTACTATGGT
>CAZFJQ010000005.1:87055-98438 GCA_964519755.1 uncultured Halioglobus sp.
ACGGTACTATGGTTCGACGGTACTATGGTTCGACGGATTATGCTTCAGCGGAAGCATGCCTCAACGGAACTACGCTTTTGCCGGGCGACCTTTGCCGCTGCGGCGCGGTGTTCGCGGGAGGCCATTGTGTTGTGTTGCGAAGGTTTTTGTCCCAGCCGGCACCACTGCGTGTCGCTTGCCAGGTTGGCGTACCGGTACCAGGTGCCTGTCACCATTGCCTATCAGGTCTGCCCGGCCCATGCGTTTCAGGGTTTTGCGCAAAAGGGGCCAGTTATCCGGGTCGTGGTAGCGCAGAAAAGCCTTGTGCAGCCGGCGCTGCGAGAGTTTCTTCAGCGTGGGTATTCTCTCTGCCGACCGGCGAACCGGCCTCAGGGGGTTCCTGCCGCTGTGGTACATTGCGGTTGCAGTGGCCATGGGCGAGGGGTAAAAAGTCTGCACCTGGTCGGCGCGAAAGCGGTTCCGCTTTAACCACAGTGCGAGTTGCAGCATGTCTTTGTCCGACGTGCCGGGATGGGCGGCGATGAAGTAGGGTATGAGGTACTGCTCTTTACCCGCTTCCCGGGAGTACTTCTCGAACAGGTTTTTAAAGCGTTCGTAGGCACCTATACCGGGCTTCATCATCTTGGACAGTGGCCCGCTTTCGGTATGCTCGGGCGCGATTTTAAGGTAGCCACCAACGTGGTGAGTGACGAGTTCCCGCACGTACTCGGGCGTTTCGACAGCCAGGTCGTAGCGCAGCCCGGAGGCGATCAGCACCTTCTTTACACCCGGGACTTCCCGCGCACGCCGGTACAGGTTCACCAGTGGGGTCTGGTCGGTGTTGAGGTTCTTGCAGATGCCGGGGAAGACGCAGCTCAGCTTGCGACACCTGGCTTCTGTCTCCTTGCTGTTGCAGGCCAGCCGCCACATATTCGCGGTGGGACCTCCGAGATCGGAAATGACGCCGGTAAATGCGGGCGAGGTGTCGCGAATCTGTTCAATCTCGCGGACGATGGAATCCTCGGAGCGGTTCTGGATGATACGGCCCTCATGCTCGGTAATCGAACAGAAAGTACAGCCGCCGAAGCAGCCGCGCATGATGTTGACGGAGTGCCGGATCATTTCGAAGGCCGGGATGCGGGCGTCACCGTAGTCGCTGTGGGGACGACGTGTGTAGGGCAATTCAAAAACACGATCAAGTTCGTGAGTTTCCAGCGGGATGGGCGGACTGTTGAGCCAGACCTCACGATCACCGTGGGCCTGCACCAGTGGCCTGGCGTTATAAGGGTTGGTCTCCCGGTGCAGGATGCGCGAGGCATGGGCGTAGAGGTCCGGGTCGTCGCGTACCTGCTCGAAGGAGGGCAGGCGGACGACAGCGTTATCGCTGGCCGGAGCGTCGAGCAGCGTGACCGGCGTGGCGGCTTCAACTGTGGAACCGGTAGCGCATGCGGCTTCGTCTTTCGCCGCGTACGGATTGGGTTGCGCGTCGGGTTTTGCCGGGGTCACGAGATCGATACTGGTAGAGTCGATGACGTGCCAGCCATCGGGCACGCGCCGGCGCACAAACGCCGTGCCCGGCAGATCGCGTATCTCGCGGATGGATTCGCCGGCGGCAAGCCGGTGGGCCAGTGCCACGATCGCGCGCTCCGCGTTGCCGTAAAGCAGGAGGTCCGCGCGGCTGTCCAGCAGGATCGAGCGACGGATTTTCTCGCTCCAGTAGTCGAAATGGGCAATGCGCCGCAGGCTCGCTTCAATGCTGCCGATCACCAGCGGAACATCGCGCCAGGCCTCGCGCAGGCGCTGGCTATAGACGATTACTGCGCGGTCCGGGCGTTTATCGCCGCGGTTGCCGGGAGTGTAGGCGTCGTCGTTGCGCCGTTTGCGATCCGCCGTGTAGCGGTTGATCATGGAATCCATATTGCCCGCGGCGACCCCGAAAAACAGGTTCGGGCGCCCCAGGGCCTCAAAAGCAGTGGTGTCGGTCCAGTCGGGCTGCGCAATAATACCCACGCGAAACCCCTGGGCCTCCAGCAGGCGCCCGACAACGGCCATGCCGAAGCTGGGGTGATCGACGTAGGCATCGCCGGTTACGATAATGATATCGCAACTGTCCCAGCCGAGCGCGTCCATCTCCCCGCGTGACATGGGCAGTTCGGGTGCCGGCCCGAGACACTCGGCCCAGTACGGGCGATAGGAAAAAAGATCTTGCGTCATCTTGTGCTCAGGGTCACGATCAGCCCGGCAGTATAGCATCAGTGCGGCCCCGGGGCAGTTGCCGGGTGTGTCCGCCAGCGCGCACTTGCGCGCAATACGCCACGCCCGTTTTGGGGTAATTTGGCTTTTGCCATGCTGCCCAAGCCGGTATGATATGCTCCGCAGTTACTTAAAAATAAACAAAGGATACAGCCCATGCATCACTCATCGCCCGCAGTTCGTCGTCTCGCCCTCGCCGTGGCCGCGTTGGTTGGCGCCAGCACAGCGCCGTCCGTTCTTTCACAGGCCGTTCTGGAAGAGGTCGTTGTGACTGCGCAGAAGCGTGAACAGAGCCTGCAGGATGTCCCCGTGGCGGTGACGGCATTTACCAGCGAGATGCTGCAGCAATCCGGCGTGAAGGACATGTTCGATCTGCAGGTGAACGCGCCCAGCCTGATCGTCGGGCAAACGCAAAGTTCCACGCAGACAACTTTCTCTATCCGCGGCGTATTCACCAGTTCGCAGAATTTCGGCCTGGAACCCTCGGTGGGTCTGTACGTGGACGGCGTGTATCGATCGCGGCAGAGTTCCATGATCAATAACCTGGTCGATATCGGTTCCGTGGAAGTGCTGCGCGGCCCACAGGGCACTCTGTTCGGGCGCAACACCCCGGCGGGCGCCATCCAGATCAACAGCGTACGGCCGGATTTCGAGGGCACGGGTTTCGTCGAGGGCACAGGCGGTAACTACGACCTGTGGAGCGGCAGTGCCGCCAAGTCTTTCACACTGATAGACGATGTACTCGCCATGCGCGCAACCGGTTTTGCGATGCAGCGCGACGGCTATGTCGACTGGATCAAGCAGGGCACGAAAGAAGACGACGCGATTAACGATCGCGACCGCTGGGGCTTTCGGTTGCAGGCGCTATACACGCCGAATGACGACCTTTCGGTGTTGGTGATTGCAGACCGGTCAGAAGTCGATGAAATTTGCTGTGCCTCCGGCTCCTGGAAAAATAACTTCGAGGCCCAGGAACTTCCGCCGGGGGCCGCGCCAATCCTCGGCACCGACACCAACATTGCCAATATCGGCGGCACGGTGCTTGATCAGAGCGAATTCTACGAGTACGCGGTGAGCACGTCGCAACTGCCGGTATCGACTAACGAAGATCAGGGCGTGTCCGTCCAACTCGACTGGCAACTTGGCGAACTGCTGTTGACCAGCATCAGTGCCTACCGCGAGTTCGAGTCCTTTAGCGATTCAGATATTGCATTTAACGACCTGGATGGCGCTTACCGGATTGACGATTCCGAGCAGAGCCAGTTTACGCAGGAGCTGCGTCTCAGCCAGCAGGGCGAGCGCTTCAGCTATGTCGCCGGCCTGTACTACTACGAACAGGAACTCGACAACCAGCGGCAGACCAACGTGGGCGCTGACCTCTCCGCCATGCTGGGCCTGCCGCCCAATGCGTTCATCGATGGCACCGGCTCGCGTGACAGCAACTCCCAGGATCATACCTCCTATGCCGTGTTTGGACAGATGGACTACAACATCACGGACTCGCTTGTCCTCACCGCCGGTCTGCGCTGGACCTACGAAGAGAAAGAGCTGGTCAATATTTTCGATGACGATGCCCCCGAGGCGCTTAACCCGCTACTGGATAACTGGGGCTTTTATGCGTTCCCACCCCTTTCCCCGCAGCCAAACGTGGATACCAACTTTGATGACGATCAGTTGACCGGCACGCTCAAACTGAGCTGGTTCATGAATGACGACGTGATGTTCTATGGGTCCTACGGCACTGGCTACAAAGCCGGTGGCACTAACACGGACCGTATTCCCAGCACGGTGCCGGTATTGTTCGAACCGGAAGATTCCGAGTCGTTTGAAGTGGGCATGAAAGCCGAGTTTCCGGAGCAGGCGATGCGCCTGAACGTGGCGCTGCACAAGACCGATACCAATGACCTGCAAACGGTATCCTTCCAGGGCGGTGGTTTTGCCCTCATCAACGCGGGTGTGGCGGAAACCTACGGCGGGGAAATCGACCTGTCCTGGCTGCCCGCCGAGAATACGACGTTGACAATCGCTTACGCCTATAACCACGGTGAGTATTCAGATTTTGAGGAGGGCCCCTGCTGGACCAGCACGCCCTGGCACCGCGGTTTCGAGAGCGACCCGAGGGCTGACGCCGAAGGTTTCTGCGATATCAGCGGGGGTGATTTGGCCGGTAACCCGGAAAACGTTGTAGTGCTCACCGCCAACCAGGGCTTTCGCCTGAATGACAGTATCTCGGGCTTTGCTTACGGCGAGTACATATTCACGGATTCGCGCATGACGGACGTGAACAACGACCCGGCCAAGTTCGATGGCTCGTTTACGCTGGTCAACCTGCGCGCGGGCCTGGTGTATGAGCCCTGGAATACGCAGCTCACGCTGTGGGGTCGCAATGTATTCGATGAAGACGCGACCAACACCATCGCCGACGCACCCGGTCAAACAGGCCGGCTGACCGCCTACTACCAGGAACCCCTGACCTGGGGTGTAACCGTTCGCAAGGACTTCTGATAAAGGCCTGATGGAACCCCCGGCGCCGTCAGTCGGGGGCGTGTCCCGGCTTGGGCAGGCTTGAACCGCACTTGCGACAGTAGTGCGCCTGCGGGTCTGTCTCAACTGCCGCGCAGGTACTGCAGTTGCGCGATGCTCTGCGAACCTGTTGTTCCTTGTAGATCTGCGCGCGCGTCAACTCCGCGGAAATAATCCCGGTGGGCAGTGCTATCACCGCGTACCCGATCAACATGCCGATGGAGGCGATTGCCCTGCCTAGCGGGGTCTGCGGCGAGAGATCCCCGTAGCCCACGGTGGTGATGGTGACGATGGCCCAGTAGACACTTTGCGGAATGCTGTCGAAGCCGTGTTCCTCGCCCTCAACCACGTACAGCAGCGCGCCGAAGATCGTGGTGATGATGAGCATCAGGGCAAAGAATACAAAAATCTTGCGCGCGGAATTGCGCAATGCCCCCGCAAGGTGATTAGCCTCCTGCAGCAACGCGAGCAGACGCAGCACACGAAAAATGCGCAGGATACGTAACAGGCGGATGATCAGCAGGGGCGCCGTCTGGGGGAGAATCAGTGACAGGTAGGTGGGCAGCACAGCCAGCAGATCCACAATGCCGTAGACGCTGAGCATGTAGCCGCGACGGTTTGGCGCACACCAGATGCGTACGAAGTATTCGACCGTGAAGAGCAGCGTAAACGCCCATTCAAGCTGCAGGAAAAGCCGCCCGTAACTCAGGTGCAAGTCGGTGATGGAATCCAGCATCACCACGATCACGCTGGCGGTGATTACCGCGATCAGGGCAATGTCGAACCATTTTCCCGCCGGTGTCTCCGTGCCGAAAATGACTTCGTAGAATCGGGTTTGCAAAGGAGACTGTTGCCGCTTCGACATGCGCTGCTGTGTCCCGCCAGTTGGTACAGGAAGATTGCCGTCACTATATTGGAGCGATCAGGCAAAGTACATCCGCAGCCCTGGCGGGTGATCGGTTGAATTTCGCGACTGCGCGAGCGGGCCGGGTGTGCGGGTTACAGGCCCTCAACCACCTCCAGCATGGCCCGGGTGAGGGTGGCGATGTCCTCGTCCGGGGTGATGAAGGGCGGCATGACATACACCAGCTTGCCGAATGGGCGCACCCAGACGCCCCGTTCGACAAACTGTGGTTGCACGCTGTTCATATCCACGCTCTCGTGCAGTTCAATCACGCCGATGGCGCCAAGGGTGCGCACGTCGGCGACTGAACGCAGGCCGCGGGCCGGCGCCAGCCCCGCCGCGAGAGCCTCCTGCAGGCGCATCACATTGCGCTGCCAGGGCTGCGACACCAGCAGACGGATACTGGCCAGCGCGGTGGCGCAGGCCAGGGGGTTTGCCATGAACGTTGGGCCATGCATGAATGCGCCCGCTTCGCCGCCACTGATCACTGTCGCAACCTCTGTGCTGCACAGGGTGGCGGCAAGCGTCATATAGCCCCCGGTGAGAGCTTTACCCAGACAGAGTATGTCCGGTTCGACCGAGGCGTGTTCAAGCGCGAACAGGCGCCCCGTACGCCCGAACCCGGTGGCAATCTCGTCAAAGATCAGCAATACATTGAAGTCATCACACAGGGCGCGCAGCTTCACCAGGTACTCCGCCGAGTAGAACCGCATGCCGCCCGCGCCCTGCACGATGGGTTCGACAATGACCGCCGCAATTTCATCCGCGTGCTGTTCCAGCGTTGTCACGATATCCGTCAACTCGCTGTCTGGGCATGGCTGTCCGAAACCGCAGGTCGGTGCCGCCGCAAAAAACTGCTGATGCAGCGCGTTACCGAAGAGATGATGCATGCCAGTGTGTGGGTCGCACACCGACATCGCGCCGAACGTGTCGCCATGGTAGCCATTGTTCAGTGCCAGAAAGCGTTGCTTTCCCGCCCGGCCGCGCGACTGCCAGTATTGCACCGCCATCTTCATGGCGACCTCCACCGAGACTGAACCCGAGTCACTGAGGAATACCCGGTTCAGGTTGCCGGGCGTGAGCTCGCACAGTAGCTGCCCGAGCTCCACCGCAGGTGCATGGGTAAGGCCGCCGAACATCACGTGTGACATCTTCGCGAGTTGAGTGGTGACAGCGCGGTTCAGTACTGGATGATTGTAGCCGTGGATGGCACACCACCAGGAAGCCATGCCATCGATCAGTTCGCGCCCGTCGGCGAGCGTCAGGCGTACCCCGCTCGCGCTGGCGACGGGAAGGGCGGGAGAAGGTGTGACAGCCGACGCGTAGGGGTGCCAGAGGTGCGCGAGATCTGCCTGCTGCAGGGTATCCCAGGTCCAGTCAGTCATAACGTTGCCAGCTTTTCGAGTACGTGCGGTAGCACCGCTTCGAGGATCAGGGGTTGCGCCGCGCTGCGGGGATGAATGCCATCCGCCTGCATCATGTCCGGGTCCGTGGCGAAGGCCGCCAGAATGAACGGCGCGAGTCCCGCACCGCTCTCCCGGGCAACGCTGGCAAAACTCTCGCGGAATTCCCGGGTGTAGCGCGCGCCGTAGTTCGGTGGGATCTCCATCGGCAACAGCAGTGCGCGCGCGCCGGTGGCCTGCACATGTTGCACCATCTGTGTGAGATTGGCGCGCAGCCGCGAAAGGGGAAAACCGCGCAACCCGTCATTGGCGCCCAGCTCAATCAACACCAGATTCGGCTGGTGCTCTTCCAGCAGCGCGGGTAGACGGCGCAGGCCGCCGTCGCTGGTCTCGCCACTGATGCTGGCGTTCACGATGCGGACCGGCTTGTCAACGTCGGTGAGCCTTTCCCGCAGCAGCGCGACCCAACCCTGTTCGAGAGACATGCCGTAGGCTGCGCTGATACTATCTCCCAGCACCAGAATAGTTCGCTCCTGTGGCTCGGCGGCAAAGGCGGTGGTAGCCAGAAGGCATCCAATGACGAGCGGATAACGTAGCAGGTTGTAAAGGATACGTTGCATGATCAAGGCCGAGAATCTCCAGAAGCGGGTGCCCATGGCGGGCAGCGAACTGGAAATACTGAAAGGGATCACCCTGGAAATCAAGTCGGGCGAATCGGTGGCTATTGTCGGCGCTTCGGGCTCGGGGAAATCAACGCTGCTCGGGCTGCTGGCGGGCCTGGATGAGGCCAGCGGGGGTTATGTCGAGATCGATGATGTCAACATCACGGCCCTGGACGAGGACGGGCGTGCGGCGTTTCGTGCGCGGCACGTGGGGTTCGTGTTCCAGTCTTTTCAACTGTTGCCGGCGCTGACGGCGCTGGAAAATGTCATGCTGCCGCTGGAACTGAATCGCCATGGGAAGGCGCGCGATCTCGCAGAACAGTTCCTTGAACGCGTTGGCCTGGTGGAACGGCTGCAGCATTATCCCCGCCAGATGTCGGGCGGTGAGCAACAGCGGGTGGCGATAGCCCGCGCCTTTGCCACGCGCCCGGCGATTCTTTTTGCGGATGAGCCCACGGGCAACCTGGATACCCGCACCGGCGCGCAGGTGGTGGACTTGCTGTTTGAACTCAACCGGCAGGAAGGCACAACCCTGATTCTGGTGACACACGACCAGGCATTGGCAGAGCGTTGCCAGCGACGGCTGCAGCTGGACGCGGGCGCGCTGGTGGGGTCCGTTTGATGTCCATGACTGCCACGCGCATGTTGGCGCGTGACTGGCGAGGTGGTGAGCTCGGCGTGCTGGTGCTGGCGCTGGTGCTGGCCGTGGGTATGGTGTCCGGTATCAGCGCATTTACCACCCGCTTGCAATCCGCGCTGGAGCAGGAGAGCCATCGCTTTCTCGCGGCCGATCTTGTGGTCAGCGCTTCGCGTCTGCCGCCCGCCGAATGGCTGACGGAGGCAGAGCAGCGCGGTCTGGCGAGAGCACAAACCCTGATGTTTCCTTCGATGGTGCATGCCGGGGACGAGGCCATGTCGTTGGCTTCTATCCGCGCGGTCAGCGATGCCTACCCCTTGCGTGGCGAGCTGACAGTCAGCCGCGAGGCTTTTGGTGAGGCCGAGACGGCGGTGCGCGGGCCTGGACGCGGAGAGGTCTGGCTGGATTCCCGGCTGTTTCCCCTGCTGGGGATTGCCATTGGCGACACCGTCACGGTGGGAGAGGCCGGGTTCAAGGTCGTGGCCGCAGCGCGCACGGAGCCCGATCAAGCCTCCTCGTTTTTCGGTTACGGGCCGCGTTTGCTGATGCACTACGACGATATCCCCGCAACCGGAGTCGTGCAGGCCGGCAGTCGCGTCGAATACCGGCAGCTGTTTGCTGGAGACGCCGAGTCACTCGCTGCGTTTCGGCTATGGCTGGAACCGCAACTCACCGAGGGGCAGCGAGCGCTGACGCTGGAGGAAGGCCAGCCCGAGGTGGGGAGTGCGTTGGAGCGTGCGGAGAATTTTTTGTTGTTGGCCGGTAGCCTCGCGGTGGTTCTCGCTGGTGTAGCGGTTGCTCTGGCGGCGCGCAGATTCAGTGAGAGACATACCGATCACGTGGCTATATTGAAAAGCCTGGGCGCCACCCAGGGGCGTATTGATCTGCTCTACGGCAGCAGTCTGCTTTTACTCGGCGTGCTCGCAACACTGGCCGGCTGTGCTCTCGGCTGGGGTATGCAGGCAATTTTTTTCCAGTTGTTCAGCGAACAACTGCCAGTCCAGCCCGGACCCAGTGGCGCGCGACCCTACCTGATCGGGGGTGCGACATCGCTGGTGTGCCTGCTGGCCTTCGCCTGGCCGCCTCTGCGGAGACTCGGCCAGACCAGCCCGTTGCGGGTACTGCGCCGGGACCTGCCGCTGGAGAACAGGCGCAGCGTGAACGACTACCTGGTCGGCCTGGTCGCGGTATCCGCCCTGATGTGGTGGTACAGCCAGAGCTGGCGCCTTACCTTGGCAGTGCTGGCCGGCCTGGCGCTGGCCGTGGTTCTCGGCCTCGCGCTGGCGCTCTGTTTGTTGCGCGGTGGGCGCCTCGTGGGTATGAGTGCGGGTAGCGTCTGGCGCCTGGCCTTTGCCGGCTTGCAGCGGCGCGGTGCAGCCAATGCACTGCAGGTCGTGATATTCGCGATGGCTATTATGCTGGTGCTGATGCTGCTGCTGGTGCGCACATCGCTGATCGACGAATGGCAGACCCAGCTTCCCGCGGATGCCCCCAACCATTTCATGATCAACATTGCACCGGGGGACGTGGATGCGGTAGCTGAATCTCTCAGGGCAGAGAGCATCCGTAGCGAACCGCTGTACCCCATGATCCGGGGGCGCATTATGTCGGTTAACGGCGAACAACTGCCGCAAACCGATGATCCCGCGGTGGAGCGGCGCCAGCGAGAGTCGAACTTTACCTGGTCCGACGAGTTGCCGCCGGGCAATGAGCTGCTGGCTGGACGGTGGTGGCAGCCGGACAGCGACGAGAACCTGGTGTCGCTGGAGGAGGGCTATGCCGGCTACCTGGATGTGCAGGTGGGCGACCGGATCGGCATTCTGGTCGGCTCCCAGCCGCTGGAAGTGACGGTGAGCAGTATTCGTCGACTCGATTGGCAAACCATGCAGCCGAACTTCTTCCTGGTTTTTCCGCCAGAAACCCTGGTGGGCTACCCGACCACATTCATGACCAGCTTCCATCTCGACTCGCGCGACAAAAACTACCTCAATCGATTTATTCGCGAGTTTCCCACGGTAACCGTTATCGAGATGGATGTGGTGATTGAACAGGTGCGCACAATCATCCGGCAGGTATCCGGCGCGATAGAGCTGGTGCTCGGGATCATCCTCGCGGCGGGGGCGCTGGTATTAGTCGCCGGGGTGCAGGCCAGCGTGGATGCGCGTATGCAGGAAAGCGCCATTCTGCGCGCGCTTGGTGCCCATCGGCGTTTGCTTCTCGGTGGTCTGCTGATCGAGTTCGCGGCACTCGGTCTGTTCGCGGGCGCCCTTGCGGTTGTCGGGGCCGAGTTGTCCGTGTTCATCCTGCAGACACAGGCCATGAATATGCACTACGTGCCCTCGCCCTGGATGTGGGCTCCGGGCATTGGCTTCGCGGTGGTGATGATAGCGGCGTTGGGAGTATTCAGTTGCCGGAAGGTGGTTTCCGCGCCACCTGTGGCAGTATTGCGCGAGTTATAGCGTCTCGCGCCTGCCCGGTCGTGAGCCTGCTGTCGCCAGCGGCCCGGAGATCAGCTGTCTTGTGCCAGGGGCAGGCAGATGCCGTCGAGGAAAATCTGCACCCCCAGGTCGACCTGGCGTTGCAGGGCGATGTGCCGTTCAAACAGGGCCGGTGCATCGACTCGTAAAGTCGCCAGCCCATAGATACTCGACCAGGCTACGTTGGCCAGATAGGCGACATCATCGACATCGCGGAATATCCCGCGGTCCAGCCCGTTCTGCAGGATATCCTGAACGAGCTTCAAGGTGTCGCGACTCGCCCGGCGCAGTTCCGGATAGCGATCACTCGGCTGTACCACCGGGCCGAACATCAACTTGAAGAGTTGCGGATTGTCGGCCGCGTAGTCGATATAGGCGTGCGCAAACGCGAGCAGCCTTTCGCGGGGGCAGTCGAGACTCGATTCTCCAGCCACTGTTAAAGCACTCAGTAGCGCACGGTAGCCGCGCGTCGCCATGGCCGCCAGCAGCTCATTTTTGTCGGCAAAGTGGCGGTAGGGCGCCGTTTGGGAAACGCCGACGCTGCG
>CAZFJQ010000006.1:0-72404 GCA_964519755.1 uncultured Halioglobus sp.
AGCGGCAAACGCGGGAGCAGCTCAGCCGCGGCCGAGGCGGTTGACGTCGCGGCCTCGGTCCAGATGCGAGCGGGAGGTGGTCGCTCAGCCGCTGGCGCCGGCTTGACGCAGAATCTCCGCGTAGGGAACACCGTGCCGATGGGTCAGAATGATCTCCAGCACCGTCCGCCCCTGCTTGTTGGTGGCATCGAGATTGCGGCCCTGCTCACAGAAGAACCCCACGAATAACTTGAAATCTTCAACACGCATACTCTGATAGGCTTTCAATAGCGCGTGAAAATCGGTATCCGTGCCATCGTAGCTGCGCGCGTCCAGGAAGCTGCGAACGTGCTCCACGGTCCAGACTTCATCGATAACCTTTTCTTTGTCTTTCTTCATACGGGATATTCCGTGTAACAGTGGGTTGGCTGCCGCTATTCCAGGTGTTTTGTCAGCAGCGAGTTGACCACCTGGGGGTTCGCCTGCCCCTTGGACAACTTCATGATCTGGCCGACGAAGAAGCCGAGCAGTTTCTTGCGCCTTCCCTCGTCGGCATCGCGGTATTGCTGAACCTGCTCGGGGTGGCTGGCGATGATTTCAGCGACCATCGCCTCCAGCGCACCGCTGTCGGACACCTGTTTCAGGCCCTTCGCCGCGATGATCTCGTCTGCGCTGCCCTCGCCCTGCCACATTGCTTCAAAAACCTGCTTGGCAATCTTTCCGGAAATACTTTCATCGAGAATGCGCGCAATCAGGTCGCCCAGGTGCTCTGCGGAGACCGGGCTGCTGGCTATGCTCGTATCGCTGCGATTGAGCAGCCCGAGCAGTTCCACCTGCACCCAGTTGGCGGCGATTTTCGCGTCGCCGCAGCGGGCCGTCACCTGCTCAAAGTAGTCTGCCAGGCGCCGGTCGTCGGCGAGTACGCCGGCGTCGTACGTGGACAGGCCATATTGCTCTGTGAAGCGCAGGCGTTTGGCGCCTGGCAATTCGGGCAGCTCCGTTTGCACTGCGCTGATAAAGGCCTCGTCGATGACCACGGGCAACAGGTCCGGTTCCGGAAAGTAGCGGTAGTCGTTGGCGACTTCCTTGCTGCGCATCGGTCGTGTTTCATTGCGCTCTGGATCGTAGAGGCGCGTTTCCTGCACAATCCGCCCGCCCTCTTCGAGAATTTCGGCTTGTCGCTCGAATTCACACTGGATAGCTTTTTCAACAAAGCGGAAGGAGTTGACGTTTTTTATTTCGGTTCTGGTGCCAAGTTCCTCGCTGCCGTGTGGTCGCAGGGAGAGGTTGATGTCGCAGCGCATGGAGCCCTCGGCCATGTTGCCGTCGGAAATGTCCAGGTAGGTCACCAGGCTGTGTAGCGCTTTCAGGTAGGCCACGGCCTCTTCGGCGTTGCGAATATCGGGTTCGCTGACGATTTCCAGTAGCGGCGTGCCGGCCCGGTTCAGGTCGATACCGCTCATGCCATGAAAGTCCTCGTGCAGTGATTTTCCCGCGTCTTCCTCCAGGTGGGCGCGGGTAATGCCGATGCTGCGCGTACTGCCGTCCGCCAGTGTGATTTCAAAGTCGCCGCGACCCACGATGGGTGCATCGAACTGGCTTATCTGGTAGCCCTTGGGCAGATCGGGGTAAAAGTAGTTCTTGCGGTCAAACACCGAACGCTTGGCTATCTCGGCGCCGATGCCGAGGCCGAACTTCACCGCGTAATGCACCACCTGCGCATTGAGCACCGGCAACATGCCCGGCATGGCAAGGTCCACCGCACTTGCCTGGGTGTTCGGCTCTGCGCCGAACGCGGTAGGCGAGCCGGAGAAAATCTTTGAACGCGTGGCCAGTTGCAGGTGAACCTCGAGGCCAATGACTGTTTCCCATGCCATCAGGGCTGTCCTCCCGTGAGCGCCTCGGGCGCGCGCAGGTGCCAGTCGCTCACGCACTGGTACTGGTGGCCGACATTCAAAAGACGCGCCTCGTCGAAATGCCGGCCGATCAGTTGCAGGCCGACCGGGCAGCCGCCTGTCAGGCCTGCCGGAACCGAGAGTGCCGGCAGGCCGGCAAGGTTCGCCGCCAGCGTGTAGACGTCTTCGAGGTACATGGAAACAGGGTCATCCGATTTCGCGCCGAGTGCAAAGGCGGGCCCGGGCGTTGTAGGGCCGGCAATGACATCCACGCTGTCAAAGCAGCGGCTGAAGTCCTCGGCGATAAGGCGGCGCACCTGCTGTGCCTTCTTGTAGTAGGCATCGTAGTAACCCGCCGACAACGCATAGGTGCCGATGAGAATACGTGTTTTTACCTCGTCGCCGAAGCCCTCCTCGCGTGTGCGGGTGTACAGGTCGTAAAGATTCTGCGGATCCTTGCAGCGGTAGCCGTAGCGCACGCCGTCAAAGCGCGCCAGGTTGGTTGACGCTTCTGCCGGGGCGATCACGTAGTACGCTGGAACAGTGAGTTCGCTGGTAGGCAGCGAGATATCGACCAGCGAGGCGCCGCAGTCTTCCAGCAGCCTGATTGCGGCCATGACGGCGGCGCCTGTGGCCGCATCCAGGCCGTCGCCAAAGTACTCTCGCGGCAGGCCGATCCGCAGCCCCTTGAGGCTGTCTTCCAGCGTGACGAGATAGTCGTCGACGGGGCGCTCGGACGATGTGGAATCCCGCGGGTCGTGGCCAGCCATCGCCCCGAGCAGGAGAGCACAGTCTTCAGCGCTGCGGGCTATCGGGCCGCCCTGGTCAAGGCTGGAGGCGAAGGCGATCATGCCCAGTCGCGACACGCGGCCGTAAGTCGGCTTCAGCCCGGTGATGCCGCAGAACGCCGCGGGCTGGCGAATAGAGCCGCCGGTATCGGTGCCCGTGGCTGCCGGGACCAGGCGTGCCGCGACCGCGGCGGCCGAGCCACCGGATGAACCACCGGGCACGCGATCGGTATCCCAGGGGTTTCTTGCCGCGCCGTACAGGCTGGTTTCATTTGACGAGCCCATTGCAAACTCGTCCATGTTGGTCTTGCCGATAGTGACGGTACCGGCGTCGCGCAGGCGCTGGACCACGCTGGCGTCGTAGGGTGGTACGAAGTTATCGAGCATGCGCGATGCGCAACTGGTACGCATGCCCCGCGTGCAGAAGATATCCTTGTGTGCGATGGGCACACCGGTGAGCGGCGGCGCATCGCCCGCCGCCAGCAGCGCATCGGCCGCGCGCGCCTGCGCCAGCGCGGCGTCGGCGTCCACCGTGACGAAGCTGTTGTAGCGACTGTCGAGGTCGTCGATACGCGCCAGCAGTGCTGTGGTCAGCTCAACGCTGGAAAACAGGTGCTCCCGGAGCCCTCGGGTAATTTGGGCAACTGAGTGTTCGTGCATTGGTGAAGTAGTCCTCGGGCGGCATCGGCCGCTTATTCGATCACCCGGGGAACCAGGTACAGGCCGTTTTCGACGGCCGGCGCTATCGCCTGGAACTCCGCGCGCTGATTGTGCTCCGTGACCTCATCGGCACGCAGCCGCTGCACGGCGTCCAGAGGGTTGGCCATGGGTTCGACGCCCCGGGTATCCGCGGCCTGCAGCTTGTCGACCATGCCCAGAATGGCAGTAATGCGCTGGCTGAGGTCCGCGAGCCGTGTGTCGTCGATGCGAATGCGTGAAAGAGCCGCGATCTTCTCGATGTCGTTCTGGTTGATGGCCATGCTATCTGTCGTTGAAGGTCGCGCGTCAGGCGACGGGGGGCTAAACTTATCACATTTGCGCCTTGCCCAAAATCCCCGCGGTTGTTACAGTTGCGGGGCTTGTATCAGCCCCGAAAATTCCGTCTCAAAGACGCTTTTCAGCCGCGAGCGAGCGTCTTGAAAGCGTATAATCAAGGCCGGGGTGTCTTCGCCACTGGGTTCACAGGGTAACGATATTTAATGTTCAGAAAATTGCGCGGAGTGTTCTCTAATGATCTCTCCATAGATCTGGGTACCGCAAACACTCTGATTTATGTGCGCGACAAAGGCATCATCCTGGACGAGCCGTCAGTGGTCGCAATCCGCGTACACAATGGGCAGAAGACCATTGAGGCGGTGGGCAATGAAGCCAAGCGCATGCTGGGACGCACCCCGGGCAATATCACGGCCATCCGGCCCCTGAAAGACGGCGTTATTGCCGATTTCGAAGTCACTGAGAAGATGTTGCAGCATTTCATCGCGAAAGTGCACGAGACAAAGTTTATCCGTCCAAGCCCCCGCGTGCTGGTGTGTGTGCCCTGCATGTCAACGCAGGTTGAGCGGCGGGCGATCAAGGAATCCGCGCTGGGTGCCGGCGCGCGCGATGTACGCCTCATCGAGGAACCGATGGCGGCTGCCATTGGCGCCGGTTTGAGCGTCGAGGAGGCAACCGGCTGCATGGTGGTGGATGTGGGCGGCGGCACCACCGAGGTGGCTATTATCTCTTTGAACGGCGTTGTCTACCGCGACTCTGTGCGGGTGGGCGGCGATCGTTTCGACGAGGCGATTGTCGCGCACGTGCGCCGTCGTTACGGCAGCCTGATCGGCGACGCAACCGCCGAACGGATCAAGCTGGAGGTCGGCTGTGCATTCGCAGGCAGCGAACTGCGGGAAATAGACGTGCGCGGCCGCAATCTGGCCGAAGGCGTCCCGCGCAGCTTTACTCTCAACAGCGACGAAATTCTGGAATCGCTCCAGGACCCGCTGGCAGCCATCGTGCAGGCGGTGAAGTCGGCGCTTGAACAGTCGCCACCGGAGTTGGCGGCAGACATCGCCGAGAGCGGCATCGTGCTGACCGGCGGAGGCGCGTTGCTGAGGGATCTCGACCGCCTGATCTCCGAAGAAACCGGCCTGCCGGTGATTGTCGCAGATGATCCTCTCACCTGTGTGGCGCGCGGTGGTGGTATCGCGATGGAACGCATGGATCGGCATACCATCGATCTATTGTCTACCCATTAGTGCCTGTTTGCCCCGCGGGGCGGCCTATGCCGGGATATGACGGGGCAGGTGAGGAGTTGACATCAAGCCGTTATTTGTCAAGGAATCATCCACGGGTCTGCGGTTGTTGCTGGCCATGCTGCTCGTGGTTGGCCTGATCACCGCGGACCTGCAGTGGAACAATTTCCAGCGTAGTCGAGCCGTCCTCGATATTGTTGTATCCCCTATTTACTGGGTCGCCGATTTGCCCACGCGCCTGGCCGAGTGGACGCAAACGCATGTCCAGTCGCGGGCGCGGCTGTTGGAGGAGAACGCGCGCCTGCGCCGGGAAAATCTCGTCCTCCAGGGCAGGTCACTCCAGATGGCTTCCCTGCAGGCGGAAAACGTGCGACTGCGGGAGTTGCTCAACTCGTCAGCGCTGCCGCGTCACGATGTGCTTGTCGCCGAGTTGATCGGTGTGTCACCCGATCCCGCACGACACCAGCTGGTACTGAACAAGGGCACGCAGGACGAAGTGTTTATCGGCCAACCGCTGATTGATGCCAGGGGCCTGCTGGGCCAGGTGGTCGAGGTGAGCGGGGGTAGTTCGCGCGCGCTGTTGATCACCGATGCCACCCACTCGGTACCCGTGCAGGTCAACCGCAATGGCGTGCGCGCGATAGCCGAGGGCAGCGGCACGCTGGGGTCTCTGGACGTTCACCACGTGTCCGCGACGACCGATATAGTCAAGGGCGACCTGCTGGTCACCTCGGGTCTTGGCAATCGCTTTCCGGTGGGCTATCCGGTGGCGGTTGTGAGTGAAATCGAACGCGATCCGGGTGAGGCCTTCGTCCGTATTCGCGCGGTGCCCACCGCTGCACTTGATCGCAGCCGGCATGTGCTGCTGGTGTTCACCGCTCAGCCTGCGCAGAAGCAGTGACACGTGGCTGATGGCGGCGCGCAGGGCTATGGCGTAATTTTGCTGACCTTTCTCTGTGCCTGTTTGCTCGCGGTTTTACCGTTGCCACAGTGGTTGCTTTGGGCGCGCCCCGAGTGGGTCGCACTGGCGCTGGTCTACTGGGTGATCGCCTTGCCTCACCGGGTAGGTATTGCCACCGCGTTCGCGCTGGGAGTTGGACTGGACATGCTCGAGGGTGCCCTGCTGGGCCAGAACGCTTTTGCGCTGGTGGTGGTTGCGACGCTGTCACTCACGCTCTATCAGCGCCTGCGCGTGTACAGCCTCTGGCAGCAGTCCGCTGTGGTGTTTGTCCTGATCGGTATCAACCAGCTGATTTGCCAGTGGGTGCAGAACCTTCAGGGCGTAGGTGCGCAGTCCCTGCTGTTTTTGCTACCGGCGTTGACCAGCGCGCTCCTCTGGCCCGTGGTACTGCAGGTCCTGCGCAGCCTGCGGCGCGGCTACCAGGTAAGCTGAGATGGCCGTTCCGGGGCTTGTGCTCGCCTCTGCCTCGCCGCGCCGACGCGAATTGCTAACGCTGCTCGGTGTACACTTTCGCAGCGACGCCGCGGATATTGATGAAACGCCCCTGGCCGGGGAAACACCCGCGGATTACGTGCAGCGCATGGCGTATGAAAAGGCGGTTACCGTGGCCCTGAAAACGCAGGCTTCCGCGCCGGTGCTGGCCGCGGACACCACGGTGGTGCTCGACGATGAGATTCTCGGCAAGCCCGTCGATCACGCCGAGGGGCTGGCCATGCTGGCGCGCCTGAGTGGTCGGGAGCATCGGGTGATGACAGCGCTGTGCCTGGTGTACCGGGGCGAGAACTCGACGCGCCTGGTGAGCACAGATGTCACCTTCGCGACGCTGAACCGCGCGACCTGTGAAGCCTACCTGGCGACCGATGAGCCCTGGGACAAGGCGGGAGGGTATGGTATCCAGGGGCTGGGCGGCGCCCTGGTAAGCTCCATACGCGGCAGCTACAGCAACGTGGTCGGCCTGCCGCTGGCTGAAACGCGGGAACTGCTGGTGCAGAACAGTATAGCAACGGCACTTGATTGCGAGGGAGACATCCGCGGTGAGTGAGGAAATTCTGGTCAATATTACGCCGATGGAAACGCGCGTTGCCGTGGTGGAGAATGGCGCGGCGCAGGATATCCAGATCGAACGCGCGGTCAATCGGGGCATTCTGGGCAATATTTATGCCGGCAGGGTAAAGCGTGTGCTGCCAGGTATGCAGGCCGCATTCGTCGACATCGGCGCCGAGCGTGCCAGTTTTATTCACACCTCCGATATTGTGATGCTGAACGCGGCGGGTCGCGAGGAGCGCAACGGGGCCTCGATCGATATCACCGAGAAGCTTCACGAAGGCAAGAAACTCATCGTCCAGGTCACGCGTGATCCCATTGGCACCAAGGGCGCGCGGCTGACGACCGAGCTGTCCGTATCCACGCGCTATCTGGTATTGATGCCGCAGACCGATCATATCGGCGTGTCGCAGCTTATCGGGGATACGCAGGAGCGCGACCGGCTGCAGCGCTTGCTGGCCGAGGGTCTCGCGGCAGAGGAAATGACTGATGCGGGAGGCTTTATCCTGCGCACCGCGGCCGAGGGTGTCGGCGCGGAGGAAATTGTCGCCGACCTGCGCTTTCTGAAACGACTGTGGGCCGCGGTCACGCGTCGCGCGGAAGCGGCCAGCGGCGCGCAATTGCTGTACGAAGATCTGCCCCTGCATATGCGAATCGTGCGCGACCTGGCGCGACCGGCGGTGGAACGTATCCTGGTGGACAGTGCCGAGGGCGTGGCGGCCATGCAGGCATTCTGTCAGGAGTATGTGCCACAGGTGGCCGGCTTGCTCGAGCACTATCGCGGCGAGCGTCCGTTGTTTGACCTGCACGGCGTGGAAGAGGAGATAAAAAAGGCCCTGGACCGTAAAGTGGCGTTGAAGTCCGGCGGTTACCTGATAATGGACCAGACCGAGGCGATGACCACGATTGACGTGAATACCGGCTCTTTCGTGGGCCGCCGCAACCAGGCGGAGACGATCCTCAAGACTAATCTCGAGGCGGCGGCCGCGCTGGCCAGGCAGCTCCGGGTGCGCAACCTGGGCGGCATCATTATTATCGATTTTATCGACATGGCGGACCCTGAACACCGGCGCCAGGTGCAGCGCACGCTGGAGAAAGCCTTGCAGCGCGACCCGGTGCGCAACGAGATTACGGGCCTGTCGGAGCTTGGCCTGGTGGAGATGACACGCAAACGCACCCGCGAGAGCCTGGAGCGAGTCCTGTGTGAGGAGTGCCCGGTTTGCACTGGTCGCGGTGTGCTGAAAACCGCCGAAACCGTCTGTTATGAAATATTTCGCGAGATCCTGCGCGATGCGCGGGCCTTCGACAACGACTCGTTGATGGTGCTCGCGTCACAGGCCGTGGTGGACCGTATGCTGGACGAGGAATCGGCCAATCTGGCCGACCTGGAAGAATTCAGCGGCAAGACCATCAGTTTGCGCGCCGAACCGGCCTACAGTCAGGAACACTTCGATATCATTCTGCTCTAAGCAAACACTGTCACGGGATGGTTCGGGCAGATGGGCCCCGGCGGCACGGAATCGCACTTGCAAAAATCGTTCTATCACAGGCTGAGCAATGTCCTCTGGGGCGCAATCCTGGCGCTGCTCGTATTGTTGGCCGTGTATGTCAGTGTCGGACGGCTGGTGGCGGCCAATCTCGGGGTCTATCAGGAAGATATCCTGCGTGAACTGAATGCACGCCTCCCTTTCGCTATCGATGCCCGGCGCGTGAGCGGGCAGTGGCAGTCGTTCACGCCCTTCATCGTGCTCGGCGACCTGCGGGTAAGTGCGCCGGGTGCGGGGGCGCCGCTGGCGCTGGGGGAGGGTCGCGTGGGCATCCATGTGTGGCGCAGTCTGCGTACCCTTTCGCTGCAGGTAACGCGGCTGGAGATGGACGAACTGGCCCTGCGTGCAGAGCTGACCCCCGGGGGACAGCTCCGCTTCAGCGGTTTTGCGGAGGGCACCGGTGAGGCCGGGGACTGGCTGCGAGAGTTTCTGCTGAACATTGAATCGATCGCGCTGCAGCGCAATTTACTGTTCCTCACCTTGCCCGGCGGGGAGGTGCGCACGCTGGATCTCGATCTCTCGCTGGTGCGTGAGGGCAGCAGCAGACAGGTGCACGCCGCGCTGCAATCGACCCGCGGCACCGCCATCAGTGTGCGTGCTCAGGGGGTGGGTAATCCTTTGCAGCCGGATGAGTTCGCCGGTGATGTGTATGTGCAACTCGACAGCCCTGACCTCGGCGCGGTGCAGGAGTTGTTCGCGCCCTCGACGCCTGTGGTCCGGGCAAGTGGCGCCCTTGATCTCGCTCTCTGGTTCACCTGGGACTATGGCGTGCCCACACTGTCTGCGCGCCTCGACGCGCGAAACCTGGAGCTGGGGTCCCGCCAGGGCGACTGGACTTTTCCCCTGCAAAAACTGGCGCTGCAGGCACAGGTGTCTGGCCAGCGCGATCGCTGGACGCTGTTTGCCTCCGACGTTGCGCTTGAGCAGGACGGGGTGGCGCTGACGCTGCCGCGAGTGCAACTCGACAGCTGGGGGAACGCCCTGCGGCTGCGAGCCGCGGAAGTGCCCCTGGCACCTTTGAGTACGCTGGTGAACCAATCCGCGCTGATGCCGGCCGCCCTGCGCGAGGTGATGACGGCGCTCGACCTGTCCGGCCGCTTGCCCACCGTGCAGGTCAGTGTCGGGGACCTCGCACAGCCGGGGCTCGACTGGGAAGTGGCGGGCAATTTCGAGGATCTGGCCCTGGCTTCCTACCGTGGAGCCCCTGGCGCCTCGGGCGTCAGGGGGCATGTGCGGCTGCGCCCCGGCGGCGGCTCGGTGACACTCGATTCGCGGAACGCTTCTCTATTGTTCCCGGGCATATATCAGCAGCCGCTGTCATTTACCGAGTTGTACGGGTCCCTTGAACTCAGCTGGAATCCGCGTGCGGTGCAATTGTCATCCGGTGTGCTGACCGCGCTCGGCAGGGAAGGCAGGGCGCGTGCGCTGCTGGGCCTGGATATTCCGCTGGAGCCGTCGGACAGTGGAGTTGAGATGTCTTTGCTGGTCGGTCTGCCCGATACCTCGCCGCGCTACCGGGACAAGTTTATTCCCTCGGTGCTTTCCCCGCAGCTGCTCGACTGGCTGGCCAACAGCATTGCCGATGAGGGGGAGGTACAGGAGGCGGCCTTTCTCTGGCGCGGCAGCTTGCGGGCTCAGGCTGCACCACTGCGCACGGTACAACTGGCGCTGAACGTCGCGGGCGTGGCAGTTGATTATCATCCCGACTGGCCCGCGGTAACGCTGCACGACGGCATACTGCTGGTGGACGATGGTCGGGTCAGTGCCTGGGCCGACAGCGCCAGAGTGCTCGCGTCGAAAATAGAGAACCTCTCTGTTGAATTATGGCCGAGTGGCAAGGGCAGCATGGCGCTTGCTGTAGACGGTCACGTGGCCGGTCCTGCCGCAGATGGGCTCGAGGTGTTGAATACGTCACCCCTGAATGACCTGGTAGGTGGTGCATTTGCGGACTGGGAAATCAGCGGCGCGTTGGAGACCGACCTCAAACTGGCGCTCGAGCTCGGCAGGCAGGGCAAGCGCCCCCGGGTAGAGGTAGCCACACGCTGGCGGGATGTGGCGCTGGATATTCAGCCCGGCAGTCTGCCCCTGCGTGACCTTCAGGGGGGGTTCAGTTACAGCACGGCAACGGGCTTCAGTGGTGAAGGCCTGGAGGCGATACTCTGGAACAGGCCGGTGCAGGCCACCCTGCGCCAGGCGCATCCCCCCGCCACCGGCCAATACGATTCGCAGCAGTCCTCTCTGGAAGTCAGCGTGGAGGGGGCGGTGCAAATGTCAGACCTTCGCGGCTGGCTAAAGCTCCCGCAGCTCGGGTTCGCCGAGGGGGAGGCCGCGGCCGCAGTCAGTGTGCTCATTGGCCCGGGGCGTGCTCCGCGCCTCGTGGTGCGCAGCGATATGCAGGGGGTCGGACTCGACCTGCCCCAGCCCTGGAGGAAACTCCCCGCTGAACGCGCACCTTTGTTGTTGGAGATACCGCTGGCCGGCGATCAGCGCATGTTGTCGCTGTCTTTGAGGAATCAACTCAACCTGGGTTTTGCGCTGGAAGACGGCAGCATGCTCGGCGCTTCATTGGGGCTGGAGGCGGCGGCCGCCCCCGTAGAGCCCGGTCTGCTGCAGATACGTGGCGAGACAGAAGTGATCGACGTTGAGCAGTGGCGCGATTTTGTCGAGGATTACCTGATCGTGGACGAGAGCGCCTTCTCCTGGCAATCGGCTCTCGGCGCAACGGGTACAGCGAAGCCCGCGTCAGCGCTGGAATTACGTGTCGAGCAGCTCTACGCCGAGCGCGTGCTGCTGGCGGGAAAAACGTTCGAATCGGTAACACTCGGCCTCCAGGGGCGGGCGCCCGCCTGGGAGCTGGATATTGCCACTGACTGGCTGCGCGGCAGTGTATCGCCGCAGAGTGGCATCGGGCGCGTCGCGTTGCAGGTAGCCTATCTCGACCTGGCTGGTATGCGCGCTGCCCTGGCCGCGCCGGACGTTGCCCGCGATGCCCCGGAGCAGGGGGGCAGTGGCCAGGGTGAGCTGCAGCCCTCGGTCGCAGGTGCGGTCGCGTCGCAGGGGTTCGCGGCTATGACGCTGCCCGCGGTGGAGGTGCAGCTTGAAAATATCGTAGATGCCGATCGACGGCTGGGTGACTTGTCCTTTGTGTTTGTGCAGGAAGACGATCGCTACACGGTCACCGATCTGCAGGGTGAACTGGCGCTGGCCCGTTTTGATGAGGAGCGCCCCGGGCGCGTGATCTGGTACCGTGAGGACCCGGTGCGCACACAGCTCGAGGCCCGGCTACGACTGGATGATGTGGGCGCCACGCTGGAGGCACTCGGTTACGAGCGCATTCTCGAGGCCGAGGCCGGCCGTCTCAACCTGGATCTGCACTGGCCAGGAACGCCCGTGGCGTTCGCGCTGGAGCATGCCAGCGGCGAACTTGAAATAGCACTCGGTGCCGGCAGTTTCCCCGGGGCGCCCGCGGGGGCCTCGGGGGCGCTGCGCGTCGTCAGTATTCTGAACCTGGTCGACGTCGTGCAGCGGCTCAGCCTGTCCCGGATGTTCGAGTCCGGTATCCCATTTGACAGTGTCGCTGCCGAGGTGTTTTTGCATGGCGGCACGATCGAAGTGACGCGCGGCGATATCAGCGGCGGCTCCAGTTTCCAGTTCAGCGGTGTTTCGGATGTGGCTGCGCGCAGCCTCTCGGGTGAGCTGGTGGCGACACTGCCCGTCGCCAAGAATCTCCCCTGGATGGCTGCGCTCGCCGCGAACCTGCCGGTGGCGGCGGGCGTGTTCGTGGTGAGCAGGATTTTCGACAAACAGATGAATCGATTGTCCAGCGGCGTCTATCGAATCGACGGTACCTGGGACGATCCGCAGGTGCGCTTTGACCGCATTTTCGATGATAGCGCCGACCTGCCCACGGGCGTCGGCCCCCGAGCGCCCGACCCGAATTTACCGTCGCCCGCGGGAGCCGGCCCTGCAGCGCCCGACCCCAATGTGCCGCTGCCCGGGAGCGCTGGCTCTCAAGCCCGGGACCCCAATGTGCCGCTACCGCCGGACGGCGCTCCCGGCGGTTGATACTCGCTTGCTAGCGGTCCGCCAGCTCGCGCAGGTAACGGAACAATTGTCTACTCGCCGCCGGGGCCTTCCCCTCTCGTTGTTCACGCTCGTGCTGCCGGATTATCTGCCGAAGCTGCTGGCGATCTGCATGGGGATGGCTGGCAAGCACCAGCGCTATGCCTTCCCCGGGCCGGGCCAGCACAGCGTCGCGCAGCCTTTCGATTTCGTGGAACTCGTGGGTGGCCGCGCTGCTTTGGGCGTGGAGCGCTGCAAGCGCAGCCTCAATGGGCTCCGGATCAATGCTGCGCATCAGTTTGCCGATATATTGCAGGTGGCGTTTGCGGGCGCTGTTGCTTCTAATGCGCCGGGTCTCCTCGAGAGCGGTCAGCAGCTCGGGCTCCTCCAGTGGCAGTGCCTGGAGCTGCGCCGGGCTCAGCTCGAGTAGCGACTCGCCGAGGCGTTGGAGTGCGTGCATATGGCGCTTGCGTGCGCTTTTGCTGGGATTGAGCGTTTCATCATCGGCCGCGGTCTGCGGCTGGTCTTTGTCATCAGCCATAGAACAGCGTCGCCAGGCCGAGGAAAGAGACGAAACCGACTACGTCGGTGACCGTTGTCAGCACCACACCCCCGGCCAGTGCCGGGTCTATATTCATGCGCTGCAACATCAGTGGCAGCAGCGCGCCGGTCAGCGCCGCGGTGATGAGGTTGATAACCATGGCCGCCGCAATGATGATTCCTATGGTCCAGTCGTCAAACCACAGGGATGCGGCCACGGCCACGACGGCTGCCCAGAGTACACCGTTTATGACGCCTATCATGAACTCGCGATTGACCAGCCAGCGCTGGTTGTTGCGCACGATCTGCCCCACGGCAATACCCCGCACCAACACGGTGAGCGTTTGTGTCCCGGCAATACCCCCCATCGAGGCCACTATCGGCATCAGTACCGCGAGCGCCACCACCTTTTCTATCGTGTCCTGAAACAGGTTGATGACACCTGCGGCGATGAAGGCCGTGACCAGGTTGATCCCCAGCCAGATGGCGCGGCGGGGCGCCGCGCGCATGATCGGCGCGAAGGTATCCTCTTCTTCGTCGAGGCCGGCCATCGACATGAACGAGTGGTCTGCATCTTCGCGAATAACGTCAACCACGTCGTCGATGGTAATTCGCCCGAGCAATTTGCCGTGGCTGTCCACCACTGGAGCTGACACCCAGTCCTTGCGCTCGAACAGGCGCGCGACTTCGTAGTCCGGCATGTCGACGGAGATGGGTATGACGTCGGTGATCATGGTGTCACGCACCGAGGCCGTCGGGTCGGACACCAGCAGGGTGCGCAGCGGGAGCAGGCCGATGAACTGGTCAGCCCGGTTGACGACGATCAGGTTATCGGTCATGGGCGGTATTTCGGCGTGCCGCCGCAGGTAGCGCAATACAACATCCAGCGTCAGCGGTGCGCGGATGGTGATCGTGTCGGTATTCATCAGGCCGCCGGCGGTGTCATCCGGATAGAAGATGACGCGCTCCAATCGCGTACGGTCCTGGATGTCCATCGCGTTGAGGACTTCGTAGGTAATGCGATCCGGTACCTGCTGCAGCAGGTCCGCTATATCGTCATGCTCCATGCCCTCGGTGAGGGCAGCGACCTCCGCGGCATCCATACGGCCGAGGAACTGGCCCTGCAGTTCGTCGCTGAGTTCGCCAAGGACCTCACCCTCTTCCTCAACCTCCACCATTTGCCAGATGATGTGGCGCATGCGGGGCGGGGAGGATTCAATGAGGTGGGCGATATCGGCCGGAGCAAGGCCGTTGAGCATGCGGCGGACATCGATGAATGTGCCGCTTTCCAGAGCGTTGGTCAGCTTATCCAGGGCGTCCTGTGATGCGGCATTGCTCTGACTCATACGCTTTTCCCCGCTGTGCCCGCAGGTGTTCACCTGTGGGTGGGATTATCCGGAAAACGCTGGTCAGCAACAACGTGATTAGTAACGGATTCGGTTTTACTCCGGTTCGCCGAAGCGATCTGCGATGAGTGTCGTCAGGGCACACAGGGCGGCATCCTCGTCCGCACCATCCAGCTCGAGATTCAGCACGGAACCCTTTCCCGCGGCGAGCATCATGACTGACATAATACTTTTGGCGTCGACCATCTGGTCGTCTTTGCCCGCGCGTACCTGGCAGGAGAACGCAGACGAGCAGGCAACAAACTTCTGTGCTGCACGGGCGTGCAGGCCCAGCTTGTTGACGATAGTGACCTGAGTGCGAATCACGGGCAATCCAGCCTACTGGAGCTCGCGGTGGCGGATGTCGACTGACTGATAGACACTCTTGAATTCCCGGTACAATCTATCCGCGAGGTACACTGATCGATGTTGCCCCCCCGTACAACCTATCGCGATTGTCATGTAGCTGCGATTGCCATCCCGGTAGCGGGGCAACCATTTTTCAAGGTACCCGGCGATGTCGCTGTAAAGTTCTGCGGTCATTTCCTGGGCTTCGAGAAACTCACGAACCTCGGGGTCGAGGCCGGTGTGGCCGCGCAACTCGCGGACCCAGTGAGGGTTCGCAAGCATGCGCACATCGAACACCAGGTCCGCGTCTGCGGGCAGTCCGCGCTTGAAGCCGAACGACTGGAACAGTATGGACATACTGCCTTCACTGGTACCGAGCAGCCGTTGCCGAATAGCATCGCGCAGTTCGTATATCGTCATCTGGCTGGTATCGATGACCAGCGAGGCGCGCGAGTATATCGGCTCGAGTAATTCCCGTTCCTTCTCGATCGCCTCGTGCAGCGGTGTTGCGTCGTTGCTGAGAGGGTGGCGTCTGCGGGTTTCGCTGAAGCGCTGCAGCAGCATTACCGGCTGCGCATCGAGGTACAGTACCTGGGAGTTCACGGAGTCGGGCAGTGATTGCAGTATCTCGCCAAAATTCTCCAGATCCCGCCAGGCATTGCGAGCGTCGATACACACAGCGGTGCCCTGGAAAATCCTGAACTCCGCGCGGCTGGTCTCTCTTACCAGGTCCGGCAGGAGTGCAACGGGCAGGTTGTCGATGCAGTAAAAGCCCTCGTCCTCGAGTTGATTGAGCGCCGTGCTTTTGCCCGAGCCGGAGCTGCCGCTGATGATGACCAGTCGCATCCAGTCAATCTTCCGACGCGGTCGCCGCAGAGTACAGGGCCGCATCGCTGTCGGCCCGACGCAGCTGCGCGCAGAAGTCGGGTTGATTGAACAGGCTGGCGATGCTGGCGAGGATGTCGAGATGTTCCTGGTCGGCTTCCTCTGGCACCAGTAGCACGAAGAGCAGGTCGACAGGCTGTTCATCCGGCGCATCAAACGGTATGGCTGTCTCCAGGCTGATGAGCGCGCCAAGCGGCTCAGGGCAGTCGCTGACGCGGCAGTGTGGAATGGCAATGCCCTGGCCCAGCCCCGTGCTGCCAAGGTTTTCCCGGGCAACGAGATTGTCCAGCACCTCGGTGTAGGGCAGGGTCGACTGATCCGCGGAGACGATCTCGGCGATCGTCTCAAACAGGCGTTTCTTGCTTGCGGTTGAGATCTGGCAGGCGGTGCGCCCGGGTGTCAGTATGCGGTTGAGAGCGTGCATAGCGTTACATTCTGCTCCGTGTAAGTCAGTGACCCCGATGCTTCTGCTTGTGCTTGATAAGCTGGCGATCAAGTTTGTCGGTGAGCGCGTCAATCGCCGCGTACATGTCTTCGTCCTCCGCCGCGGCGAACAGATCGGCCCCGGCGATATGCACATTGGCCTCGGCCTTGTGCACCATTTTCTCAATAGTGAGGATAACCTGTGTTGTCGTAATCTGGTCGAAGTGTCGCTGCAGGCGTTCAAACTTGCTTTCCACGTATTCCTTCAGGGGCGGTGTGATGTCGAGATGGTGACCACTGATGTTGAGTTGCATTTCAGGCTCCCTATTGCTGTGGTGAGCCGGCGCCGGCCGGGGAATGGCCCGACGCCGGATGGTGAAGACCGGGGTCCGGTTCATACCAGGCGCTTGCGCTCGTTGGACGGCGGTATGAACAGGGTGTCCCGGTACTTGGCGATGGTGCGCCTCGCGACCTGGATACCCTGCTCTTCAAGCAGCTGGGTGATCTTGCTGTCGCTGAGTGGTTTGCGCGGGTTCTCCGCGGCCACCAGCTTCCGGATCAGTGCGCGAATGGCTGTGGAGGAACACTCCCCTCCCGCGGTCGTCGCGACGTGGCTGGAAAAGAAGTACTTGAGTTCGAAGATTCCGCGCGGGGTGTGCATGTACTTGTTCGTGGTCACGCGGGAAATGGTGGATTCGTGCATCTCGACCAGCTCTGCGATGTCATGCAGTACCAGAGGCTTCATGGCTTCCTCTCCGTACTCCAGAAAGTTGCGTTGATGCTCGACGATTTTGCTGGCGACCTTCATTAGCGTCTCGTTGCGACTTTGCAGGCTTTTGAGAAACCAGCGGGCCTCCTGCAGGTTGTCGCGCAAAAAGGTATTGTCCGCGCTGGAATCAGCCCGCTTGATCAGGCTCGCATAGTCGTTGTTGATGCGCAATTTGGGGGCGATGTCCGGGTTCAATTCCACGACCCAGCGGCCATTGCGTTTGTTGACGAAAACATCGGGTACGATGTATTCGACCTCATCCGGCACCGCCGTTTGCCCGGGGTTGGGGTCGAGCGACTGGATCAGGGACAGTACCTGGCGCAGCTCACCCTCGCTCAGGCGCATACGTCGCTGGATCTGCTTGAAGTCGGAGCTGGCGAGCTGGTTGATGTGTCGGCCGATAACCAGCTTCGCCTGCTCCAGCCAGGGTGTACCGGGTGGTAGCTGGTTGAGCTGCACCTGCAAACACTCCTGCAGGTTGCGCGTGCATACTCCCGCGGGTTCAAACTGTTGTAACCGGTGCAGCACCGCCACGACTTCATCGAGGTCGATTTCGAGCTGCTCGGTGAGAGACTCGTGAATATCCTCGAGTGACAGCATCAATCGACCGTTGGAATCGGTGGCGTCGATGATAGACAGGGCGATGAGCCGGTCGGTGTCGGACAGGCGGGTGAGGCCGAGTTGCCAGATGAGCTGTTCACGTAGCGATTCCACCGCGGCGTTGCGTGAATCGAAATCGTTTTCACCGTAGTCTTCAGCGGCGGGCGGCGGTGCCGAGGATGACGGCAGGAGGTCGTCCCACTGGGTATCCACCGGCAGATTCTCCGGCATGCTGAAGTCGGAGTCCGAGGATGACCAGTCGCTGTCCTCATCGCTATCAGCGTTGGCAGTGCGCTCCATACTCTGCAGGGGGCCATCGCTGGTTGCATCGCCCGTCCCGGAATCCCGGTTGTCTTCCGCGGCTTCCACGTCGTCATCTTCCGAGACCTCCAGCAGGGGATTGGTGTCCAGTGCCTGCTGGATTTCCTGCTGCAGGTCGAGCGTGGAAAGCTGCAGCAGGCGAATCGCCTGTTGCAGCTGCGGGGTCATGGTGAGCTGCTGACCCAGCTTGAGTTGGAGTGACTGTTTCATCGTTTGCGGTACGTTGCCGTTAGCCTGTCCTGACGCGTCGGATTAACGCCTGACCCCCCGAGTTTAGTCGCGCCGGGGAGGTCAAAGCAACAGCTTGGCGTGAATTTTGCTAGAGGCGCGGGGAAACAGCAGGAATGTGTGAACCAGTAGGCGTACCTGGCAGCCCGGCGAGGTGGCCCTACATGCGGAATTGCTCACCCAGGTAGACCTGCCTGACATCCTTGTTGTCCAGCACTTCCTGGGTGGAACCGGCGGCAATTATTTTACCTTCTCCGACGATATAAGCTTTTTCGCAGATATCCAGCGTGTCGCGCACGTTGTGATCGGTGATCAGAACCCCGATGCCGCGATCTCGCAGATGATGGATGATCTGCTTGATTTCTCCCACGGAAATTGGATCGACCCCGGCAAACGGCTCGTCAAGCAGGATAAACTCAGGTTCCGAAGCCAGTGCGCGCGCTATTTCCACACGCCGACGTTCGCCGCCGGACAGGGATTGCCCGAGACTTTCGCTGAGGTGCTGGACATGAAACTCGGCCAGCAGTTCATCCCTGCGGGCGCGGCGTTGCTTGCGGTTCAGGTCGCGGCGCGTTTCCAGAATCGCCAGCAGGTTGTCGCCGACGGAGAGCTTGCGAAAAATGGAAGCCTCCTGCGGCAGGTAGCCAATGCCCCGCCTGGCACGCTCGTGCATGGTGCACCGGGTGATGTCTTCCCCGTCGACGGTAATGACGCCGCGGTCGGCGGGGATGATCCCGATAATCATGTAGAAGCAGGTGGTTTTGCCGGCCCCGTTTGGGCCCAGAAGGCCTACAATCTGGCCGCTTTCTATGGTCAGTGATACATCCTGTATGACGTCCCGGCCACGATAGGCCTTGGCGAGGTTACTCGCGATAAGCTGCGCCATTTCCAGCCTCTGAAGTGTCGCTTTCGGGGGACGGAACGCTGGGCTCTGGCGCCTCGCCGGTCGGAGCGGGGGCGTCTTCCAGGTTCGCGGCCGGTGCTGCATTGCCGCCTCCGCCGGATTCTTCCGCCTGGCCCTGGTCACCCTGGTGCAGGCTGGGCGGAATGACCACGAATACCTTGTTGCCGGTTTCGCTGGTGTTGGACTTTGCGGTTACCAGTTGTTTGGTGATGAAATAGTCGATGGAGTCGCCGGTAACCAGGGAGCCGTCGTCGCGTTCGATGCGGGCATCTTCAAGGAGGTTTACCTGCTCCTTGTCCCGGTAATAGGTAATCACCCGTCCGTAGGCCCGCACCAGACCCTCGTCGGGCTCGGGCTGTTGCCGCATTGCGGCGGGTTCACCGCGAGCGACCAGCTTGTTCGCATCCTCCCCTTCCTGAAAAACCACCAGGCTGTCGGCATCCAGTTCCATGCTGCCCTGGCGCATCTGTACGTTTCCGCTGTAGATGGTGATGCCTTTCTTTTCATTGCGTATGGCCCTGTCTGCGCTGATGTGAATGGGTTGGTCGCGATCATCCGGCAGCGCCACGCCGGGCGCCGCGACCACTACCGACAGCAGCGCCGCTGTAAGAGCCAGCGCACCTGCCCGGACGCGGCCAAGAGAACGATGATAGGGCATGTAAAATCTCCGGATCACGCGTCGCGATCTGCGCGGAATCCGTCAAATTCCGATGTCGTGGCGGACCAGGCACCCCTGGCGTTGAGGAGGAACTCGCAGGCCTCACGCACAGCGCCGGCGCCACCGCTCAGTGTACTTTGCCAGTCTGCCACGGATCGCACCTCTGCACAGGCATCGGCGACGGTCATGCCGAAACCGGCAGCGACGATCGCGCCCAGGTCCGGCAGGTCATCGCCCATGTAGGCGCATTCATCAACCTGCAACCCGCAGCGTTGACTGAGTTCCTGGAGGGCCTGACGCTTGTCTTCCCTGCCTTGGACGACTTCCTGGATGCCGAGTTCCCCCGCGCGCCGGGTGACGATAGCCGATTGTCGTCCGGTGATGATGGCGACGGAGACGCCGGCTTTCTGCAGCAGCTTGATTCCGAGCCCGTCCTTGATGTTGAACGCCTTCAGCTCCTCGCCACTGTCGCTGTAGTAGAGCCGTCCATCGGTGAGCACGCCGTCCACATCAAGCACCAGCAGGCGGACATTCGCAGCGCGTGTCTGGACAGGTGTCATGGGCGCGTCTGCTCTTTCATGTGATACCCGCGTGCAGCAGGTCTTTCAGATGCAGGACACCGGTGATGGCGCCGGTATCGTCAACCACCACCAGGGCGCCGATTTCGTTGGTTTCCATGATGCGCATGGCTTCCGCTGCCAGAATTTCCGCACTGACTGTCTTGGCGTGCGTGTTCATAAGGTCGTCGATGAGCGTCTCGTTGATATCGATGCGCGCATCCAGTGATCGCCGCAGGTCACCGTCGGTGAAGACCCCGGCGAGGTGGCCCGCCGGGTCGACAACGGTGGTCATGCCGAGGCCCTTGTTGGTGATTTCCAGCAGCGCTTCGGCGAGGCGCGTATTGACGCCGACCCGCGGTATTGCATCGCCGGTGCGCATGACATCGCGCACCATCAGCAGCAGTTGCCTGCCGAGGGTGCCGCCCGGGTGTGAGAAGGCGAAATCATCGGCGGTAAAGCCACGCGCCTCAAGTAACGCAATGGCCAGCGCGTCCCCCATCACCAGTGCGGTGGTAGTGCTGGAGGTGGGCGCGAGATCCAGCGGGCAGGCCTCGGTTTCTACCCCGGTATCGAGGTGCACCTCGGAGGCCAGCGCGAGCGTTGAGTGGGAGTTGCCCGTCATGCTGACCAGCGGTACGCCCAAACGCTTCAGCAGCGGCAGGAGGGTAACAATCTCGACCACCTCGCCGCTGTTGGACAGTGCAATCACGGCGTCATCCGCCGTAATCATGCCCATGTCGCCGTGGCTCGCTTCCCCGGGGTGCACGAAGAACGCGGGAGAGCCGGTGCTGGCGAGAGTCGCGGCAATTTTGCGTGCAATGTGGCCGGATTTGCCCATGCCGGTCACCACGATGCGGCCCGGCACGTCGAGCAGAGTATCGCAGGCGCGCGCGAAGTCTTCACCGATGCGCGCTTCCAGGGCTGCCACGGCAGCGGCCTCCATGCGAATGGTGCGCTGGGCGGACTCGGTATAGCGGATGGCGCCTGGCTCAGGCATCGGGTAGTCCATCGGTCAGAGAGTGGCTTGGAGCAGATAATAATACAGCCCGTAGGCAGACACTAACAGCGCGCCCAGCATGCGCCCGAGGTAGGCGTGTCCGGGTGTCGACTTGCCGCGTTTGCAGCTGGCAAAAATGGCCACCGCGAGAAACACGGTGAGGGCCGTCATGATCAGGTAGTCGCGCGAGAGCACTTCCGGCGCCAGCTGTTGTGTCGCTATGGTGCCGGGAATGGCCATGACGGCAAGCAGGTTGAACAGGTTTGAGCCGATGATGTTGCCCAGGGCGATTTCTGTGTGCCCGCGCAGGGCGCTGGCAGCAGTGGCCGCAAGCTCGGGCAGGCTGGTGCCGATGGCAACTATGGTCAGGCCGATAATCAACTCGGGGACGCCGAGCTCAAGCGCCGTGGTTGCCGCGCCCCACACCAGCAAACGAGAGCTGGCCACCAGCAACAGCAGGCCCAGCAGGAAATACAGCCAGGAACGCAGCGGCGTCAGCCTGGGCAGGTTTTCTTCCCGGGCTTCGGCCGAGACCTCGGGGTCCTGCACCTGCGTGCGCACCAGCTGCACGATGAGCAGGACCATCACTCCCAGCATCAGCCAGCCGTCGACGGCAGACAGCTCAAGATCGAGTATCAACAGGCCGACGCCGAATGTGGCGAGCAAGAGCACCGGGATCTCCTTGGTCATGCACCCTTCGTGCACCATCAGCGGGGCAACCAGCAGTGTGATACCCAGCACCAGTGCAACGTTGGCAATATTGGAGCCGATGGCGTTGCCGATTGCCAGCTCGCCCGAGCCCGCAAGTGATGCGGTGAGCGACACGAGAACCTCGGGCGCCGAGGTGCCCAGCGAAACGATGGTCAGGCCGATAACAATAGGCGACAAACCAAGGTTCCTGGCGATAGCCGCCGCGCCGGCGACAAACAGATCGGCGCTCCATATCAGCACGATGAAGCCGATGATGATGGCGGCGGCGGCTAACAGCATATGTGCATGATTCCTGCTAAAGTGGGAGGCGGTGTTGGCGGCGCTGGAACTGCATGGTGGGCCACGTTGTCACAAGGTCCGTATATCGCAGTGGTGGTGCCGGAAAGAAGTAACAGTGTACACGGTCGATTATACAGTGCATTGCGTTCGCAGCTAGCAGGCTGTTGAAAATTGTCAGCGAGGCAGTTTATCAACAGTCTGCGAGTGGGTTTGGGTTGAGTCGGAGACAGGGGAATGGCGGTTGTTACAGGCAGGCGGGCACTTGGTGTGCTCTGGGGGGTACTGTTGTGCGCATCGGTGGTGCGTGCAATGCCGTTGCCCGCGGAGAGTGCGCACGGGTTGGTGGGTGAAACCACGCAACGCGTGCTGGAGGCGGTGCAGGCTGCCGACGACTACGTCGATGAGGACCCGGAGCGCTACTACGACCAGATTCAGGACATCCTCGATCCACTCATCGACTACCGGGGTTTTGCCCGCAGCGTCATGGGCCCATACGCCAGCTCAAAACGCTACCGTGCCCTGGACGAATCGGGTCGCGCACAGCTACGCGATCAACTGGATCGGTTCACCGAGGTGATGCGGCTGAGTCTCGTGCGCACCTACAGCAAGGGCTTGCTTGCCTTCGGCGGCTCCCGCATCGAGATCGTGCCGCCCGACGAGGGCGAAGACAACGATGCCCGGGCGTCCGTTCGCCAGCATGTCTACGCGGAACGCGCCGAGCCGTACGTCGTGCTCTACCAGATGGGCAGGGACGGCGAAGGAGAATGGAAGCTGCGCAACGTCATCATCGAGAACGTCAACCTGGGAGAGATTTACCGCGACCAGTTTCAGGCGTCTGCCCGCGAGTATGCCGGCAACCTCGATGACGTTATCGCTAACTGGACCACTGCAACGGTCGACGTCGACAGCTGAGCCGCCGCAGAAGTGGTCGCCAGGGGGCCGCTTTTCTCCTAGAATGCCCTTCTTTTTCCGGGGCCCCGACCCCGGATATTCCGTGGTCGGGGCAGGATGTAACCAGCGCCGACTTTCAGGCACCGAGACCGGAGACCAGGTTATGGATTCAGCCACAGTCAAGGCCTTGCTCGAGGCGCATTTGCCGCAGTGCCGGTTCAATGTAGAGGGCGCGGGTGCAAACTATGACATCGAGGCGATTGGCGATGCCTTCGAGGGATTGCGCCCGGTGCAGAAACAGCAGCTGGTGTATGCGGCTCTCAGGGACAATATCGCCGACGGCAGCATTCACGCGGTCAACATCCGCACCTATACCACCTCGGAATGGCAGGCGAGATAGGCGCTGTTCCGTTCCTACCACCCGCCGGGCAGCCGCAACACGCTATGAACAGAATATTGACACTCGCTCTCACCAAGGGCCGGATTCTGCAGGAGACGCTGCCCTTGCTGGCCAGCGCCGGTATCCGCCCCTGCGAGGATATCAACGAGAGCCGGAAGCTCGTGTTCCCCACCAGCCGCGAGGACCTGCAGATCATCGTGTTGAGAGGCACGGATGTGCCGACCTATGTCCGGTTGGGCGCTGCTGATATCGGCGTCGTGGGCAAGGATGTTCTGCTGGAGCATGGCGCGGAGGGCCTCTACGAGCCGCTCGACCTGGGTATCGCCCGGTGTCGCCTGATGACAGCCGGCCCGGTCGACTGGCGGCCTTCCGGGGCCCGCGTGCGCGTGGCTACCAAGTTTGTGAATATCGCCAGGCGCCACTTTGCCGCGCGGGGCGTGAACGCGGACATCATCAAACTCTACGGCGCCATGGAATTGGCTCCGGCCATGCAGTTGGCCGATCTCATCGTCGACATCGTGGATACCGGCAATACGCTGCGCGCCAACGGTATGCGGCCCCTGGAGGAAATTGCGACGATCAGCTCGCGGCTCGTGGTGAACAAAGCCGCCATGCGCTCACAGCATGACGCCATTGCCGAAATCGTTGAGCGGATCGAAGCGGCGGTGGGAGAGCGTGCATGAGACAACTGGACACGCAGAGCGCCGATTTCGAAGCCGCGCTGGCAGACCTGCGCAGCACAGGTGCTGTAAGTGGGGAATCGGTGGAAGCGGCAGTAGCCGACATCGTCGCCGACGTCGCAGCCCGGGGTGATGCCGCACTGCTGGAGTACACCCATCGTTTTGACGGTCTGCAGGCTTCATCGGTAGCGGAACTGGAAGTTTCTCCCCAGCGCCTGGAGGCCGCGCTGGCGCGGACGCCAGCCGCGCAGCGGCGAGCGCTCGAGTTCGCCGCCCAGCGCGTGCGCGACTATCACGAGCACCAGAAGCAGGCCAGTTGGCAGTACGAGGATGCGCTGGGCAACCTGTTGGGTCAGCAAATCACGGCGCTCGACAAAGTGGGAATCTATGTGCCCGGCGGCAAAGCGAGTTATCCGTCATCGGTTCTGATGAATGCGCTGCCCGCCAGGGTTGCCGGTGTGGGCGAAGTGATCATGGTGGTGCCCGCGCCCGGGGGTGAATTGAGCGACCTGGTATTGGCGGCGGCCGCACTGGCGGGCGTCGACAGAGTGTTTACGCTGGGCGGTGCGCAGGCCGTTGCGGCGCTGGCCTATGGCACTGACACGATTCCGGCTGTCGATAAAATCGTGGGTCCCGGCAACGCCTATGTGGCGACGGCGAAGCGCCAGGTGTTCGGTCGCGTCGGCATCGACATGATAGCGGGCCCTTCGGAAATTCTGGTCATCAGTGACGGCACCGCCGACCCGGATTGGGTCGCGATGGACCTGTTTTCCCAGGCAGAGCATGACGAGAACGCCCAGTCGCTGTTGCTGAGTCCCGATGCGGCGTATCTACAGGCGGTCGCGGCGAGTATGGAGCGCCTGTTGCCCACGCTGGAACGCGCGCCAATTGTGCGCGCCGCGCTCGACGCGCGGGGCGGCATGATTCTCACCCGCGACCTCCAGGATGCCGTCGAATTGAGCAATCGCATTGCCCCGGAGCACCTGGAACTTTCCGTGGCCGATCCCCAGGCACTATTGCCGTGGGTACGGCATGCGGGCGCCATCTTCATGGGTCACTATACCTCAGAGGCGCTCGGCGATTATTGCGCCGGCCCCAATCATGTCTTGCCCACGGGCGGCAGCGCGCGGTTTTCGTCGCCGCTTGGTGTGTATGACTTCCAGAAGCGCAGTTCCCTGATCATGTGCAGTGAGCAGGGCATGCAGGCGCTTGGCCAGGCGGCATCCGCGCTGGCTCGCGGGGAGTCGCTCACGGCACATGCCAGGAGCGCTGAAATGCGCCTGGGCAACAAACGATGACCCGTTTTTAGCCCGCAGCGGGCAGGGCGCCCGCCGATTGGGTCAGGGCACCCACTACCGCGCTCAGTTCCATGCTCTGTTGTCCGCGGCGCACGGAGATATCGATGCTGTCGCCCGGTCGCAGACGCGCGATTCGATGCATCGTGAGACGGCCGTCCTCTACCGCCTCGTCGTTGATATGCGTAATGATATCCCCCTCTTCCACGCCGGCGCGGGCGGCCGGGCTACCGGCGGCTACACCTTTCACCATCAGCGCCGGGCGCGGATTCTTGTCGGCGGTGAAAATGCCGATCGGCTCGACGCTGACGCCGAGCCAACCGCGAATAACCTCGCCGTAGTCGATCAGGTCCTGCATAACAAAAATCGCCAGGTTTACGGGTATTGCGAGACTGATACCGATGCCCGCGCCGCTGGTGCGCGCCTGGTCACTGCCCGTGTAGATCAGCGTGTTGATGCCCAGCAGCCTGCCGCTGGTGTCGATCAGCGCTCCCCCGGAGTTACCCAGGTGGATCGTTGCATCCGTCTGAATGTAGTCTTCATAGGTGTTGAGTTGCAGGCCGTAGCGGCCCAATGCCGAGATGATGCCCTGGGTTACGGAGTGACCGAAACCCAGCGGGTTGCCGATTGCCAGCACCACATCGCCGACCCGACTGCCATCTGAATCGCCAATGGCAATAGGCTCCAGGCCGGGTAAATCAACTTTGAGCACCGCGAGATCGGTGGCGGAGTCGGTGCCGATCACCACGGCGTTGGCTGAGCGACCGTCGTGCAGCATCACCTGGATGGCGTCGGCGTCCGCTATTACATGGTTGTTGGTCAGAATGTGACCTTCGCTCGTGACAATAACGCCAGAGCCCAGCGAGCGTTCGATACGCTGGTGTCGGGCGGCGGGATCGGCAAACCGACGGAAGTAAGCGTCGTCGAGCAGCGGGCTGCGCCGGGACGTTACCAGCTTGGCAGTGTAGATATTCACTACCGAGGGCGTCGCTGTGTTCACCGCGCGCGCATAGCTGACCGGTTCGCGACCGTCCATTGCGTGGTGTTCGGATTGCAGCACCCAACGGTCGAGCACCAGCAGTGCGACCAGCAGGCCGGCGATAGTGGGCCAGAAAATGTCTTGCAGTGTTTGTTTCATGGCATGTCTTTTGGAAGATCGTTCGCATTGTATATGATGGCGTGTAGGCTGTACCCATCGACCAGGGTCTATTCCGGCATGAGCACAACTCTCGAACAATTGAAGAATCACCTGGACACCTGTCTGCAACCGTCCCGTTTCCAGGATTATTGCCCCAACGGGCTGCAGGTCGAGGGGCGCAAGGACATACAGCGCCTGGCGACGGGCGTCACGGCCTGCCAGGCGCTGATCGACAGCGCCATTGCCTGGCGCGCCGATGCAATCCTGGTGCACCACGGATACTTCTGGCGCGGTGAGGCGCCACAGGTGGTCGGCATGAAGCGGCGCCGACTCGCGGCGCTGCTTGCCAGCGAGGTGTCCCTGTTCGCCTACCACTTGCCCCTGGATGCCCACCCGGAGTTTGGCAACAATGCGCGTTGGGGGGAGTTGATGGGCATTGAACTCGCGGCACAGCAGGCGTTGCAGCCGGATCAACCCGGCTCGGTGGGCAACATCGGGCTGTTGCCGCAGCCGGTCAGCGCCGCGGCGCTGGTGCGTGATATTGCGCGTGCCACCGGCCGCGAGGCGCTGCACGTCGGGGAGCCGGAGGCACTGGTGCAGCGCATCGCCTGGTGTACCGGCGCTGCACAGGGCTATATCGACGCGGCGATTGCGGCGGGCGCCGATTTGTTTGTAACCGGCGAGGCGTCAGAGCAGACGGTGCACGTGGCGCGCGAGGAGGGCGTGCATTTTGTGGCGGCGGGCCACCACGCCACTGAGCGTTACGGTGTGCAGGCGCTGGGCGAGCATCTCGCGCACCAGTTTGACATTGAGCACCGATTCATCGATATCGACAACCCGGTCTAGGGAGCTGTCGCGCGAAGCTGTCGCGCGAAGCTGTCGCGCGAAGCTGTCGCGCGCCGTGCCGACAGCCCGAGACAGGGCGGAGTTGACTTCGGGTAATTCTCGCTGCGCTGTGCTCCCCGCTTGGTCGCGGGCGATGTGCGCGTTCAGTCCTTGCTGGCTTTCTTGTCCTTGTCGCGTGCCTCCGCAGATTGGCGTTCGATGCCGAACTCCGCGTTGAGCATCCCTTTTTCGTCCGGTGAACTTTTCGGCGCGTAGTCCAGGGGGGGGCGGATGGGCATGAGGTCATCCGGGATTTCCGCCGGGTCCCGGTCGCTGGTGAGGTGGTCGAGTGCCACCGGCCCTTCGCCGTGGCACAGCGAGGTAGCGCCTTTAGCCAGGTGGTTGTGCACCTGACGGTAGCTTTCGGTGAGACTATTGAGTAATTGCGCGGTCTCGGTGAAGTGCTCGACAACGTCGTCTTCGTAGCGTTTTTTATCCTGCAGTACCTGGTCCAGTTTGCGCTCGACCTGCCGGTATTTCTGCCCGGAACTGGAGGTACGGCGCCCCACCAGGACGCCCAGGGCCAGGCCCGCCAGAAGGATCAGGACCGCAAGGGCAATCAGGATTTGCAGGCTGAATTCGGGTGCTTCCACTTGGTTTTCCTCGGTACCAGCTATGACAGGCCGTGCAGTATAACGCGGATAGGGTTCCGGCAATAGCGCAGTCGTTGCCAATGCCCCGGCTGCTCGCTAAAGTGTGCGGCTTGCAAACTGGCCGACACAGTAACCCCCGAATATGACGACACCCTGGCAGCGCTACCAGGCGGATCTTCAGCGCGAGGACTTCACCCACGATCCGGCTCAGGAGGCGACGGTGGAGCACTTGCAGGATCTGTACGAGCGTCTTCTTGCGAGTCGCGGCGGTAACGGCGGCTTGCGCGGCTGGCTTGCCCGGTTGCGGGGCCGGGACGTCGAGCCCGAGACCGGCCTCTACTTGTGGGGCGGGGTCGGTCGCGGCAAGACCTACCTGATGGATATGTTCTACGACAGCCTGCCATTTCCGGAGAAGTTGCGCGTGCACTTCCATCGCTTCATGCAGCGTGTGCACAGCGAGCTGGATGCGTTAAAAGGCGAAAAGAACCCGCTTGAGCGGGTTGCCGAGCGGCTGGCCAGGGACGCGCGGGTAGTCTGTTTCGACGAGTTTTTTGTCACCGACATCGGGGACGCCATGATCCTGGGCGGACTGATGGAGTCACTGTTTTCGCGCGGGGTGACGCTGGTGGCCACGTCCAACATCGAGCCCCGGCACCTGTATGAGAACGGCCTGCAGCGCCAGCGTTTTCTGCCGGTGATCGCGCTGCTGGAAAAGCACACTCGCGTGGTGAATGTGGATGCCGGCACTGACTACCGCCTGCGCACCCTGCAGCAGGCCGAACTCTACCATTACCCCCTGGATGCGGGTGCCGATACCAGCCTGGAGCACAGTTTCCGCCGCCTGGCACCGGAAGCGGCCAGACACTGGGAGCGGATCGAGATCAACTCACGCTACCTCACCTGCCGCCGGCTGGCTGAAGATGTGGCCTGGTTTGACTTCGCCGAGCTATGCGACGGTCCACGCTCGCAGAATGACTACATTGAGCTGGCGCGGATATTTCACGCCGTGCTGGTATCCGGCGTGCCCGAATTCGGGCCGGACAGGGACGATCAGGCCCGGCGTTTTATCAACCTGGTCGATGAGTTTTACGACCGCAATGTGAAGCTGGTACTCGCTGCGGCGAAACCGCTGCTGGAACTGTATAGCGGAGGACGGCTGGAGTTTGAGTTTCAGCGCACGATCTCACGTCTCCAGGAGATGCAGTCCTACGCCTACCTGGCGCGTGAACACCGGCCCTGAATGCGCCTGGCGGCAGGCTGGACGGTAACCGGGCAGTAGCCAGTGCCCCGTTGTCCGGGGCGGCAGGTGCGCGAAAATTGTTCTGTTTGCTGCTTGAATTGAAGTGTCCGATTGATTAGTATTCGCGCTCTTGAAATTGCAGTCCCCGAAGGCGGTTATTAATGAAAACCTATAGTGCCAAAGCAGAAGAAGTGGCCCGCGACTGGTTTGTCGTGGACGCGTCTGAAAAGACCCTTGGCCGCCTCGCCAGCGAGATTGCGCATCGCCTGCGCGGCAAGCACAAGGCGGAGTACACCCCGCACGTGGATACCGGCGACTACATCGTGGTAGTAAATGCGGAAAAAGTGCGCGTGACCGGAGCGAAATCCACCGACAAGATGTATCACCACCACACGGGCTATCCCGGCGGTCTCAAGTCGATCTCGTTCGAAAAGCAGATTATCAAAGCCCCGGAGCGTGTTATACAGTCAGCCGTCAAGGGCATGTTGCCGCGCAATCCGCTGGGTCGCGCCATGTTCAGGAAGCTCAAGGTGTATGCCGGCAGCGAACATCCCCACACGGCGCAACAGCCGCGTGAACTTAATCTTTAACGGATCGCGAATTTATGTCAGTCACCCAGTATTACGGAACCGGTCGCCGCAAAACGTCTACGGCTCGCGTGTTTTTGCGCAGTGGCGGCGGTAATATCACCGTCAACAAGCGTCCACTCGATCAGTATTTCGGTCGTGAGGTGGCGCGTATGATCGTGCGGCAGCCACTGGACCTGGTGGACTTGTCCGACAAGTTCGACGTCAACGTCAGCGTGGCCGGTGGCGGCAGTTTCGGGCAGGCCGGCGCAATACGGCACGGTATCACGCGTGCGCTTATGGAGTACGATGAATCCCTGCGTGGCACGCTGCGTGGCGCAGGCTACGTCACCCGCGATGCTCGCGAAGTGGAGCGCAAGAAAATCGGCCTGCGCAAGGCTCGCAAGCGCCCACAATTCTCCAAGCGTTGAGCCGCTGCATCGCCCTGCGACGATGGGCGATCGCAACTTTCGAGGACGCCCGTTTGCATCGTCAACCGGGCGTTTTTTATGCTCACTTCATGGGTCGCGCAGGTGCCGGGCATCACGGGTGAGACTACTGAAAATGCAGTGAAATCAAGGCGTTTAGCTTGTCACTGTCAGCTAAAATCATTACCATTTGACCCTTTTTGGGATTTGCGGTCCGGATTACTGCCTGGCGGCTGAAAACGGGGCCTTTGAGCTTGGGAGAACAGCATGAGTAGCGACGGCGTTAACGTCCGCAGGCGGAAATTCCTGACGGCAGCTACCAGCGTGGTGGGCGCCGCTGGCGCAGTGGGAATATTGACACCGTTCGTGGGGTCCTGGAACCCATCGGCGAAGGCGAAGGCCGCCGGCGCGCCGGTCAAGGTCGATATCGGCAAGTTGGAGCCCGGCCAGATGATCACCGAGGAATGGCGTGGTAAACCCGTGTACATCATGCACCGCACCGCGGAGCAGGTAGACGACCTGCCGCGCCTGAACGCGGAATTGAAAGATCCCGATTCGGCCATTCCCGATTCGCAGCCCGCCTACGTCACCGACATGAGTCGCGCCATCAGGGACAAGATCTTCGTGGTCATTGGCCTGTGTACGCATCTGGGCTGTGCCCCCAAATTCCGTCCCGAAGTGGGCGCCGCGGACCTCGGCGGTGACGCCTGGCTGGGGGGGTTCTTCTGTCCCTGCCACGGTTCCAAGTTTGACCTGGCCGGTCGGGTGTACTCCGGTGTACCCGCTTCGCAAAACCTGATCGTTCCACCTTACTCGTTTGAGGACGACAACGTTCTGGTGATCGGTGTCGACCCGGAGGCCGCAGCATGAATAACCTGTTGATCGGTTTACGCGACTGGGTGGATGAGCGCCTGCCCATCATGAAGGCGTGGAACACCCATATGGGCCAGTATTACGCGCCCAAGAACTTTAATTTCTGGTATTTCTTCGGCGTGCTCTCGCTGCTGGTACTGGTGAACCAGTTGCTGACCGGCATCTGGCTGACGATGAACTATACGCCGTCCCAGGAGGGCGCGTTCGCCTCGGTCGAGTACATCATGCGCGACGTGGAGTACGGCTGGCTGCTCAGGTACATGCACTCCACCGGCGCGTCGGCGTTTTTTGTGGTGGTATACCTGCATATGTTCCGCGCGCTGTTGTACGGCTCCTACAAGAAGCCACGGGAACTGATCTGGATTTTCGGCATGCTCATCTTCGTGGTGCTGATGGCTGAGGCTTTCGTGGGCTACGTCTTGCCCTGGGGCCAGATGTCCTACTGGGGCGCGCAGGTCATCATTTCGCTGTTCGGCGCCATTCCCGTGGTGGGTGAAGACATCGTTACCTGGATTCGTGGCGATTACCTGATCTCGGGCATTACGCTCAATCGCTTTTTTGCGCTGCACGTGGTGGCCCTGCCAATCATTTTGCTGGCGCTGGTAGTGCTCCACCTGCTCGCCCTGCATGAAGTGGGCTCCAATAACCCTGACGGGGTCGATATCAAGAAGTTCAAGGACGAGAAGGGCATACCGTTGGACGGGGTGGCCTTCCACCCCTACTACACGGTGCATGATCTGCAGGCCGTTGGCGTGTTCCTGTTTATCTTCTGTGGCGTCATGTTCTTTATGCCGGAGATGGGCGGCTTCTTCCTGGAGTACGCGAATTTCGAGGAGGCCAATAGCCTTAAAACCCCGGACCACATTGCACCGGTGTGGTACTTCACGCCGTTTTACTCGGTGCTGCGGGCGGTACCCGACAAATTCTGGGGTTTCGTCGCTTTCGCCGCCTCCGTTGCCATTCCGTTCATCCTGCCCTGGCTGGACCGCAGTCCGGTGAGATCCTGGCGCTACCGGGGCAACATCACCAAGGTGATGCTGGCGCTGTTCGTGGCATCCTTCCTGATTCTCGGCGTGCTCGGGGTCAAGGCACCTACGCCGGAGCGCACACTGCTCGCCCAGATATGCAGCGTGATCTATTTTGCCTTCTTCCTGCTGATGCCCATCTGGTCATCCATGGACAAGACCAAACCAGTGCCGGAGCGGGTAACAACCGATGGCGGGATCGGTTTCTGGGGCAGTATGGGGGCTTTGGCGGTGATAGCCGCGCTCACCATCCTGCCGCTCAAGGCGGTGGGCGCTGAATCTGCCTACGACTGCGGCAGCATTCCCTGCGACGACTTCAGTGCCGACCCCACCGACAAGGCGTCGCTGCAGCGTGGCGCCAAGCTCTACATGAATTACTGTTTTGCCTGCCATTCGCTGCAGTATTCGCGCTATAACCGGGTCGCGGCCGACCTCGGGATTCCGGATGACCTGTTTGCGGAAAACCTGATATTCGACCCGGAGGTCAAGATAGGCGAACTCATGGAGAACTCCATGACCGAGAGCGATGGCAAAAAGTGGTTTGGTGCGACGCCGCCGGACCTGACGCTGGTGTCGCGAGCCCGCCAACCGGAGTGGCTGTATACCTATCTACGCACGTTCTACCGTGACGACAGCCGCCCCTATGGTGTCAACAACAAGGTGTTCAAGGACGTGGGCATGCCGCATGTGTTGCTGGAACTTCAGGGTATGCAGGAATGTGCCATGGGCCCCGTGCGCGCGGCAAACGGGGGCGTGAAGCGCGACCCGTTGACCGGCGAGGATATTCTGGAGGAGCCCTGTGGCAGGCTGGTGGTTTCCGAGGAAGGCGTTATGGCCCCGGAAGAATTCGATGCGGCTATCTATGATCTGGTAAACTTTCTCGCCTATACAGCAGAGCCCATGGTGTTGGATAGACATCGAATCGGCATATTTACCCTGCTTTTTATTGCACTGTTCACGGTATTCGCCTGGTTGCTGAACCGCGAGTACTGGAAAGACGTGCACTGATTTTACGGTCAAGCGAGGCAGCCCATGCGTGGTGATCAAGATCAATCAACTGAGGAAAACCTGATGGGTGTAGTCGCAAAGCGGTCTTCGATGACATTTTTCTCCGACGGCGCGAGCCACTACAGCCACCGGGTACGCATTGTTCTGGCGGAAAAGGGGGTCACGGTCGACATGATCGAAGCGGACTCGGCGCACCCGCCCAGCGAGCTGTCTGACCTGAACCCCTACAACAGCCTGCCGACCCTGGTCGACCGGGACCTCGTGTTGTACGAGTCGAAGGTGATGATGGAGTACCTGGACGAGCGATTTCCGCACCCGCCCCTGTTGCCGGTATACCCTGTTGCACGGGCGGAGAGCCGCCTGTTTATACATCGCATCGAGCGGGATTGGTGCACGCTGGTCGATGCCATCCAGAACACGCGCAGTGATAACGTGCTGAAGAAATCCACCAAGGAGTTGCGCGAGAGTATAATGAGTGTGGCCCCCATTTTTGCAGAGAAACCATTTTTCATGAGTGATGATTTCACTCTGGTCGACTGTTGTATCGCGCCGGTTCTCTGGCGTTTACCCGCCCTGGGCGTCGAGGTACGGGCAAGCAAACAATCCAAACCACTGCTGGCCTATATGGACCGCCTGTTCAAGCGTGACTCATTCCAGGAAAGCCTCTCCGAACGGGAGAGGGAGATGCGTCTGTAAGGTGCGGCTCGTGCAGCACCATTGGCAGTTGAAGAGTACGCCGTGACATCCAGTCGGCCCTATATCATGCGCGCGTTGTACGAGTGGATAGTCGACAACGATTGCACGCCCTATGTATTGGTTGACGCGTCGGCAAGTGAAGTGGTGGTGCCACAGCAGTATGTGAAAGACGACCAGATCGTGTTGAATATCTCGCCGGAAGCGGTGGTCGATCTGCGCATCTCCAACAATGCCGTCGCTTTCAATGGCCGCTTTGGCGGGGTGGCTACCGACGTGTATGTCCCCATCGGGGCGGTGGTCGGGATCTACGCCCGTGAGAATGGTCAGGGCATGGTATTCGACCCGGAGGAAGCCGCAAGCCCACCCACCGATACCCCGCCCCGGCCCCGGCGCCGGGAGCAGCGTCCGTCACTCAAGATCGTGAAATAGCCGCTCAGTCGATCAGTTCGAACAACCGGACGACGCGCTGGACGCCGGAGACACCCGCCGCCTTCTCGGCTATCCGGCCGGCCTCGGCGGCAGTGGCCAGGCCCAGCAGGTAAACGACGCCATCCTCGGTGACAACTTTTACTCGCGTGCCCTCGATGTCGTTGTCGCTGATCAACAGGGATTTCACCTTGGTGGTGATCCACGCGTCTGAGGTTCGGGTCATTGCAGAACTGGGCGCGGCAATCTCCAACTCGTTGTATATCCTGCGCACGCCGCGCACCGCGCGCACCACCTCGGTCGCTTTCGCCTTCAGCGTCTCGCTGTTGACCTGGCCGGCGAGCAGCACGTACCCGTTGTAACTGACCGCAACTACATGCGCATCGTGGAAGGCCTCATCGGCCGCGTGCAGGTTGACGATGACCTTGGTTTCGACATTGCTGTCTTCAAGCATCCTGCCGAACGTGCGCTGGTCGTGCTGCTCCTCAATCGTATCCACCTGCATGCTGGCGAGCATGCTGCCGCAGCCCCACAGGCAGAGGGTGGCTAAAAACAAGGCAGTGTGAGCAAGGTATCGCATCAATGGTTTTCCGGTTGGTGGTTGCCGAACAGACTGATGTCGATCAGTTCACAAAGGCAGTGTATGACCATGGTGTGAACTTCAACTACACGCGCCGCGCTCGGTGCTGTTACTTTCAGTTCAATATCAGTGGCTGCCAACAGTGTGGCGGTCTCTTCGTCGCGGCTGTTCGACAGCGCGATCACGGTCATGTTCCTCGCGCGCGCAGCCTGCACGGCGCGCACAAGGGCGGGGTCACCACCGGCGCTGGAAATACACAGGAGTATGTCGCCGCTCTGCCCCAGTGCGCGAATCTGTCGCGCGTAGATTTCGCTTGAACCCAGGTTCTGTGTAATCGAGGACAGGTGTGCGCCGTCGGCGGAAAGAGCGATGGCCGGCAGGGCCGGGCGTTCGCGGGTGTGGTGGCCGAGCAGGTTGGCGACGAACAGTTGTGCCATGGCTGCATCCGCCCCGTTGCCGCAGGCGAGTATCTTTTTGTCGCTGAGTAATGCGGTGGTCATACTCTGCGCGGCGTTTTCTATCGGTGCCGCCAGCGTATCCACCGACATGGAAACCGTTTCAATGGTTGTCTGAAAGCTGGCCGCGATTGTGCGATAGAAATCCATCTGGTTCCGCTGTCGATTCTCTCGATGCTGTGCCCTTCGTGTGCGCGCATCGTCACACGCTGAGGCGGGGCCGGCAAGCCCGGGGTTGCGGCGTGGGGATGCGACGCAGTGTACACGATACCGCAAAGGCGCCGCGGGGAGGTCGCGTGCCGCTCGACCGCCTCAGTTGGTAAACGCGCTGCGAATCCATCGAATGGGTGCCTGCCGCCCCGGCTCTGGCGCACCAAAGGCGATCACGTCGAAGCGGCAGGCAGATTGTTGCATGTGCGGACGCGACTGCAAAAAGCGCTGGGCGGCGGCGATAATGCGTCGCTGCTTGTGGTGGGTTACAGAAGCCGCTGCGCTGGAGAAAGCAGGGTTGCCGCGCGCCCTGACTTCAACGAAGACCAGGCAGCCTTCATCCAGTCCAATGATGTCGATCTCTCCCCAGCGCGTGCGGAAATTGCGCGCGATTATTGTCAGACCACGTTGCCGCAGCCACTCGGCTGCGATGCTTTCGTACCGGTCTCCGAGCGCTTTCACGGCGGCGGGCCTCCTGCCAAAGAGGCCAAGTCTAGTTACTCCCGGCGCACAACACCGCCATCAAATGTGACCGGCGTGAGTTCGCGGCGTATGCGCAGCTGGGGGTCCATGTCGAGCAGCCCCGTATGTCCACGAAACAGCGCGGCAGGGCCGCTCTGTAAACGCTGGAAACCGGTTTCAACCAGGTAGGCATCGGCGCCGAGCGCATTCAGGCGGGTGAAGTTCCCGCTGCCGTAATCGGCGGCGGCAAGGGCTACCCGCAACCCGGGGCTCTCGCCCAGCAGCCATGGCATTTCTACAAAATGTATTCCGTTGAGATCGCGATCTCGTGCATCGGGGGCGCCGCTATAGATCCCGGAGAGGGCGTACACTGGAAGACTGCCAGCGTAGTGGAATGCCAGCAGCGGCTTGATTGAGCGCGCTTCGGCGCCGTCCCGGCTGAGTAGAAAAATGACATCGGCATCTGCGCGGCGGCGTGGCGTGAACTCCACGTTTGTTGCGAGGTAGTCCTCGATGACGCGGGCTCGCGCCTCGCTGGCATCGAGACCCAGAGCGTGTTTGACGCTGTCGGAAAAATCGTCCCGGCCTGTGTAGGCGGCGGTGCTGGTGACGTTGCCGCCGAGCGCTGTCCAGCGCTGGCGCACTGCCTGCTCAAGCTTTTCTCCGGTGTTCCCCTGCGGGCGGATAATCAGCGCCGAGCGTCCTCCCCGGCCGTAGGCGATATCAGCCAGCGTCGCCGCTTCGTCTTCTGGTGCCAGCGATAGCTGTACCAGGGCACTGCCGGTTGTGAGTGCGCTCTCGCCGATACGGTTGAGCGCCAGCACGGGTACGCTGCGATCGGGGCGCGCCGCCAGTTCGGACACCGCCGATTTATCCAGTGGGCCGACAACCAGCCCTGCGCCCTGCCGAACCGCCTCGTCGTAGGCGGCGCTCGCAGAGGGGTAGGACGCGACATCCAGGATACGCAGCTCAGTCCCGGGCTCTGTTGCCGTACGCGCCTGGTAGTGCGCGGCCAGATAGCCGTTGAGAACCGCCTCGCCGGCGGCGGCGAGGCGGCCGCTCAGTGGCAGGAGCAGGGCAACCTGGCGAGCGGGTTCAGCCGACAGTAGCTGCTCCAGCCCGCCGGGAAGCGGCGCGGCTGCAGCATGATTCGGGTGGGCCTTGAGCCAGGCTGCGAGGGCCGCCCGCTGATCGCCGCCCTGGCCACGCGCGTCCAGCGCCAGTTGCAGCCAGGCAATCCAGTTCGGGTCCGCGGTGAATTCCAGTTCCGCGGCGAGTTGCGCGTCGGTTGAGCGTTGCAGATCTCGCCATGCAAGCCGTTTCCAGGCGTCACCGCGCGCTCCGGGTGTCGTTTCCAGAATGCCCGCAGCCAGCCTGGCGGCGGCTATGCTGTCGCCGCTCAGGCTGAGGATGAAATGCTGAAAACTGGCGATGCGGTAGGCGATTGCCGGGCTATTGCGCTCCGAACTGGCGCTTCCCAGGAGCTCCAGGGCCTGGCTACGGTCGCCGCGCGTCCAGGCGATGCGGGCCTGCAGGTAGGTGGCGTAGGCGAAGTCCTCGGCCGAGAGTTCGGCGGGCGCGACGTCTTGCAGGGCCACGCTGGCACTCATCCAGTCAAACTCACTGAGCGCGGCCTCCGCGATGTTGAAGGTATCGCGATAGGGGCTGTCTGGCAGCGTCAGGGCTGGGGGTTTGTCGGTGGGTTGCGTCGGTATAGAGGGTGTGCTGTCCGTGGAGGACTCGCGAACAGGCGCCTCGGCGCAACTCCACAAGCCGGCTGCGAGGCACAGCGCCAGGCATAGTTGCAGGGGGTGATGCGACCTGGGGAGGGCTTTTCTCATGCTATGCTCCACCGAAATGCGTTGAGACCGGGCAGCCGGACATTGATCGGACGGAACATTATAAGGGGAAATTGTGGATTCCGGGCTTTATGTGGTGGCAACGCCCATCGGCAATTTTGGTGATATCTCCGGCAGGGCGATCGATACGCTGCGCTCGGTAGACCTTATCGCCGTGGAGGACGCCCGGCACAGCGCGCGCCTGCTGCAGGCGTTCGATGTCAGTACGCCAACGCTGGCGTATCACGAGCACAGCGACCAGCGAGCGCTGGAAACCATCTGCTCCCGGCTGGCAGGCGGTGGCAGTGTCGCCCTGGTATCGGATGCAGGTACCCCACTGATTTCCGATCCGGGCTATCGACTCGTGCGCAGCGTTCAGGAGCGCGGCTACAGTGTGCGTCCGGTGCCCGGCGCCTGTGCCGCGGTGACCGCGCTCAGCGTTTCGGGTCTCCCGACAGACCGGTTTCTGTTTGAAGGTTTCCTCCCGGCGAAGGCGGTAGCGCGGGAAAAGCGCCTGCAGGCCCTGGTGGATACGCCCGCCACGCTGCTGTTCTACGAGGCGCCGCATCGCGTTGAGGCGTGTCTTGAGGCGATGAACCGCGTATTTGGCGGTGAGCGCGAAGCGTTCCTCGCGCGCGAGCTCACCAAACTCTTTGAAACCCTGAAGCGCGCGCCGCTCGCGGAGCTGCTGGCTTTTGTCGCGGCGGACCCAGACCAACGCAAGGGCGAAATAGTTCTGCTTGTGGCCGGCGCCAGGCAGTCCCCGGGCGCTATCAGCCCCGATACCGCCCGCTGGCTCACGCGTCTCGCCGAGGAACTGCCACCGCGCAGGGCGGCGGCGGTAGTTGCCGAAATCACCGGGCTGCGCAAGCGGCAACTCTACGACTTTCTGCTGACGCAGCAGGATGCCTAGCTCGCATGTCTTCCCCGTTATCTGGCCCCGGCACACTGCGATACAGGCTTGTTGCCGCCCTCGCCACGACACTCTATGAACAAGGCGGGCCAGCGTCCCCTCGCTGTGTTAGGCTTGGCGCCGAGCTGGTCAGACGACCGCTTCCGGTCACTCGCTCAGCGGCGAGCACGCAAGGCGTTGCTGGACGTTGAGTGAGTGGCCGGGGGAGGAAAGTCCGGGCTCCGCAGGGCAGGATGCCAGGTAACGCCTGGGGGGCGCGAGCCTACGGAAAGTGCAACAGAAAGTATACCGCCCGACCCCTTTCGAGTGGTCGGGTAAGGGTGAAATGGTGCGGTAAGAGCGCACCGCGCGGCTGGCAACAGGCGTGGCGATGGTAAACCCCATCCGGAGCAAGACCAAATAGGAATCCTCAAGCTGTTGCCCGCAGCGGATTCGGGTAGGTCGCTACAGGCAGGTGGTGACACCTGTCGCAGATGAATGGTCGTCCAAGACAGAACCCGGCTTATCGACCGGCTCATCGTTTTCGAGGTTCCCGTCTCCCCCGCAACGGGTGGGGCGGGGAGACTTGACGGCCCCTCCGGGTGCTTTTTGCTCGACAGAACTGCGAGTCCACGGCTTTTTAGACCGTTTTTGACTAAGCGCATCTCTTATAAGACATAAACTACCTTCTAAGTTAAAGTAAATCCTCAGGAGAAGGATTTATCGGGCTGTTTTATGTCATTTTTCTTATCACGGTAGCGGCTATTCGGGTCTCGCCTGCCTGCATGAAATCGCTGCTAATTATCTGAAATTCATACGTTTTTTGAGTCGCGACAGCTTGACTCCCCGCAGACTTCGGTCCTATAGTGTCGAAAAGTAGGAATAAGTGGGAAAAATTGGCTTTAAGTGGTTTTTGAAGCCATCTGAGTGGGGAAGCGCGGCGTGTTTCGTGGAGTGCAGTACATCAATATGGATGCGAAAGGACGCCTGGCCATGCCGGCGCGCCAGCGCGAGCCATTGATGGCCTGCTCCGACGGGAAAATCGTGGCGACCATCGACACCCGCGTTCTCTGCCTGGTCATCTATCCGTTGCCGGAATGGGAGCGCATCGAACGGGACGTGCAGGCCCTGCCCGCACTCAAGCCCGCTGTCCAGAGCTTTCAGCGCCTGATCCTGGCGCACGCCACAGACCTCGAACTTGACGGTAACAGCCGCATACTCCTGCCGCCGCCCCTGCGTGAATATGCGCGGCTGGAAAAGAAGGTGGTGCTGGCGGGCCTGGGCAACAAACTGGAATTGTGGTCAGAGGACTTGTGGATTGCCGAGCGTGAGAAAGCGCTGCAACACTCGATGTCCACTGACGAATTACCCGATGAATTATTGACACTGAAGCTCTAGGTGGTGGGCATGCACCAGACAGTACTGTTGCGCGAGGCGATTGACGCTCTGGTGACGCGGCCCGAAGGCTACTACGTGGACGGTACCTTCGGCCGTGGCGGGCACAGCCGCGCCATACTGGAGCGTCTCGACGCCGGTGGCCACCTGCTGGCAATAGACAAGGACCCGGCGGCCGCGGCCACCGCGGCGGAGTTGGCAAGGGGGGACACCCGGTTTGAGTTCTATCACGGGTCGTTCGCCCGGCTTCCCCATCAACTGCATCGGATGGGGATCGATGCAGTTGATGGCATTTTACTCGACCTGGGTGTCTCCAGCCCGCAACTCGATGCGCCCGTGCGCGGCTTCAGTTTCATGCGCGACGGGCCGCTCGATATGCGCATGGACACCAGCCGCGGCGAAACGGCCGCCGAGTGGTTGTCGGTGGCCAGCGAGTCGGAAATCGCGACGGTTCTCAGGGACTATGGCGAAGAGCGCTTTGCCCGGCGTATCGCAGCGGCGATAACCGCGACCCTCGGCCAGCATCCGATCACGACAACGGGTGAGCTGGCGCGGGTAGTGAGCGATGCCAACCCCCGCTGGGAGAAACACAAGCACCCCGCAACGCGAGCCTTTCAGGCCATTCGCATCCGCGTGAATCGCGAACTGGATGACCTGCGCGAGCTGCTGGAGTGCACGGTTGATCTGCTGCGCGTGGGCGGCAGGCTGGTGGTGATCAGTTTTCATTCCCTGGAAGACCGCATGGTGAAACGGTATATGCGTGATATGGCGCGTGGGGAAGCACTCCCGCGCGGCGTTCCGGTGACGGACGATGCGCTGAACCGCCGGATGCGGTTGGTCGGCAAGGCAGTGCGCGCAAGTGGCGAGGAGGTCGCGGGCAATGCGCGCTCGCGCAGTGCAGTGATGCGCGTAGCAGAGAAAATCAGGTGACAGGAGGCAGCGCGGGAAAGGTGGCGGTCGGCAATGCGCAGCGCGAGACAGGCGAGTCGGCGGAGGTTGTCCATCGCCGGCAGCTTTTCGCCAGCGTGTGTTTGCTGGCCCTGGTCCTGGTGTCGGCGTTTGCCGTCATTCATTCCACGCACGCCTGCCGTGGGCTCTACGAAACGCTGCAGAATCTCGAGTCGTCCCGGTGGTACCTGCAGGAAGATCACGGGCGGCTGCTGTTGGAGCAAAGTACCTGGGCGTCCCACCACCGCGTTGAAACCGTGGCGCGCGAGGATCTCAACATGCGGGTGCCGAACCTCCAGCAGTTTCAGTTGGTGAGCCCGTGAGCCGCCCGCGCAAGCAGCCGGCGAGAGTCCAGAGCTGGCGTTTCTACGCCGTCGCGGCGGGGCTCTGTGGCATGCTCCTGCTGCTGGTGGGGCGCGTCGTATCGCTGCAGGTGCTCGATGTGGAGCGTGGTCGCGCTTTCCTGCAGAACCAGGGTGAGGCGCGGTCTGTGCGCACGGCGGAAATTCCCGCCTACCGCGGGGTGATTTCCGATCGCCGTGGCGAGCCGCTCGCCGTCAGCACCCCGGTAGTCTCGATCTGGGCCGACCCCCGGTTGTTGGCGGGCTCGGAGCGTCTGGATGAACTCGCTGCCGCGCTGCCGATGGATCCCGCTGAACTCAGGCAGCGGCTGGCGCGCTATGCCGGTAAGCGTTTCATGTACCTGCAGCGTCATCGCGTTCCGGCCGAGGCGCGCGCAGTGCTGGAGCTGGGGATTGCCGGCGTGCACGGCGAGCGCGAGTACCGCAGGTTTTATCCGGCCGGCGAAGTGGCCGCGCAGCTGGTGGGTTTTACCAACGTCGATGGCAAGGGCATTGCCGGTCTCGAACTGGCTTATGACGACTGGCTGGAGGGGTTGCCCGGGCGCAAGCAGTACATCAAGGACCTGCACGGCGAGGTAGCCCGGGATATCGGCGTGCTGCAGCCCGCGCAGCCCGGTCGCGACCTGCGTCTGAGTATCGATCTGCGCCTGCAGTACCTGCAGCACCGGGAGTTGCACCGCGCCGTCACCGCGCTGGGTGCTGTCTCCGGTTCGGTGGTGACCCTCGATAGCCACACCGGCGAGGTGCTGGCGATGGTCAACTACCCTGTCTACAACCCCAATAGCCTCCAGGATGTGGACGCATCCAGCATGCGCAATCGCGCGCTCACCGATGTCTACGAGCCGGGTTCGACCATGAAAATGCTCACGCTGGTGGCGGCCCTGGAGAGCGGCCGTTACACGCCCGAGACGCTGATTGAAACCGCGCCGGGTTATATCAGCGCGGGCCGCAAGACCTATCGGGACCCCCGCAACTACGGTGAGATCAGCCTTACCCGCGTGGTGCAGAAATCCAGCCAGGTGGGTGTCACCAAAATCGCCCGGGATATTGGTCACGAGCCTATCTGGAACGTCTTCAACCGCTTTGGGATCGGTGAGCCCCCCGGCACCGGGTTCCCGGGCGAAAGTGCGGGTGAGCTGCCGGTGCGGTCCCGCTGGCACCCCACCGAGGAAATATCGCTGGCGTTTGGCTACGGCATCACCGCTTCGCCACTGCAGCTCGCCAGGGCCTATGCTGTGTTTGCCAACAACGGCGTGCGCGTGCCGGTATCGCTGCTGGCTCTTCAGGGAGAGTTGCCCGAGGGCGAACGTGTAATGGCACGGGAAACGGCCGCGCAGGCACTCAAGGTGCTGCACGCGGTCACGGATGATGACGGCACGGCGACCAGGGCACGTGTTGACGGTTATCGCGTGGGCGGCAAGACGGGTACCGTGCATAAAGTCGGGCCCGGCGGCTATGACCGCAGCCGGTACGTGGCGCTCTTCGCGGGGGTTGCCCCGGTGGATGCGCCGCGGATTGTGACCGTGGTGGTGATCAATGAGCCGCAGGGTGAGAGCTACAGCGGCGGCTCGGCAGCGGCGCCGGTATTCTCAGCGGTCACCGAGGGCGCGCTGCGCCTGTTGAATATTGCCCCCACCGAGCTCAGCGCGGAACGCCCGGCGGATGACCGGGCGTCGGGGGGGGCGGCGTGATGCTGGCCGAGCGCCGTAGTCCGGCACCGCCGATGCCGCTCGGGCAGCTACTCGACCGCCCGGATGAATCCTTTGCCAATACCATGGTCGCCGGTCTGGAGCTTGACTCCCGACGCGTGCATCCCGGCGACCTGTTTTTCGCCATGCCAGGGGACGTGCATGACGGCCGCCAGTTCATTGAACAGGCGGTGGCCAATGGCGCCTCCGCCATCGTAGCGGAGGCGCCGGCGGCCGGCTTTGTCGATGGGCTTCAGGTGCCGCTGGTGGAGGTGCCGGAGTTACGGCTCGAGGCGGGCGCTCTGGCGGCCCGGTTCTACGGTTATCCCAGCCGCAACATGCACGTGGTTGGCGTTACCGGCACCAACGGGAAGACAACGGTCACGCAGATAGTGGGCCAGTTGATCCGTAAACTGGGCCAGCCCTGCGGCGTGATCGGTACACTGGGAGCAACGCTGGAAGATGACGTGATCGAAGCCGGCAATACCACGCCGGACCCGTTGTCGCTGCAGCGCCAGCTCGCCCTCTGGCTGCAGCAGGGCGTAGCCGCGGTGAGCATGGAAGTCTCCTCTCACGCGCTGGTGCAGGGTCGCGTGAACGGCGTGGAATTCACTACGGCGATCTTTACCAACCTGTCCCACGATCACCTGGATTACCACGGCAGTATGCGGGCTTACGCCGCCGCTAAAATGCGATTGTTTGCCGTTGAGGGGCTGCAACACGCGGTCATCAATGCAGACGATGACTGGGCGGCGCCGATTGCCGCAGCGACGGCCGACGGCTCGCGAACGCTGACCTACTCGGCCAGTGGTCGCGCCGCTGATGTGCGCGTACTCGACGCCCGGTTCCACGCCACGGGTGTGCGTGGCAGCCTGCATACCCCCTGGGGTACGGGAGAGTTCGACAGCCCCCTGCCGGGAGATTTCAATCTGGCCAACCTGGCGGCGGCAGTTTGCGCGCTGCTGCTTGCAGACGAAGAGCTGCTGCCGGTGCTTGCGGCGGTGCGCGGGCTGAGCCCCGTGGCGGGCCGCATGCAGCAAGTTCCAAACTCCCTGGGTTTCCAGGTGATCGTCGATTACGCGCACACACCGCATGCTCTCGAGCAGGTGCTGCGCGCGCTGCGTCCGCACGTGGACGGCGAATTGGTCACGGTGTTTGGCTGTGGCGGCGACCGCGACCGTGACAAGCGCCAGGTCATGGGTCGAGTGGCCTGTGAGCTCTCGGACAACGTGTTCGTTACCAGTGACAACCCGCGCAGTGAAGACCCGCTGGCTATTCTTGAAGATGTGGCTGCCGGTCTCAGCGGGCCCCATACACTCGAGCCTGATCGCGCCACCGCAATCGCCGCGGCGATTGCTTCGGCCGGGCGCGGCGATTGCGTACTGATTGCGGGGAAGGGTCACGAGAATTACCAGCTGGTCGAGGGCAGGAAACTTGCCTTCAGCGATGCCGCCGTGGCGCTCGCTGCACTGCAGCGGAGGGCGCAGGCATGATGCGCGAGATGACGCTGGCGCAGGTTGAGGGAGCGCTGGAGGCGCAACTGAGGGGGCCGGACCAACGCTTTTCCGGCGTGTCGTCCGACAGCCGCAAGCTGGCGCCGGGCGAGCTGTTCGTGGCGCTGCAGGGTCCGCGCTTCGACGCTCATGACTATCTTGCCGACGTGCAGGCGGCAGGTGCCGTCGGTGCGGTCGTCAGTCGTCCTGTGGATGCAGGCCTGTCGCAGCTGGTGGTGGCCGATACGCGGCGGGCGCTCGGTCTGCTGGGCGCGCACAACCGCAGTTTTTTTGCCGGCCCCCTGGTGGGTATTACCGGCAGCAGCGGCAAGACTACCGCGAAGAACATGATTCACTCGGTTCTCATGCAGCGTGGAGAAACCCTGGCTACCGAAGCCAACCTGAACAACGAGATTGGCGTGCCGTTGACGCTGTTGCGGATAAAGCCCTCGACAGGATTCGCGGTGGTGGAAATGGGAGCAGGCCGCCCGGGCGACATCACCTGGCTGTGCGAAATTGCACGGCCCACCATAAGCCTGCTGCTGAACGCGCAGGCCGCCCATCTGGAAACCTTTGGTAAAACGGTGGATGACGTGGCCGCCGCCAAGGGGGAGATATTTGATCGACTCGGAGCTGATGGTGTCGCCGTTATCAATGCCGACCAGCCTTACGCAGCGCAGTGGCGCAGGCGGGCAGGACCTGCCGACGTGCTGGATTTCGGCCTGCAACAGCCCGCCGCCATCACGGCTTCCTCGATCAATGTACGCGGTGTCGATGGCGTCAGTTTCACCGCCTCGACGCCCAACGGTGACATTGCCATCCGTCTCGCGCTACCCGGTCGACACAATGTCGCCAACGCCCTCGCGGCGATCGCGGTCGGGCTGGCCTGCGGGCTCAAGCTGACGGAAATTCGCGACGGCCTCGAAGGGCTGCGGCCGGTGGGCGGGCGTTTGTGCAGCCATGTCGCTCCCTCCGGCGCCACGGTGATCGATGATTGCTACAACGCCAACCCCGGCTCGGTGCGTGCCGCCATTGATATCCTGGCGGCCTGTCCGGGTCGTCGCACACTGGTGCTCGGCGCAATGCTCGAACTGGGTCCCGACAGCGCTCGCATGCATCGCGAAATAGGCAGTTACGCGCGCTCGGCCGGTATCGAGCGACTCTGGGGTGTGGGGCCGGAGCTGCAACCGGCGGTCGAGGAATTCGGCCCGGCGGGTCGCTTCTTCGCGGATCGCGCAGCGTGGCTCAGTGGTGACACCGAGCCGCCAGGCCCCGACGACACACTGCTGGTGAAGGGCTCGCGCGGTGCCGGCATGGAGCAGGTGCTGAGTGCCCTGCTGGCACCTGTATCTGCGGGGGAGGGCTGAGTCATGCTGCTGTTTCTCGCGGAGTACCTGACGCGCTTTGAAAGCGGATTTACCGTTTTCCAGTACCTCACCCTGCGCGGCATCCTCGCGGCGGGCACTGCCCTGGCTATCTCCCTGTTGGTGGGCCCCACCATGATCCGCCGCCTGAACTTCTACCAGGTAGGTCAATCGGTGCGCGACGACGGTCCGCTGTCGCACCTCAGCAAGTCCGGTACGCCGACCATGGGCGGGGCTTTGCTGCTGGTGGCGATCGTCACGGCCAGCCTCCTGTGGGGCGACTTGCGCAATCCGTATCTCTGGATCGCGCTGCTGGTCACGATGGTGTTCGGCGCGGTTGGCTGGGTGGATGACTACCGCAAGGTGGTTGAGCGCGATTCGCGCGGCCTGCCCGCGCGCTGGAAATATTTCTGGCAGTCCGTTGCGGGCCTCGCCGCGGCACTGTACCTGTATTTCGCTTTTGATACGCCGGTGACGACCCAGCTCTACGTCCCTTTCTTCAAGGATTTTGCCTGGAGCATGGGGCCGCTGTTTGTGGTGCTGGCCTACTTTGTCATCGTGGGCGCGAGCAACGCGGTAAATCTGACAGACGGCCTCGACGGCCTGGCCATTTTGCCAACCGTGCTGGTCGGTACGGCGCTTGGCATTATCGCCTACCTGACGGGACGTGTGGATTTTGCCGAATACCTGCACATTCCCTACGTGGCGGGCAGCGGTGAACTCGCCGTGTTCTGCGGCAGTATCGCGGGCGCTGGTCTCGGGTTTCTGTGGTTTAACACCTATCCCGCACAGGTTTTCATGGGTGATGTGGGCGCGCTGGCGCTGGGCGCTGCGCTCGGCACCGTGGCCGTGATCACGCGGCATGAGATTGTATTTTTCATCATGGGCGGAATCTTCGTGCTGGAAACCGTATCGGTGATTCTGCAGGTGGTGTCTTTCAAGTTGACCGGCAAACGGATCTTCCGAATGGCGCCGATCCACCATCATTTTGAACTCAAGGGTTGGCCGGAGCCGCGCGTGATTGTGCGGTTCTGGATCATTACCGTCATGCTGGTCCTGTTCGGGCTGGCAACACTGAAGTTGCGTTAGGTGAGTCTGGCAGTGGCACCACAACTGATTGCAAGCACGGATAATCGGGTCGTCATGGGGTTGGGCGCAACGGGCATGTCCTGTGCGCGCTTCCTGTATGCACAGGGCACTGCGTTCTCGGTAGTTGACACCCGCGCGGCACCGCCGGGCCTCGATACCTTGCGCAAGGAGATGCCGGATGTACGCGTGTTTACCGGCGAGATACCCGTGGAGATTCTTGACGGCGCTTCTGAAGTGGTGGTCAGCCCGGGCATCGCGCTGGACGATCCGCTGATTTCACACGCCCGGGAGGCGGGCGCGCAGGTGGTGGGCGACATCGATCTGTTTGTGCGCGCGGCGCAGGCGCCGGTGGTCGGGATAACCGGCTCCAACGCGAAGTCGACCGTGACCTCCCTGGTGGGGGAAATGGCCCACGAGGCGGGCCTGAACACGGGGGTCGGGGGTAACCTCGGTACTCCCGCGCTGGAGCTGTTGGCGCCCGGACGCCAACTGTACGTGTTGGAGCTCTCCAGCTTTCAACTGGAACGTGCGGGTCCCCTGGACCTCGCAGTGGCCACGGTGTTGAACCTGACGGCCGATCACCTGGATCGTCACGGTAGCCTGCCGGCTTACCACAAGGCTAAACACCAGATCTTCCGTGGCTGTCGCGCGGCGGTTGTCAATCGCGATGACCCGCTCACCATCCCGCTGGTGCCCGCGGATGTGGATGTGATCAGCTGGCGCATGCGAGAGCCGGAACTCGACGGGTTCGGTTTGCGTCAGGTGGATGAAGACGAATACCTGTGCCGTGGTTTCGAGCCATTGCTGCCGGTGCGTGAACTCTCGCTGACCGGTCGCCATAACATCGCCAATGCGCTGGCGGCGCTCGCGCTGGGAAGCTGTATCGATCTGCCGTTGGAGGCCATGCTGACGACCCTGCGTCACTTTCGCGGCCTGCCGCACCGCTGCGAGTTCGTTGCAGAGCTGCGTGGTATCCGCTTCATCAACGATTCCAAGGGCACCAACGTCGGGGCCACCGAGGCGGCCTTGCGTGGCCTGGGAAGCGAGGGCGATATCGTGTTGATCGCCGGGGGCCAGGGCAAGGGCGCAGATTTCAGCACGCTGGCCGGTGTGGTAGCCCGCCACTGCAAGCTGGTGGTGCTGATAGGCGAGGACGCGCCACTGTTGCAGCAGGCGCTATCGCCGCACGCTCCGGTGCAGCCCGCCGCCTCGATGGACGAGGCGGTGCGCATCGCCAGTGCGGCGGCGGCCGCGGGTGACACGGTATTGTTGTCTCCCGCCTGTGCAAGTTTCGATATGTTCAGCGGCTACGCGGCGCGGGGTGAGGCGTTTCGTGCGTCAGTGGCAGATCTCGCGGGAGGTGCGTTGTGAGCAGCGCTGCACTCACGGGACGCGTTGCCGCGCCGGACCCGGCGTTGGCCCTGTTGGGCGCCGCTCTGCTGCTGACCGGGCTGGTGGCGATCGGTTCCGCGTCGATCGAGTATGGCGACTGGCACCACGGCGACCCCTGGTTCCACACGCGCCGGCATCTGATCTATCTCGGGTGCGGCCTGCTCGCGGCGTTCTGTGTCTACCGTATCGAGCTCACTTTCTGGGAAAAAACCGGCTGGGTCTGGCTCTTTATTGCACTGGCGCTGCTGATTTTGGTGCTGATACCGGGCGTGGGGCTCGAGGTCAATGGCAGCCAGCGCTGGCTGCCGCTGGGTCCGTTCACGCTGCAGCCTTCCGAGTTGGCCAAGCTCGCTCTGGTGGTGTACCTGGCGGGATACATGGTGCGCCGTGATCACGAGGTCCGACACCACTGGGCGGGTTTCGTGAAGCCCATGGTGGTGCTGTTTGCCGCCACCCTGTTGCTGCTGATAGAGCCCGATTTCGGTGCAACCGTGATCGTCGCCCTGACTGCTTTCGGTATGTTGTTTCTCGCTGGCGTCAGGCTGGGGCATTTCCTGGTGGTACTGCTGGGCGCGCTGGGCGCCATGCTGGTGCTGGTGCTGAGCGAACCGTATCGGCTGAAACGGCTGACCGCCTATACCGACCCCTGGGCGGACCCGTACAACACCGGCTTCCAGTTGACCCAGTCGCTGATTGCATTCGGGCGCGGAGAGTGGCTGGGCGTGGGTCTGGGCAACAGCGTTCAGAAACTGTTCTACCTGCCCGAGGCGCACACGGATTTTGTTTTTTCCATCTGGGCCGAAGAGACCGGCTTTCTCGGCGCGCTGGCCCTGATTGCACTGTTCGCTGCGCTGATCGGCCGTATCCTGTGGAGCGGACGTCGCGCGCTGGCTGCGGGCAATCCGTTCGGCGCCTACCTGTGCTACGGCATTGCGCTGGTGTTCTCCGGCCAGGCATTCGTCAATATGGGTGTGAGTTCAGGGCTGCTGCCGACCAAGGGTCTGACCCTGCCGTTCATCAGTTACGGGGGCACCAGCCTGATCGTCTGCTGCGCCATGCTGGCACTGGCGCTGCGGGTGGAAAGTGAAACCCGCCGCGCGGCGCCGCGCGCAAGGAGGCGTCGATGATGGCTGAACGCCCCCTCGTGCTGATCGCGGCCGGTGGCACGGGCGGCCATGTGTACCCGGCTCTCGCGGTTGCAACGGAATTGCTGGACAGGGGTTACCGCGTGGCCTGGGTTGGCACGCGGCGCGGTCTCGAGAGTCGGGTGGTGCCCGCGGCGGGGCTCACCCTGTACACACTTCCCGTACGCGGTATTCGTGGGAAATCCACGCTACAGAAGTTCTATGCGGCGATCGTGCTGGTGGCAGCCACGTTGCGAGCGCTGTGGCTCGTGTTGCGCCTGCGCCCCGCCTGTGTCCTGGGCCTGGGCGGATTTGCATCGGGCCCGGCGGGGCTGGCGGCCCGGGCGCTGCGCAAGCCGCTGGTTATTCACGAGCAGAATGCCATTGCGGGCACTGCCAATCGCATGCTGGCCCGCGTGGCCAACCGCATACTCGCGGGCTTCCCCGGCGCGTTCGCCGCGGGTGTCGACTACGAAGTGCCCGGCAACCCGCTGCGCAAGGAGTTGGTCGCCGCCGCGGCAGAGTCGGCCTATGCCTACGCTGGAGAGCGGCCACTCAACGTGTTGGTACTGGGCGGCAGCCTGGGTGCAGCACCCATCAATGATGCGCTTCCCGGCATGGTGCGCAGACTTGCCCGCGGCGGGGCGCCCGGTTTTGTGATCCGGCACCAGACCGGTTCGGCGCACATCGATGCGGTGCGTACGCGCTACGGCGACCTGCTGGGTAGTGCAGTGAGTGTTGTGCCGTACATCGAAGACATGGCCGAGGCCTATCGCTGGTCCGACCTGGTGCTCTGCCGGGCCGGTGCGCTGACCGTATCCGAACTGGCGTTGATGGGGCGTCCCTCGATCCTGGTGCCACTGCCACAGGCCATTGACGATCACCAGACAATGAATGCACGCATCCTGAGCACGCGTGGCGCCGCGGTGATTCTCCTGCAAAGCCAGATGGATGCATACAAGCTGTGCACGCTGCTGCGCGAGTTCGTGGCGCAGCCCGAAAAGCTGCAGGCAATGGCGAGCGCGGCAGCGGCACAGGCGACCCCGGATGCGGCGCAGCGCGTGGCCGACTGCTGCGAGGAGCTGATGCGTGACTGAGAATCGTACCAGTGTCTATCGCGTACCGGAGATGCGCCGTGTCAGGCGCATCCACATGATTGGCGTGGGCGGTACCGGTATGAGCGGGATCGCCGAGGTGCTGGTCAATCTCGGCTACAGCGTGTCGGGGTCCGATATGCGCAGCACTGCAGTAACGGCGCGCCTGCAGGACCTGGGCGTAGAAGTGTTCATCGGTCATAGCGCCGCGAATCTCGGTACCGCCGACGTACTGGTCGCCTCCAGCGCGGTGGGTGCGGACAACCCGGAATGCATCGCGGCCCGCGAGGCGCGCGTACCGGTAGTGCCGCGGGCGGAAATGCTCGCGGAGCTGATGCGCTATCGCCACGGTATTGCGGTGGCCGGGACGCATGGCAAGACCACCACGACGAGTCTCATCGCGGCGATTTTCGGCGAGGCGGGCCTCGATCCAACGTTTGTCATCGGCGGCCTGGTGAACAGCGTGGGCAGCAATGCGCAACTCGGCGCGGGGCGTTTCCTGATCGCCGAGGCGGACGAAAGTGATGCCTCTTTCCTGCATCTGCAACCCATGGTCACGGTGGTGACCAATATCGAAGCCGACCACATGGCAACGTATGGCGGCGATTTCCAGAAGTTGCGCCATACCTTTCTGGAGTTTCTGCACAACCTGCCGTTTTACGGCGTCGCGGTGTTGTGCATCGATGACCCGGTCGTTCGAGAGCTGCTGCCGGATGTCTCGCGCCAGGTGATCACCTACGGTTTTGCCGAAGATGCCGATTACCGTGTTACCGATGTGGAGGGCGAGGGCCTGACGACACACTTTCGTGTGCACCGTCCGGCGCAGGCATCGCCTCTTTCAATCAGTCTCAATATGCCGGGGACGCACAATGTACTGAATGCAACGGCGGCGCTGGCGGTGGCCTGCGACGAGGGCCTTGACGCGGCCGCTATCCAGCGCGGGCTGGCGACCTTTGAGGGTGTCAACCGACGCTTCACGCAGCTCGGCAGGATTGCATTTGATGGTGTGGAAGCGCTGCTGGTGGACGATTACGGGCATCATCCAACTGAAGTCAGGGCAACTCTGGAGTCCGTGCGCCAGGCCTGGCCGGAGCGGCGCCTGGTGATGGTGTACCAGCCGCATCGTTTCACGCGCACGCGCGATCTTTACGAGGACTTCGTCGCCGTGCTGTCGGGCTGCGATGTGCTGGTACTGCTGGAAGTCTACCCGGCCGGCGAGGCGCCGATTCCGGGTGCGGACAGCCGCAGCCTTACCCGTAGCATTCGCCAGCGCGGCCAGGTGGAGCCGGTGTTTGCCGAGCATATCGAGACAGTCCCGGAATTACTGGCCGGCCTGGTGCGCAGCGGCGATATCGTGGTCACGCAGGGTGCGGGAGACATCGGTCGCCTGGCCCAGGAACTGGTCGCAACGTTTGCGCCTGGCGGGGGGAAGCATGCGTCGTGAGCGTATAGCCGTGTTGCTGGGCGGTAGTTCCGCCGAGCGCGAAGTGTCGCTGCAAAGCGGCGAAACGGTGCTCGATGCGCTGCAGAAACTGGGCAAGGATGTCAGTGCGGTGGATCCGGCGAAACCCAACTGGCTGGAAAAGCTGCGCGGCGCTGACTTTGCCTTTATTGCGTTGCATGGGATCGGCGGGGAGGACGGCAGAATGCAGGGCGCGCTGGAAACGCTCGGCATTCCCTATAGCGGCTCCGGCGTGCTCGGCTCCGCGCTGGCGCTGGACAAGCAGCGCTCCAAGCAGCTCTGGCGCGGCATCGGGGTGCCCACCGCGGACTTCGAAACGCTCGACGCGCAGAGCGATTGGCAGGCGGTGATCGACCGCCTGGGCAAGGTGTTTGTGAAGCCCGCCTGCGAGGGCTCGAGTCTCGGTATGAGCAGCGCCTCTACGGCGGATGCGCTGCGCGATGCCTATGAACTGGCGAGGCGCTATGCCGGTGAGGTGATGGCGGAGCGCTTTATCACCGGGCCGGAGTACACCGTGGCGGTGCTCGGCGGGGAGGCGTTGCCCTCTATCCGCATGGAAACAGATAACGAGTTCTACGATTACGCGGCCAAGTATTTGTCCGAGGACACCCGCTATCACTGTCCCAGCGGCCTGGATGCCGACGAAGAGTCGGCGCTGGCGCAACTCAGTTTGCGCGCGTTTCGCGCGCTCGGCTGCGCTGTCTGGGGCCGCGTTGACCTGATGCGTGATAGCGACGGCACGTTCTATGCGCTGGAGGTAAACACGGTGCCCGGCATGACCTCGCACAGCCTTGTACCGATGGCGGCCGCAGCCGCGGGTTACGACCTGCCGGCCCTGATACAGCGCATCGTATCGCTCAGCCTGGAGGGTCGCAATGTCGAACGGGCTTGACAGTGTGGCAGCCTCTGCCGGGCGTGTGCGACGCGGCGCACGGTCTGCTGCGAAACCTTCTGCACGAGCGACGCGTGGAGCGACTCCGCGCCGCGCAAACGCCAGGGCGTCGCGCGGGCCATCCCCGTGGTGGGGACGGCTGTTGGTACTGGCCGCCGTGGTACTGGTGTCGGCGGCCGGGACACAAGCCTGGGTGGCACTGGAGAGTCTGCCCGTGAAGCGGATCACGGTAACGGGTGCGCTTGAGCACACCAGGAAAGAGGCGGTACAGGGCATGCTGCAGTCATCACTCTCGGGCGGTTTTCTCAATGCCGACCTGCAACACATGCGGCGTCAGCTCGAGGGCCTGCCGTGGGTCCACCAGGCAACGGTGCGTCGCCGCTGGCCCAGCTCGCTTGAAATACAGGTCATTGAGCAGTTACCGATCGCGCGTTGGGGCGCCAACGGCTTCCTCAATCATGAGGGCGTGGTGTTTCGATCCGACAAGCAGGGGAACTGGGACTCGCTGCCGCTGCTGAGCGGGCCCGAGGGCTCCGCGCCGGCACTGATGGCGCGCTATCTGCGCCTGGCCGAGATACTGGCGCCGCTCGACCTGAGTGTGAAGGAATTGCGTGTGGACGAACGCGGCCAGATCGACGCGCACCTTGCCACCGGATTGCGCCTGGTGATTGGCAGTGAGCATTTCTTTGAGCGCATGCAACGCTTCGCCCTGATCTACCGCCGGGAACTCGCGACGCGCGTGGACGAAATTGAAAGTGTGGATTTGCGCTACGCGAGGGGAGCTGCGGTGGCTTTTCGCGACACATCGCAGGTTGCGGGGCTTTAGAACGTGGCACGACGGCAATACCGGTAACGCACGGAAACGCATGAGGGACACTGCCATGGGCAGCGCGCAGGACAAAAAAATGATCGTGGGGCTGGATATCGGTACGTCCAAGGTCGTGGCGATAGTGGGTGAAATCAGCCCCGAGGGGGAAATTGAAATCGTCGGCATCGGCTCAAATCCCTCCAAGGGTATGAAGAAAGGCGTGGTCGTCAATATCGAGTCGACGGTGCAGTCCATCCAGCGCGCGGTGGAGGAAGCGGAACTGATGGCGGGTTGCCAGATACATTCGGTGTACGCCGGTATTGCCGGGAGCCATATCCGCAGCCTGAATTCCCACGGGATCGTTGCGATCAAGGACCAGGAAGTGTACGCCGCCGATCTCGAACGGGTGATCGATGCGGCGCAGGCGGTGGCGATACCCGCGGACCAGAAAGTGCTGCACATACTGCCGCAGGAGTACGTGATCGACCACCAGGAAGGCATCAAAGAGCCGTTGGGTATGTCCGGCGTGCGCCTTGAGGCGAAAGTGCATCTGGTGACCTGTGCCGTGAATGCGGCGCAGAACATTGAAAAATGTATTCGTCGCTGTGGCCTCGAGGTGGAGGAGATTATTCTCGAGCAACTCGCCTCGAGCTACGCCGTATTGACCGAGGACGAACGTGAACTTGGCGTGTGCCTGGTGGACATCGGCGGGGGCACGACCGACATCGCGATCTTTACCGATGGCTCGATCCGGCATACCGGCGTTATTCCCATTGCCGGTGACCAGGTAACGAACGACATTGCGATGGCGTTGCGCACGCCGACCCAGTACGCCGAGGAAATCAAGATCAAGTACGCCTGCGCTCTCACACAGCTGGCCGGCGTGGACGAAACCATCAAGGTGCCAAGCGTGGGGGACCGGCCACCCCGCGACCTCTCGCGGCAATCCCTGGCGGAGGTGGTCGAGCCGCGCTACGACGAACTGTTCACGCTGGTGCAGGCCGAACTGCGCCGCTCGGGTTACGAAGACATGGTGCCCGCGGGCATCGTCCTGACCGGGGGCACTTCCAAGATGGAGGGCGTGATGGAGCTGGCGGAAGAAATTTTTCATATGCCGGTGCGGGTAGGGTCGCCACAGACCGTGCAGGGCCTGACCGACATCGTGCGCAACCCGATCTACGCCACCAGCGTGGGCCTGTTGCAGTACGGCGCAGAACACCAGAGTGAGGCCGCTTCGGTCGCCTCGGGTAAGGGCGGTTCTGGCGAGGGGGCGTTCGGACGCTTCAAAGCCTGGCTGCAGAGCAATTTTTAGGAGTTGTTTTCGAGTTGTCGGGCCCCGGCCCGATATTTTTCATAAAAGGGGAGAAGCACTATGTTTGAATTAGTCGATAACCAGCCATCCAATGCCGTAATCAAGGTCATCGGGGTCGGTGGCGGCGGCGGAAATGCCGTCAAGCACATGATCGAGAACAATGTGGAGGGCGTGGATTTTATCTGCGCCAACACCGATGCCCAGGCACTGTCTGACATTGCGTCCAAGACGGTGCTGCAACTTGGCGGCGATATCACCAAGGGCCTCGGGGCCGGCGCCAACCCGGAAATCGGCCGTGCGGCCGCGATGGAGGATCGCGAACGTATCGCCGAATCGCTGCACGGCGCGGACATGGTGTTCATCACCGCGGGTATGGGGGGTGGCACCGGCACGGGGGGAGCCCCGGTCGTGGCGGAGGTCGCGCGCGAAATGGGCATACTCACGGTGGCGGTAGTGACGCGCCCCTTTCCCTTCGAGGGCAAGAAGCGGCTGAGTATCGCGATGGAGGGGATTGCCGAACTGCAGCAACACGTGGATTCGCTGATCACCATCCCCAACGAAAAACTGCTGGAGGTGTTGGGCAAGAACACCACGCTGCTGGATGCTTTCAAGGAAGCCAACGATGTGCTGCTCGGCGCGGTACAGGGTATTGCCGACCTGATCATCCGACCCGGCATGATCAACGTGGACTTTGCCGATGTGCGCACCGTGATGTCCGAAATGGGCATGGCGATGATGGGCACCGGGCATGCCAAGGGTGAGAATCGTGCGCGGGAAGCGGCGGAAAAAGCCATCAACAGCCCGCTGCTGGACGATATCGACCTGGCTGGTGCACGCGGTATTCTGGTGAACATCACCGCCGGCTTCGATCTGTCACTGGGTGAGTTTTCAGAGGTTGGCGACACGATTGAAGAATTCGCCTCCGAAGAGGCCACCGTGGTGGTAGGCACCGTGATCGACCCGGAGATGAAGGAAGAGCTGAAAGTCACCGTGGTGGCCACCGGCCTGGGCGGCGAAACCTCGCGCGTGCCCCTGCAGGTGGTGGATGCCGTGGCGCGTCCGACCACAGCGGAACTCGAGCAGCCCGCGCCAGTTGATTCGCGGCCTGACTACGGCCAGTATGAGCGTCCCACGGCAATGCGTAACCGCCAGCGTGCGGCCGCTCCGGGTAAAGCCGGCTCGGCGCAGGCACAGCAGGGCGAGGAGTACTTCGATATTCCCGCCTTCCTGCGTCGCCAGGCCGACTGAACGGTAAACCGTGCGCCGGGGAAGCTAACAGCCGCAACGCCAGCAGGCGGGAGACATTCAGGTGCTATGCCAGCGCACAGTGGCAAGGGAGGTTGACGCCGCCGGCATCGGTCTGCATTCCGGCCTGCCCGTGCGGCTGCGTCTGCAGCCTGCGCCGGCGGGCACGGGCGTGGTCTTCCGGCGGGTCGACCTCAGTCCGCCCGTGTGTATCGCGGCGCGCGCGGAGCACGTGAGCAATACGCAGCGCTCCACCTCGCTGGCTGTCGGCGGGGTGCGCGTGAGTACCGTGGAGCACCTGCTGGCCGCGTTGTCCGGTTTACAGATCGACAACGTGCTGGTGGATGTCTCGGCGCCGGAGCTGCCGATCATGGATGGCAGTGCCGCCCCCTTTGTGCGGCTGGTGGAGTCTGCCGGGGTGCAGGAACAGGAGACCCCGCGGCAGTTTCTGCGGGTTCTGCGTGAGGTCGCGGTGGAGGAGGGCGACAAGGTAGCCAGGTTTCTTCCCTTCGACGGCTTCAGGGTCGCCTTCACCATCGAGTTCGAGCACCCCGTACTGCGCCGCTCCCGCACCCATGCAGAGTTCGATATCGCGCGTCGATCTTTCGTCGATGAACTCAGCGCAGCGCGCACCTTCGGTTTCCTCGGGGAGGTCGAGGCGCTGCGCGCGCGTGGGCTGGCGCTGGGAGCGGGTTTTGACAACGCCGTGGTGCTGGATGCACAACGCGTGCTGAATCCCGGGGGGCTGCGTTTTGCCGACGAGTGCCTGCGCCACAAGGTGCTCGATGCCCTCGGCGACCTGGCCCTGTTGGGCGCTCCGCTGCAGGGGGAGTTCCGCGCCATCAAATCCGGCCACGGGCTGAACAACGCCGCCGTGCGCCGCCTGTTGGCCAGCCCGGATGCCTGGGAACTGGTGCCGGCCGCGCTGCCGGTCAGGGCCGTGGTTGCCGGAAGCGGGTAGAGGGGGCCTGAATCGGCGCCCGCCGTCGGGCCCGCAGAAATGGCAATCGCCCCTGAGTTATGGCATAGTCCGTGGCCTTTGAACTCAACCAAACACTCCATGAAAGTTATTCTGATCAGCGGTAAGCAGGGCGGATCGCGTACCCTTGAGCTTGGAAAGTGGTCCAGGGCTTTGCTGTCGCTGTGCTGTCTCGGCCTGCCACTGGGCCTCCTGGCCCTGGGCTTTCAGATGGGCCAGGAAACCGAGACGCGTTCGCTGCGCGGTGCCGCCCTCGACACACTGCAGGGCCAGCTCAAGCGGCAGTCAGATGAACTCCTCCAGTTGCAGGCGCTCGCGGAGCGACGGTTGCAGGCGATGACGGTGAACCTGGCGCAACTGCAGGCGCGCGTCATGCGTCTGGATGCGCTCGGTGAACACCTTACCGTGATGGCGGATCTTGAGGGCGGTGAGTTCGATTTCAGCCGGGCCCCGGCAGTTGGCGGCCCCGTGAGCGATATTCTGCCCGCCAATTTTTCCGCCGGGGACGTGGCTGGCGAGCTGGCGCGGTTCCAGGCGCTGCTCAACAGCCGCGAACAGCAACTCGAGATCCTGGAGTCGCTGCTGGCCAACCGCAAGCTTCGGGAGCAGCGAGATGTGTCGGGCCTGCCCGTCCTCAAGGGCTGGATTTCATCCAGCTACGGGCTGCGCGCCGACCCGTTCACCGGCAAGCAATCCATGCATGGCGGCGTGGATATTGCCGGCAGGGCGGGTTCCGACGTCGTCTCCGTGGCTGCGGGAGTCGTCACCTGGACAGGCAGGCGACCAGGCTATGGCAACATGGTCGAGGTGACCCACGGGGATGGTTACATCACCCGCTACGCGCATAACCAGGAAAATCTTGTTGAACCGGGCGACCTGGTGCGCAAGGGAGACACCATCGCGTTGGTGGGTTCCAGCGGGCGCGCCACTGGCGCCCATGTTCACTATGAAGTGTATAAAAACGGCCGCCCGGTCGATCCATCCAGCTACCTCGCACGCACCCGCCAGCGCTGAACTGCCGCCCCCTGGAAGTCAGTGCCATCCCTTTCTCGCGGATGGCTGGTTCGATGTAAAGCAGATGAATTGCAATGATAAATACCGCTCTGAAAACCGTTTTCGGTACCCGTAACAGTCGCGAACTCAAGCGCATGGGCAAGGTCGTGAAGCAGATCAACGCCCTGACGGAGGCCATCGCGGAACTGGATGATGCCGCCCTGGCCGCAAAGAGCTCCGAGCTCAGACAGCGCATAGCCGATGGCGAGTCGCTGGACAAAGTACTGCCCGAGGCCTTCGCGGTGGTGCGTGAAGCCGGCGAAAGAACCCTGGGACTGCGCCATTTCGATGTGCAGCTTATGGGTGGCATGGCACTGCACGAGGGCAAAATCGCCGAGATGCGTACCGGCGAGGGCAAGACCCTGGTCGCCACGCTGCCCGCGTATCTGAACGCGCTGACTGGCAACAGCGTGCATATCGTTACGGTGAACGACTATCTCGCCAGCCGCGACGCGCAGTGGATGGAGCCGCTGTACAACTTTCTCGGTGTGTCTGTCGGGGTCATCCGCTCCGGGCAGGGGCCGGCGGAAAAACGTGCGGCTTACCAGTCGGATGTGGTGTATGGCACGAACAACGAGTTTGGTTTCGATTACCTGCGGGATAACATGGCCTTCGCCCTGGAAGACCGCATGCAGCGGGGCCTGAGTTTTGCCATTGTCGATGAAGTGGATTCCATTCTTATCGATGAGGCACGCACGCCGCTGATCATTTCCGGCGCCTCCGAGGACAGCTCTGAACTCTACAAGCGGGTGAATCGTATTGTGCCTTCACTCAAGCCGGACGAGGAGGAGGCTCCAGGGCATTACACGATCGATGAGAAGATGCGCCAGGTGGAGCTGAACGAGGCCGGACACGAGCACATCGAGGAGATGATGATCCGCGAGGGCCTGTTGCCGGAGGGTGAGAGCCTTTACGGTGCCACCAACCTCAACCTGCTGCATCACGTCTATTGCGGCTTGCGGGCGCATGTTTTGTATCACCGCGATGTGGAGTACATCGTGCAGGACGGGCAGGTAGTACTGATCGACGAGCACACCGGTCGCACCATGCCGGGTCGTCGTCTCTCCGAGGGCCTGCACCAGGCCATAGAAGCGAAGGAGGGCGTGTCGATCCAGAGCGAAAGCCAGACGCTGGCCTCCACCACCTTCCAGAATTATTTCCGCCTCTACGAGAAACTTGCCGGCATGACGGGTACGGCCGATACCGAGGCCTTTGAATTCCGCCAGATTTACGGCCTGGAGGTGCTGGTCATCCCCGCCAATGTGCCTCCCCAGAGAACCGACCTGAATGACGTGGTCTACCTCACCAATGAGGAAAAGTTCGCTGCCATCGTCAGCGACGTGAAAGACTGCATGGAAAAAGGCGCACCGGTGCTGGTGGGTACCGCGTCGGTAGAGACGTCCGAGGCGCTGTCCCAACAGTTCCGCAAGGAGGGGGTTGAGCACAAGGTGCTGAACGCCAAGTACCACGAGCGGGAGGCGGAAATTATCGCCCAGGCCGGTCGTCCCGGCTTTGTCACCATCGCCACCAATATGGCCGGTAGGGGTACCGATATCGTTCTCGGTGGCAGCCTGCAAGTTGAGCTGAAAGCGCTCGGCGACGACGTGGACGAGGCAGAGGTCGCGCAACACAAAGCGGCCTGGCAGGAGCGCCATGATCAGGTGGTAGCAGCCGGCGGCCTGCATATTCTCGGCACCGAGCGCCACGAATCGCGGCGCATTGACAACCAGCTGCGTGGCCGCGCCGGTCGGCAGGGCGACCCGGGTGTGTCGCGTTTCTACATGTCCATGGAAGACAACCTCATGCGCATCTTCGCCTCCGACCGGGTGAAGGGTTTTATGCAGGCGCTGGGCATGGAGAAGGGCGAGGCTATTGAACACCGTATGGTGACCAACGCTATCGAGAAGGCCCAGCGTAAAGTGGAGGGGCGCAACTTCGATATCCGCAAGCAGTTGCTCGAATACGACGATGTTGCCAACGATCAGCGCCAGATCATCTACCAGCAACGCAACGAGTTGCTGGGTGAGGCGGATGTCTCGGAAACCATCACGGCTATTCGCCGCGATGTAGTGAACGAGGCGATAGATACGCATATCCCTCCCATGAGCGTCGAGGAACAGTGGGATGTGCCTGGCCTGGAGAAGCATCTGGCGGCCGAGTTCGACTGTGATCTCCCGGTGCAGACATGGCTGGATGAAGACAACAGCCTGCATGAAGAGGCTTTGCGGGAAAAAATCTGTGCGGCCGTCCAGGCGTCTTACGACAGCAAGAGTGCCGAGGTCGGGCCGGATATGCGCAAGATCGAGAAGCAGATCATGCTGCAGGTGCTGGACAACCTGTGGAAGGAACACCTCGCCACCATGGACCACCTGCGGCAGGGGATTCACCTGCGGGCCTATGCCCAGAAAAACCCGAAACAGGAGTACAAGCGGGAGTCCTTCGAGCTCTTCCAGCAGTTGCTCGCGGCGTTGAAATACGAGGTGGTCAAATTTCTCAGCCACGTGCAGATACAGCGCCAGGACGAAGCCGAGGCCATCGAGCGGAAGCGACGCGAGGCGGCTGCGCGTGAGCAGATGGCCTTCCAGCACGCGCAGGCCAGCGCCCTCGCCGAGGAAGCCGCGCCCGATGCCATGCCCGAACAGCCGCGCACCTTTACCCGGGAAGAGCCGAAGGTGGGGCGCAACGAGGCCTGCCCTTGCGGTTCCGGCAAAAAATACAAACATTGTCACGGCAAACTCTAGTGTCGCCTGTGGCGAAGGGCTGGCAGTGGCCGTAGGCCGGGGCGATTTGCCGCCTCTCTCGCCCGTGGCTGGAGTACGGCTGGGAACGGCCTCGGCCGGTATCAAAAAGCCGGGCCGCCAGGACCTGGTGGTAATTGAACTCGCCGAGGGCACGCGCTGCGCCGCGGTGTTCACGCGCAACGCGTTTTGCGCTGCACCGGTTACGGTTGCGCGGCGACATCTCGCTGCCTGCGGCGGCAGTCCGCGCTACCTGCTGATCAATACCGGGAATGCGAACGCCGGCACCGGCGCGCCGGGCATGGCCGCGGCCGAAGCCTGCACTTTTGCTGTGGCGGAGGCGGGCGGTTGCGAGGCGCACCGGGTGCTGCCTTTTTCGACGGGTGTGATTGGCGAGGCATTGCCAGTCGAGCGCATCCGGGCCGGCATTCCGCGGGCACTGGCCGCCCTGGCTGCCGATGGCTGGGCCGCCGCTGCCAGGGGCATCCTCACCACCGACACCCGGCCCAAAGGCCTCTCCGTGCATTTCGACTGTGGGGGGCGCTCGTACGTCGTGACAGGTATCGCCAAGGGCGCGGGCATGCTCCGCCCCGACATGGCAACGATGCTCGCCTATATCGCCACGGATGCGGCGGTGGACGACTCACTGCTGCAGACGCTCCTCACGCAAGCGGTGGCAGGCTCGTTCAACCGCATTACGGTGGACGGCGATACATCCACCAATGATGCCTGCGTGCTGCTGGCCACCGGCGCCGCCGGTAACCCTCCCCTGCAAGATGCGGGTTCAGCGCTCGGGGTGGCACTGCAGTCGGCGCTGGAGCAGGTGTGTGTGGAACTTGCCACCGGCCTTGTGCGCGATGGCGAGGGAGCCAGCAAGTTTGTCACCGTGCAGGTAAATGGTGGCCGCTCCGAGCAGGAATGCCTGGATGTGGCGTTTACGATTGCGCACTCACCGCTGGTGAAAACAGCCCTGTTCGCGTCCGATCCCAACTGGGGCAGGTTGCTCGCGGCAATTGGCCGGGCCGGCCTGGAGACCCTGGCGGTAGACCAAATCGCGCTGTACCTGAACGAGGTACTCATTGCCGAGGGTGGCTGCCGCGCCGCGAGCTACAGCGAGGAACAGGGGGTCATGGCCATGGCGCCCGAGGATATCGTGATTCGTGTCGAACTGCAGCGCGGCCCGGCCACGGCGGTGGTCTGGACCACCGATTTCTCTTACGACTACGTGCGCATCAACGCCGAGTACCGGACCTGAAGGCATGACTGTCTTGCACGTGGCGGTGGCTGTGGTGCTCGATGCACAGCGCAGGATTCTGGTGAGCCGCAGGGCAGAGTCTGCACACCAGGGTGGGCTGTGGGAATTCCCCGGCGGTAAAGTGGAAGCCGGTGAATCGCTTGCTGACGCGCTCGCGCGGGAACTGCGCGAGGAACTGGATATCGGCATCGGTCGCACCAGCGCCCTGCTCACGGTAGAGCATGACTACGGTGATCGGCGGGTGCTACTGGATGTACACGTGGTCTGGGAGTTCAGTGGCGAAGCGCGCTCCATGGAGGGCCAGCCGCTGGCCTGGGTGGAGGCGGAAGTACTGGGCGATTACGCATTCCCGGCGGCAAATCTGCCGATTGTGCGCGCGGTGCAGGCGCTGCTCGACGCCTGAACCTGCACTTACTGCTGCCCGCTGTGGGCCTGTGCCTGCTGCAAGAATTCACGGTGCAGCTCTTCTACCCGGGCGTCCAGTGCGTCGATGGCGCCTGAGTTGTCGATCACGATATCCGCCTCGGCCAGGCGCGCATCGCGTTGCATCTGTGCCGCCATGATGCGTTTCACCTGGGCTTCATCGTTGCCGTCCCTGCTCACGGTGCGCGCCAGTTGCAGCGACGCCGGAACATCCACCACCACCACGCAGTTCACCAGCTCTTTCTGGCTGGTCTCCAGCAGCAGGGGTGAGCTGAGAATGGTGTAGGGGCTGGTGGAGTCGGTGATCTGCGCGAGTATTTCCTGGCCGATCAATGGATGCGTGAGCGCCTCCAGCCAAAGGCGCTCAGCCGGCTCGGCGAACACCAGCGCGCGCAGCGCGGCGCGATCCAGTGAACCGTCCGCCAGCAGGATATCGGCGCCGAAGTGGGCGGCGATTTCCGCCAGCGCGGGCCGCCCCGGCTCCACCACCACGCGGGCAGCGAGATCGGCATCGACGACGGTGATGCCGCGCTGCTCAAAGCGCTCGGTCACGGCGGATTTGCCGCTGCCGATGCCGCCGGTGACGCCCACAATCCAGACCATGTCAGCTGAGCCCGATATCCAGGAAGGGGAACTGCGCCGTGAGCGCCTCACCCCATAGCAAGGTGATCCAGCCGGCTGCGGCGAGGTACGGGCCAAACGGCATCGGTACCTCGCGGCCGTGGCGCTTCGCCAGCATCAGCGCTATACCGAGTGCGGCACCCACCACTGAAGAGAGCAGTATCACGAGGTGCAGGTCCTGCCAGCCGAGCCAGGCGCCCAGCGCCGCCAGCAGCTTGAAATCGCCGTAGCCCATGCCCTCCTTGCCGGTGACCAGCTTGAAAGCCCAGTACACGCTCCAGAGGATGAGGTAACCCGCGATGGCGCCGATGACCGCATCGGCGAGCGGCACAAAATTGCCCTCGATGTTGAAGGCCAGCCCGAGCCAGAGTAGCGGCAGGGTGATGAGGTCGGGCAGCATCTGGTGATCGATATCGATCATGGTCAGGGCAATCAGTGCCCAGGTCAGGAGCATGGCACCCAGCAGCGCGGCCGAGACGGGCAGGCAGGCGTACAGCAGCAGGGTTGCCAGCCCGGTCGCCAGCTCTACCGCCGGGTAGCGCGGCGAGATTCTCGCGGCGCAACTGCCGCAGCGGCCACGCAACAACAGGTAGCTGATGACGGGAATATTCTGCCATGGCCGTATGGGCACCTTGCAGTGGGGGCAGTGCGAGTTGGGCGTGGCCAGGTTGATCGGCGCGGAGTGCGACTCCGGCGTTACTTCCAGCAGTTCACAGCAATCGCGGCGCCAGCGACTTTCCAGCATGAGCGGCAAGCGGTAGATCACTACATTGAGGAAGCTGCCCACACACAGGCCAATCGCCAGCAGGCTGGCGGGCAGGAGCCAGCCCAGTTGCCCAACTACCTCGTTCACGCTGTGCCGGGCTGGTGGATAGCGGGTACTCCTGTGGCTGCCGCGCGGTTCAGATGACCGAGCCGAGCATGAATATCGGCAGGTACATGGCAATCATCAAGCCACCCACCAGTACACCCAGGATCGACATGATGAGCGGCTCGAGCAGTGAGCTGAGGCTGTCGACAGCATTGTCTACCGCCTCTTCATAGTGCGTGGCGACCTTGTCGAGCATTTCATCCAGCGCGCCCGATTCCTCGCCGATTGACACCATCTGCAACAGCATATTGGGAAACAGGCCGGTCGAACGGATGGCGTTGTACAGCGAGGCACCGGTGGTCACATCGTCACGAATACGCCGGATCGCTTTGGCATATACCGAGTTGCCCGCCGCGCCAGCGGTTGAGTTCAGTGCATCCACCAGCGGTACGCCTGCTGCGAAGGTGGTGGCCAGGGTGCGCGAGAAACGCGCAATCACGGCGTCGTGCACAATGGTACCCACCACCGGCATACGCAACGCCATGCGGTCGATCCACTCGGAGAATCCTACCGAGCGAAGTTTGGCCTCGCGAATCGTGTAAGCGGCGACCACCAGTGCAATAAGAATGATGTACCACCACTCCTGCGCGAACTCGGAAATGTTCATCACCATGCGCGTGAATGCCGGCAGTTCGGAGCCAAAGCTCTGGAAAGTGTTGGCAAAGACCGGTACCACTTTTATCAGCAGGATGCCGGTGACGATAAGCGCCACGGCGATAACCGCCATCGGGTAGGTCATGGCTTTCTTGATCTTGCGCTTGAGCTGTTCGGTTTTCTCCTTGTAGGTGGCTACCCGGTCCAGCATGACTTCCAGGGTACCGGAATCTTCACCCGACCCGATCAGGCTGCAGTAGAGGTCATCGAAGTGCCGGGGATGTTTTGCCAGGGTCGGCGCGAGGCCGGTGCCCGACGCCACGTCGTTGCGGATATTGGAGACGAGCTCCCGCATCCGCGGTTTTTCGAGGCCATCCTCGACAATCTCAAAACTCTGCACCAGTGGCACGCCGGCTTTGAGCATGGTGGCGAGCTGGCGGGTGAAAATGGCGATGTCGGCCGGTTTGATGGGCTTGCCCTGTCCGCCGAACAGGGGTTTGGCTTTTTTGCGCACCGACTTGGGCTTGATGCCCTGTTGCCTCAGTTGCGCCTTCGCCATGGCCTGGGTTGTAGCGTGAATTTCGCCTTTGCTCGGGCGGCCGGCCTTGTCGGTGCCGCTCCAGAGAAAGACATTGCCCCTCACTGCGCTTGTAGCCATTGTGTGCCCCGTTATTATCCCTGTGTGGATCAATCCACGGTGATTCTATTCGCCTCTTCGAGGCTGATTAAGCCCTGTGCGGTTTTCATCAGTGCGCCGACACGCAGGTCCCTGAACCCCTCGGCTTTTGCCTGCTCCGCAATCTGCATGGAATTCCCCTCTTCCATGATGATACGGGCGATCGACGGCGTGATACGCACCACTTCATAAATACCCACGCGGCCCTTGTAACCGTTGTTGCACTGTTCGCAGCCCACCGCGCGCATAATGGTCGCCCCTTCCAGCATCTCTTCGGTGAAACCCTCCTGCAGCAGGGTCTCGTGCGGGATGTCGTCGTGCGGGACTGCACACAGTTTGCACAGCCTGCGCGCCAGTCGCTGGGCGATGATGAGGTCGACGGAGGAGGCCACGTTGAATGCGGGTACCCCCATGTTGAGCAAGCGCGTCAGCGTCTCTGCGGCGCTGTTGGTGTGCAGGGTGGACAACACAAGGTGCCCGGTCTGGGCCGCCTTGATGGCAATTTCCGCAGTTTCCAGGTCGCGCACCTCACCCACCATGATGATGTCCGGGTCCTGGCGCAGGAAGGAGCGGAGCGCCTCGGCGAAATTGAGCCCGACTTTCGGGTTCACATGCACCTGGTTGACGCCTTCGAGGTTGATTTCGACCGGATCCTCGGCGGTGGAAATGTTGCGCTCGGGCGTGTTGAGAATGTTCAGGCCGGTGTACAGCGATACGGTTTTCCCCGAGCCGGTAGGGCCTGTCACCAGGATCATGCCCTGCGGCTGGTGCAGGGTCCGCATGTAGAGGGCTTTCTGGTCTTCCTCGTAGCCCAGCGCGTCAATGCCCATCTGCGCGCTGCTCGGGTCGAGAATCCGCAGTACGATCTTCTCGCCGAACAGCGTCGGCAGGGTGTTGACACGAAAGTCGATGGCGCGGTTGCGCGACAGCTTCATCTGGATGCGCCCATCCTGCGGGAGGCGGCGCTCGGAGATGTCCATCTGCGACATGACTTTCAGGCGCGCCGACAGGCGTGGCGCCAGGTTGCGCGGCGGTTTCACCACTTCCTGCAGGATACCGTCAGTACGGAAGCGCACACGGTAGTTGCGCTCGTAGGGTTCGAAGTGGATGTCGGACGCGCCCTGCTTGATGGCATCGATCAGTACTTTGTTGATGAACCGCACGATGGGCGTTTCGTCTACCGCCGAGGTGCCATCATCGCCCTCTTCGCGCATCTCACCGCTGGTGAGTTCCACATCATCGAGGTCAGAGGCGTCGAGGTCGTCCAGCCCGGTGGCCAGCGAATCCTGGGACTCCGCCCAGGCGGCCAGGGCCTTGCCCAGGGCCAGTTCCTCTACCAGCACCGCGTCGGTGTTGATGCCGGTGTGAAACTTGATTTCATCGAGGGCCGCGAGGTTGGTGGGGTCGGAAACGGCGATGAACAGGCGGTTGCCGCGGCGGAATATCGGCAGCGCATGGTGCTTGGCCACCAGCTCCGGCTCCACCAGGCCTACCGGGAAAGTGCTGTTGTCGAGCGCGTCGATGTTGAGCAGCGGCACGCCGAATTCCTGCGAGGCCACTTCCGCGAGGCGCTGTGAATCGACGTTCTGCTGTTCAACCAGGTACTGCACGAAGGGCATGCGCTCCAGGGAGGCATCCTTCTGTGCCTGTACCGCGGCCTGGGCGCTGATCAGGTCTTCCGCTACCAATCTACCCGCCAGGCCGCTCAGCTGCCCCGTTGCTTTGTCGTTCATTCGCCCTGGCCCCTGATGCAGGTGTGCTGATCCTTCGCTCTATTGTGCTGGAGAGATTGCCGATTATAACCACCAATTGGGCCCACGCCACCAGCGCTTTTGAGGTAAAACTCAACAAAACCGGGCGATTGGCGCTGAAAGTTGCGGCTTTTTGACAGCCAGGCCGCCCGGCGTCCAGGGCGGCGGCCGACACATTGCCGCGGCCGGGAGCGGGCTCTGCGCGGTGTTGAACGTCAATATGTGACAAAAATCGTCACAATCACGACGGTTCCGTCAGGCCGCGGCAGCGACCAGGGCTCGCCTTCTGCGCATTATTCCTGATGGATATATCTTTTAACTAACTGAAAAATAAAATAAAAAAAGGTTTTTGCCAATTATTTCCACTCACGTTGGCACGCTAGCTGCAATACACCGGGTGGTCGCACAATACGCCCGGGCCGTTAACAAGAGGCGGGTGCACTCACACAATGTTGCAACGGAGATAGACAAATGAACGTACAAAAAACAGCTCAAAAGGGTTTTACCCTGATCGAACTGATGATCGTGATCGCGATCGTCGGTATTCTGGCCGCCATCGCGCTGCCGGCGTACCAGGACTATATCGTCCGCTCCAAGATGTCCGAGCCGATGGCGGCGCTGGCGGAAGCCAAGACCACCATTGCCGAGTTCTACTCAAGCCAGGGCACGTGGCCCGAAGATGCGGCGCAAGCCGGTATCAACACCAACCCCAACAAGCCGATTATTGGCTCGCTGTTCTACGACAGCACGGCTGGCACCAATGGTCCGCTGATCACAGCGGGTATCAAGGGTGGTGTGGTACCCGGCCAGGCTGGCGACAATGATGTGGGCTTCTCACTGTCTGCGCTGACGCGTAGCGACCGCTCCATCATCTGGAAGTGCAAGCGCTCGGTCAATACCGGTGACGTGACCGCGGGTGTTGAATCCAAGTACCTGCCGGCCAACTGCAGGAACTAAGGGTCGGCGCAACACGCATGAAGTAACAAGCTGTCGTTACAAGACAGCCTTAAGGCCCGGCTCTGCCGGGCTTTTTTTTGTCTGGCGTATTTAGCCGGGGAAGCGCTGTGCGCGTAATTACTTGGCTTTTTGCGCCATTTGCCTCAACCCCGCGGTCCGTTTCCTGCTAATTTAGCGCTGCTGGGCTGGCAGCTCGCCTGCCGCCAGTGGCGATAACACGCGCACCGGGCACCTGGCCTCACAGGGCATCGGCGCCGATCGGGGAACGCAAGACGAAGCGGGCGAATGAGCAAAACTGATTACCTTCTTGCCGCCGCGCTGGTGGCGGTGTTTGCTGCCTACAGCCTCGGCTTTGGCGGCCCCTTTCTGTTCGATGACTTCGGCGCGCTGGCGTTGAACCCGCTGCTGCAGATTGATGGCACGGTCTTCGATGAGTGGCGCACGGCGGCCTTGAGCTCGCGCTCGGGGCCGCTGCGTCGCCCCATCGCCATGTTCAGCTTTGCGCTCAACAGCGTGGCTGCGGGCGAGATAGCTCCCTACTACATCAAAGGGGTGAATGCACTGCTGCACTGCCTGGCGGGCGTGTTCGTCTACCTGCTGGCGCAACGGCTGTTTTTGCGTGTGTATCCCGTGCGTGGCAGCGACAGCGCGCGCTGGCTCGCGCTGCTGGCCGCCGCCATCTGGCTGCTGCACCCGCTACACGTGTCCACGGTGCTCTACGCCGTGCAGCGCATGGCGCAACTGGCCACGCTTTTCATGCTGGTGGGCCTCTGGGTGTTTGTGCGCTACCGGGCGCGCTTTGCCGAGCGCGGCGGTACCGCTGGCGAAGTAGTGGCCGCGGGCCTCTGGCTGGCACTGCTCACCCTGTTCGCGGCCTATAGCAAGGAGAACGGCGCGTTGCTGCCGCTGCTGGTGCTGGTGGTGGAAGTGTGTTTTTTTCGCGGCGAGTGGGCCGGGCGCCCCTGCGCGCCCCTGCGCTTCGCCGCGGTGGCGGCGCTGGGGCTGTTTTTCGCGGCACTGCTGGCGATCATGCTGCTGCCGCCGGAATTCCTCAGTGAGCGTTTTACCCGCCGCGAGTTCACGCTGCACGAGCGCGTGCTCACCCAGGCGCGTCTGCTGTGGCACTACCTCGCCTGGCTGGCGCTGCCGGACATCAGTGCCATGGGTTTCCAGCACGACGATATACCGGTCTCGCGTTCCTTTACCCAGCCGTTCGGCACGCTGCTTGCGGTTCTCGCCTGGTGCGCGGCGCTGCTCGGCGCGGTGCTGCTGCGCCAGCGCTATCCGCTGGTTCTGTTTGCGCTGCTGTTCTACCTGGTGGGCCACAGCGTGGAATCCAGCGTGTGGCCGCTGGAGATGGTGTACGAGCATCGCAACTACGCCCCGAGCATCGGTGTCTGCCTGCTGTTCGCAAGCCTGCTGGCAACCCCGTTCTATCGCAGTGGCAACGCCCGCAGAATGGCGGCGCCGCTCGCCGGGATGGTGCTGACAGGCTTGCTCGTGCTACTGCTGATCCGGGTGGATACCTGGTCGGAGGAGGTGCGCATGGCGGGCGTGAACGTGCGCAATCACCCCGAATCGTCGCGTTCCAACTACTTCTACGCCGATGCCCTGCTCAAGCGCTACCGCAATGCCGAGGCGTTGGGCCTGGGTGAAGAACAGGCGCGCGAGGCGCTGATCGCCGCGCGCTTCTACTTCGAGCAAATGTACCGCACCAACCCGCGGGACGTGGCGGCGCTGGTGATGCTGCACTCGCTGGATTCGCAGTTCGCAGCGGACGCTCCCGGGCGCAGGGACTGGCTGGCGGAGCTGGAAGCGCTGCTCGAATCGCGCCCGCTGCAGGCCTCGGATCGCAACGCGCTGGGGGAGCTTATTGGCTGCGTGAATGCCGGCGGTTGTACCGCGGATGCGGCGCGCATACTGCGCCTGCTGGGATTGCTCGAGGCGCGCTACCCGGAGGATCTCGCGGTGCTGGGGTATCGCTTTACCTACCTGCTGGGCAGCAGTGCGAGCCCGGCGGCGCTGCAGGCGGTGATCGATCGCGCGCTGGCATTGAACCCGGGACGCAGGGAGTTTCTGGTGCGCCAGATCGAGCTGCAGGCGCAGGAAAACGACGTGGACGGCATGTACGAATCGATTCGGCTGTGGCTCAAGCACGATACCCGGCGCCTGCGCCTGCACACGCTGCAAGACCTGTTTATCAAGGCGCCGGACGCGGCGCGGGAGCCATAGCGTATGCGCCTGGCTGACTCGCGGCTGCTGATGCTACCCCTGGCGCTGGCCCTGCTTGTGCTGAGTACCTGGGTTTACTGGCCCGGCAGCAGCAGCCCCTCCATGCTGGATGATCGCTCCAACATCGCGGTGGTTGAGAACCTCGGCGAGGGGTTCGGGGGCGCTTCCGACTACATCTTTGGCAATCGCTCCGGCCCGCTGGGGCGGCCGGTGGCCATGGCGAGTTTCGTGTTGGAGGAGCTGTACCTCGACGCCGGCATAACCGGCAGCAAACGCGTGAACATCGTACTGCACGCCGTGAATGGCGCCCTGGTGATGTGGCTGCTCGCGCTGCTGCTGGCGCATGCGCGGGTGCCACACTATCGCTGGTTTGCGCTGCTCGGTGGCGCCGGCTGGCTGCTGGCGCCGCTGTATGTGAGCACGGTGCTGTACGCGGTGCAGCGCATGGCGATGTTGTCGACGCTGTTTATGCTGCTGGCCTGCATCGTGTACGTGTACTGGCGGCGGTTGCTGTTGCGCGGCCCTGCGGGCGGCGCCCTGTTCGGCCTGCTGCTGGTCTGCATCGCGCTCGCCGTGCTGGCCAAGGAAAACGGCTTGCTGGTGCTGCCGGTGATTGTGCTGCTGGAAGTGCTGTGGTTCGCCGGGCGCGACGAGTCGGGGTTGGAAAACCGCGCGCTGCGCCGTTACAGTCTCGCGCTGCTGGGGCTGGGCTCGGCGCTGGCGGCGGTGCTGTTCGCGGTGTTTTTCGAACGTATCGTGGCGGGTTACAGCAATCGGGGTTTTGAACTCGGCGAGCGGGTGCTGACCCAGGCGCGCGCACTCTGGGACTACCTCGGACAGCTGCTCTGGCCCGATTTACCGCGCATGGGCCTTTTTCACGATGATTTCATGCTGTCGACGGGCCTCTACTCGCCACCGCAAACAGCCTTGGCGGTGGCGGGCTGGCTGTTGTTGATACCGGTGTGCCTGGCCCTGTTGCGCCACCGCCCCGGCCAGTTACTGGTGTGCGCCGGGCTGGTTTTCCTGGTCGGGCACGCCATCGAATCCAGCGTATTCGCGCTGGAGTTGTACTTTGAACATCGTAATTATTTTCCCGGCGTCGGCATCTTCCTGCTGCTCGTCGCGGCCCTCGGCCTGTTGGCCCGCCGCTGGCCGCCGCTGGCAGCGCCGCTACTCGCCTGGCTTGCGGTCTACGTGCTGTTGCTGGCAGTGCAGACTGGCTCACAGGTGCAGCTCTGGTCCAGTGCGCCCCTGCTGCGCCTGAACTACGTGAATGAGCACCCGGAGTCCTTTCGCGCCAACGAAGAGATGGCGCTGCACCTGGCGTCCGTGGGCGCACTGGATTCCGCGCTGGATTATTCGCGCCGCGCTGGCGAACTGAGCCTGACGGAGCGCGTCGGCGACCGGCGCATCCGCGAGCTGGCGATGCATTGCCTGGCCGGGCGCGCACTGCCCGCGGCGTTGTTGGACGAGCTCGGCAGCGGGAATCCCCGGCGGCCCTTCGCGGTGGTCAGCACCTTCAATGGCTTTGCCAGGGTGCTTCAACGCGGCAGGTGTGCGCCTGGCGATACGCTCAGGTTCAGTCAGCGCATGGCAGATATTTTTCTCGCGCCGGGCGCGGTGGCGACCGCGTCGGCCAATATCTACTCGATCCTGGCCGGTATCGCGAACGATCTCGAACAGTACCAGCGCGCATATGCCTACATGCAGAAATTCCGCGCGCTATCCCCCGACAGCGTGCGCGGCATGTTGATGCAACTGCATTTCACCACGGCGCTGGGGCTGGAAGACGAAAAGGCGGCCCTGCTGCAGGAGCTGCTGGCGTTGCAAGCGCAGGGCAGCCTGAACGAGGGGCAACAGGAGACACTGGCACTGTACCTGTGAGGC
>CAZFJQ010000006.1:72504-77333 GCA_964519755.1 uncultured Halioglobus sp.
TGTACCTGTGAGGCTTTGTACCTATGAGTTCCCCTGCCGGGCGGTGCTGCGGTAGCGCTCGCGGTAGTCCAGGTACGCACACGCGAGCCGCCAGAGAAAAAATGCGGCCAGCAGGTACATCTGCGGGCGCAGCGGAAAGGAATAACGCGGTTCGGCCTGGGCGATAACATACACCGCGCTCACGTACGCCAGGCAGGCATACAGCATCAGCGGTACCCAGTGTTGCGCGGTGCGCTGGCGCACGAGGAATACCAGCGACAGCACCGCGAAAGCCACCAGCCACAAATGCACGCTGCGCATCACCACGTAAGACGCGAGCGCCGGTTTGCTCGTCTGGTAGAGCGAGTAGAACACCGCGTAGGTGTAGATGTCTCCCGCGCCCACGCGGATGTCCCAGCTCCACAGCAGCACCGGTTTTTCCAGCAGATACCAGCGAAGCATGCCCGCGGGGTCTTGCGCAATCTCCTGCGCGAGTCGCCCGGCGAAGCGCTGGTAGGAACCGTCCACCCGGGTGAGGTCCAGGGTTGCGGGGTTGTCCGGGTCACGCGGGTTGGCGCGCCAGGCACTGTGAAAATCCGCGTGCATGCCCTGCACCAGGTTGGTCAGCAGCCGGCTGCCGGCGGTGGGACTCTCTGCCGGTACCGACACCACGCCGCGCAGCGTCCACAGCATCCCGGCAAGAATCAGCGGGCCCAGGAGCATCAGGAGGGCACGCCGGGTGAGCACCGGCGTGCCGTCGCCATCCCTGCGCCTGGTAGTGAGCCAGGTCACTGCTACCGCTAGCGGTGCAATGAACAGCGTTACCGGGTTGGTCATCCAGGTCATGGCGAAACCGACGCCCGCGCCGCACTGCAGCCAGTTGGACCCGCGCTGCAGGCCGCACACAAAAAACAGCAGCGACGCCAGCAGCAGGAACAGCGTGAGAGTTTCTGCCAACAGGTATTGTTCGGTGCTCACCAGGTGGGGAGACAGCGCCACCAGCAACGCCGCCAGCAGCGCCCAGGATGCCGGCATGAAGCGGATACCCAGCGCAAAGGTGAGCAGGATTGCCAGCGTGCCCAGCGTAATCTGTGCGCTTCTCACGGTGAGGTAAGCATCGACCCCCGCGTGTTCGGCGCCCGCTATGAGCGTGGCAAGCAGTAGCGGATAGCCTGGCGCCCAGTACGCATCGGGTGTGGGGTCGGTCTCCGCGGCCTCCTTTGAAAACACGCCGTGCTGCAGCAGGTTATTCGCGTAACGCAGGTAATAGCCGGCATCCCCGGCGCCGCCGGGGGTGATCACTTCCGTGCCATGCATATAGCTGTAGCGCAGCAGGCCACCGATGCACAGCACCAGCGCAAGCAGCAGCCAGTGTAGCGCCGTGGTGTCGGGCAAGCGCTCACTTTTTATCATATGTGTCCTGTTGCGACCGGCGCCCGCCACCTGCCTTGTGTCGTTGCTGTGGAGGCTACATACTTGCGGCGTGTTTGCAGGGTACGAGATATCGCAAGTGATCGTAAAGTGAAGAAGATCAGTATCGTCATTCCGGCGAAAGATGAAGAGCAGGGTCTGGCGCTGGTGCTGCCGCATTTGCAGCGCCTGCACCCGGACGCCGAGATCATCGTCGTCGACGATGGCTCAACCGACGCCACGGCCAGCGTTTGCAGGGAGGCCGGCGTCACCGTGGTGACGCACCCGTATGCCAAGGGCAACGGGGCGGCGGTAAAAAGCGGCGCGCGCGCAGCCAGTGGCGATGTGATTGTGTTCATGGATGGCGACGGGCAGCACAGCCCCGATGACGTCGGCAAACTGCTGGCGGAAATGGACAAGGGTTACGATCTCGTGGTGGGCGCCCGCAGTGGGCGGGATTCCCAGGCGAGTGTGGCGCGCTGGAGCGCCAATGCCATCTACAACCGCTTCGCAAGCTGGATGGTGAATCGCCGGATCGACGACCTGACCTCGGGGTTTCGCTGTGTCGATCGCAAGAAATTTTTAAGCTTCCTCTATCTGTTGCCAAACGGTTTCAGCTACCCGACCACCTCGACCATGGCATTTTTCCGGGCGGGGCATTCGGTGGGCTTTGTGCCGATCAATGTCTCGAAGCGACTCGGCAGCAGTCATATCAGCGCGGTGCGCGACGGCATCCGCTTCCTGCTCATCATTTTCAAGGTGGGCACCCTGTACTCGCCGCTGAAGGTGTATTTTCCCGCGGCGACGGTAGTGGCCGGGCTCGGCTTGCTGAATTATGCGCTGACGGTGGTCAGCAGCGGCTGGCGGTTTACCAACATGAGCACGATGCTGATGTTGGCGGGCATGGTGATGTTCCTGATCGGCCTGCTCTCGGAGCAGCTGACCAACCTGCAATTCAAGGATACGCAGGACGACAAGCAGCCTCCCACGGGCGCAGAGTAACGCCCACGACCGCGTTGCGAGTGGCACGCAAGGGCGGGGCTCCCCGGGCAGGGCCGCCCGGGCAGGGCCGCCCGGACAGAATTCCCGCCGCTAGTGCCCGAAGCGCGCCTTGGCCTCCCTGCGGCGAGCATGCAGCACCGGCTCCGTGTAGCCGCTGGGTTGCTCGCGCCCGAGGAGCACCAGGTCGCAGGCCGCCTTGAACGCGATGCTGGCGTCGAAATCGTCCGCCATCGGGCGATACGCCGGATCACTCGCGTTCTGCCCGTCGACCACCGCCGCCATGCGCTTGAGCGTTTCCAGTACTTGCTCTTCGCTGCACACGTCGTGATGCAACCAGTTGGCGATGTGTTGGCTGGAGATTCTCAGCGTCGCGCGGTCTTCCATCAGTCCCACATGGTTGATGTCGGGCACTTTGGAACAGCCGACGCCCTGGTCGATCCAGCGCACCACGTAGCCGAGTATGCCCTGGGCGTTGTTGTCCAGCTCGCGCTGGATGTCCGCGGCGCTCAGGCCCGCGGCACCCTTGAGCGGAATCTGCAGGATGTCGTCGACGCTGGCACGTCGCTTGCCGAGCAGGGCCTCCTGTCGTTGCGCCACATTCACCTGGTGATAATGAATGGCATGTAGCGTGGCGGCCGTGGGTGAGGGTACCCAGGCGGTAGTGGCGCCGGATTGGGGGTGGGCAATCTTGTTCTCCAGCATGTCCGCCATGAGGTCCGGCATGGCCCACATGCCCTTGCCGATCTGCGCGCGGCCCATGAGGCCACAGCGCAGGCCGACATCGACGTTCCAGTCTTCGTAGGCCGTGATCCAGGTTTCCTGTTTCATCGCGCCCTTGGGCGTCATGGCGCCGGCTTCCATGCTGGTGTGAATTTCATCGCCGGTGCGATCCAGGAAACCGGTATTGATGAACACGAGACGTTCCCGCGCCTCGCGGATGCATGCCTTGAGATTGACGGTGGTGCGGCGTTCTTCATCCATGATGCCCATTTTCAAGGTGTTGCGTGCGAGCCCCAGCGCGTCTTCGATGCGTTCGAACAGCTCGCAGGCAAACGCCACCTCCTGTGGGCCGTGCATTTTGGGCTTAACGATGTACACGCTGCCCTCGCGGGAATTGCGCTCGGCCGGGTTGCTTTTTCGCAGGTCGTGCAGGGCGATCATCGCGCTGAACAGGCCGTCCATGATGCCCTCGGGGATTTCCCGGCCCTCGCCGTCGAGGATTGCCGGCGTGGTCATCAGGTGGCCGACGTTGCGGATGAACAGCAGGCTGCGGCCGCCAAGCTCCAGTGCATTGCCGTCCAGGCCCTGGTAAACGCGATTGGCGTTCAGGCTGCGGGTGACGCTGCTGCCGCCCTTGTTGAAACTGTCCTCGAGGTCACCGCGCATAAGACCCAGCCAGTTGCGGTAGGCCACCGCCTTGTCCTCGGCATCCACCGCGGCGATGGAATCCTCGCAATCCTGGATGGTGGTCAGCGCAGCTTCCAGCACCACGTCTTTCACGCCCGCGGCATCGGTGCTGCCGATCGGGTGCTGGCGGTCAATCTGGATTTCGATGTGCAGGCCGTGGTGGCGCAGCAGCACGCAAGAGGGACTGTCCTGCATGCCCGTGTAACCGCGTAGCAGTGAGGGCTCGGCCAGGGTGCTCGTGGCGCCGTCCTGCAACTCCACGGCGAGCTGGCCATCGACGATCGCGTAGCTTCTGGCGTCGGCGTGGCTGCCGCTGGCGAGAGGGCAATGCGCGTCCAAAAATGCCCGCGCGTAGGCGATGACCTTTTTCCCGCGTACCGGGTTGTAGTCACCGGCGCGTTCAGCACCGTCACTTTCCGGGATCACATCGGTACCGTAGAGCGCGTCGTAGAGACTGCCCCAGCGCGCATTCGCGGCATTCAGCGCGTAGCGTGCATTCATCACGGGCACCACCAGTTGCGGGCCGGCCAGGCTGGCGACTTCCTCGTCGACATTGACGCTGCTGATGCTGAAATCATCTCCCTCGGGGAGTAGGTAGCCGATTTCTTGCAGAAACGCTTTGTAGGCGGCGCGATCGTAGTCCGGGCCCGGATTGTTGCGGTGCCAGGCATCGATCTTTGCCTGCAGGTCTTCGCGAATCTGCAGAAGCTCGCGGTTGCGCGGGGTAAACGCGGCGAGTATGTCTTCCAGCGCCCGCCAGAATTGCGCCGCGGGGATGCCGGTTCCCGGCGCTATCTCCTGTTCCAGCAGCGTATGCAGAATGGGATCGATCTGCAGGCTGCCCTCTTGAATGCGATCTGACATGCTGGCGTTTCCTGTAACTGGCGGCTGCGGTTTGCTTTCCAACGGGCGCTCTTGGCAGGTCGCCGGCTGGAAGCGGTGATGCGGGGAATTGTAGGAGGCTGGGGTGGATTTAGCTAATTTATCGTTGTGATCGCGGTCATTGCAGGCGTGAATTATTAGGTCTGGCT
>CAZFJQ010000006.1:77433-94820 GCA_964519755.1 uncultured Halioglobus sp.
GCTAATTTATCGTTGTGATCGCGGTCATTGCAGGCGTGAATTATTAGGTCTGGCTGGCTTCGCAGCAGTTAGCTGAATGCCTGTGTCCGCGCGCGCAGGTCACACTGCGTTCGGAAGGCTGAGATACTCACTCCGTGCGACCTGCCCGCGCGAACACAGGCGGGCCTCCTATCGGGGGCGATGCCTGGCTTTCAGGGGGCAGGTGGCTCGTGCGCGGTGTGCACACACAGAACCAACTATCTCGCTGCCAGGAACATTCCTGGTCCCTCCGGCGACAGGCGGACAGAGCGAGTATCTCAGCCTTCCGAGGGATGGCCGCCTGTTGCCGGAGGGGCCGGCGGCACGCAGGGATCGTTTCTGCCCGGGGCCCGGGGCCGGCTTCTGCAGGCACCGGCATCCTTTGCGGCGCATGGCGATGCCTGTGCCCGCGCGGGCAGGCCACACTGCGTTCGGAAGATAGAGGTACTGACTCCTTGCGATCTGCACCTTTAACGAATCTCGATTATTTCGAAGCCCTGACTGAACGGCCGCCATTTAATCTTCATATCGTAGTACCGACCGTCTATTTCCACCTCCCTTAAAGTGATTTCGTCACCTGAGAGTTCCGCATGCGCGTAGGTTGTATCGACCCCGTCAGATGGTTCGATATAGGGTTTGTGGAAGGTATCTACCTCAAAGCGGGAAGCGGCCTCCCTGACCTTCCCTCCAGCCGTCTGTATGCGTGCAGTGAATGTATGAGAGCCTGGCTCCAGATTAGAGAATCCATAGGCCATGGCGAATCCGGAGCGCCCGGAGTTCTGCACATCTGGAAAAATCTTTTCCACATCCGGCCGGGCTCCACCAAAGGGGACTTCGAATGCAAAGCTGCCATCTATGAATATTTCAACTTTCGTTATTTTATCGTTTGCTACTGCCCAGCCTCGCACAAGACCAATTCCTGTATGCACATCGCCGTCTATTGGCTCCTCCAGTCTGACGGTGAATGAATCATCTTCGGGCACGGGTTGATCCAGTGGTCGCCAGAACCAGCCGCCCGTTGTTGGAGAACCCGCGGTGTCCCTCAGCTGAGATTCCACCCAGTCTTTAGACGATGTCCGGTTATCCGCAGGAATCGTGTCGTAAACATTGAAAGTAATTCTTTGATCAGAATCCGGTTTATCTCTTGTCGTGCCGGATGCCCAATAGGTGTAGGCGTCAAGCCCTGTCAGGCCGAAATCCGCGATGAACGCCGGCGCCCAAAAGGAGTCGTGAATTTCATACCGGTCGAGACCCGGCCCCAATATATCCGAGCCAATATAGCTATTCACCAAGGAGTTGAGCTCTTTTAACGAAGCCCAGGTGTATCCGCTGACGTCGACTTCACCGCCCAGAAAACCGCCCGGCAACGTGCCATTACACACGCCAGATCCACAAACTGCCTGAATCTCATTCCACGTCCAGTCGCGGTCTGAACTTTCTGAGAGCCACTCCTTTCCGTCTGCGATTATTGTTTGAGCCGATGAAGCATGCGAGAAAAATACGAGTGACAGGACGACTGAGTACAGTTTTGGCATGAATTCACCCTCCAGGGCCAACGTTCGGTGCTTCAGTGTCTGCTGTGAGTCGGCTGCGAACGCCTGAGCGTAGTGTAGCCCAAATCCCCTACCGGGCTCGTTCCCTGCCGGCAGCGGTGGCGTTGTTGTATTCTGCAATCAGGATGGTTCGCAGCTTCAATTTCCGGGGCAGGGCCCGAGTGAACGAACCTCTGGAAGATTACACCTAGGGGGTCGCCTCCAGGCCGTTCAACTCGCGCGCGGTATCGGCGATCAGTTTGCGCAGCCACTTGTTCGCGGGGTGATGCTGCAGCAGCGGGCTCCAGGCCATTTTCAGCTCGAGTGCGGGAATCTCCAACGGCGGGTCGCGCAACACCACCCGTGGATTGTTGCGTTTGAGCACCGCGGCGCGGGTCGGCAGCGTTACGATCAGGTCGTTCTGCTCGGCGAGTGTCATGGCGGCCTGGTAGTGACGGGTGAAGACCCGAATCTGGCGTTTCTTGCCGAGTTTGTTCAGCGCCACGTCCACCCAGCCCAGCCGCTGTACATCGCCCGGGTCCACGCCCACGCCCACGCCCATGCCGGTTTTGCTCACCCAGACATGGTTGGCCTTGAGATAGTTTTCCAGCGTCCAGTCCTCAAGCACCGGGTTTTCCGGGCTGAGCACGCAGGTGAATGTGTCGTTCCACAGGTGAATCTGGTGAAAGGACTGCGGCATTGAATCGAAGCGGTTGATCAGCATGTCGACCTTGCCGCGCTCCACGTCGAGGAAACTCACATCCGAGGGCGTCATGATGTCCAGTGTGAGCCCTGGCGCCAGGGTACGCAGTTTGCCGAGCACGCTGGGCAGCAGTGTCGATTCCGCGTAGTCGCTGGCCATGATGCGGAATACGCGGTTGGCGTTCTCAGGTTCAAATGCGGTTCGCGGCTGTACCGCCTGATCGATTTTGCTCAGGACTTCCCGCACCACGGGCTCCAGCTCCAGCGCCCGCTCGGTGGGGGTCATGCCCTCGCTGGTGCGCACCAGCAGCGGGTCGTTGAACAGCTCCCGCAAGCGGCGCAGGCCGTTGCTCATCGCGGGTTGTGACAGGCTGAGCTGGTTTGCAGCCTGCGTCACATTGCGTTCCCTGAGCAGCGCGTCCAGGTACACCAGCAGGTTGAGGTCGATTCGATTGACGTTCACAGGACGCTCCGTATTCATACTGCGAATGCAAGTATCATAGCCTATACATGCGGGGAATTATACTCAGAAAAATACGTTTGCCTACGGGCGTTTTTGCCCTTTTTGCCGCAGCGGCCAGGTGGCTGGCGTATACTTTTGGTTAGCGTACGTTTCATCACTGGTTAGCAGACAGGTTGTTGCATGCAGGAATTTTCTACTCCCGATCTGGCCGATGCCGCGCCGCAGGCGCTTGCCGTCCCCTTGCCCTGGCGCAACTATGGGTTGCACAGCCGTTTTTATGGGCGGGCGGTGACCATCAAATGCCATGAGGACAATTCGCTGGTCAAAGCGTGTGTCGGGGAGCCCGGCGAGGGTCGGGTCATCGTGGTGGATGGTGGCGGCTCCGTGCGTCGCGCCCTGTTGGGAGACTTGCTGGCTGAAAAAGCTGCCGCCAACGGCTGGGCCGGGTTGGTCATTCACGGCGTAATCCGCGACGTGGATGAGATCGCCGGCATCGCACTGGGCGTGCAGGCGCTGGGGAGTTGCCCGCTGAAAACCGACAAGCGGGGCGAGGGCCAGCGCGATATCGTCATCGATATTGCGGGCGTGGCGATTGCACCCGGGGACTGTATCTATGCCGACAACAACGGTGTTCTGGTGAGTAAAGAGCCGCTGTTATAGCAGGCGCATGGAAAGATCCAGGGCCTTGCAGTCTTTGGTGAGCGCGCCAATGGAGATGAAGTCCACGCCGGTGTCCGCGATAGGTCGCAGTGTAGCTTCGGTCACGTTGCCGGAGGCCTCGAGTTCCGCGCGTCCCGCCGTCAAAGAGACTGCCTCGGCCAGTGCATCCAGGCTGAAGTTGTCGAGCATGACGCGGTCGGCCCCGGCGGCGAGCGCCTGCTCAAGTTCCGCCATGTTTTCTACTTCAATTTCTACCGGCTTGCCGGGCGCGTGGGCGCGGGCGGCGCTGATGGCGGCCTGCACGCCACCGCAGGCGGCAATGTGGTTCTCCTTGATCAGGAAGGCGTCAAACAGCCCCAGGCGGTGGTTCAGGCAACCGCCGCAGCGTACCGCGTATTTTTGCGCAACACGCAGGCCAGGAATGGTTTTGCGCGTATCCAGCAGGCGTGCGTGCGTGTCGCTGACGGTGTCTGCGTAGTGCTGGCAGCGGCTCGCGGTGCCGGATAGCAGTTGCAGGAAATTCAGCGCTGTGCGCTCGCCACTCAGCAGGGCTCGCGCGGGCCCACTCACCCGGAACAGCACCGTTCCCGCCTCGATAGCATCGCCATCGGTGCGCTGCCATTCAACGACAATGGATGGGTCCAGCTGGTGGAATACGGCGTCGACCCAGGGGCGCCCGCAGAGCACGCCATCTTCGCGGGTAATAACCTGCGCCTGTGCCCGCGTATCGGCATCGATCAGCGCCGCGGTGATATCGCCGTCGCCCAGGTCCTCGGCCAGCGCCGCGCGTACATTCTCCCGCACGGTGGCCGCGTCCGGGGCAAGCACTGCGGCCTCGCTGGGTGGCTTGTTCATGCTCGATCAGATCCGTGTGTGGCGAGGTCGAGGATTCTAGCAGTTGCGCCCTGGCAGCGTAAGGCACCGCGCAGCCGCGCGCTCGCCGCGGGCTGCATCTCCGGCTAAGATGAGCGGTGATGAAAGCGACCACGACAGGGCATGTACTCGCAATCGAAGCTGGCTGGCTGATCGAGGCCCGGCGCGTGCCCTCGCCCAATTACGGCGCGCGTCCCGACGGCTGCTGCCCCGAGCTGCTGGTGATCCACAACATCAGTCTCCCCCCCGGGTGCTACGAGGGTGATTGCGTGGAGCGCTTTTTCAGCAACCGGCTCGACTGGGAAGAGCACCCCTATTTCGCTGAGATTCGGGGCCAGGAGGTCTCGGCGCACCTGCTGGTGCGGCGCGGCGGGGAATTGGTACAGTTCGTCGATTTTGACGCACGGGCATGGCACGCGGGGCGTTCGCGGTTTGCGGGCAGGGACAACTGCAACGACTTCAGTATCGGTATCGAGCTGGAGGGCACCGATGATGAGCCCTACACCGACGCGCAGTACGCGGCGCTGGTGGCTGTGACGCGGGCGCTGCTGATCGCGTACCCGGCATTGAGTGGCGAGGCTATTGTCGGCCATAGCGATATCGCGCCGGGGCGCAAAACGGATCCGGGGCCGGCATTTGACTGGCGCCGCTATCGACAGGCGCTGGTGGCGCAGGAGACGACCGCATGAGCTTTTTAACATTGATACTGGCGCTGATTGTGCTGCAAATATGGGGGAATGGCGGGTCGGTGCAGCGTGATACGGCGTTGTTTCGCTGGCAATCCCGGGTGTCGGGCTGGCAGGTGAACGCCGCACTGGGGCTCGCGCTGGTGGTGCTGTTGCCCTCGCTGCTTGCAAGTTGGTTGCTGGATGCGGTGGAAGGCCTGTTGTTCGGCCTGGTCTGGATAGCCCTGGCCACCGCGCTCCTGCTGTACAGTTTTGGCCGTGGCGACTTCGACGAACGGGTGGCGCGCTATCGGCATGCGCTGGCGGTGGGTGACTTTCAAGGTGCCTGGCTGGCGCTATCGCGAGAATTACTCTGTGGCTTCGACGCGGCTCCGGACTCGCCCGCCGCAATGCACCGGCTGCTGCTGCGCGGCCTCTTCTACGACGCGTGCCAGCGCTGGTTCGCGGTGGTGTTGTACTTTCTCTTGCTGGGTCCTGCCGGCGCCCTGGCGTATCGTCTGTTGCAGCTTTGTCGCCACCAGTTCGAGGCTTCCCTGGTCGAGCGTTGCCTGTTTTTTGCCGACTGGCTGCCGAGTCGCCTGCTGGCGGCAACGTTTACCCTTTCCGGGAGCTTTGTCCGCTGTCGCGACGTACTGATGGACAGTCTGCGCGAGCCGGCCCTGGCTGCGGATGAGATCCTTACAAGGGTTGGTATACAGGCACTGGCGGATGACCCGGTGATTGCGAGTGAGGCCGCTCCCGGGCCGGAGGCCGCGGAACAGGTCGCCGGTATGCGCAGCCTGCTGTCGCGCAGCGCGGCCTGCTGGGTGGCATTGATCGCGTTGCTGGTGCTGTTCGGCTAGCGCGCTGACGGCTCCCGCGCGCACCTGCGACGCCCCTCGCGGGGCATCATTTTCGGTTAGTCGTGCGGCAGTTTTGCGGTTGGCTGCTAAACTTACCGGCGAATGCAGCATAACAATAAGCAGAGAGGCGACCTCCCCAGGCCCGAATGCGTTACCACGATGCCGACGCAACACTGCCTTCCGTAGCGGCGGCGGTGCACGACAGCGACAGCGCCACCGCGTTTTTGCTCACCATTATTTTTCATCCCGACCCGTCCCGCATCGGCGAACATGCGGTCGTAGCCGCCTCTTCACGTTCGGCGCCGCAAGTGCTCGGGCGTTGTCGTCCGCTGTTCGAGGGTCGTGAAAGGTCCGGGACCTCGCTGAACGATCAGTACGTCAGCCGGCGCGCGCTGCGGATCGCGCGCTGTGACGAGGGCTTGCAACTGCGGCGTTTTGAGGGCTCGAGTCGAGTCCGGGTTGGCGATGATGAGCTGTTTGCTGAATTGACGCTCGAGCGGGCGCAATTGCGTCGGGGTGTGCCGCTGATGCTCAGCCACAGTGTGGTGCTGCTTTTGCGCGAGGCGCGCGTGCCCGCTGAGCATGTCTGCCTGGGTGCCGGCGAGCAGTTGTTGGGCAACAGTGCGCCCATGCAGCAATTGCGAGGAGAAATCCTGCGCGCGGCCGAGAGCGATCTCGACGTCCTGATTCGCGGCGAAACCGGTAGCGGGAAAGAACTGGTGGCCACGGCGATTCACGCCGCCAGTGCGCGGCGTGTGGCGCCTCTTGTGAGTGTCAATGTGGCCGCGATTCCCCCGGAACTGTCGGCGGCCGCGCTGTTTGGCAGCGCGCGCGGTGCCTTCACGGGAGCGGAGCGCGCAGCCGCGGGTTACTTTCGCGAGGCGGCCGGTGGCAGCCTTTTCCTGGACGAGATCGGTGACGCGGCGAGCAGCGTGCAGCCACAGTTGCTGCGCGCGCTGCAGCAGCGGGAGATTCAACCGGTCGGCGGCGCGCTGGAAACCGTCGATGTGCGTGTGATCTCCGCGACTGATGTATCACTGGACGACCGTGAAAGCGATTTTCGTGCGGCGCTGCGTCACCGGCTCTCTGCCTGTGAAATACGGGTTCCGTCGCTGCGTGAGCACCCGGAGGATATCGGTGAACTGCTGATGTATTTTGTGCGCGCTGCCGTGATTGAAACGGGCTCGACGTTACCACTGCCAGAAGCCGGGCTCGAGCCCGCCGCGACCGCTGCCTGGGCCAATATCTTCTTCCTGGCGCTTGGATACGCGTGGCCGGGCAATGTGCGCGAACTGGCGAATGTCGCCCGGCAGCTGGTGCTGGCCAGTGACCAGTTCCCACAGCTACCGGGCCACCTGGCTGCAATGCTCATGCCCCCTGGCTCGCAGCCACGCGGCTCGCGCCGCGGGGGTTCCAGTCGGCGCAGACTCCAGGACATCCCGCAACAGGAGTTTGAACGGGCGATGCAGGCGAGTAACTTTGAGATCAAGGCAGCGGCGGCCTGTCTCGGCGTTTCGCGTGCCGCGATCTACCGGCGCATTGAGCAGAGCGGCACCTACCGGCTCGCAAGCGCTGTACCGTTGGCGGAGGTCAGCCGGGTGCTCGACGAGTGTGACGGCGATTGCGAGCGCACCGCGACCCGCCTGCAGGTGTCGTTCTCCGGGCTGCGCGCGCGGCTGCGCAATTTGCAGGCGGGAGCCGTCTGAACCGTGGACAGCTACGTCGGCCCTTACCAGGTGCTGAGGCTTATCGACCGCGGTGGCCAGGGCCGAGTTTACCTGGGTTGGGATGAGCGCCTGAAGCGCAGAGTCGCGATCAAGATTCACGACCTGCCCGGGCAGCGCGAGAGTCGCAAAGCACTCCTGCGGGAGGCGCAGGTGGTGGCGCGGCTCGAAAGCCCGAAGATTGTTCAGGTATACGATGTGATCGAGTCCGCCGGTCACCTGGCGATGGTGATGGAGTACGTGCCCGGTTGCAGCCTGCGCGAACTGCTCGACGCGGTCCGGCCCTCGCTGGCGAGCACCCTGACGGTGTCTCTGGACGTCGCGGGCGCGCTGGCAATAGCCAGGCAGAACCGGGTACTGCACTGCGATCTGAAACCCGCAAATGTGCTGATCGCCGAAAACGGCCACGCCAAGCTCACCGATTTTGGAATTTCCCGGGCGACGGCTGAAGGGCGGCTCGCGCGCCCCGGCAGCCCAGCGGCCATGTCGCCGGAACAGTATACCGGCGAGCCCATGGATGCGCGCTCCGACCTGTTCGCGCTGGGCGCCCTGATGTATCACCTGTTGAGCGGGGTGCATCCGTATATGCACAACGGTGCGCTGGATGTCGTACGCTTGCTGGGCGGGCGCGCGCGCCCGCTGCGCGAGGTGCTCGGCGAGGATGCGGACGTGCCCGAACCGCTACTGGACCTTGTGGATCAGCTGCTGCACCGCAATCCCGACCAGCGTCCGCGCAACACGCATAAAGTCCGCCAGGTATTGCGCTCGGTAATGCGCGATATCCCACTGGCGGCACACAGGACCCTGCGGCTTGAGTCCCGGCCGTGCTGGCGACCGGAGCTGCCCGAAGACATGCCGCTGCTGGTACCGCAAGAGCTTGGCAGGGATGCGCGCTCCCGCCTGCCGCCTGCCGGTGGTGGGCGGCTGGCGAGAACAGGGCATTGGATGCGCGGCACCCGCCGTCCCCTGCGCGCCGGCCTGGCGCTGGGTTTGCTGGCCACCCTGGCGGTACCTGGCCTTATCGGCCTGCATAGCGCAGCGGTCCCCGTGCGCTTCGAGGAGCCTGTGATGCGCTACGATGTGCCCGCTACCTTGCCGGGTGCGCTCTCGACGCGTTGGCTGATCGACGAGCTGAAGCTGGCGGTGACGCGCCAGGTCGGGTCGCTGCGAGTGCTCGGCCACGTCGGCGCGCAACCGCGCACCACGCTGTACTCCCCGAATTCCCGCCCGTCCTCCGACTCATTGCCCGCCCACGAGTTTTCCATGACGGTGCATTGCCTGGCGCCCTTCTGCCTGCTGAGCCTGAGTCGGGCGGAGGATGGCATTCGCTACAGCGCACAGGCGGTGGTGCCCCCCGGCTCATCGCTGGAGGATTGGCGCAGCGCTGTGCACAGCGCTGCCGGTGGGCTTTTTCTATAGGCGGCAGCAGTTCGCTGTGCCTGTCATTCCCGGGCCTGCGGCCAGCTCCCGAGATAGGGGTGTGAGCCACTCGCCACACTCTGCGCTATACGCCTTGCCTGGATTTCGCTGACAGCGGGATGCGGGATGCGCGCCTCGCGCAAGCCATAACGCAGATAGTGCAGCAGGGGGTCGAGGCCGCCGGCGGCGATATCGGCGTTGAAGCGAATGTAGAAAGTGGGCGAGAATTCCCGTCGAGCGATCATCTTTCTCAGCAGCCTCAGGTAGTCAGCACGCGGCAACGCTGGATCGGCATTGTCGTAGCTGCGCCGAGCCTGTAGATAAAACAGCCAGTCTTTGGTGGCGTAGTAGCTCCTGCGCAGCAGTGTCTGCAGCGTCAATCTCTTGTGCTGCTTGAGCCATGCCTGGTAGTACAGTGCGCTCAGCAGTTCGTTGTCGCTGCGCGGCGGGTCAGTCGGGCTGGCGTCCTGCGTGGTAGCCAGCTGCGGCATCGACCAGTCGCCCTCGATACCGTAGTGAGCAAACAGCTGGCGGTTGGATTCAGCATAATTCTCGAGAATTTTTGTTCTCACGCTGTTACTGATCAGGGAGTAGTCCCTGAAGTCAAAATTTTCGCGCAAATCCCGCACAAATTGCTGATGGTGTTCCTTCGACACAATGCCCGCCTGGTTGAAAACCCGCAGTACGTTGATCAACTCGGCGGGTACCGCCTGGTTGGCAACCGCCTCGCCGCGCCGTTGCAGCTCCACATTGCCGATGCCCGAGGCCTGCAAAAAATCCGTGAGCAGGTCGCCCCCGGCGAAACACGCCTTGTCGAACAGCCTGACCTGCATGCAGTCGGTGCCGAAGTACTGATCCCAGCGCTGCAGCATGCGATAGTAATTGGCGTGCACCTCGTCCAGGCTTTTCGCGGACATGTGACGCGCCAGGAAGGGCCGCACGTTGACCTTCGCGACGCCCACCTTCACCTGTTGTCGGTAGGCGGATTCCACATACAGGTCCTGGCGGCGCAGGTAACACACGATCGATACCCGGTAGGGTTTCAGCAGCGCCGCCAGACGCTGGAGCTCCGTGTGTCCCAGGTGGTGGTAAAAGTTCTCACACGAAAAAACTATGGTGTCCTGCTCGCGCGAATCAATGTAGTCGGTAACGGCTGCCAGGGTGGCGGCATCGGCATGCCTGAGACGCTCGATCAGCTGGTAGTGGGCGGCGATACGCTCTCCGAAATGGTCAATGACCAGGAGGTCGAGTTCCGCGTAATCGACGTTGTGCCGGCGCCTGAGTCTTCGCCTGTTGCGATACAGCGCGTTCTGGATTGTGCTGGTGCCGGTTTTGCCGGTGCCGATGTGCAGTACGATATGTTTCATGTGGGCATAATAGTAGGCAAAAAACCAAACGGCCGTATACGGCATTGTGCGTCGTCGCGGCGCGGTGGAGCGATCCCTCTCGCAGTGCTCAGGCCGGCAGCACCAGCGCTACGGTGGAAGCCAGCAGGAGTTGGGCAATAAAGTACACGGGCGTGCCCCACAGGGCGTTGCGTCGCGTTGGTGCCACGAATTGTTGCCGCGCCACTGCAATATCCGACAGCGCAAACAGCCAGGCCCCGGCAATCGCCAGGGGGGCTACCGCCTGGCCCGCCGAGAGCCCGGCTGTGCACAGCATGGCAGTAATGACTACAACATACAGCGCGACAGGCAGGCGCATTGTGCCCTGCACTGTCGGCATAAGCCAGCGCAGAACCAGCGCGAGCAGCAGCGCCGCGGGTACGGCGCTCAGCAGTAACCCGGTCGGGTTGGCGGGGAGCTGCAGAAAGGCAATGCTGTACAGCAGGTGGCCGGTCAGGAATGCGCCGAGGCCAGCTAAAAAGGCGCGTTCGTCCTCGAACATCAGGCACAGGTCGCCCAGCAGGCAACAGACAAGCCCCGCCAGCAGCCAGCTGCCATAGGCGGAGTCGGTGGCATTGAGGCGCAATGCGAGCCAGACGAACGCGGCGGCCGCCAGCGGTTTGCACAGGTAGCGGCCCAGGCGCCAGCCACGGTAGTCGCTGCCGACCAGGGCGATTACGGCAATCGCTGCCAGCCATACCGGCGGCCCCAGTGCCTGCGCGGTGAGGTCATTCAACAAGCTGTTTCACCCTGTGCATCATCTCCCTGTTGCGCCGCGCCGGGATACCGTGCTGGCGGGCAACCTCCAGTAAGTAGCCGGTAATGTGGTCGATCTCCGTTGCGCGCCCCGCCTGTATGTCCTGCAGCATGGATGAACGGTTCTCCGCGGTGTTGGCGATCACCTGCGCCACGCTTTGCCCGATGGTCCGGGCGGTGCGTGTGAAGCCGGCGGCGTAGCTCACCTGCGCGACCTCGCGGCACAGTCCTGTCACCTCGCTTGCGAGCTCGGGCCGCTCGGCGAGAGCACCGTTGCGACAACCGTGCACCGCGGTCAATGGGTTGATCACACAGTTGACCGCCAGTTTAGCCCAGAGGGCGGCTTCGATTTCGGGCTCCCAGTGGCAGTCCGGCACGCTGCGGGCCCACGGCCGGAACCACCCTGGCGGCCCGGCCAATGCGCCACCGCCGATACGCGTTTCTCCCCGCCCGGCGTGCTGTACATGCTGTCTGTCCCGGCGGAACGCGCCTTCGGTTGTCGTGGCGCAGAAGACTGCCAGTTCCGGGTACTCGCGCGCAAGGGGGGAGGCGATGCCCATGCCGTTGACCATCAGTAGTGTGACGGTGTTGCCCAGCAGGTGTGCAATTGTGGCCAGCGCGGGGAAGACATCGTAGGCCTTGGTGCTGATCAGCAGGTGACTGATCGGGCCGCATTCACCGGGCGCGCTGAAGGCAACGGGCAGTTCGCGCCGCTGTGGGCTGCCGGCCACCAGGCGGTCCACGAAGATCGGCCCCTGGCTTGCGTTCTCCCGCGTGATCACCGTTATCTCGCAGCCGCCGGCCGACAGGTAATCGGCAAACAGGCAGCCGATGGCGCCGCCGCCGAGCACATGCCAGTGCGCCTCAGGCACGTCGATTGCGCCTGCGCGGCATTGCAAACTGACGACAGCGCATTACCATGGGGCTCCTTAAATCCGGCAGCGGGACCGCGCACTATGCCATCCTTTGACATTGTTTCGGAAGTCGACCTGCACCAGCTGACCAACGCTGTCGACCAGGCGGGACGGATTGTCGATAACCGCTTTGATTTCAAGGGCGTGAATGCGGCATTTGAACGCGAGGAGCGGCGCGTCACGCTGACCGCGGAAGCGGAATTTCAGCTCGGGCAGATGGAAGACATGCTGCGCAGTGCCCTGATCAAATGTGACATAGACCCCGCCGCGATGGAGAGTGGTGAGATCGAAACCAGCGGCAAGCTGGTGCGCCAGCAGGTGACGCTGCGGCACGGGCTCGACAGTGCGCAGTGCAAGTCGATCGTTAAACAGATCAAGGATGCGAAGCTCAAGGTGCAGGCACAGATTCAGGGCGACCAGGTGCGCGTAACCGGCAAGAAGCGAGACGATTTGCAGCAGGTTATCGCCCTGCTGCGCGAGGCGGATTTTGGCGCGCCGCTGCAGTTCAGCAATTTCCGCGATTGACGCGCCGCGGCTGCCTTTAGCGGAGAGCGGACGCCACCAGGGCCTCGAGGTCGGCCAGTCGCTGCTCCCTGTGGCCGTGCCCGCCCCGTGACCCTGTCGCCCTTGTAACCGCATCGTTGGTCCGCTGCGCCGCGTTTTCCACTGCCCGGTACCAGAGCAGTTCGAGATAGCGATAGAGGCAGCCGTAGGCCAGCAGCAGGCTGTTCTCCGCAGCCTCGGCGGGCCTGCCAAGAAAATGCCGCGTCAGCTCGGTTGCTTCGGGATTTCGCAGGTCGTCACCGTGAATCACGACTGCCAGGTCGTACAGGGGCCGCGCCATCGACGCGTACTCCCAATCGATAGCGTAGAGGTTGCCGCCGCTGCACAAGCGGTTGGCGCGCAGTAAATCGTTGTGACAGAGCACCGGCTCTGAGGTGTCGCGCTCAACCACCGCCAGCAGTGCCTCGATTGCGGGCCGTAGCCGTGCCAGCCCTGCAGAGATCGCATCCCGGTCATGCTCGAGACCCCGCTGGTAGCGCAGGAGGCGTTCATCCAGGTTCAGGCGCTGGTGTACCCGGGGGAGGGCGTGGATACGGCGCAGCAGGTTCGCGGTTATTGCGGCGTTGTCGGGCGCGGGCTCATCCGGTGGCAGGTAGGTGCATACCAGGGCGCCGAGTTCGGGGTTGAAGTAGCAGGGTCGCGGCGCGATGCCGCGCTGGTGCGCCACGCCGAGCACACGCCACTCGGCCTGCCGGTTGATGCCATGCGCCTGCGCCCTGACGGCATCGATGCGCACAACAAACTGCTGGCCCGCTGACACCAGGAAACTGGCGTTGCTCTCGCCACCGCCGAGTGCACGCTCGACCTCCGGCGCGGCTTGCAGTGGGGTGGGACAGTCCCAGTGACGCCACTGGGCGAGGGCCTGGTGCAATGCCTCGCGAATTGTCCCCACGGGTGGTATGGCCATGTTGACTCCGGGGCCGCTGTGTGTCTCGCGTTTGTGCAATGGGTATTCTGCTGCATGATGACAATTGCATCGTCTATACAGGCCGCTTACACTTTCGAGCAACATAATAACAGGCTCTCGCTGTGGCCTTGTTAGGGTAGACTGTGAGAAATGTGAATGGTGGATGACAGGGGTCGCGGCGGCCCGGAGGAAGAGGAGATCGAGGGGGCGCCGCCAGCGGTCTCCCGCTCCGAACTGCGCACCCGGCGACTGACGGAAATGGTCACCATCAACCGCTACCTGTATCAACAGGTGCAGCAGCTGGAACATATGCTGTTGCGCGCGCCGGATCTCGAATCGCTGCTGGAAGTTCTGCTGGTGAGTATGCCCAGGCACTTTTCTTTTCGGGTCGCGGAGCTGTGGCTGTACGATCCCGAAGAGGTTCTTTCACACCTGGTTACCGGCACACAGCGTTACGGCCAGAGCCTGCGTTTGCTGAGCGACGTGTTCCCGATCCAGGATCTTTACGAGCTGGAACCCGACGTGCTGCTCGTCGATGCAACGGATTCGCGCATGTTCGAGGTGTTGGTATCCGAAAACGGTATCGACGCCGCGTTGCTCATGCCGCTGACGGATGGCGGCCGCATGATCGGCAGTCTGCACATGGGCCTGCAGGAAGACTTCCTGGAACTGGGTAGTGAGGAGCAGGGTCTGCTCGCTCACCTGGCCACTATCATTGCGGTGTGTTTCAAGGCGGCGGTGAGCCGGCAACAGATATCCCGGATTACGCTGCTCGACCCGCTCACTGAAATCAGCAACCTGAGGGGTTTTGAGCGCGACATTGCGCGGGAGATTTCGCGCGCCCGCAGAGCCGAAACCCCGCTCACCGTGTTGATGATGGAAATCGACGGCTTCGATGACCTGTTCGAGCACTACGGCGAGCGCCGGGGGAACTTCGTGGTGCGCAAGGTGGCGGAGCGCCTGGCTTCCGATCTGCGCCAGACGGATTTTCTGGCTCGTCTGGGACGCCCGAAATTTGCCGTCCTGTTGCCAAACAGTGGTGAAGTGGTGGCGCGGGAAGTGGCGCAGAGAATGCTGCGTGATATAGAAGAGTTTCCGATCGACGATGGCCGCGGCGCGGTATTACAGGTGTGCCTCAGCATTGGTATGGTCACCTGGGAGCCACAGCAGTACCCGGCGGTGGATATGCCGCGCCTGGCGAAGCAAATGGAATCCGTGGGCGGCATAGGTCTGGAATCCGCCAGGTCACGCGGTGGCAACTGTGTCGCGCAGGCGCGTCTCAGCACAATGATGGTCTAGGATCAGCGCGCAACAACCTGAATATGCCCTGGGGAGGCACATGAACGGACCGGGAATTCTGTTAGAAAAAAATCGTCAGTGGGCGCAGCAGGTAAAGGATGAAGATCCGGCGTTCTTTGAGAAGCTGGCGGCCCAGCAAAGCCCGGAGTACCTCTGGATCGGCTGCTCTGATAGCCGTGTTCCCGCGAACCAGATCGTCGGGCTCGCGCCGGGTGAAATCTTCGTGCACCGCAATGTGGCCAACCTGGTGCTGCACGGCGACCTGAACTGCCTGGCGGTCTTGCAGTACGCCGTGGACCTGTTGAAGGTCAAACACATTATCGTGGTTGGCCACTACGGCTGTGGCGGCGTGCAGGCGGCGTTCGACACCTCGAACAACGGCATGATCGACAACTGGTTGCGAAATATCAACGATGTACAGCATCGCTGTCGCGGTGAGCTGGCCGCACTCGAGGACGACCATGCGCGGGTCAACCGCCTGGTGGAGCTCAACGTGCAGGAGCAGGTATTGCACGTGGCACACACCAGTATCGCGCAGCAGGCGTGGTCGCGAGGCCAGCCACTCGCTGTGCACGGCTGGGTGTACAGCCTGCGGGACGGCCTGTTGAAAGATCTCGATTGCACGGTCGATTCAGCGGCGCAGGTCGCCGAGGCCTACCGGGTCGCCGCACTCTGAGTGTGCGCGCGGTCCAATAGGCGAACGCCGCCGGGCTATCCGGGGCCCCCTTTGTATCCAGCCCGGATGTTACGCCGTCGGGTGGTCAGCCCGGGGCGGTCAGAAACGGGCGACCGTTGGGGCAGGGCACTCGCACAGTGCAGGTGACAGGCGCAAGCGCCAGCCGGGGCTTTTTCGCGGTTTTAACTTTCATGGCTGCACCCTATAATCGGGGCTGTCATAAATCCGGCCGGGTTTCTCTCGCCGGGCAAGCAGGGGAGTAGGTGTTGCCCGCTCAGTGGGTCAGTAACGTAGGCGCTTGGTCTGCGCGCGTCAGTGCAACGCTGCAACCGATGCTCCATACCCTGTCACAGCCGGCGCAGGTGCGCCAGCTCCGGCGGCTTGTGTTGCTGTTGCTCGCCCTGTGGGGTGTAGTGGCGCTCGCCCGGCTGGGCTGGGCGTTGCTGCCGGCAAATGAACAGGCCAGCAGTGCGCCCCCCGGCGTTATCAACCCGGTCAGCAGGCCGGGCCCTGCCCCGACCTCAACTGACCTGGATATCCAGCGCATGCGCGACTGGCACCTGTTTGGTGAAGCCGGCGCCGCGGAGCCGGTGCCAATCCCCGAGCAGGTGGTCGCGAACCCACGGGAGGGCATTGAGCGTGACGCCAAGGAAACCCGCCTGGCCCTGAAACTGCGGGGCGTGCTGGCTTCCACGAATGAGGGGCTCGGACATGCCATTATTGAGCACCGATCGCAGCAGGAGATTTACGCGGTGGAAGACAAGCTGCCGGTGCCGGGCAGGGTGCACCTCGCCAAGGTGCTGCCGCGACAGGTGATCCTGGACAACGGGGGAACCTATGAACGCCTGGAATTGTTCGACGCTTCCGACCTCGATATGCCCGCAGTGGGGCCGCGTCCAGGAGCGGCGGTTAACGTGCCCACCCGGGCAATCGACAAACGTGGCGAGCCGCAAACGACGGCCCTGGCGACAGATTACCGCTCGCGCCTGTACCAGAATCCACAGTCGCTGGCGGAGGTAGTCAGTGTCAGCGCCGTGCGGCGCGATGGCTCGCTGGTCGGCTATCGCGTGCTGCCGGGCAGTGACAGACAACAATTCGAGCAACTCGGCTTCCAGCCGGGTGACCTGGTAACCGGCGTAAACGGCATCGCGCTGGATAACCCGGCCAATACCATGCGGCTCTACAGTGCCATGCGTTCCGCGAGCGAAGTGGTGTTTGAGCTGCAACGCAATGAACAGCCGCTCACCCTGGCGGTAAGCCTGGGCGCTGGCGGCAACCAGTAATACCACGGTGCCCGCAATTATAAGGAACAAGAGTCAGTGAATGTCACCCGTCGAATACGCCTGCTTGCTGCCACGCTCGCGCTGATCGCCCTGCCACTGGCTTTCCCGTTGCAGGCGCAGGAGCAGCAGTACACGGTTAACCTGAAAGAAACCGATATCCAGGAGTTGATCAAGTTTGTCGCCGAGGCAACAGGCACGACCATCGTGGTGGACCCGGCGGTGAAAGGTAAGGTCAAGGTGATCTCGTCCAAGCCCGTCACCGGGGGTGAACTGTACGACCTGTTCCTGTCGATTCTCGAGGTGCACGGCTACACCGCGGTTCGCTCGGGCGGCGTGGTGCGGGTAATCCAGAACAAGGATGCGCGTTCCTCGCCCGTGTCCGTGACGGACAGCGAAGAGCGCAAGGTCAGCGATGAATACGTGACACAGGTCATTCGCCTGGAAAATATCTCGGCCGCGAAACTGATTCCCGTGCTGCGCCCGCTGGTACCGCAACAGGCGCACATGGCAGCCTATGCGCCAAGCAACGCGATCATTATTTCGGACGTGTCCGCGAATATTGACCGCATCCGCAACATCATCGAGCGCATGGATCGCTCGGCGGTGCAGGAAACCGACATTGTCAAACTGCGCTACGCGGTGGCCGACGATGTGGCTGAACAATTTTGGGAACGAGATGATGCG
>CAZFJQ010000007.1:0-78732 GCA_964519755.1 uncultured Halioglobus sp.
CGAGATGCGCGCGAAGCTTGAACAGATCGTGTTGGCCCGCTGCAGGGAGCACGATACCGGTGCCTGAGCCCATGACAGGTAGCTCAGGAGATGCCACTTCATTCCGCGCGGAGCTTGTGCACCTAACGCGCTGGTGTCACTCGGGAGTCGTGTCCTTTAACATGGGCACCTGATGCAACTGAACCCGGCCAACACGACGTCCTCCGCCTTGAACCAGACAGACAGCCATACACCCATGATGCAGCAGTACCTGCGCATCAAGGCACAACACCCACAGGATCTCGTGTTCTACCGCATGGGGGATTTCTACGAGCTGTTCTATGACGACGCCCGGCGCGCAGCCGAGTTGCTGGACATCACGCTCACCGCGCGCGGCAAATCCGGCGGCGAACCGATCCCCATGGCGGGCGTGCCCTACCACGCGGCGGAGGGCTACCTGGCGCGGCTGGTGAAAGCCGGCGTTTCCGTGGCCATCGCCGAGCAGATCGGCGACCCGGCCACCAGCAAGGGGCCTGTAGACCGGCAGGTAGTACGCGTGGTCACGCCGGGCACGCTCTCGGATGAGGCACTGCTGGAAGATCGCGTCGAGCGGCTGCTGATGGCCATCTGCCAACGGCAGGACAGCTTTGGCATCGCCTACCTGGATGTGTCCAGCGGTCGCTTCCGGGTGCTGGAAGTCACCGGTGAGGAAGCCCTTGAAGGCGAACTCACGCGGCTTGAGCCCGCGGAAGTGCTGCATCACGAAAACCTGTCTCAACCCTGCGTGACGCAGCGTGCGGGAGCGCGCAGCCAGCCCGCCTGGGAATTCGATGCCGACAGCGCACGCCGCGCACTCAATACGCAATTCCAGACACACGATCTCAAGGGCTTCGGCTGCGACGGCCTCGAGCTGGCGCTGGGCGCGGCGGGCTGCCTGTTGCAGTACGTGAAAGATACGCAACGCGGCAATCTGCCGCATATCCGCGCTATCGCGCAGGAAAGCCGCGACGACAGCGTGATCCTGGACGCCGCGACCCGCCGCAACCTGGAGATTGACACCAACCTTGCCGGGGGCGACCGCAATACCCTGCTCTCGGTGATGGATCGCACCGCCACCGCGATGGGCAGCCGCATGCTGCGGCGCTGGCTGCACCGGCCGCTCACCGGGATCGCCGCGCTCAACGCCCGCCAGGCCGCCATCGGCGCCCTGTGCGACAACTACCGCTACGAACCGCTGCGCGGGGTATTGAAATCGGTCGGCGACATGGAGCGAATTCTCACCCGCGTGGCGCTTCGCTCCGCACGCCCGCGGGACCTGACGCGCCTGCATGCTTCGCTCGCGGCACTGCCGCAGATACACGGTGAAATACAGCAATGCGACAGCGCGCTGCTCGGCGCGCTCGCTGGGCAGGCCGCGCAGTATCCGGATTTGTGTGACCTGCTCGATCGCGCCATCGTGGAAAACCCGCCGGTGGTCATTCGCGACGGCGGCGTCATCGCACAGGGCTACGATGCGACGCTGGACGAACTGCGCGAGATCAGCGAGGGGGCCGGCAACTATCTGCTGGAAATGGAGCGCCGCGAGCGGGAGGCGACCGGTATCAACACGCTGAAGGTCGGCTACAACCGTGTGCACGGCTACTACATCGAAATCAGCCGTGCTCAGGCCGGCCAGGCGCCGGCAGAGTACATCCGCCGCCAGACGCTGAAAAACGCGGAACGCTTCATCACCCCGGAGCTGAAGACCTTCGAAGACAAGGCGCTATCCAGCAAGAGTCGCGCCCTGGCACGCGAAAAGGCCCTCTACGATGAACTGCTGGACACGCTCAATATCCAGCTCGCGGCACTGCAGGACACGGCTGCCGCCGTGAGCGAGATCGATGTCCTGGTGAACCTGGCTGAACGCGCCGACAGCCTCGAGTTGTGCGCGCCCGAGTTCTGTGAAGAGGAGGTTTTTGAGGTGGTCGGTGGCCGTCACCTGGTGGTGGAACAGGTGCTGGAGGAGCCGTTCATCGCCAATGACGCCCTGCTCGACAGCACGCGGCGCATGTTGCTGATCACCGGCCCCAACATGGGCGGAAAATCGACCTACATGCGGCAGAACGCGGTCATCGCGCTACTGGCGCATATCGGCAGCTACGTGCCGGCAAGGGCCGCACGGCTCGCGCCGCTGGATCGCATCTTCACCCGTATCGGCTCCGCGGACGACCTCGCCTCCGGCCGCTCGACCTTCATGGTGGAGATGACGGAAACCGCCAACATACTGCACAATGCGACGCCGCGCAGCCTGGTATTAATGGATGAGGTGGGCCGCGGCACCAGCACCTTCGACGGGCTCAGCCTCGCCTGGGCCTCGGCGGTGCAACTGGCGCGCGAGGTGCGTGCTTTTACCCTCTTCGCCACGCACTATTTTGAGCTCACCGCGCTGCCCGAAGTGTGCCCCACGATGGCCAACGTGCACCTCGACGCCACCGAGCACAGGGATCACGTGGTCTTCCTGCACAACATACAGGAGGGGCCGGCAAACCGTTCCTTCGGCCTGCAGGTGGCCAAACTGGCGGGCATCCCGGCCCCGGTGCTCACCGCGGCCCGGGAAAAGCTGGCGGAACTGGAAGCCGGCAATAGCCAGGCTCCGGCGGGCGACGCCAGGGCAGCGACCCAACAGCAATCCGACCTGTTCAGGGTTTCGGGGGAATCCGCCGTACTCGACCGCCTGGCGGGGCTGGAGGTAGACAACCTGTCGCCGCGACAGGCGCTCGATGCGCTCTACGACCTCCAGGCCCTGCTCGACAAACACGCATAAAATCCGCGGCTTACGGTCAACAATTACCGATCTGCGGTAGCCTCGCAAAGGCTTCTATTGTGCCCGCGGTGCGGGTAAACTACCGCCCCTTAGCCAAACTGACATCAAACGAGGCGCGGTAAGAATGACTTTTGTCGTAGGAGAGGATTGCATCAGGTGCAAGCATACAGACTGCGTGGAGGTGTGTCCGGTAGACTGCTTTTATGAAGGCCCCAATTTTCTCGTGATTCACCCCGACGAGTGCATCGACTGTGCCCTGTGCGAGCCCGAGTGCCCCGTGGACGCTATCTTTTCCGAGGATGAGCTACCCGAGGACCAGGCTGTATTCCTGGAGCTGAATGCAGAGCTGGCCGAGGTGTGGCCGAATATTACCGAGATGAAAGAGCCTCTGCCCGACGCCGAGGAATGGGCCGGCAAAAAAGACAAACTACAGTATCTGGAGCGCTGAATCACGCGCAAGGAACGCCCCGCCCTGGCAACACGGCGGGGCTTTTTTTATCCGGCATAACGACCCGCCCACGACTGCATGTGCCCACTGTCCATTGCGTAAACACGTGGCCACAGAACGCATCCGGGCACTGGCTGAATAGCGGGTCAGCGCCTACACTTGAGTTCATCGTGCAGCCGCCGCGCACGCGGTCCGGACAACCCGGGAGCAGGCGCTCAGGAGCCCCTCATGGCATGTTTCATACCGCGACCAAACACGACGAAGTCGTGAGCGCGCGCAAAACCATCTGGTCCATGGACTGGCGGGTGGCGCTCGGGTCCGCCCTCACGCTCGTCTGGATCGGCGCCGGCCTGGTGTACCTGTTGGCCATGGTAGGCTGGAACAATTTTGTGCATTTGCCCACGGCCGATATCGGCAGTTTCCTCGAGGGGGCATTTGCGCCGCTGGCGTTTCTCTGGCTCGTGATCGGCCACTTCATGCAGCAAACCGAGATTTCCGCCAATACCCGCGCCATCAAACTACAGGAACAGAGCGCGCGACGCCTCGAAATACACTCCCGACAGGACAGTTACTTCAAGCTCCTCAGTCTCGTACAGGAACAGCTTGGCGGCATCGCGGGGTTCCACTACCTGTCTGTGGCGGGACCGACTGGCACGGGCGACATCTCGGCCGATGAGTTTACCGAGCAGCGCGCCATCGCCAGCTCCGGGGACCACGCCTGGTTTGTGCGCAAGATGATCTCGCTGACAGTCGAACGTCGCGAGGACCCCGCCGCCATGCAGGACATATTCTTCGGTACCGACATTCGCACGCGACACTCGGAAAGCTTCACGCGCACGTTCAAAAAACTGCTGCAGGCCGCAGAGGCAGTGGATACCGATGATATGCTCGCCGATGCGGTACTGAATGGCTCCGCCCAGGGACTGTTATACCGAATTATATGCCAGGTGCGGGGTGATGAAGGTGTCGCGCCTTTCCCCGGTGTCTCGCCCGTCTCACGGACGCAAGCACCCGTCGAGCCGGCTTAGCTATCCGACACCGGTTCAACCTGATCAGGCGTGGTTCGGGTGATTCTCGAACAACTCCAGCACCAGCGGGTCCCCAGCTCGCTCCAGGTAGGCCACCGCAAGACCCTCGCCGAAGCGCTTCTGCCAGATGGCTGTGTAGCCGATCGCCTCCGCGGCCGGGACGCTCGCGGCCAGGTCGTCGATGCGAAAACGCAGATGGTGCATGCCTTCACGCCCGGCGTCGAGAAACTCCTTGTGCGGGCAGCCGCCGGACAGCCACTGGATGAGTTCTATTTCCAGGTCGCCGCTGCTGCCGAAAGCGAGGCGCAATTCGCAGGTTTCACCCCGGCCACGATAATCGTAGGTCATTGGGCCCGGATCCATGCGGCTGAAGGTGCCGAACATCGGCTCGTAAAGCGCCAGCGCCTGCTCGAGATCGCGCACCACAAAGCCCACCTGATCCACCGGCGGCAGGTCGAGGGCCACGCGCAGTTTGTCGGTCATGAGTGAAGTCCTTGCCCGGTGAGACGAGGGGAGCGTAACCTCAGCGGAGCGGTAATGCACCGATCAACTGAACAGCGACTCTCCGTTGAGGCCCTGGGTTTCCATAATTGAACGCAAGCGCTTGAGCGCCTCAACCTGTATCTGCCGCACGCGCTCGCGGGTAAGGCCGATTTCCCGCCCCACTTCTTCCAGCGTGCTGCTCTCGTAACCACGCAGGCCAAAACGGCGCGACACCACCTCCCGCTGCTTCTCGGAAAGCTCCTCAAGCCAAAGCGCGATATTGTCCCTGATGTCGTTGTCCTGCAGTAGCTGGGAGGGATCGCACACCCGGGTATCGGCAATGGTGTCCACCACCGCGCGATCCGAATTGGGGCCGATCGGGGTATCCACCGAGGTCACGCGCTCATTCAGGCCGAGCATCCGTTTCACCTCGTCCGCGGGCTTGTCCAGCATCTGCGCGATCTCTTCCGCGGTGGGCTCGTGGTCGAGCTTCTGGGTCAGCTCACGCGCCGCCCGGAGGTAGACGTTGAGTTCCTTCACCACATGAATCGGCAGTCGAATCGTGCGGGTCTGGTTCATGATCGCCCGCTCTATTGTCTGTCGGATCCACCAGGTGGCGTAGGTCGAGAAGCGGAAACCCCGCTCTGGATCGAATTTCTCCACGGCGCGTATAAGACCCAGGTTACCCTCCTCGATCAGGTCCAGCAGGGTCAGGCCGCGATTGATATAACGCCGGGAAATTTTCACTACCAGCCGCAGATTGCTCTCAATCATGCGCCGCCTGCCCGCCTCGTCACCACTGCGTGCCAGCCGTGCATAGAACTTCTCTTCGTCCGCAGTCAGCAGTGGCGAGTAGCCGATCTCGTTCAGGTAGAGTTGGGTGGCATCCAGGGATTTCTCGGTTTTGAATGCGGTGTTCGCTCTCGCGGTCTCGAAAGATACATCTGACTCAGGATCGGGGCTTTCCATGAAAACATCGACGGGGTCATCCGGTGCCGGGGATCCGGTTGACGTCCCGGCTGAAGCGCCGCGCGGCGCTGCCACATCTTCGTTTGAATCGCTACGCTTTCCGCCCGACCGTGAAGTCCGTTTCGATCCTGCGCCTGTCGGGTCCAGTTCCATGGCCACATCCCACTCTCTTATTGTTACGCGGACTCAGAGCATTTTTCGCCGGGCCAATCAGACTAACCCAGATTTATTCTCCAATGCAAACGGCCCTGGCCTGCGCTGCCGGCGCGCGCTTTCACGTCTGTTCCGCCAGTGAGTCCGGCAACTTGCCGCTCCCACCCATATTCTTCTCCCTTCGCTACCTCGGCGGCAATAACCTCTGCGGGTCAATCGGCTTGCCCTCTTTGCGAATCTCGAAATGCAGTTTCACGGTGTCCGTCCCGGAACTGCCCTTTTCGGCGATCTGCTGGCCGACCGCCACTTGATCGCCCTCGCTGACGAGCAGCCGGTCGTTATGCCCATAAGCGCTCAGGTAAACATCGTTGTGTTTGACAATGAGCAATTCGCCAAAGCCAACGATACCGGCGCCCGCGTACACCACCTTACCGGCTGCGACGGCATAAATGGGGTCTCCGCGATTGCCATCAATGTCGATGCCTTTATGCACGCTGGCGGAAAAACCACGCGTTAAGCGACCGCGTGTGGGCCAGCGCCAGCTACTCACCCGCTCGCCGGTGAACACCGGCTCCGGTGCGGGTATTGCCATGGGAGGACGCGGCGCGGGCGGCGGCTCTTGCGCAGCGACGGGCGGCGGCGCAACCGGGGGGACAGGACGCGGTGTAGCAGGGGCCGGCGGCGCTCCGACCGGCGGGCTTAGGGGTGTTTTCGCCGCACTTTCCAGCAGCGCAATGCGCTGTCCGGGATAGATTCTATACGGTGGCGGTATCGCGTTGGCTGCCGCCACCTTGCGGTAGTCGAGACCGTAACGAAACGCGATGGAATACAGGGTATCGCCACGCTGCACCCGGTACTCACTGCGCGAGGTACTGCTCTGCACGCCCGCCGCGGCCCCCGTCGAGACATAGCGGTCTTCTACCGGGGCGCGACTATTGCCACCACAGGCGGTGAGTATCCCCAGCAAGAGGTACACCAGCCAGCCGCGGTTCATCGCGCATGGCTCATGTATCCCCGCCGTCTCCCCACCGGGCGTGAATGAGCCACACCGTGGCGAAACCGACGAGCATCAGCAGTACGCACAATGCGATTTGCGCATCCTGGCCCGTGTAAAGCTCAAAATCCCCTGGCAGAACCGGCTGCTGTTGCGCTACCCGCGGTTCGCCGTCACTGCCTGGCACCCACAGCAACACCCGCTTCCAGGGCCAGACCACCGCCAGCGAACCCACCAGAAACCCGGTGAGCAACGCCATGGTCGCCTGATGAAAGCGATGCAGGAGCCAGTGCAACAGGCGCGAAAAGCACATCAGGCCGCAACCCGCACCGAAGGCAAACACGGCAATGAATACCAGGTCGAACTGGCGAATTGCCGTGAGTACGACAGAGTACATTCCCAGCAGCACCAGGATGAAACTGCCCGAAATACCGGGCAGGATCATGGCGCAAATTGCCAGGAAGCCAGCGAGAAAGACGCCCGCCAGCCCTGCCGGGAACGCCACGGTTGGCGACAATGCAATTGCCAGTGCCACGACAGTCCCCGCCAACAGGCTGCATACCAGGGTAAATTTCCAGCGCGAGACCTGCTGCAGCAGCACCAGCGCAGAGGCCAGAATCAGGCCAAAGAAAAATGCCCACAGGGGCACCGGGTGGTGTTCCAGAATCCAGCCTATCAGCCGCGCCAGGGAGAGCACACTGGTTGCAATCCCGGCCAGCAGGGCGAGCAGGAATCCCCCATTCACATGTGCCCACGCCCCCGCAATGTCAAAACGCAGCACGCGCCGCAGAAACTCGAGGTCCACGGCACGAATGCTGGCGAGGAGCGTATCGTAAATTCCGGTGATGAAGGCCATGGTGCCACCGGACACTCCCGGCACAATATCGGCGGCGCCCATCAGCAAGCCGCGCAGAAAAACACCCAGCGGTGACATCCGTCTAGCGCTCCGTTCCGGGTAGCAGGGGCACAAACCGCACCGCCTCGACGATCTCGGTGGCGTACCCTTCGCTGGTGCGGGTGACAACCTGCAGATGCTGTGCCTCAACTCCCACCGGAATCACCAGCCGCCCACCGGGCGCAAGCTGCTCCAGCAGGGCCTCGGGAATTCGCTCCGGTGCCGCCGCGGCAAGGATGCCGTCGAAAGGACCCCGCTCCGGCCACCCGAGGGCACCATCCGCGTGATTCATCTGCACATTGCGCAATTTCAACTGGCGCATGCGCTGGCGGGCCCTGAGCTGTAACGGTTTGATCCGTTCGACACTGAATACCTCCGCTACCAGCTGCGCCAGTATGGCCGTCTGGTAGCCGGTACCGGTGCCTATCTCGAGTACCCGGGAACGCGGTCCGTCAGCCAGCAACAACTCGGTCATGAGCGCAACAATGTAGGGTTGCGACAGGGTCTGCTGAAACCCGATGGGCAGCGCAACGTCTTCATAGGCCCGGTGCGCCATAGCCTCGTCGAGAAACAGATGCCTCGGCGTCGTGCGCATCACCTCCAGGACCGCGGGATCGGCAATGCCCTTGTCCGCCAATCGCTGTACCAGGCGTTCACGGGTACGCCTCGAGGTCATCCCGATGCCGTCGAGATCAGCCCTGTTCACTACGCTTGTCACTCTTGCCAATGCCCCTGTCGCCATGTCCATCTGCAGCTGTAGTTGTAGTTGTAGTTGTAGTTGTAGTTGTAGCTGTGACGCCTTCCCTGCAATTTGCCAACTCCGCAAGCAGCGCGGTGGCGTAGCTGCCGGCTCCCAGGGTGAAGCTCAATTGCAGGCTGTCATCATCACAAAAGCGCCAGGAAAAGTCATCCGGCAGCATACGCGTGGGCCGCCACGCAAGCTCCAGCCCCTGCTCTTCAAGAAAAGCACACAGCGCTGCGTCAGTGGCGAGCTTTGCGCGCAACTCCACCGGCACTGCGGCATCCGAACGCCCGGCAACACCCCACAGCGGCAGGCCCGGGTGAATGTCGCCGGCATCCAGGCGAGCCTGCAGTTCACCGTCGTCGCCCCCCGCGCGAAAGTAGCTCCGGCTACCCGCGAGTATACAGACATCCCCCGCACAAACCGCGTTCCAGTAACCCTCCTCCACCCGCAATGCCAGCAGGCGGTTGAACAGGTAAGCACGCAGGGCAGAATAGAACAGGCCGCGTCGCGCGCGGGAAACCCGCGCAGGCCGGGCGGCCCACCGCAGCGCCTGGCGTAACGTGGCGCCATCGCGACCAAAGCGCTGCGGGCCGAAATAGTTTGGGACACCGCGTTGACGCAACAACTCAAGCCGCCCGTTCAGGTCAGCGGGCTTGCCGCGCAGTTCGCGTAAAACCAGCTGGAACTGATTGCCGGCGTGCGTGCCGCGCCGCAGCTTGCGCTGGTGCGCGCCCAGTGCCAGCACGCGCACATCGCCGGGGGACTCCAGAGCATGCCAGTCCGGCGCTTGCCGCCCCGCCAGCCCCACGCTGAACCATTGGCGGGTCAGGGCATTGCGATCCTTCAGGCCACTGTAGCCGATTTCCCTGAGCGCCACCCCACTGAGTCGCGCGATACGCTCGGCCAGCTCGGCCGTATTGAGCGAGCGTTTTTGCAACAGGAGATACGCATGCTCGCCCGCGCCGGACAAGTCGAAGCCCGGCAGTTCAGTGACCTGGAAATCCTCTGGCGTGGCGCGGATCAGTGCGCTTCCCGGCGGTTCTCCCCAGGCAGCAGGCCAGGCAGGCAAGCGGGCGGCGGGCTCCATCGGCGTCATCCGGAAGCGGCGTGCAGCAGCACGACCGCGTGAGCGGCAATACCCTCTTCACGCCCGGTAAAACCGAGGCCTTCCGTGGTTGTGGCCTTGATGTTAATACCGGCCGGGCTGACCTGCAGATCCGCCGCCAGGTTCTGGCGCATGGCTGCCATATGGGGGGCCAGTTTAGGAGCCTGCAACACCAGCGTGGCATCAAGGTTTCCCAGTTGCCAGCGTTCCGCGTGTACCAGGGCCACGACCCGCCGCAGGAGAATACGGCTGTCGATATTTGCATTGGCAGCATCCGAGTCCGGAAAATGGTGGCCGATGTCACCTTCTCCGAGCGCACCCAGCAGTGCATCGCACACCGCATGAATAAGGACATCCCCGTCAGAGTGGGCCAGCAGGCCGCGCTCATGGGGAATGCGATGCCCACCCAGCACGATCGCATCACCCTCACCAAAGCGGTGTACATCATAGCCGTGACCAATTCTCATGGGCACGTGGGTGAGTCTGCTCATCGCGTTAGCTCCCGTTGTCCCAGATAGAATTCCGCCAGGGGCAGGTCGGCGGCAACTGTGACCTTGATATTTTCTGCCGAGGAGGCGACCAGTTGCACGGGATGTCCCGCCAACTCCATCGCGGAGGCCTCATCAGTCACCGCAAGCCCGCGTGCGCAAGCCTGCTCGATGGCTGCATACAGTTCGCCAAGACGGAACATCTGCGGCGTCTGCGCCCGCCACAGCGTGTTGCGATCGAGGGTTTCAGTTACGCGGCCACGTGCATCCGCCCGCTTGACGGTGTCGACGACCGGTGCCGCCAGCAATCCCCCCACGCCGGAGCGGCTCACCGTGGAAATCAATGTCGCGATATCCTGCGCGCCCACGCAGGGGCGCGCAGCATCGTGCACCAGCACCCAGTCGTCGGCTTCCGCATGCTCCAGCAGTACTCCCAGCCCGGCGAGGACTGAACCGCTGCGCTCCGCCGCGCCGAGCACCCGGAATACCCGCGAGTCCGCCAGCAGTGGGAGTTTCGCGGCGTGTTGATCCAGCGCGTCAAGCGCGACACTGATGCCCAGCATCCCGGGTGTATCGAGCAGCGCTTGCAGACTCTGCTCCAGCACCGTGGACCCTGCCAGTGGCAGGTACTGCTTGGGCGTCTCGCCCCCCATGCGCGCCCCCGCGCCAGCCGCCGGGATCATCCCCCAGAGGGCACTCACTGCGCTACCTCCGTGGGCGCGTTCGGATCATCCACTACCTGAAAAAAAGTCTCTCCCTCGCGCACCAGGCCCAACTCTTCGCGCGCGCGTTGTTCTACGCCCGCATTGCCACTCTGTAACTCGAGTACTTCGCGCTCCAGCACGGCGTTGCGCTCGCGCAGGGCCTCGTTGATTCGGGTTTGCTCCTCGACCTGCCGGGTCAATCTCTGCTGTTCCGCCAGGCTGCCGTCGGCAAACCAGAGCCGGTATTGCAGCGCGACAAGCAGCAGTGCGAGTACGACAAGCAACCAGCGCAAGGCGCTATCTCCGGGTGAACTCCGCCATTCCGCGGTACGGCGCCATACCGCCGAGTTCAGCCTCTATACGCAGCAGCCGATTGTATTTAGCCACGCGATCAGACCTGCACAAGGACCCCGTCTTGATCTGGCCAGCGCCGGTGGCAACCGCAAGATCGGCAATCGTGGTGTCTTCAGTTTCACCCGAGCGGTGCGAGATTACGGCTGTGTACCCGGCCGCCCTGGCCATGGCGATGGCGTCGAGGGTTTCAGATAATGTGCCGATCTGGTTGAACTTGATCAGGATGGAATTGGCGACTCCCCGCTCGATGCCCTCGCGCAGAATACGGGTATTGGTGACAAACAGGTCGTCCCCCACGAGTTGCACCCGGTTACCTATTTTTTCCGTGAGCAGCTTCCAGCCGTCCCAGTCAGATTCATCCAGCCCGTCTTCGATAGAAATAATCGGGTGCTCGTCCACCAGTGCAGCCAGGTAATCGGCAAAACCCTCACTATCAAACTGCTTTCCCTCGCCGGCCAGCGTATACACGCCATCGGCGTAGAACTCCGAGGCGGCGCAATCCAGCGCCAGGGTGACATCTGACCCTAGCGCGTAGCCGGCGCCCGTTACCGCCTCGGCGATCACCTCCAGTGCCGCCTCATTGGAGGGCAGATCCGGCGCAAAGCCGCCCTCATCGCCCACGGCAGTATTCAGGCCACGCGCGGACAGCACTTTTTTCAGCTGGTGAAAGATTTCGGCACCGGCACGCAGACCTTCGGCGAAGGTGGGTGCAGACACCGGCTGCACCATAAACTCCTGGATATCCACGTTGTTGTCCGCGTGCTCACCACCATTGAGAATATTCATCATGGGTACCGGCATGCTGAATTCCGAGCCGCCATTGATGTCTGCAATATGTCGGTAGAGCGGCACACCTTTCGCCAGCGCGGCAGCTTTCGCCGCCGCCAGTGACACTGCGAGAATGGCATTGGCGCCGAGACTGGCTTTGTTCTCGGTACCATCCGCCGCCAGCATGGCCGCATCGAGCTCGCGTTGCTCCAGCGCGTCGCACCCCAACAGGACTTCCCGAATCGGCCCGTTGACATTGCCTACCGCTGTCAGCACCCCTTTACCGAGATAACGCGCCGCATCGCCGTCGCGCAGCTCCAGGGCCTCTCGCGAGCCGGTGGACGCCCCGGAGGGTGCGCAAGCGGTGCCCACTTCCCCGGAGGCCAGTGTCACCTCTGCCATCACGGTGGGATTGCCGCGCGAATCCATGACCTCGAAGGCCTGAACGTTAGCGATATTGCTCATCTGTCGTTACTCCGTACGTTTTATTCGATATGCAGGGGGGGCAGTGACTTCACCAGTTCATCCACCGCTTTCACCTGTGACAGGAATGCCTTGAGCTGCGCCAGCGGCAGCGCGCTGGGACCATCACAGCGGGCCTTTTCCGGGTCCGGGTGAGCCTCCAGGAACAGGCCCGCCAGGCCCACTGCCATTCCCGCTCGCGCGAGTTCCGCCACCTGGCTGCGCCGCCCACCGGACGCCGCGCCACCCGGGTCGCGACACTGCAGTGCGTGCGTCACATCAAAGATCAGCGGGACGTCCGCGCAGGCTCGCTTCATAACGCCGAAGCCGAGCATATCCACCACCAGGTTGTCGTAACCGAAGTTGCTGCCGCGCTCGCACAACAGCACCCGGTGATTGCCGCACTCCGCGAACTTTTCCACCACGTTGGCCATCTGCGAGGGGCTGAGAAACTGCGGCTTTTTTATATTGATCACCGCGCCGGTAGCCGCCATGGCCGCCACCAGATCGGTCTGGCGCGCCAGAAAAGCAGGCAACTGAATAATGTCGCACACTTGCGCTACCGGGACCGCCTGTTCCGGGCTATGTACATCCGTGATCACCGGCACACCAAATGTGGATTTTACCTCCGCCAGGATCTCCAGGCCCTGCTCCAGGCCGGGGCCGCGAAATGAATGAATCGACGAGCGGTTGGCTTTGTCGAAGGAGCCCTTGAAGACCAGTGGAATATTCAACTCGCGACAGACGCGCACATAGTGCTCTGCCACCGACAGCGTAAAATCACGGCTTTCCAGCACATTGACACCCCCGAGCAACACGAAGGGCGCACTGTTGGCGATCGACATCTCGCCGAGTTGCACGGTCTGCTCAGCCAATGGGTCTACCCCGCCTGCTGCGCTGCAGCACCAGTGTCCTCGGCATGCTTGATCGCCGCCTCGATATAACTGGTGAACAGGGGGTGGCCACGCCGGGGGCGCGACGTGAACTCGGGGTGAAACTGGCAGGCCAGGAACCAGCGATGCCCCGGCAACTCGATCATCTCCACCAGTGAGTGATCCGCCGAGAAACCGACGAAGCGCATGCCACCTGCCGAGAGCCTTTCAAGATAGTTGTTGTTCACCTCGTAGCGGTGCCGGTGCCGCTCTTCGACGATATCCCGCCCGTAAATCGCGCGTGCGGTGCTGTCCGGCTCGAGATGACAGGGCTGCGCGCCCAGACGCATGGTGCCGCCGAGATCCGAGCCCTCATGGCGCTGTTCGGCGCGGCCATCGGCATTCATCCACTCGGTGATCAGCGCGATCACCGGATGGGGTGAGTCCTGATCGAACTCGGTGGAATTGGCGCCTTCAAGCTCACACACGTGCCGCGCGTACTCCACCAGCGCCACGTGCATTCCAAGGCAGATCCCCAGGTAGGGTATATTGTTCTCGCGCGCATAGCGCACGGCCTGCACCTTGCCTTCAATACCCCTGTCGCCGAAGCCGCCGGGCACCAGGATGGCGTTCACGCCTTCCAGCGCCGCGGTGCCATCACGTTCGATATCCTCGGCATCGATATGCTCGACGTGCACATCCGTGAAGGTACGCAAGCCCGCGTGCGACAGGGCCTCGTTCAGCGATTTGTATGCGTCCAGCAAATCCATGTACTTACCCACCATGGCCACACGCACACTATGCTGCTTGACAGAGAATTCGCGCTCAATCACGTCACTCCACTCCGAGAGATCGGCCTGGGGACGGTCTATACCAAAACGCTCAAGTACGAAGTCGTCGAGATCGTAATCGCGCAACATACCGGGAATTTTGTAGATGGAGTCGGCATCCAGCAGGGGTATTACCGCGCGCTCTTCCACATTGGTGAACAGTGAGATTTTCCGGCGCGCGCTATCGTCAATGTTCACGGCACAGCGACACAACAGGATGTCGGGCTGCAGGCCGATGGAGCGCAGTTCCTTCACCGAGTGCTGGGTTGGCTTGGTTTTGATTTCACCCGCGGTGGCGATATACGGAACCAGCGTCAGGTGCATGAGCATGGCCCGGTTCAGCCCCATTTCGACCCTGAGCTGGCGCGCGGCCTCGAGGAACGGCAGACCTTCAATATCACCCACCGTGCCGCCAATCTCGACCACCGCGACTTCCGCGTCGTCGGCGCCGAGCACGATCCGTCGCTTGATTTCGTCGGTAATATGCGGGATCACCTGTACGGTACCACCGAGATAATCGCCGCGGCGCTCCTTGCGCAGCACCGTGTTGTACACGCGCCCGGTCGTGAAATTGTTCGTCTTGCGCATGGTGCAGTTGGTGAAACGCTCGTAGTGACCGAGGTCCAGGTCGGTTTCCGCACCGTCCTCGGTGACGAACACCTCGCCGTGCTGAAACGGACTCATGGTGCCCGGGTCGACATTGATGTAAGGGTCGAGTTTCAGCAGGGTGACACGAACGCCACGCGCCTCCAGGAGCGCCGCGAGCGATGCTGCAGCGATACCCTTACCAAGAGAGGACACCACACCGCCGGTGACAAAGACGTAACGCGTCATGAATAGCCTTTCAAGCTGTGCTACCGGGCAGACAGAACACGCCCCAACGCCCGCTGGGTGTTTTCCGGGCTGGTGCACGTCCCACAAAAAGATGGGAAAGCAGCGTACCAGAAAGGCTTGACCGGCTCAATCGGAAGGGCCGCTGGATCGATCCCAATGCAGACGCCAGAGCCGCTCATCGACCCCGGGATGGTTCCGGAAGCGACTGGATGCGCAGACCACCAGGTCGCCCACCGCGAGCAATTCGTCACCGAGGTACAATAGCGGCACGCGATCACGCCACCAGGGTGGTACGCCCCGGTTCTGCAGCAGCGATTTCAGCGTCTGCGTCGCCGCGTGCCCCGCCGGCCGGCAGCGTTCACCTCCCGCACGCCAGGCCAGGTGGAGCGTATCCTCCGGCTGCAGGGCCATACCCGTTGCGGCGGGTAGCAAGCCCACCTCACCAACGCCCGCGACCCGCTGTCTCTCACCCGGTACGAGGCGCTGACACACCGACGGCGGGTCGACACTGAACCGGGGCAGCAGGTAAACCGCGTTGCGGTATCGCTGCAACACGTAACTACCCGCATCCAGGCGCGGCGAAGCGGCCGGCGCCGCGCTCACCAGCTGTCGCAGGAACTCCACCAGACTGGCCCGGTCGGGCGCCTTGCAGCCCAGCGCTTGCAGCCAGTAGCGCAGGCGTAGCGCGAACGCCTCGAGTTGACCGGCGCGCAAGCCGTCGATTGGGCACCCGGGATCACCGGTCACGCTGTACACGGTCGCGGGCACACCCAGTGTTTCCCGCAACATGCTATCGGCCGCGGACAAATGGGCGCCAGCCCGGGCCACGCTTCGACGATAGCCCGGCCAGCGACTGGCCAGCAACGGCAGGACACGGGCACGCAGAAAATTCCTGTCGATGCCGGTGTCGGCGTTGGAGGGATCTTCAACGTGGTGAAGCTGATGCCGCGTGGCATAGGCCCGAATGTCGGCGCGCGGTGTATCGAGTAGTGGACGCAGCAGGGAGCCGGCACCCAGGCTACGCGCCATCGGCATACCGGCGAGACCCTCCACGCCGGCACCCCGCATCAGGCGCAGGAAAAAGGTTTCGACCTGATCATCCAGGTGGTGCGCAAGAAAGAGTACATCTCCCGCGGCCAGAGACGCCTCGAACACGGCGTAGCGTGCTTCCCGGGCACCCGCCTCACCACCGGCAACGGTGACAGCGTGCGTGCTCAGCGGTACGCCCAGGTCAGCACAGTTGCGCTCGCAGTGAGCGGTCCAGGTATCTGCTGCCGGCTGCAGGCCGTGATGCACATGCAGCGCGCGCAGCGGGGGCCCTGTGTTACGACCGCACCAGCTATGCAAAAGGTGCAGCAGTACCGTGGAGTCGACTCCGCCGCTATAACCCACGTACCAGGCGGACGCGTCGGCCACCGCGTGCAGGGTAGCGTCCAGTCGCTCCAGCACGCTATCGGGGGGCGACACGCTGTGCAGCCATCTGTCGGCGAATATGGCCTGGCGTCGTCGCGACGGTGCCGGACATCAGGGTGCTCTCATGAGCCTACTCACTCGCGGCGGCCACCAGGCTAGCGCCCGTAGGACATCAGGCGCTGGTAACGCATCTCGATCAGCTCTCCGACAGGCAGTTCGGCCAGTTTGTCGAGCTCGCCCACCACGTGTTCGCGAATACGCAGCGCCATGAGATCCACGTCGCGATGCGCACCTCCCAGCGGCTCGGGGATGGTGGCATCGACGATACCCAGTTCCTGCAACACAGCCGAGGTAACGCCCATCGCCTCTGCCGCGTCCGGGGCGCGATCAATGGTCTTCCAGATGATGTTGGCACAGCCTTCCGGTGAAATGACAAAGTAGGTAGCGTACTGCAGCATGGCCAGATGGTCGCCCACGCCGATACCGAGCGCCCCGCCAGAGCTGCCCTCGCCAATAACCACACATATGATCGGCGTGGACAGGCGTGACATCACTGCCAGGTTTTGCGCGATCGACTCGCTGATGCCGCGCTCTTCCGAGTCGATACCAGGGTAGGCCCCGGGGGTATCGATGAGCGTCACTACCGGCAACTTGTAGCGCTCCGCCAACTCCATCAGGCGCAACGCTTTGCGGTAGCCCTCCGGTTTCGGCATGCCAAAATTGCGCAGCACCTTGTCTTTGACCGCCCTGCCCTTTTCCTGCCCGATAACCATGACCGGGCGACCCTCGATCCGGGCAATGCCGCCCACGATGGCTTTGTCATCCCCGAAGTGTCGATCGCCGTGCAGCTCATCAAACTCGGTAAAAACCCGTGGGATGTAATCCAGCGTGTAGGGCCGGCGGGGATGCCGCGCGACCTTGACGATATCCCATGCCGACAGGTTGGAGAATATCTTTTCGGTCAGCTTGACGCTCTTTTCGCGTAGCGTCTCTATTTCCTCGACGATGTTGATTCTGTTGTCGCTGCCAACCAGGCGCAGTTCCTCAATCTTGACCTCAAGATCGGCGATCGGCTGCTCAAAATCCAGATAATTGGGGTTCATCCAGGAAGGTTTTCCAGGCGGCTAAGGACGCGGTCAGTGTACAGAAATAGCGGCGTGCAAACCACAGGCCTGCGCCAGCGCCGGCAGTCGGCGGACCAGATCCGGGCTCACAGGCCCTGCACGGCAGCGGCGACCAGGCGATGCGCGACAGGCTCCGACGGCAGCCAGGCGGCGACTGGCCCTATACTGTAAGCTGACGCCCATCCAGCAACGCGATGCGTGTTCAAGTGAGCACCGACCGATGACAACAAGCAACCCACCGCATGGTATAGGCGACCTGCCGCCCTATCTCGTGCCGCACAGCCGCGAGTCGATCGTGATCCTCCACGCCGACGAAAATCTCCTGCTGGTGCGCAAGCCGGACCTGCTGCTGAGCGTCCCCGGTCGGCATCCCCTGAACAAGGATTGCCTGATCAGCCGTCTGCAACGGGACTACCCGACGGCGCGTATTGTGCACCGACTCGATCTCGACACCTCCGGGATAATGGTCATTCCGCTGAACCGCGAGAGTCATGCCCATATCAGCCGGCAATTCCAGCAACGGCAAGTACAGAAAACGTACCACGCGGTCGTCTGCGGCCGCGTGCCGCTCGACGCGGGCGACATCCAATTGCCAATCGCGCCGGACTGGGCAAACCGGCCTCGCCAGGTGATCTGTCACGAACGGGGGAAAGCCGCGCTGACGCGTTATGAAGTACTGGAGCGTTACCCGGACCGTACCCGGATGTTGCTCAGGCCGGTGACCGGCCGCTCGCATCAATTGCGTATCCATATGCGCGAACTGGGCCACCCGATTCTCGGATGCGACCTGTACGCGCACGCCAGGGCGCTGGGCATGGCGAAACGGCTGATGCTGCACGCCTCAAGAATAGAGTTTGAACACCCCGCCAGCGGTGAGTGGCTGATTGGCGAGTGCCCACCGGACTTCTAGTGGCCGCCTGGCATCCGGCGGCGCGGCGCCGTGACGCCGGGCTCGTCCTGGCAGGTCGCGCACTACCAGGTCCCGTCCAACTATGTCCGCGGCACAGAGTAGGCCGGGGCGGTAAAATTCACTAGACTCAGTGAAAACCCCACGGGGCAATGCAGCGTGATCTCTTCCTCCCGTTCCGAGGCAGGCCTGACCATCGTGGCCCGGCCCGACAAATCCGCCACCTGGCGCACCAACCAGATGGTTTTGCTGGCGCTCGCGGTACCCTCGCTGGGCGCGGCCATCGGTTTTGCGCTGCTCGGCGCCTGGCCGATCCTGCCCTTCGCCGGGCTGGAATTGTTCTCACTGGGGGCGGCACTCTACTACGTCGACGGCAAACTCCGCCGCTGCCAGGTCATTACCGTGGGGGCGTCTTCGGTCACCATTGCCAAGGGCAGCCGCTACCCGCGACAGACCTGGCGCCTAAAGCGCGATTCCGCGCGCCTTACTATTACCCCGGAAGTGCACCCGTGGGAGGGGCCGGTGCTGTGTGTACACGACAACCAGGTGAGTGTGACATTGGGCGAATTCCTCGCCCGCGATGATCAGCTGCGCCTGGTTGCTCTGCTGCGGGCGGAGATTCGCGTGCGCGCCGAGTCCGGAATCGCCCAGGTAACGTTCTGACTCCAGGCCGGGAAACGCCCGGTTGACGGCCCACCATCCTTCACGCACCTGCAATTACTCACTCGCATCCTCCGCGCCTGGCGCTGCGCCATGCCGCCCGGCACCGCCCACAAAGCGCGCCACGCCCTCTTGTGTCTCCGCCGTCTGCAGCACCGCGAGCCCACGCTGGAACTCGTTGTCCAGCGCAACTTCCAGCGGCATGCCCCACTGCTCGCAGGCGCTCAAGCGGTCGGAGCGCAGACACGCCTGCGGTAGCCGGGCAAGGGACTCCGCCAACTCAAGCGCCGCCGGGAGCGCCTCGCCGTCTGCAACCAGGCGATTTGCCAGCCCAATCTGCAGGGCCTCCTCGGCATCCACGCTACGGCCGGTGAGTATCATATCCATGGCCCGACTGTGGCCGATCAGGCGCGGCAGCCGGATCGTGCCGCCATCAATCAGCGGTACGCCCCAGCGCCGGCAGTACACCCCGAACACGGCACTGCGCTCCACCACGCGCAAATCGCACCAGCAGGCAAGCTCCAGGCCGCCGGCCACAGCATACCCGGCCACCGCGGCAATAACCGGCTTGCCAAGCTGCATGCGCGATGGCCCCATGGGGCCATCGCCCTCCGGCTCCAGCCGATTGGCGCCCCGCCCCTGCGCAACCGCCTGCAAATCCGCGCCCGCGCAGAAGCTGCCAAAGTTACCGGTCAGCACGGCCACATCGCTGTCGACATTGGCGTCGAATGCGCGAAAAGCGTCAGCCAGCAGCGCGGCGGTGGTCGCATCCACCGCGTTGCGCACAGCGGGACGGTTTATGCTGACAATGGTGGTGCGACCTGCGCTTTCCACGGTGACTTCCTGCATAAGGCCTCCTTTTTGACACAGTATAGGCCTTCCAACTGGCCACGGGCACGCCGGCTCCCGCTGGACGCAAGCGGTAGCAATGCCTATGATCTGCCCACGCTGAACGACAAAAGATCAATAATATGCCCTGTCAACGCGCCTTCCTGGCAATCTGTCTAGCGCTGGTCCTCGGGGCCTGCAGCGATCAATCCCCCAACGACATGCAGACCAATGAATCGGTCGGCATCGCGGGGGGCGCGCGCGGCCAGAACAGCCTGCTGCCGGCCAACACCGAAATTCTCAACCTGCGTCCCCCGGCAAACCCCGAGCGCAATGCCTACTTCGGCGATCTGCACGTGCATACAGCCTATTCTTTTGATGCCTATGTATTCGGCACCACCGCCTCGCCAGCGGATGCCTACCGCTACGCCAAAGGACAGGCCATCGACCATCCCAGCGGCTACGCGGTACAACTGCAGCGGCCGATGGATTTCTATGCGGTGACCGACCACGCCATGCTGCTCGGCGTGGTAAAAGAGGCGGCTGACACCGATAGCGAGTTTTCCCGCTACCCGCTGAGTGAACCGCTGCACAACATCAATGCACCCGACAACATGGACGAACTCAGCCTGACCAGGCGCGGCACCGCTTTTGGCAATTTTCTGCCCGCGGTACTCAGCGGGCTGCTGGATGGCAGCGTCGATCCGCAACTGGTGGAGGCGATCAGCAAAGTGGCGTGGCTGGACATAGTGCGTGCCGCCAACGAAGCCTACCGTCCCGGCACATTCACCACCTTTGCCGCCTTCGAGTACACGTCCTCCACCGATTCGCGGGGCAACCTGCACCGCAATGTCATCTTCCGCGATACTGATCGCCTGCCCGCCGTACCCTTTTCCCGCTTCAACTCCCAGAACCCGGAAGGCCTGTGGCAGTGGATGGATACGTTGCGCAACCAGGGCATTGAGAGCCTGGCCATACCGCACAATTCGAACGGCTCCAACGGCCAGATGTTCAAGCTGACGGACTGGGCGGGCAACCCGCTGGATGACAACTACGGCAGCCTGAGGTTGCGCAACGAGCCGCTGGTGGAAATCACCCAGGTCAAGGGCACTTCCGACACACACCCGCTGCTGTCGAAAAACGATGAATGGGCAGATTTTGAAATAGCGCCCTACCGCGTGGCGACCAAACTGTACAGTGAGCCGGCCGGTAGCTACGTACGCGATGCCCTGCTGCGCGGCCTCCAGGTGCAGGCCGGCGGCGTGATCAATCCTTACAAGTTCGGGCTTGTAGGTGCCAGCGACACCCACGTGAGCGCCAATTCGCTGGACGAAGCCACGTTTTTCTCCAAGGCGGGCATGCTCGACGGCACTCCGCAACTACGCGGTTCGGTGCCCGCCTCGTTCCTGTACGGCACGGTAATGAAATTCCTGGATCCGGGCTCGGTAACAGAAGTCGACGGCAAGCGTTACCTGGCGAGTTCCTCATTCGAGTACTGGTCTGCCTCGGGCGTGGCCGGCGTGTGGGCCCAGGAGAACACGCGGGAGTCGATCTACGCTGCTTTCCGGCGCAGGGAAACCTTCGCCACCAGCGGGCCGCGCATCAAAGTGCGCTTCTTCGCGGGCTACGACTTTGGTAAGGAACTGCTGGAGAGCCCGGAACTCACGGCAACAGCCTACCGCAGCGGCGTTAGCATGGGCAGCGATCTGCAGCCCGAGGGCGAGCGCGCACCCGCCTTTCTGGTATGGGCAGTCGCCGATCCGTTCGCGGCCCCGCTGCAACGCGTGCAGATCATCAAGGGCTGGCTGGAAAACGGTGAACATCGCGAAAGGGTATTTGACGTGGCCTGCTCTGAGGGCGCCGCGGTGGATACCTCGTCCGGGCGCTGTCCGGACAACGGCGCACGAGTCGATCTATCCGACTGTTCCGTCAGCGACAATGTCGGGGCAGCGGAACTCAAGGCGCTGTGGCGCGACCCGGCATTCCAGGCCGACCAGGAGGCCTTCTACTATGTGCGCGTGCTGGAGAATCCGACCTGCCGCTGGTCCACGTGGGATGCGATCCGGACGGATGTCGCCCCCCGCTCCGACCTGCCCGCCACCATTCAGGAACGCGCCTGGTCGTCGCCCATCTGGTATCGGTCGGCAGCCAACGACAAGACACCAACCTGATGCCACCGCCACCCTTTCCTCGCAGAAAACGCGGGCGGCGCGCGGCGGCACCCCGTGAGGGCAAGCAAGCGCGGGGCAAAAAGAGGTTCATCCTGCTCGCCGTACTCGTTGCGCTATACAGCCTCTACCAGTATTCAGAGAGTGGCTCGGTGCGCTGGCCGGGGCAGCTCTACAGCACGCTCGAAGAAAGCGTGGACGAGTACACCACCCGACCCGAGGCGGGCTGGCGACGCGCTTCCGATGCCATTGCAGCCATGGGCGAACGCCGCGAAGGCGAACCAACACCGGCGTTTGATCTCACCGGGCGCGTGGTGCGCGTCGCCGACGGCGATACTATTTCCCTGCTCGATCAACAGAACCGACAACACAAAGTGCGCTTTTTCGGTATCGACACGCCGGAGCGCGACCAACCCCACGGCGATGCGGCGCGCCAGGCCCTGGCCGAGCTGGTGGATGGCAAACACGTCGGCGTGGTGGTCGTAACCACTGATGACTACGAACGCATTGTGGGTACCGTGTATCTGGGTGATACCAACCTGAACCTCAAGATGATCGCCGACGGGCATGCCTGGTGGTATCGTTATTATGCGCCGCATGAGCGCGCACTGGAGGCGGCTGAACAATCCGCCCGCCGGGCGCAGCGCGGCCTGTGGAACGGCCAGCGCCCCATTGCACCCTGGGACTGGCGCCGCGGCAGGCGCAAGTGATCGGCGGCATCGCCGGCTTTCGGGCAGGCGCGGGGGGCAGATAACAAAAGAAAGGCCTGGCGTCAGGCCTGTCCAGTGACTCAATCGGGAGAACAACATGATAGTGGTTAATGGCATCGTCAGAACTACTCGCGAGGATATCGCCGCGCTCACGCACGCCATCAGCACCATGGAAGCAGCCAGCCGGTCTGAGCAGGGCTGCCTGGACTATACGTTCAGCATCGAATTGAACGACCCGGAGGTGATTCGCATCACCGAAAAATGGACCAGCCTGGAAGCGCTGAAAGCCCATTTCGCCGCGCCACACATGGCCGATTTTCAGGCAACCATGGGCGCACACCCGCCGGTTGCAATGGATGTAAGCTTCTACGAGGTTGAGGAAATACATCCCTTCTAGAGCACGCAGATCAAGCCACCCTGCCGGGGGCAGTCATCCGCGGGGGTAGCTCAGCGGTACTGATTAAACCCGCCCCATCCTGTATCATTCCCGGCCCGAACAAGGGCCTGGGCTCGCGCCCGGAACATCCGGTGGGGAGATTCCGGGCCTCCCTTTCATTCACGTGCCACCCGCCAACCCCGAGCTGTTTTATGAGCGTTTCAGACAGAAAAAGCGTAGGCTTCGTCAGCCTGGGCTGTCCCAAGGCACTGGTAGATTCCGAGCGCATTCTTACCCAGCTCAAAACCGATGGCTACGACATCGTACCCACCTACGAGGGTGCTGACGTCGTGGTGGTCAACACCTGTGGCTTCATCGACAGCGCCAAACAGGAATCCCTGGATGCCATCGGCGAAGCACTGAGCGAGAATGGCCGGGTTATCGTTACCGGCTGCATGGGCAAGGGCGAGGATGCGCGGGCCATCCGGGAGTTGCACCCGAAAGTGCTCAGTGTCACCGGCCCGGCCGCTTACGAAGATGTACTGAGCGCCGTGCATGAATTCCTTCCACATGCGCCCACGCATGACCCCTTCACCGATCTCGTGCCGCCGCAGGGCATCAAACTGACACCCAGGCATTACGCCTATCTCAAGATCTCCGAGGGCTGCAACCACCGCTGCAGTTTCTGCATCATACCCAGCATGCGCGGCGACCTGGTCAGCCGCCCAATCGGCGACGTCATGGACGAGGCAGAGCGACTGGTGCGCGCCGGGGTGCGTGAACTATTGGTAATTTCGCAAGACACCAGCGCCTACGGGGTCGATATCAAATTCCGCACCGGCTTCTGGCAGGGGCGACCCATGAAAACGCAGATGCAGGCATTGTGTGAAGCACTGGGAGAGCTCGGCGTGTGGGTACGCCTCCACTACGTGTACCCGTATCCCCACGTCGACAGGGTGATACCCCTGATGGCGGAAGGGAAAATACTGCCCTATCTCGATATTCCGTTGCAGCACGGCAGCCCGGATGTGCTTGCTCGCATGCGTCGCCCGGCAGCGGCGGAGAAGTCGCTGGAACGCATAGCGGCGTGGCGGCGCGACTGCCCCGATATCACCTTGCGCAGCACCTTCATTGTCGGCTTCCCCGGCGAAACCGAGGCGGAGTTCGGGATGCTGCTGGATTTTATTCGCGAGGCGCGCCTCGACCGGGTCGGCTGCTTCCAGTACTCCCCCGTGCGCGGTGCCAGGGCCAACGAACTTCCGGATCACGTACCGGAAGAACTGAAACAGGAGCGTTGGGAACGCTTCATGGCACTGCAGCAGGAAATCAGCAGCGCCAAACTCCGCGAGAAGATCGGCCGCACTGTCGAGCTGATCATCGACGAAGTGCACCCCGAGGGCGCCATCGGCCGCTCGATGGGCGATGCACCTGACATCGACGGCAGGGTCTACCTCGACGGCGCCAGCGGGTTGCATCCCGGCGATTTCGTCGAAGCTGTCGTTGAAGATGCCGACGAATACGATCTCTGGGCGGGCTAGCCCCCCGTGAACCTGCTCCTGTTCAGCCAGGCCGATTGCATCGCCCGGGACATTCTCGCCATCAACGACCGTCGCAGCGAGCACCTGCGCTGCGTGCACCGCGCGCAACCCGGCGACACGCTGCGCGTGGGCGAAATCGGCGGCCTGATGGGCAGCGCCGAAATACTCAGCCTCGACGACCGCGGTGCACAGCTGCGCTTTGTTCTCGACACGGCGCCACCACCCGGGCTGCCCATTACCCTCATAGTCGCCCTGCCGCGGCCGAAAATGCTGCGCCGTATCGTGCGCAGCGCCGCCGAATTCGGGGTGCAGGCGCTGCACCTGGTGAACAGTTTCAGGGTCGAGAAGAGTTACTGGCAAACCCCGGTGCTCACAGAGGCGAGCCTGCAACACTACCTGCTGCAGGGTCTGGAGCAGGCCTGCGACACGCGGCTTCCCACGGTCCACCTGCACCGGCGTTTCAAGCCCTGGGTGGAAGACGTGCTGCCCGCCCTGTGTACCAACAGGCAGGCCTTGCTCGCGCACCCGGCCGCCAGTAAAGCCTGCCCCGCCGAGATTAAAGAGGAGACGCTGGTGGTCGTCGGTCCCGAGGGCGGCTTCATCCCCTTCGAAGTGGCGAAGCTGACAGAGGCAGGTTGCAATATGGTGTCACTCGGCCCCCGCGTGCTGCGCGTTGAAAATGCCGTGCTGGGCCTGCTGGCCAGGGGCCGAACTTCTGCCTGAGTGCGTACTTGTGCTGCGTACAGATTATCGTACTGGGGGGCATGGCTTTCGGTGGTGCTTGATGCTAAATTTTGTGTAATGTTCAGTCTCATGTAACCGTGACGGCAACAACAACAACGACCGTCTGATCGCACCGTCCGCACAGCATGTCGATAACAACTTGTCGATAACAGCACGTCGATAAAATCATAACGAACCCGAGGTACCAGCATGTCCCGTAAGCAACGTCTTATCGCAACCAGTCTGTCCACCGTTATCGCGTCGGGCGCTGTCTCCCTGCTACCGATTGCGGCGCACGCACAACTCGTGCTGGAAGAAGTAGTGGTCACCGCGCGGCGACGCATGGAGACCCTGCAGGACACGCCCATCGCCGTTTCGGCCTTCTCCGGGGAAAACCTGCAAGAGCTGGGCATCCGCAACATTGCCGACCTGCGCAAGGTAGTGCCCAACGTCGATATGAATGAGGGCAACGGCACCTCTGGCTCAGGCAATATCTTCATTCGCGGCGTTGGCGCGCGGAATACCGGCGTGAACTTCGACTCCGGTGTCGGTATTTACGTGGACGGCGTGTACGTGTCGCGCGCCGACGGTGCCGTGCTGGACAACGTCGACGTACAAAGCGTACAGGTGCTGCGTGGGCCACAGGGCACTCTGTTCGGCAAGAACACCACCGGCGGCGCCATCATTTACACCACCAATAAACCCATCGACGAATTTGAGGGCCATGCTGAAGTCCGGCTCGGCAACTTCAACCAGCTGGACGGGCAGTTCACCGTCAATGTACCGCTGATCGACAACACCCTCATGTCGCGTTTCTCGGTGTACGCTACCACCCGCGACGGTTTTGTGGAATCAGTGTCGAACGGTGTCCCCGGCATCCTGGACGGCGAAGAATACAGCGATACCGATCGCAGGGGTGCACAGGCCCAACTGCGCTGGTTGCCCTCCGATGACCTGACGCTCGATCTCAACTACAACTACTCAAAGACCGACCAGGCCGCGCGCGGCCAGAACTGTGAAGTAGTTGAGGGTATACCCGGCGCGGGCTGGCAGGCCGCTCTGCAAAACCAGTTCATCATCGAGCCCAGTACCGGCAAAACCATTCAGGAGTGGTGCGCGGACAGCGAGGCCCTGGGTGTCGACAGAATCCAGGCGGAGCTCACCCCCAACCGCTATCTCGCCGAAACCAACACGCTGGCGCTCACCGCAGAATGGGCGATGACGGACAACGTGACCTTCAAGAGCATCACCGCCTGGCGCAACACAGAGGGCGGTCAGGCGGATGAACTGGATGCTATCGGTATTCCGTTGCTCGGCCGCAGCAATTTCGGCAAGAGCGCAACTGAACTGCGCAAAACCGACGCACTGAGCCAGGAGATCCAGTTTGCCGGCACCGCTTTCAACGACAAGCTCGACTACGTGGTGGGCGCCTTCGCATTTCACGAGGAATCCGACTCCGACGCCGCGCAGTCCCCTTCCGGCCCCTTCTTTGGTGCAATTTTCAACCCGCTCCAGGCTTTCTACACCAACACGTTGACGGGGCTGAACACGGAGAACACCTCGGCCTCGGCATTCTCACAGGTCGACTGGAACTTTAATGAGCAATGGCGCCTGACGCTGGGCGTGCGCTACACCTGGGAAGAGCGTCAGCTTGATCGCAGTTTCCGCGTAACCGACCTGGCAACCGTGGCCAGCACGGGGGACGCCCAGCCCTCACCGCTGGGCGAACAGTTCATTATTTTCCCGAGCGGCCCGGATTCCTTTAACCCCGACCACGGGTTCACAATCGGCAATGAACCGGGCAACCCGGGGCAGCTCGACCCACTCGCGGACCAGACCATGAAGGTCGACGACAGCGATATCACCCCCATGGCCAGCCTGCAGTACACGTTTGATAACTGGGGCTTTATCGACAGCGGCAATGTCTACGCCACGGTGGCCAACGGCTTCCTCTCCGGCGGCATCACCGATACCGTCTCCGTTACCACGCGCAAGGTAGAGGAATACAAACCTGAAGAAGTGTGGAACTACGAGCTGGGCGTAAAGATGGACGCCTGGGATCGACGCCTGCGCATGAACGTGGCGATGTTCTACACCGATTACTCGGAACGCCAGCTCACGACGGTGCGCATCAATCCCAACACCGGCCGCATCGCCGGGGCACTGATCAACGCGGAGTCTTCCTCCATCGCCGGCATTGAGTTCGAGACGCAGATCATCCCGGTCGAGAACCTGCAGATCACCGCGAACGTGACTTTCAACGATGGCGAACTGGAGAAGTATGACGACGAACGGATCCAATCGCTGCCCGAGGACGAAAGCACCATCCCCGCCGACTGTGATCGCATCACGGTGGGTACCAGCGATGTCATCAACTGCCCGATTGACCGCTCGGATGAAAACGTGCCGCGGCTGCCGGAACAAATCTATTTCCTCGCGGCACAGTACAACTGGCAGACCGACTTCGGCACAATCGTACCGTTTGTCTCCTGGTCGTACCGTGCGGACATCGACAACTGCTTCGACCGCGCCAGCTGCCTGTCAGGCCTTTACCTGGTGGACCAGGAGGACTGGAGCGCGCGCCTGAGCTGGATTTCTCCAGACGAGAACCTGCGCGTTACGGCGTACGGCAACAACCTGTCGGATGAACGCTATATCACCGGCGGCGTGCCGCTGGTGGATGTCACGGAAACGGCCGGCACGATCTACAACCAGCCGCGCACTTACGGCGTGGAGATCGCTTACGACTTCTAGGGAACACTTCCGACCTGCAACAGGCCGACGCAGCGATGCGCCGGCCTTTTCTTTTTATGGACCCCTTTAACAGAGGCGCGCGTTCATTGGGAAACGGCGAGATCGGCCGGGTAACTTACGCCCGTGCCACCAAGCCCGCAGTACCCGCCATCGTTCTTCGCGAGATACTGCTGATGATAGTCCTCGGCATAATAAAAAGTCGGCGCGGGCAGTATTTCAGTGGTGATGCTGCCAAACACCGCTTTATCGAGCTCGGACTGGTAGGCCTCACGTGACGCGCAGGCCAGCGCCTGCTGTTCCTCATCGTACGTATAGATTCCCGAACGGTACTGGGTCCCGATATCGTTACCCTGGCGCATACCCTGGGTGGGATCATGCCCCTCCCAGAACACCTGCAGTAGCGTCTCGTAGCTGACGATGTCCGGGTCGTAGACTACCAGCACCACCTCGTTGTGGCCGGTAAGCCCGCTGCATACCTCCTGGTAAGTGGGATTGGGCGTAAAACCCGCCGCGTAGCCCACCGCTGTGGTGAACACGCCCTCAAGTTGCCAGAACTTGCGTTCCACACCCCAGAAGCACCCCATGCCGAACAGCGCCTGGCGCAGATGGCCGGGAAAGGGACCCCGCAACGGGTTGCCTGTCACGTAATGCTCCTCCGGTACCGGCATCTCTTCGCTCCTGCCCGGCAGTGCTGTCTCTGCATCCGGCATGCTTACGGCACGCTTGCTGAAAAAACTCATGGTGTCACTACTCCCGCGCGCTGGCCCGTAAACGGCCAGCTAACGTCATCCTGAAACCCTCAGCCTAACGCCATACAGCGATAGTCACAAATCTGCCAACGGTGCCGGGCAGGGATTTCGAGCCAGCACCCTGCGCTTGACCCGATTGCGGCAGCAGCTGCGCAGATTCTGTCATAATCCGGACCACCGAATCTGTTAGTTTATATGCCGTGCCAATTGTTACCCGGCTGCTGAATCCCGCAGCCGCTGACCACCCCCGGAGTATGCCATGCCCCTTACGCGCCGCGTTTTCCTCGGTCTGTTATCGAGCAGCACATTTTACTTCAGCCTGTCTTCGGGTACCCGGGCGACAACACCGGAGGTTCCACCACTCAGTGTTGTGCACTTCCCCCAGGGTGTCGCATCCGGCGACCCACAGGCCGACTCGATCATGCTCTGGACGCGAGCGGAGCCCGTTGCGCCGGCCATGAGCCAGGTACAGCTTACGCTGGAGTTGAGCAGGGACGAGACTTTTGCCGATATTGCTCTCAGCCGGCCGGTCAGCTCAGGCCTGCCGTCAGACTATACCATCCGCGCGCATATCACCGGCCTCGCCGCCGACACGATCTATTTCTACCGCTTCCGCGGCGCCCACGGCAGCCTGTCGCGCACCGGACGCACACGCACTGCGCCGGCGCCGGATACCGCGCGCCGCATCAATGTCGCGTTCGCCAGCTGTCAAAGTTACGAACAGGCACATTACGGCGCCTGGGCACGTATGCTGGAAGACGATGCCAGGGCAGCCGCCTCCGAGAGGATCGATTTTGTGCTCCACCTGGGCGACTTTATCTACGAGCGCTGCTGGAACACGCGGCGCGATGGCAGCCCGCAGGCCAGGCGAGTTCCCGACTTCCCGGATGGCATAGAGACCGAAGAGAACCGTCACGCGATTTCCCTGAGCGACTATCGCCACCTGTACAAGGTGTATCTGAGCGATCCGCACCTGCAAGCCGCCCGCGCACGCTGGCCATTCGTATGCACCTGGGACGACCACGAGTTCACCAACAACGGTTTCCAGAGTTACAGCACCTACGGCGGTGACATAAAGCTGGAGCCGCAGCGCAAGCTGTGGGCCAATCAGGCCTGGTTCGAATTCATCCCTGCCCAGCTGGATGAACTGCATGCGCAGCCGGCCCACGATTTCAAGCCACAGGCACTCACCGGCGATGCCGACAGCAACAACTCGGCCGCCGTGAACAGCCTGCGCATCTACCGCAAATTCCACTGGGGGCAATATCTGGATCTATTCCTGACCGATACGCGCAGTTACCGCACCGCACCCTCCCTGCCCGATGGCTTCGCGGCCTCTCTGGGTCTGCCGCTGAACACGGTCAGCCTCGTTGCTATCGCCGATGGTGGCAGGGACTACAACGCGGGCAAACCACCGGACACCCTGCCCTACGGCGATGGCTCGGAGCCCAACCCGGCGCGTGACCGGGCGGCGGGAAGCCTGCTGGGCGCGGCACAACGGGACTGGTTTGTCCATGCGCTGGGCAGCTCGCGCGCAAGCTGGAAGCTGTGGGGCAATTCATTGCCGCTGCTGCCAATGCGGTTGGATCTTTCCTCTGTGCCTTTTACTGACTACGAGGACAGTATTTTCAATATAGACACGTGGAGCGGGTTCCCCGGCGAACTCGAGGGCCTGATGCGGGCAGTTGAGGACAGCGGCATCACCGGCCTTGTGTCTTTGTCCGGCGATCATCACATGCACGGCGCAGGCACCGTGACGCGTGATCCCGCAGACGCCGGGGCTCCGGCTGTCGCGGCGGACTTTTCAGTGGCCGGCATCAGCTCCTCCCCGATCTTCGAGGACCTGCTGGCCATTGCCACGCAAGACTACAGCGCGTTCCAGACACTGGTCTATCGCGAGTCGGGGGCATCGCTCACGCCGGTGTGGAACATGACCATGCTCGATGGCGTGCTGCCGGCTTATCTCTACGCGAAGACGGGGCTGCGCGGGGCCGCGCGTTGGCTGGGCCCGAACCAGGCAAACCCCGGGCTGCAGTACGTGGACACCACCGTCAATGGTTACGGGCTGGCGAGCTTCGACAGCAACGGGGTGATTGTGCGCCTGCTGACCCTGGAGGATTGTCGCCCGAATTTCACCGAGCCACCTGGCGTGCATCGCGCGGCGGTATTCCAACTGCCGCTGTGGCAGGCTGGCGGTGTTGCACAAATCGAGGGGCCCGTATTTGAAGGCCCGGCGTCGTTTCCCTTTGACGCAGACACCCGCTAAACTGCCCAGTCGCCTCAATTTTCGAACTTCGCGGTCACACCGCGGTCATAATGGCAGGTTAATCTGAACATGATCGACAGCGTTATTGTGGTGACATGAGGCACCACTCGGGAACATCAGGAGCGGAATTGAATACCATGGAAACTACAAGAATAGTGGCCTCACAGCTGAGCAGCCGCAAACTATGGCAACTGGTAGAAGCGCCCGATGCGGCAAATATCACCGAGCTTGAACTCACAGAGGTTATCGCCGAACTCTCGCGTCGCCGTCATTATCTGGAGGATTTACAGGAATTGGGTAAACTGGGAGACCTGTCCAGCCACTGAGGGAGTGCCTTCGGGACCATGGCGAATCCTCCAACGCGCCGCTCATCATCCAGCGACATCGCGCAATTTCTGAACAAAAGCCGCAATATCACAGAGTTTGTCGAGCGCCAGCCGCGCCTGATGTTCGCCGTGGACGCCACGGCCAGCCGCCAGCCCACCTGGGACACGGCGCGCCAGCTGCAGCAGGAAATGTTTCTTGCCACGGCCAAACTCACCACCCTGTCGGTGCAACTCTGCTATTACCGTGGCTTCCGCGAATTCCAGGCGAGTCCGTGGCTGACCGACAGCGAAGAGCTGGCCATGCGCATGAACAAGGTGCGCTGCGAGGGCGGCCACACACAAATCGAGCGCCTGTTGCAACACGCTATCGGCGAACATCGCAAGGCCGCTGTGCGCGCGGTGGTGTTTATCGGCGATGCGCTGGAGGAAAACCCGGATAGCCTGTGTAATCTCGCAGGCCAGTGCGGGATTCTGGGCCTGCCGCTGTTTCTCTTTCAGGAAGGGCAGGACGCCCTCGTGCGCAAAACCTTCCAGGACATGGCGAAACTGAGCAAGGGTGCCTGGGCGCACTTCGACGCGCGCAGCGCCGCCACACTGGGAGAACTGCTGGGCGCCGTGGCCCGCTATGCGGCCGGCGGCGTGCAGGCACTGGAGAAGAGTGGGTCCAGCAATGCTAGACTGTTGCTGGAACAGTTGCGCAACTGATACAGGAAACACAAACCCGGTGCCAAGACTCATTGTCCTGCTGGCGGTTATTGCCGTCGTCTATCTGTTGTTCCGTCGTGCCCAGTCCAAACCGCCGCATTTGCGCAGGGCCGAGTACATCAAGCTTGGGCTGGGCATCACCCTGGTGATCGCCGTGGGCCTGGCGCTCACGGGGCGCATGCACTGGCTGGGAGCCGCGCTCACCGGTCTGCTGGTTTTCGCCCGCCAGGCACTGCCACTGCTGTTGCGCTATTTTCCAGTGCTGTCGGGGCTGCTGAGCCGCAAGGCCGGCGCGGGTGCACAGCACTCCACCGTCAACAGTGCGATTCTGACCATGCACCTGGACCACGACAGCGGTCAACTCGATGGCGAGGTACTGCAGGGCGAATTCAAGGGTTGGCGCCTCGCTGACATGGATCGCTCCCAACTCGACGCCTTGCTGGCGTATTGCCGCGAACAGGACCGCGATTCCGCGCAGTTACTGGGCAGCTACCTGCAGCAGCGCTTTCCCGGGGAAGGCCCCTTCAGTGAGCAATCGGGTGCACAAGCGGATCCCGGCGCCAATATGCACGCCCAGGAGGCGCTTGCGATACTGGGCCTCCAGGAAGGTGCAAGCGATGCGGAGGTCGTGGCCGCTCACCGTAAACTCATGCAGAAACTTCACCCCGATCGCGGGGGATCTGACTATCTCGCGGCGAAGGTAAACCGCGCCAAGGACATTCTGCTCGGTTCTGGCTAGGGCTGCCGCGCATGTCGTTGTAACATTGAACCGGGGCCTGCCGGGACGACCCTGGCCTGCCTTACTCACGTATCCGGAGGCGAGTAACACCAATGACAGACGTGTTTGTAATCTGCAATCAACACGGACACTACTGGGGCAAGGCGAAAGCCTGGGTCGATGGCAGTGACCCACGCTCAGTCGTACGCTGTAAACACTCTGACGAGGCGTTCAACACGCTGTTTGAGCTCAGCTCGAAAGACGTAGAGCTGCGCGGCGAAGTGCAACGCGTGCCACTTTCCGAACGCGGCGAACCAGAACTCGAAATCAGCGACGTGCCCCTGCCAGACAACGCGGCAGAGACAGGCGACGACACAGGCGACGCCGAATTGCTGCAGGAGAGCTCTTGAAGAAATTCGGCACTGACCCCATTGAAGGGGAAGCCGGGGGGCTGCACGAGCGTCACCAGGCCGGTCGCCGCTGTCGCTGACCTCTATCATTCTGAACCCGGAGCAACGCACCGATGAGAATAGTCCTCTTTCTTGCAACCAACCTGGCGGTTCTGGTGCTGGTCAGCATCGTGTTCAATATGCTTGGCCTGCAGGGCGTGCTCGCCGAGAATGGTGTCGATCTCAATCTCGGACCGCTGCTGATTTTCTGCGCCCTGTTCGGCTTTGGTGGGTCACTGATTTCGCTGTTCCTTTCCAAGTGGATGGCCAAGCGCAGCACCGGTACACAGATCATCGAACAACCGGCAAACCGGGAGGAGCAGTGGCTGCTTGATACGGTAAAGGAACTGGCGGCCGAGGCAGGTATCGATATGCCGGAGGTGGGTATTTTCCCCTCAGAGTCCTCCAACGCCTTTGCCACTGGCTGGAACCGCAACAAGGCACTGGTGGCGGTCAGCGCCGGCCTCCTGCAAAGGTTCCGCCCGGACGAGGTGCGCGCGGTCATGGCGCATGAAATTGGCCATGTCGCGAACGGCGACATGGTTACGCTCACCCTGATCCAGGGCGTTATCAATACCTTCGTGATGTTTCTGGCGCGTATTATCGGCCACACGGTCGACCGCGTGGTATTCAAAACAGAGCGCGGTTACGGCATCGGCTATTTCGTCGTCACCATTGTCAGCGAACTGGTACTTGGCCTGCTGGCCAGCTTTATCGTCGCCTGGTTTTCACGCTGGCGTGAATACCGCGCGGATTACGCTGGAGCAACGCTTACCCGCCCGGCGCATATGATAGCGGCTCTGCAGCGGCTGCAACTGGAACAGAACCAGCAACAGGACCTGCCGGGAGAGCTCACCGCCTTCGGCATCAGCGAACAGGTCAAACAGGGCCTCGGTGCCCTGCTGCGCAGCCACCCGCCCCTGGCGGATCGTATTCGCGCCCTGGAGCAACATCAGTAGCTCACCGGGCTACCGCCTGATATCGCGCGCGGTGTTGCCGCATCAGGCCGCGCGCAGGGGCTTGATGAGATACTCGCTCATCGGGATAACGTCTATTTTTGCGAAATCGATGAAGCGTGCACAGCTCTCCATCATCGCCGTCATGCGCTCTTTCAGCTTCGCCTCATCACCACCGCTGGCATAAAATGCATGGTCGTCATCCATCGCCTGCGGAGGAAAGTTCTCTTCTACAATCGCGTGACAGGGCACGCTGAACTCGCCACTGGTGCGTACCACCAGGTTCTGGCGGTAGCCAAACGTGGACTGGGTATCAATCGCCACCCGGGTATGGCTGTCCTTCCAAACACTGATCCAGTCTTCTGAACCGGGACCCTCGGGCGGCGTCAGGAACACCACCTGGCACATCCCGTAGACGCGTTCACCGGGTGCACTCGGGTGCGCCTGCAGACTGCTGAGAGGCTCCGCTTCACACACCAGATAACAGCCGCGCCGGGCAACGTGCTCGTCGATCAAGGCTTCGACCCGGCTCGCCGCGGAGGCAAAATCCACCCACAGGGAAAGCAGCGCATCGGGCAGTGGGGCATGACTCTCCATACGCCGGCCGCTGGCCGCGGCAACCGCGCTGTCAGCCACGGCCAGGCGCGCGCCACGTACTTCAGGCGCATCGCACAGACTCGCACACAGTGAGCCGAGCAGCGTGTCGCGAAAGCTGTCTGCTTCGATCGCTTCGGCTTTCCACAGAGGATAGAGAAGTTTTTCCATGCCCTGGCACTCCTTGACGATGTATTAGAGGCCCACGGGAGGGGTAATTGTCGCTCCGTTATCGATCAGCATCTCGGCGCCGGTCACAAAGCGGGATTCTTCAGACGCCAGGAAGAGCACCATGTTGGCAACGTCCTCCGGGTCGCACATATTGCCAAACGCCCCGACCTTCTCGATGTCCTCGGCGGTGGCGGTGTCTTTTCCCAATGCGACCTTGACCACCATGGGCGTCTTTACCCCGTCCGGATGCACCGAGTTGCAGCGCACGCCGTTTTTCTGTTCCTTGCAGTACATGGCAATGCTCTTGGTGAGCCCGCGTACCGCGCCCTTGCTCGCGGAATAGGCGGCGACAAACGACTGGCCGTGAATGGCGGCCACCGAGGACATATTCACGATGGACCCACCACCGGATTGGGCCATTGCCGGAATTGCGTGCTTGCAGCCGAGAAACACACCTTCGCTGTTCACCGCGTTTATGCGGCGAAAATCCTCCAGCGTGGTGTCGACCACGTTGCCGAGACCGATCATGCCGGCATTGTTGACAAGAATATCCAGCCGGCCGAAAGTCTCGAGAGTTTTCTCGATCACCGTTTTCCAGTTGTCTTCGTCGGTGACGTCCAGACGCAGAAACAGTGCATTGGAGCCAATAGCTGCGGCAGCCGCCGCGCCATCGGCTTCATTCAGGTCGGCGAGCACCACCCTGGCGCCCTCTGCGGCCAGCAGAATCGCATCGGCCTTGCCCATGCCGCTGGCCGCGCCGGTCACTATGGCTACTTTCCCTTCAACCCTTCCCATACTGATTCACTCTCCGCTATGAAATACGCGCCTCGCAGCGCCTGGATAACCGCGCGCCAGTTAAGCAGAAGCCCGGGCATAGCTCAAACCACCGCCGCCTAAAAGATAGCCACGTCTGCCCAGTTGAACCGCTGCGCGCGAGCGCTGAGCCGTTCGCCGGATCCGTGCCCCTCGCCAGCGCATCCCGCCGATAGTATCCTTGCCGGGATATCAGGACATTCAAGGAGCGCCCGACATGAACCAATCCGCACGGCTCCCCGCAGGCATCACCTGGTGTGGCTACCTCGCCATTGCGCTACTCGTCATCCTGCCGTTGTCGGTGTTGACTGTGCGCTCCGGCGCCTGGCAACAGGGCTTGATGCTGTATGCATTGGCGTGCCTCGGCAGCATCACGCTACTCATCGTTTTCGTAGCGTGCCTGATGCTGCCGCGCATGGCGCCCTGGCGTGCAGCGATACGCAACCGCGCGCTGCTTACCCTGCCCGGCACCCTTGCCTTGTTGACCCTGACACTGGGCGGCGACTATCCGCGTATTCACGACATCACTACCGACCGGCAAGACCCCCCGGAATTTGTGGCCGCACCTGAAGTACGGGGTGATTCCGCCAATCCACTGACGCTGACAACAGAAGAAATTACCCTCCAGGAAGCGGCCTACCCCGAGCTCGCACCGCTGCGCACGTCGCTGTCGATTGACGAGGCCTATAGCCGGGCGCTGGAAGTGGCAGCCGGGCTGGGCTGGGAAATCTACCACCAGGATCGCGCAGCAGGCTTGATCGAAGCGGTGGATACCACCAGCCTGATGAAGTTCAAGGACGATGTTGCCATACGGGTGCGCGGCAACGCCGCGGGCGCCTACCTGGACCTGCGCTCCGTATCGCGGGTGGGTGAGGGTGACCTGGGCGCCAATGCCAAGCGTATCCGTCGCTTCATGGAGGCTTTTCGAGCCACTGACGAGGCCTGAACCGGGTATGCCGCTGACGTTCACCCGATGCGCCGTGGCCTGTCTGCTCGGGTTCGCGCTGATCTCCGCCAGCGCCACCGCGCGGCCGCCGGAGTATCTGAGCTTCGCGACCGAAGACGAAGCCAACAGCACTGAAATTTTCCGCAAGGCGAGCCCGGCGGTCGTATTCGTGACCAATACCGCCCTGCGGCGCGGCCTGTTCAGCCTGGACGTGTATGAGATTCCACGCGGCAGCGGTTCGGGCTTTGTCTGGGACGAGCAGGGTTTGATCGTGACCAATTTTCACGTGATCGCCGGCGCGCACAAACTCACGGTTACCCTGGCGGACCGCAGCGAACACCCTGCCGAAGTCATCGGCGTCGCCCCTGAAAAAGACCTTGCGGTGCTGCGCCTGGATCCACCCCCCGAGAACCTCGTCAGCCTGCCGCTCGGGGACTCTTCCGAGCTCATGGTGGGGCGCAAGGTGCTGGCTATCGGCAACCCTTTCGGGCTGGATACCACGCTGACAACGGGCATCGTGAGCGCCCTTGGCAGAGAGATTCGCGCGCCCGGCAATCGCACGATTCGCGGCGTGATACAAACGGATGCCGCGATCAATCCGGGCAACTCAGGCGGGCCATTGCTGAATTCGCTGGGACAACTGATCGGGGTGAATACCGCCATCTACAGCCCTTCGGGAGCCAGTGCCGGTATCGGTTTTGCGATCCCGGTGAACACCGTCCGGGAAGTGATCCCGCAGCTGATCAGCTATGGCCGGGTACTGCGACCTGTGATCGGCGTAGAACTCGCCAGCGATCGCTGGGTACAGCGGAATCGCATCAAGGGGCTGCCGCTGGTGCAGGTTTTTCCCGGGCTTCCCGCTGCCGATGCGGGAATGGCGGGCGCCTGGCGCAACGCACGCGGCGAAGTGGTGCTCGGCGACATCATCACGGCGATCGACGGCAAGCCCATTCGCACCCACGACGATTACTTCAGTGCTCTGGAGGCAAGGGAACCGGGTGACATGATCAGCGTCGAAACGCTGCGCGGCAATGCGACCCGGCGCTACAAACTGCGCCTCGTTGAATCCCAGTGAACGCCGGCAGTCGCCTTACGTGCCCACGCCCGGTGCCCGCGCCCGGATCAGGGCCTCAGGATAGCGTACCGCCATCCACGCGCACGTCCTCACCGGTAATGTGAATGCCGTCCTCACTCGCCAGCATGGCGATCAACCCCACCACCGTCTCGGGCCCCTTGGCACCCGACAGCGACATGATGCGCGGCATAAGCTTGAAATCCATGTTCGGCGGAAAGGCAATACCTTCGGTCATACCGGTATTGATATCGCCAGGGCAGATACAGTTGGCACGCACCCCTCGCTTGGCGTACTCCACGGCGATGCTGCGGGTCATGGCCAACACACCGCCCTTGCTGGCCGAATAGGCGACACCACACGGCAGGCCCGCCAGCGCCGCCGTAGAGGCAGCGTTGACGATGCTACCCCCGGTTTTTTCCAGGTGCGGCAAGAGTGCCCGGCAGAGCAGCATGGTACCCGTGAGATTCACATCAATAACTTTCTGCCAGTGCGCGATTTCCAGCGCCTCGGTGTCGTCAAAACGCAATACTCCGGCCATATTGATCAGCGCATAGGGGCTGCCACAGCTTGCGACGCAGGCGTCTACACAGGCCTGAACGCTGGTTTCATCGCTGATATCGCAGGCCTGGGCGGTCGCCTTACCGCCCACGGCGGTGATACGCGATACCGTTTCATCCAGCGCGTCCGCATTCAGGTCCACGCAGAAAACCAGCCCTCCCTCAGCGGCAATTCGCAGGGCGGCGGCCCGACCGATACCCCCACCCGCGCCTGTCACCACGACCACTTTATCCGTAAACCTGTTCATTCAATCTCCTCCGTCGAACACGCGAGCATGCCTGCATTTCGCGCGCAGGGTCAAACCTCGCGGTACGCGGCAATAAACCGTTCGCGCGAACCGGTGCTCCCGCAAACAGGTGTCATTTGGTGTCACGGGCTGACATGTTGAGCCACCGCGGCCACGCCATGCCGCTGGCGATAGACATCCTTCAAATGGCGATGACGGCCCCGTATCATACGCCCACACGCGCGCCGCTACGCTGCGCGTACAACAGGACACGCGACAGCATCAATCGGGAGCGACAAGTTGGAAGACCTGGATCAATTTCGACAAACAGTGCGCCAGTGGCTCGAAGACAACTGCCCTCAGTCACAACGCCAGCCCATGCAGCCCGAAGAGCAGTACTGGGGCGGCCGTCGCGGGAGCTTCGCCAGTGACGACGCACGGCTCTGGTTCGAACGCATGCGCGACAAAGGCTGGGTGGCGCCCGAGTGGCCTGAGCAGTACGGTGGCGGCGGGCTCAGCGCGCAACAGGCCAAGGTACTCGGCGAAGAAATGAAGCGCATTGGCGCGCGCAAACCCCTGTTTGGCCTGGGCCTTTGGATGCTTGGCCCCGCGCTGCTGGAATACGGCAACGAAGCACAGAAAGAGCGTCACCTGCGCGCCATCGTCAACGGCGAATCACGCTGGTGCCAGGGCTACTCCGAGCCAGGCTCGGGCTCTGATCTCGCGAGCCTGCAATGCAAAGCGGAGGACAAGGGCGATCATTTCCTGGTCAACGGCAGCAAGATCTGGACCACCAAGGCGGATGAGTGCGACTGGATTTTCTGCCTGGTACGCACCAACACCGAGGTCAAAAAACAGGAAGGCATCAGCTTCCTGCTGATCGACATGGATGACCCGGGTGTCAGCACCACGCCGATCGAACTCATCAGCGGTGAATCGGAGTTTTGCCAGACCTTCTTCGACAACGTGAAAGTCCCGAAAGAGAACCTCGTGGGTGAACTCAACCAGGGCTGGAGTGTGGCAAAAGCCCTGCTGGTGCACGAGCGCAAGCTGATGTCGGAAATTGGCAGTGATTCGCCGCGCCAGTCACTGGTACCCGCGATGGCTGCAAGAGAGTACCTGGAGTTCGCGGACGGTCGAATCGCCAACACCGCGTTACGCACGCAACTGGCGGAGTACGACATGCGCATGCAGGCCATCGCGCTGACCCACTTCCGTACTTTCGAGGAGAAAGTTGCGGGCCAGCGCAGCGCCGCACCGCTGATTATGAAGTACGTCGGCACCGAGGCCGAAAAGACCAAGAGCGAATTGCTGCTGGCTATTCTCGGCAGCCGCGGTATCGGCTGGGAGGGCGAAGGCTTTACCGCGACTGAACTGGATACCACGCGGCTCTGGGCAATGAGCTATGCCATGACCATCGCCGGCGGCACCTCCGAGATTCAGCTCAACGTGGTCGCCAAGAACGTACTCGAATTGCCGCAGGCATAGGACATTTATCGCATGGCATTGGTATTGAACGAAGAACAGCGATTGCTGAAAGAGTCGGCACAGAGTTTTCTGGCTGCAGAGGCACCGGTAGCAGCACTGCGGAAACTCCGCGACAGCAAGGACGCGCTCGGCTACGACCCCGAGCTGTGGCGCCAGATGGCCGAGATGGGCTGGGCCAGCATCGTGCTGCCGGAGGAATTCGGCGGCCTCGATTTTGGTTTCGCCGGGCTTGGCGTGGTACTGGAGGAAACCGGCCGCACGCTGGCCGCATCACCCTTGTTTGCCACCACGGTTCTCGGCGCCAGCGCGCTGTTGCTCGGCGCCAGTGGCGAACAGAAAACTGCCCTGTTACCGGCAATTGCCGAGGGCTCACTGACTTTCGCCCTGGCGCATGAAGAATCTCACCACCACCAACCGACCCGGGTTGCGACGCAGGCCAGGCGACAGGGCGAGCAATACGTCATCAACGGCTGCAAAACTTTCGTGCTGGATGGACACAGCGCCGACAAACTCATCGTGGTGGCCCGCACCTCGGGCGAGGACAGCGACAGTGCAGGCATTTCCCTGCTGTTGGTGGATCGCGATACGCCCGGCGTAACCGTACAGCGCACGCTCATGGCGGACAGCCGCAATGCGGCAAACATCAGCTTCAGCGATGTGGCGGTGCCGACGCAGGCCCTGGTCGGCGGCGAAGGTGACGGCTGGGAGATTCTCGAACCTGTGCTGGATCGTGGCCGTGTTGCCATGGCGGCCGAGATGTTCGGCCTGGCCACGGAGTGCCTGGAGCGCACCGTCGCATACCTCAAGGAGCGTGAACAGTTCGGCGCGCTGATTGGCAGTTTCCAGGCCCTCCAGCATCGGGCGGCACACATGCAGGCAGAGGTAGAACTCTGTCGCTCGGTAATACGACAGGCACTCTCTACGGTGGACGACGCACCCGGGCAGCTGCCCATGCTCGCCAGCCTGGCCAAAGCGCAGCTCAACGAACTGGTCAAGCTGACCAGCAACGAAGCGGTGCAGATGCACGGCGGCATCGGTGTCACCGATGAAATGGATATCGGCTTTTTCCTCAAGCGCGCACGGGTCGCCATGCAGATACTTGGAGACACCGGCTTCCACAAAGACCGTTACGCCACGCTGAGTGGCTATTGAAGGAGTAATACCCATGGATGCAAAAGATAAAATCGCGATGATTCACCGTTATGTCGAGGCTTTCGACAAGCAGGACATGGATATCATCCGCTCCATGTATGCCGATACCGCGACTGTCGAGGACCCCGTCGGCACCGATGTGCACGAGGGCATCGATGCCATTTGCAGCTTTTATGAGGCCGGCCTGTATTCAGGCGCCAAACTTCAGCTCACGGGCGAGGCTCGCTGCGCGGGCAACGCGGTGGCATTCCCGTTTCAGGTCAGCATGGGCGACATGCTGATAGATATTATCGACGTGTTTGAATTCGACGCCGACGGCAAAGTCTCCAGCATGAAAGCCTACTGGGGGCCGGAAAACATGCAGTCCTGAGCGAAGGCCGCGGCGCGCCGCCCCGGGCGACCGGCTACTGCCCCTTGTCCCGTTCAAATGCGGCCGTCTGCTCGACCGTGGCGGGTGTCTGGTATTTCGCTTTCCATTCGCTGTAGGGCATGCCGTACACGCGTTCGCGCGCCGCTTCGTAGTCGACTTCCTCGCCCTGCTCACTGGCTGCCGCCACATACCATTTCGACAGGCAATTGCGGCAAAAGCCGGCGAGATTCATCAGTTCGATGTTCTGCACGTCACGGCGGTTGTCCAGGTGTTCCAGCAGGCGGCGGAAAACCGCCGCTTCTATCTTTTCCGTATCCGACATGTTTGGCCTCTCCTCAGGCTGGAGCGTATCTGTGGTAATTTCTGCGGCACAGGCGATTACGCGCTATATCGGCATGTACTCCCCACCGTTCACATCCAGCGAGGCGCCGGTCACGACAGTGGAATAGTCGGAGCCAAAAAACAGTGCCGCGCGGGCGCAGTCGCCGTCGTCGGGAATGACGCCCAGGGGAATGTTTTCGGCGACCTCGGCAATGAGCGCTTCCTGGCTCTTGCCGGTGGCCTGGGCTTGCCACTTGAAGTAACCCTCCACGCTCGGGCCCCACATCCATCCCATATGCACACTGTTGACCCGGATATTGTACTTCCCCAGTTCCAGTGCGAGATGTTTGGTGGCGCAACGCAACGCGGACTTCGAGGAGCCATAGCCACCCTGGGTGGCCAGCGGTTTGTGCTCCACCATGGTCGCAATCATCACGATGGCGCCGCCGGCATCCTTCATGTGTGGTACACAGGCCTGGGTAAGGTGCATTGTGCCAAAGAAATTGACGTCCATGGCCCGGCGCCAACCCTCCATGCTGGCACTTTCAATCGGTTCGAAAGAACCCGGATCATAGGCTGAGTTAAACAGCACATCGATGCGGCCAAAACGTGCAGCGGCCGCGTCCGCCAGCGCCTGGCACTGGGCCTGGTCGGAAATATCAGTCGGCATTTTCAGCACCTCGGTGCCCAGCCCGAGTGCGCTGATCTCCTTCTCCGCGGTATCGAGTTTCTCAGTGGTGCGCGCCGCAAGAACAACTGCCGCGGCACCCTCTTTGGCGGCCAGCGTTGACAGCTCCTGTCCCAGCCCTGGCCCAATGCCCGACACGATGACGACTTTATCCTTGAGTAACATGTGCTGACTCTCCTTTATACGATTGTTGTTTGCGGGGTTGCGACGGCCGCCTCACAGCAGCCCGTCATTGATACTGAAGAAATACGCGCTCGGCGCCCACCACGCTGCGCAGTGCCTGCAACAGGTCGTCGCTGGGGACAACCTGCCAGCGGGAACCCAGCCTGATCCGTGCCAGGTTGTGCGGCTGGCGATAGAGCAGCGAAACGGGGCAGTCTCCGCCACTGGCTCCTGCCAGGGTCTTTTCCAACAGCTCGGTAAATTGCTCGTCTACCAGCTCTGCATTCACCTCGATGGTCAGGTCCTGTGCGTAGCTCTGCCGGGCCTGCTCAAGGCTGCGCAAGCTGGAGGCACGCATCTCCAGCTTCTGCGTTTTGTCGCTCACCGATATGCGGCCCTCCACGATCACGATCGTCCCCTTGAGCATCAACTCGCGGTATTGCGCAAACGCTTCGGAGAACAGCGTGACCTCGATCTGACCGCTGCTGTCGTCGAGCTTCATTACACCCATGGCACCACGCTGGCTATTCATCGTCCGCGTTTCCATAATCAGGCCGACAATCACCTGGGAAGCGCTGCGATCCTCACGCAGGTCCGCAATACGGTTTGGCGCGAAGCGCCGCACTTCATCCCGGTACTCGTCGATCGGATGGCCGGAAATATACAGGCCGAGGGTATCGCGCTCTCCGCCGAGACGTTCTTTGTCGGTCCAGGCCTGCGCGTGCCGAAAGCGCACGTAAGGGTCATCTGAGTCGGCTGCAGGGCCGGGCAGTACTTCCCCGAAAAGGTCCGCCATGCCGCTGTCCCTGTTGGCGGCATTCTGCTCTGCCGTTTTGATGGCGTCCTCAAGCGCGGCCATGAGTACCCAGCGGTCTGTGCCGAGTGAATCGAAGGCGCCGGAACGTATGAGGGCCTCTATCGCCCGGCGATTCACCTTGCGCGAATCGGTACGCGCACAAAAATCAAAAAGATCGTTGAAAGGACCACCGCTCTCGCGCGCACTGAGAATGCTCTCCACCGGGCCCTCACCCAGGCCCTTGATGGCGCCCAGCCCGTAAATGATGTCGTCCTGGGCGTTGACCGTGAACATGTAGCGACCCGCGTTGACGTCGGGCAACCTCAAGGACAAAGACATTCGCTTGCACTCGTCCACGAACAGCACGATCTTGTCGGTATTGTCGAGTTCCGAGCTCATCACCGCCGCCATGAACTGCGCCGGGTAGTGGGCTTTCAGCCAGGCGGTCTGGTAGGACACCAGCGCGTAAGCGGCCGAGTGGGATTTGTTGAAGCCGTAACCCGCGAACTTCTCCACCAGGTCAAAGATTTTCATTGCCAGGTCGGCATCCACGCCACGCGACTGGGCGCCCTGCTGGAACACCTCGCGCTGCTCTGCCATTTGTGCCGGATTCTTCTTGCCCATGGCCCGACGCAGCAGGTCGGCCTCGCCCAGCGTATAGCCCGCCAGCTCCTGGGCGATCTGCATGACCTGTTCCTGGTAAAGAATAATGCCGTAGGTCGGCTCCAGGATTGGCTTGAGTCGTGCGTGCTGGTACTGCGCATCCGGATAGGAGATAGCCTCCCTTCCGTGTTTGCGATTGATAAAGTTCTCGACCATACCGGACTGCAGCGGACCCGGCCGGTACAGGGCCACCAGAGCCACAATATCTTCAAAGCAATCCGGCCGCAGGTCCTTGATCAGCTCCTTCATACCGCGAGATTCAAGCTGAAACACCGCCGTCGTGTCTCCGGATTTGAGCAACTCGAAACTGGCAGTGTCGTTCAGCGGCAAAGCATCGATATCCAGCGCGGATTCGCCACGACTCTCGCGCGCCTCGTCGATCATGTGTACCGCCCAGTCAATGATCGTCAGCGTGCGCAAGCCGAGAAAGTCAAATTTCACCAGGCCGGCTTCTTCCACGTCACCTTTGTCGTACTGCGTGACCAGCCCACCGCGGCTGTCATCGCAATACAGTGGAGAAAAGTCGGTCAATCGCGACGGCGCAATCACGACACCGCCGGCGTGTTTACCGACACCGCGCGTGATGCCCTCCAGTTGCACCGCCATATCCCAGATTTCCTGGGCCTGCCCGTCCTCCTCGAGAAACTCGCGCAAGGGCGCTTCCTGCTCAAGCGCCTTCTGCAGCGTCATGCCGACCTCAAACGGAATCATCTTCGACAATTTATCAGCCAGCCCATAGGATTTGCCCTGCACCCGGGCAACGTCGCGAACAACGGCCTTGGCCGCCATGGTGCTGAACGTAATGATCTGGGACACCGCATCGCGGCCATAGGTATCCGCCACATACTCGATCACTTCATCGCGGCGTTCCATGCAGAAGTCGACATCAAAATCCGGCATGGACACCCGTTCGGGATTGAGGAACCGCTCAAACAGCAGGTCGTAGGCAAGCGGGTCCAGGTCCGTGATTTCCAGCGCATACGCCACCAGCGAGCCCGCGCCCGAGCCACGCCCCGGACCGACCGGAATCGCGTGCTGCTTCGCCCAGCGGATGAAGTCCATCACAATCAGGAAATAGCCGGGGAAGCCCATCTGGATAATCGTATCCAGCTCGAACTCCAGGCGTTCGCGATAGTGCTTCTGCCGATCCGCGAAGTCGGCCGATTGCGCGTCAAAGAGTGCCTCCAGGCGTCGATCCAGACCCTCGTGGCAAAGTCGTCGGAAGTAGCCGTCCATGGTCAAGCCCTTCGGTACCGGGTACTCCGGCAGGTAGGGCTTGCCCAATTCCAGTACCACGCTGCAGCGCTGCGCTATCTGCACAGTATTTTCCAGTGCTTCGGGGATATCGGCGAACAGTTCCGCCATTTCTGCCGGTGAGCGCAGGTACTGCTGCTCGGTGTAGGAGCGCGCCCTGCGCGGGTCATCGAGACTGCGGCCCTCGCCGATGCACACCCTGGCCTCGTGCGCCTCGAATTCATCCGCCGTCAAAAAGCGCACATCGTTGGTGGCAACCACCGGGCACTGCAGGCTGTCGGCCAGTGCGACAGCCGCGTGCAGGTGAGCTTCATCGCCTTCGCGGCCGGTGCGATGCAATTCCAGGTAAAAGCCCAGGGGGAAGGTGTCCATCCAGAAGCGCGCTCGCTGTTCGGCAAGTTCCACCCTTTCAGCCAGCAGCGCCTGCCCCACATCCCCCGCGGCGCCGCAGGACAGTGCTATCAAGCCCTCCCGGCACTCCTGCAACCAGGCCTTGCGCACGCGCGGGACACCCAGCTGCTGCCCCTCGGTATAGGCCCTGGAGATGAGCTGGATAAGGTTGCGGTAGCCAGTGGTGTTCATCGCCAGCAGGCACAGCGGATAGGGCCTGTCCGGGGCGTCGTCCTCCACCACGCGCAGATCGGCGCCAATGATGGGCTGCACGCCGGTTGCAATCGCCGCTTTGTGCGCCTTGATCAGGGCATAGAAATTGCACACATCGGTAATCGCGACCGCGGGCATCGCGAGCTCCGCCACACGCGCCATCAGCGGCTTGATGCGCACCAGGCCATCGGCGATCGAGTATTCTGTGTGCAGGCGCAGGTGAACGAACTGGGTCATGTCCCGAGTGTACTCCGGATCGAATCTACACGGCAGCATTGGCCGGGATTTTTGCCCGGCGGTTTGTTTTTTTGTCGCGCAACCAGGCCCGCAGGCGGCAAGCGCTACAGGAGATCGCGCACTGGCCCGAAACTGCGACGGTGCTCGGGCGTCGCCCCAAGGCTGCGCAAGGCCGCCAGGTGCTGACGGGTGGGATACCCCTTGTGCTGCGCGAATCCATAGCCCGGGTAGCGCGCATCGAGGTCCACCAGCTCGGCATCGCGCTGTACCTTCGCGAGTATGGACGCGGCGGCGATCGCCGGCACCCGGCCGTCGCCGCCGACCACGGGCTCCGATGCATAGGACCAGCGCGGCAGGCGATTGCCATCCACCAGCACAAACTGAGGTTGCAGCTGCAGGGCCTCGACAGCGCGACGCATCGCCAGCAGTGACGCCTCAAGAATATTCATGGCATCAATCTCCGCGACGCTGGCACGGGCCACCGCCCAGGCGAGGGCCTGCTGCTTTATCTGGAGAGCCAGGCCCTCGCGGCGGCTTGCGGAGAGTCGCTTGGAATCCCGCAGCCCGGCGATCGGCCTGTCGATATCCAGAATTACCGCCGCCGCGACCACATCGCCAGCCAGCGGGCCGCGACCCACCTCATCCACACCCGCTATACCGGGCCCGTGAAAATCCACCTCAAACAGCTGCATGCCCCGCCCTTTGATCGCTCTGCGCCAGCTTCAGCAGAGCTTCACTGCACTCGCGCCCAAAGTCCAGCGCCAGGGGAGCGCCCAACTCGCCTAACTCGGCGCGACAGCGTGCCTGCACGCGCGGCTCAAACAAGAGTGGTTGCAGGGCCGCGCACAGGTTCTCCGCCGTTGCAGCCCGTTGCAGAAACTCCGGCACCACGGCGCGGCCGGCCAGGATATTGGGAAGGGACACGTGCGGCGTGCGCACCAGGCGCGAGAGCACCCACCAGGACAGCATACCGGTACGCCAGGCCACTACCATCGGTCGACGCAGCAACATCGCTTCCAGCGTGGCGGTGCCGGATGCGACCAGCGCCGCATCCGCGACTGCCAGCACTTCCCGGGAGCGCCCCTCAACCACCCGCAGGGGGAGCCCCGGAAACTCCCGCAGGAGCGGCCTGAGCGCCTCGCCACAGGCAGCCGTGGCCACCGGCAGGACACAGACCAGGTCCGGCCTTTGCCGCGTGAGCCGTGCGGCCACCTGCAGGAATACCGGCGCCAGCGCGCGGATCTCACTGACCCGGCTACCCGGCAGCAGCGCGAGCACGGGTGCGCCCGTTGCCACCGGGGGAGTTAACTGCAGCACCTCCCGGGCCGTCTTCTGGTCCCTGGCCGCGGCCAGTTCACCCGCCAGTGGGTGGCCCACACACTCGGCGGCGATGCCGCGCGCCCGGTAGAGTTCAGGTTCAAATGGAAACAAACACAGCATGCTGTCTACCGACCTGCCGATGCTCTTCAGGCGGCCCGTCCGCCAGGCCCACACGGAGGGGCTCACCAGGTGCGCCGTGGCAATGCCCGCGGCGCGCAGCCGCCGCGCCAGCGGCAGGTTGAAATCGGGCGCATCAATGCCCAAAAAGACATCCGGCGGCTTGTCGAGAAAGTGTCGCAGCAGTCGACGCCGCAGGCGGAGCAGCTCCGGCAGGCGGCGCAGCGGCTCGACCAGCCCCATGACTGCGAGCCGCTCGCTGCGATACAGGCTGCGGAGCCCGCGCGCCTCCATTTCGGGGCCACCCACTCCCTCTACCACCAGCTCACTGCAGCGCGCCGCCAGTGCATCCAGCACGCGCGCGCCGAGTAGATCGCCGGAGACCTCGCCCGCCACCACTCCAAGATGCAATACGGGCTTCATCAGCGCACGATACCGCGCTCCGACGCCCTGATAGAGTCGATGAACAGGGTGAGTTCCGGCGTCTTCTCGAGCATGGATTCCAGGCGCTTCAGGGCCAGGTCGAGAGTGAGACCCTCGCGGTAGACCACGCGAAACGCCCGCCTGAGCTGGCCGATCCCCTCGGCGGAGAAGCCCCTCCGCCGCAGCCCTTCAAGGTTGATGGATTTGGGCTGGGCCGGCGCCCCCGCGACCGTCACGTAGGCCGGTACATCCTTCCCGATGGCGCTGCCCATACCTGAAAAACTGTGCGCGCCTATCTGGCAGAACTGGTGTACCAGCGTGTAGCCGCTGAGGATTGCCCAGTCGCCCACGCGCACATGCCCCGCCAACGCCGAATTATTCACCAGTACAGCATGGTCGCCCAGCACACTGTCGTGCCCGACGTGTGCATAGGCCATAATCAGGTTGTGATTGCCTATCGTCGTTTCCTCGCGCCCCTGCACCGTGCCGCGATGAATGGTCACGTTTTCACGAATCACATTATGCTCCCCGATCACCAGCCGGGTCGGCTCGTTGCGGTACTTCAGGTCGGGGGTATCCTCTCCGATCGAGGAAAACTGGTAGATGCGGTTATTCGCGCCGATACGCGTCGGCCCGCGAATCACCACATGCGGGCCGATCACACAGCCAGGGCCGATTTCCACGTCCGGCCCGATGAACGTCCACGGGCCTACGCTGACATCATCGGCGAGCGTTGCGCCATCATCAACGATCGCCTGCGAATGGATCATCAGCGATCGGCACAGAGAATGACAGCGCTCGCCGCAAGCTCACCATCCACCTCGGCGCGAACATCAAACTTCCACACACCGCGGCGCGTCGACAATACGCGGGCGCGTAACATGAGTTGATCACCCGGTACGCAGGGCCGCCGGAAACGCACGTCGTCGGCCCCCGCAAGATAGTAGGTAGAGCCGTCTTCATTGGTTTTGTACTGACTGTAGAATCCCAGGATACCCGCGGTCTGCGCCAGCGCTTCGACCAGTAAAACCCCAGGAAAAACAGGCTTGTCGGGAAAGTGACCCTGGAAGAAGGGTTCGTTCACCGAGAGGTTCTTGCAGGCCAGGATGGATTCGCCGCGGACAATCTCCAGCACGCGGTCGACCAGCAGAAAGGGGTAGCGGTGCGGCAGGTGCCTGCGTATTTCGGCGATATCCATCATGGGTCCTGTTGCTCCCGGGAGTCTGCGTCCAGCAATAGCCGTTCCAGGCTCACCAGCCGCCTGTGCATCTCATCGAGTTGTGAAAAGCGCACGGCGCTGCGCTTCCATTCACGCGTTGCTGTCATTGGCGTGCCCGAGGAATAGGAACCGGGTTCCGTGATGGAGCGAGTCACCATAGTCATTCCCGTGATATGCACGTTATCACAGATTTCAATATGCCCGACGACGCCCGTCCCACCGGCGAGCGTGCAGTCCGCGCCGATAATACTGCTCCCGGCAATCCCGCTGCAGCCGGCTATCGCCGTGCCGCGACCGATACGACAGTTGTGGGCGACCTGCACCAGGTTGTCGATAATGACGCCATCTTCAATCACCGTGTCTTCCAGCGTTCCCCGGTCGATGGTCGTGCCCGCGCCGATTTCCACGTCGTCGCCAATGCGCAGCCCACCGAGCTGGTGGATTTTTTCCCAGCCACCGGGCCCCCGCGCAAACCCGAAGCCGTCGGCGCCCAGTACAGCCTGCGCGTGCACCCGGCAGCGCTTGCCGATGTGTACATTGTGATAGACCACGGCATTCGCATACAGCCGGCTATCCGCTCCCACATGCGCGTCGTGACCCAGGTAAACACCCGCCCCCAGCACGGCGCGCTCTGCCACCACCGCGCCCGCCTCCACCACCGCGCCGGCTCCCACGGCGGCTTGCGGATGTACGCTGGCATCTGCGGCAACCCAGGCGCCGGGGTGCACGCCGGACGCACCGACCGGCGCGCTATCGAACAGGCGGGAGGCGCGGGCAAAGGCCAGGTAGGGATCTTCTGCCAGCAGTTTATTCACGGGACAGTCCACGGCATGCTCGGGGTGAAGAATGACCGCGGCCGCGCGGGTACTGGACAAGCGGGGGAGGTGGACTTCACTGCTGAGAAACGACAACTCGTCCGGGCCCGCCTCCGTTAGCGAAGCCAGGCCCGACACCGGGGTCCGTGCATTGCCGGTGAGGACGAGATCGAGTTGCTTCGCCAGTTCACCGAGCGTATACACGCAGATTAATCCGTAATAGTAGCGTTCAGCTTATCGGTAACTTTCGCCGTGATGCTGTAACCGGCATCGGCATGAATAACGGACTGGCGCTGCAGCAGCAGGCCAATGCCCTCTTTGGCGATGATGTCCTTCAGCACCGCCTGCACGCTCGGCGCCATGTCCTGCAACAACGCCTGTCCGGCGGCGGTTTCCGCTTTCTGTAGCTTACCCGTCACATGTTCGAGGTCGGCCTGCTTGCTGGCGAGTTTATTGCGTGCGCTCGCCTGTTGCTCCTGGCTCATGATCGCCGCGTCTTTCTGGAACTTCTGCAACAATTCGTCAAACTCTTCCTTGAGCTCATCGTACTCTTTCTTATCCTGCTTGTAGTCGTCCTGGCTGCGCACCTCGGCCAGCCGCTTCTGCGCGACATCCGTTTGCAGTATCGCCTCTTCCAGGTTGACGACCGCGATCTTGCCCTGTGCCCAGCCCGGTGCGGCCAAGGCGGCGGCACACACCAAAAATACAACTTTCACTAGTTTTGACACAATCAACTCCATTTCCACATTAAAAAAATCAGAATCCTCGGCCCAGAGTAAACTGGAACACCTCCTCCTCGTCAAACTCGCCGGAATTGAGGGGCTTGGCAAGGCTGAAGGTCATCGGCCCGAAACCGGTGTACCAGGTAAGACCGACACCGACGGAATAGCGCAGCTCGTCCAGGTCGACATCAAAGCAGTTCTGCTGGGTGCCCCGGCAGTTGTCATCGAACACGTTGCCCCAGTCGAGAAAAAACGCTGAGCGCAGCTGCGTCCGATCCTTGATGAATGGCAGCGGGAAAAGCAGCTCTGCGCTGCCCTCGAGCAGGATATTGCCACCGAAGGGATCGGGGTTGTCCCTGACGTCCTGGACGACAAGTTTGCCATCCCGCGCCACATAGCCAAACTCGCTCCCGTCGGACCCACCCAACTCCGTGGGATTACCCTCGTCATCAATAGCGGTAACCGGCTGATCAATGCGGTACTCATCCGCGGGCGTACTGCGTGGACCCAGCGTGTTGCTTTCGTAACCACGCACCGAGCCGAAACCCCCGGAAAAGAAGTGCTCATAAAAGGGCAACTCGGTGGTCTGGCCATAGCCGTCGCCGTAGCCCAGTTCGGTGCGCAGCCGCAGTGTCCAGCTATCCAGAAGCGGCACCGGGTAGTAAATTTCACCCCGATAGGTCAGCTTGTAAAACTCCAGGTCAGACCCGGGCATGGACACCTCCAGCGCCACTGACTGCGAGGCGCCGCGCGTGGCGAGACGACCGCGGTTCAGCGTGGACTGCGTCCAGCTCGTGGTAATCGTCCAGTTCAGGAACTCGTCGCCGTTTTCATCCAGAAAGCCGGTTTCCCCGGAGGGAGACAGGAAGTCCGGCGGGAGCGAGCCCACGGACAGCAGCTCTTCGACATCGGCGTAGGTGCCGTCGTCCTGCAACGTACTGAGAAAATAGTCATCGACACCCTTGTTCAGGCGCGGGCTTGCCTGAATTTCCTGCACGGCAAAACGCCCGGTGTTGATCCTCGTATTGGAGACACCAAAGCTGAACCCGAGACGCTCGGTTTCCTTGATGGGATAGCCAAAGTTGATGGCGCCACCGAGCGTATCCGTGCTGTAGCTCGCCACGTTGACCTCATCCAGATCGGTGGACCGGTAGAACAGGTTGAACCCGCGGCTGACACCGTCCTCGGTGAAGTAGGGATTGGTATAGCTGAAATTATAAAGATCCTGGAACTTCGAGGAATTCAGCGCAATGCCCACGCGCTTGCCGGTGCCGAGGAAGTTATCCTGCTGCAGGTTGAGGCCAAGTATCAACCCGGCGTCCTGGGCGAAGCCGAAACTCGCGCCGATGCTGCCGGAGGACTGTTCCTCCACCGTATACTCGACATCGATGAGGTCGTCGTGTCCCGGCACCTCCGGCGTTTCAACACTCGCCCTGCTGAAAAAACCCAGCCGTTCCAGGCGCACGCGTGACTGTTCGATCGCGGCAGCGGATGCCGGTGCGCTCTCCATCTGGCGCATTTCGCGACGCAGTACGTCGTCCACGGTTTTCAGGTTGCCCTTGAAGTCGATACGCCGCACGTAGGTGCGCTTGCCGGGATCGACGAAAAATTTCATCGCCACGCTGTTGTTTTCTTCATCGACCTCGGGAATCCCCGTGACCTTGGCGAAGTTGTAGCCCTCGTTACCGAGCCGCCGCGTCATGAACTCCTCGGTAGACGTCACCATCTGCTGCGAAAAAGTCTGTCCTTCAGACACCAGCAGAAATCGCTGCAGATCTTCCTCGGGCAGAACCAGGTCACCGGACAGGTCCACAGAGCTGACAGTGAACTTTTCACCCTCGCTGACATTAGCGGTGATAAAGACCGACCTCTTGTCCGGTGAGACGGAAACCTGCGTGGAATCGATACGGAACTGCAGATAGCCACGATCAAGGTAATAGGACGACAGCGCCTCGAGGTCACCGGTGAGTTTTTCCCGCGAGTACTTGTCATCATTGGTAAAAAACGAAAACCAGCCGGTGGTTTTCAGCTCAAACAGATCGGTCAGTTCCTCGTCGTCAAACACCGCGTTGCCGACGATATTGACGTGTTTGATCGCGGCGACCGTGCCCTCATCCACGTCGATATTCACGGCCACGCGGTTGCGGGGCTCGGGAATCACTTCCGTTTCGATGTTGGCATCGTAGCGACCCTGCTGTACATATTGCCGCTGTAACTCAAGCTGCATACCCTCAAGCGTGGAGCGCTGGAACACCTGGCCCACCGAGAGCCCGGCGCCTTTCAGGCCTTCCAGCAGCGCTTCCGTCTCAATGGCCTTGTTACCTTCAATGTTGATTTCCGTGATACTGGGACGCTCCACGACGATCACAACCAGCACATTGCCGTCACGCCCGAGGCGGATATCGTCGAAGTTACCGGTGGCAAACAGGCTGCGCGCCGCCTCGCGCACCACGCGCGCACTGATAAAATCACCGACTCCTACCGGGAGTGCCGCAAACACACTGCCCGCGGAGATGCGTTGCAGCCCCTCCACGCGGATATCGGAAATGATGAAGGTCTCGGCCTGGGTCTGGTTCTGGACCTGGACCTGGGCCTGGGCCTGGAGTACAGGAACCAGCAGCAGCGCCAGAGCCAGCCATTTGGGCATACGTGATATCAACATTCAATCGACCGCCCGACTCGGGCAGGACATCTCCATCAATGGGTTATTATCAAAGCCGCCGTGTTGCGTCGAGGGCCACTACCTTCCGGCCTCCAGGGATTCTGCCACCGGGGGGCCACTACAGGCGAGCGATATCGTTATAGATCGCGAGCAGCATGATCCCCAGGACCATCATCAACCCCAGCTGATACCCCAGCGCCTGTATTTTCTCAGGTACGGGGCGTCCAGCCAATAGCTCAACGGTATAAAACAGCAGGTGCCCGCCATCCAGCACCGGTATGGGCAGGAGATTCAGTACACCGAGGCTCACGCTGAGCAGGGCGAGAAAACTGATGTACGATTCGAGCCCGGAATCGGCGGACGCCGTCGCCACCTTGGCGATGGTGATGGGGCCGCCGAGGTTGCTGGGCGAAATCAGGCCCGTCAGCATCTTTTGAATGGATTTCAGGGTAAAAACCGTCAGTTCACCGGTGCGCGTAAAAGCAGCCCCCAACGCCTCCAGCGGCCCACGCTGGAAGCTGCGCACCAGGTGCGGCGGCATCTCCGGAATAGACACCGCCACGCCGATGCGGCCAAACGCTTCACCGTTGTCGGCGATGAGCCGCTCCGGGCGGATGACGCTGGTGAGCTCTTCGCCGTCGCGCAACAGCGTCAACTCGATAGCCTCCGCTGGCCGCGCGCGCACATACTCGACCCAATCGCGCCAGTAAGGCATGGCCACCCCGTCAGCGGTGAGCACCTGATCGCCGGGTTCCAGGCCCGCCGACGCGGCGGGACTGTCGGGCGTCACTTCTCCGACCACGGGAGGCACCTCCGGCGTGTACAGGGTCACACCCAGTCCGCCGAGCAGGTCGGGTTGCTCCTGATCCGACAACCAGCGCTCAATGTGCGCCTCGGATTCATACAGCATATCCGATTCCGGGTATTTCGCCGTGAAATGCATACTGCCGGTGTCGCCTATGCGATCCAGCAAGCGAAAGTTCAACGCCTGCCATGTCGGCGTGGGGCTGCCGTCGACAGCAACGATCTCCTGACCGGGCTCCAACCCGGCCACCTCGGCTACCGAGCGCTCCTCGACCGTATCGATAATCGGCACGCGTCCCGATTCGCCAGCGAGAAAAAGCCCCCAGAACGCCACCACCGCGAGTGCCAGGTTCGCCAGTGGACCGGCGCTGACAATGGCGATGCGCTGCAGCACAGGCTTGCGGTTGAACGCCATGTGCGCCTGTGCGGGCGGCACTTCACCGTCCTGCTCACCCAGCATTTTCACGTAACCGCCGAGTGGAATAGCAGCGATGCAGTACTCGGTGCCCTGCCGGTCGCGCCAGCTCAGCAGTACCTTGCCAAAACCGATCGAAAACCGTTCCACATACACGCCACAGCGCCGCGCCACCCAGAAGTGGCCGTACTCATGGATAGCCACCAGCACAGCGAGCGTGACAAGAGTGAGAACAATTGTGTACAGGAGTCCCATCAGTGTTGCTCCGCCGCCCGCAGGTGCGGGCGCAAATCCGCCAGCTGGCTCGCCGCGCATTCACGCGCCAGCGTATCCGCCAGTTCGACCACCGAGAGGTCGGTCGGTTCAACAGCGGAGACGTGTTCAAGGGTTGCCTCGACGACCACAGGGATGTCGGTAAAGCGTATATCCCCCGCCAAAAATGCCGCCACCGCGACCTCGTTGGCGGCGTTACAGACCGCCATTGAAGTGCCGCCAGCGGCAACCGCTTCGCGCGCCAGGCGCAGGCAGGGGAAACGCGTTTCATCCGGCGCCGCGAAATCCAGCCTGGAGGCAGCCACCAGGTCAAGGGGAGCGACGCCGGACTCCAGGCGATCGGGCCAGCCGAGGCCAAAGGCGATCGGCGTGCGCATGTCCGGGTTGCCCAGCTGGGCCAGCACGGAGCCGTCCACATACTGCACCATCGAGTGAATAATGCTCTGGGGATGCACGACAACCTCCACCTGCGACGGCTCCAGGTCGAACAACCAACAGGCCTCTATGAACTCCAGACCCTTGTTCATCAAGGTCGCGGAATCCACGGAAATCTTGCGCCCCATGCTCCAGTTGGGATGCGCACAGGCTTCATCGGGGGTGGCGGCGCGCATCTGTTGTGCGGACCACGTCCGAAACGGCCCTCCGGATGCCGTCAGCAGAACCCGGCTGACACCGCGCTTCCCCGGCTTACCAGCGGCATCCAGCGGCAGGCACTGGAAGATCGCATTGTGTTCACTGTCGATCGGCAACAGGGTTGCCCCGGATTCCCGCACAGCCTGCATGAACAGGTGGCCGGCCATCACCAGCGATTCCTTGTTCGCCAGCAAGACGGTCTTACCCGCGTGCGCCGCCGCGAGCGCGGAGGGCAGACCCGCAGCGCCGACAATCGCCGCCATCACCACATCGACCGGCTCTCCAGCCGCCGCCTCGGCCAGGGCTTCCTCGCCGTGCTCGACGCGGGTGACGCCGTCTGCGGGCAGTCGCTCCGCCAGTTCACCGGCCGCGTCCGCATCCATCATTACCGCCAGGGCTGGCTGGAATTCCAGGCACTGGGCCAGCAGTGCATCCACCGAACGGTGCGCGGCGAGCGCATAGACCTGGTAGCGATCGCTGTGTCGACGCAGCACATCCAGTGTACTTTGACCGATGGAGCCGGTAGATCCCAGCACGCTGACTCGACGCATCGACATACCTTACCAGCCCGCCAGCAGCAGTCCGAGGGTAAACACCGGCGCAGCACTGCTGAGGCTGTCCAGCCTGTCGAGGATTCCGCCGTGACCGGGCAGCAGGCTGCCACTGTCCTTGACCCCGCTTTCCCGCTTCACCATGCTTACCGTGAGATCACCCACCACGGAAGCCAGCGCCGTGGCCAGGGTAACGGCCAGCATGGATCCCAGGCCGATATGTGCATTCTCTTGCGGCTGCAACAGCCATAACACCACCGCCAGAAGCGCGCAGGCGGCAATGCCGCCCCAGAACCCCTCCCAGGTCTTTTTGGGGCTGACCGCGGGCGCGAGCTGATGGCGGCCCAGGGCCCTGCCGGTGAAATAGGCGCCAATATCTGTCACCGCCACCACCAGCACCATGACCACCAGCAGCACGCCACGCGGGGCAAAACTGAGCAGGTAAACTGCTGACAGCCAGGCGGGCGCGAGCAATAACAGGCCCATGAGGCTGCGCAGCGGCACACTACGCCAGATAACCGCGCTGCTCGGATACGCCTTGACCCACAGCAGGGCAAAGGACCACCAGAGACAGGCCAGTCCCAAAAACGGCTGTACCCGCTCCCGCTGGGGAAGGCCCGCCAGTTCACAATAGTGATACAGGCCTGCGAGTACGGCGACCAGCAACAGCACATACGCGGCCCGGTAAATACGCGACTGCCATCCTGATAGGCGCGACCATTCCCACGCACCGAGGGCAACCAGGAGTCCAAAGAGCAGCGCCAGCAATGGCAGTGACAGCACGACCAGGCCCCCGAGGAAAATACCCGCCATGACCAGGGCAGTTATCACTCGCTGCCTAAGCATTGTTGTCTCCGCCGGCTGCTATCCCGTCGGGCACCCGCTGCCCAAAACGCCTCTCGCGTTGGCTGTAATCCTCCAAAGCCCGCGCAAACTCGAGCTCGCCAAAGTCAGGCCATAGCGTCTCGGTAAAGTACAGCTCGCTGTAGGCGAACTGCCAGAGCATAAAATTGCTGATTCGGGCATCGCCACCGGTACGGATGCAGAGGTCCGGGGAAGGCAGGCCAGCGGTGGCGATACGCCGGTCAATCGCGTCGACATCAATATCCTCGGGATCCAATTTTCCAGCAACGGCTTCCGCCGCCAGCTGCCGCGCCGCCTGGGCGATATCCCACTGCCCGCCGTAGTCAACGGCAATCAGCATGGTCGCCACGCTGTTGTCGCGCGTGAGATGCTCGGCTTGCCGCATCAGCTTTTGCAGCCCCCGGCTGAACCGCGCGCGCTCACCGATGAAGAGCAGCCGGATACCGTCCTCGTTCAGAGCGCGAACCTCGTTGCGTAAATAGCGGGATAAAAGCGCCAGCAATGCGCGTACTTCCGGTACAGGACGGCTCCAGTTCTCGCTGCTGAACGCAAACAATGTCAGCACCTCGACGCCGTGGTGTCGGCATGCTCGCAGCACCCCGCGTACCGCCTCTACCCCCGCCCGGTGCCCCGCGGGTCCCGGTACGGCATGCCGTTTGGCCCAGCGATTATTGCCATCCATGATGATGGCAACGTGCCGCGGAACGAGCTTCTTGGCAGCCGACCGCTGGCTGCTTGCGTTCTCAGACACGGGTGAGTCAGATCTCCATCAGGTCGGCTTCTTTCTCGGCCAGCATTTTTTCTATCCGGCCGACGAAACCGTCCGTCAGCTTCTGCACGTCTTCCTGCCCTCGCCGCTCGTCGTCTTCGCTGATTTCCTTGTCTTTCACCAGTTCCTTCAGCATGGCCATGGCATCACGTCGCGCATTGCGTACCGAAACACGGGCCGCCTCGGCCTCAGTGCGTGCCTGCCGTGTGAAGCCCTTACGGGTTTCTTCCGTTAGCATCGGCATGGGTATGCGTATCACTTCCCCGGCGGTCGACGGGTTCAACCCGAGGTCGGATTTATAGATCGCTTTCTCTACGTGCGTGATCATGGATTTATCCCAAACCGTCAAAGACAGGGTGCGCGCGTCCTCAACATTGATATTCGCGATCTGGTTGAGCGGCGTGTCAGCGCCGTAATACTCGACCTTCAGCCCATCCAGCAGGCTCGGGTGCGCCCGCCCCGTGCGGATCTTGTTAAAATTATGCGCCAGTGCCTCCACGCTTTTCTCCATGCGCTGGCGGGCCTCGTCGGTGATGTCATTGATCATTGTGCTGCGCCTCCGCTGGCTAGTCTACTCTATCAAAGTCCCTTCTATTCCGCCGCGAACGATATTCAGCAGTGCGCCGGGCTTATCCATCTCGAATACGCGCACAGGCATACCGTGATCCCGACACAGGCAGATAGCGGTCAGGTCCATCACTTCCAGTTTCTTGTCCAGTACCTCGTCGTAAGTCAGGCGCTCATAACGCACTGCGTCGGGCACCTTCACCGGGTCAGCGGAGTAAACGCCGTCCACCTTGGTCGCCTTCAATACCAGCTCCGCGTCAATTTCAATAGCTCTCAGGCAGGCCGAGGAATCCGTGGTAAAAAAGGGATTGCCCGTGCCGGCTGCGAAAATGATCACATCGCCGTTCATGAGTGCGCGGATTGCCTTGCGGCGATCGTAGTGGTCGACGACACCGCTCATGGGTATGGCAGACATGACCTGGGTGGAGATATCCGAGCGCTCCAGGGCGTCGCGCATGGCGAGTGCGTTCATCACAGTGGCCAGCATGCCCATGTGATCACCGGTCACCCGGTCAAGACCGGCCGCCTGCAGCGCGGCGCCGCGAAACAGATTGCCGCCTCCTACAACCAGCCCGACCTGGACACCGATCCCCACAAGTTGCCCTATCGCCAGGGCCATGGAGTCGAGTATCCTGGGATCAATACCGAACTTTTCACTGCCAGTCAGGGCCTCGCCACTGAGCTTCAGCAAGATCCGCTTGTACTTCTTGTCGCCGACAGTCTTGGACATGCAAGCCCCTCCAGAAAACTGGGGGGTATGTTACAGGACAACGGCTTGCGTCCCTAGGGTCTGTTAACACTATCTGAACCGACCCGGATAGCGCGGCGTGCTGCCTGCTCCGGGGCCGGATTTGCCGCCTGGCGACACCGCCACATAATCCGTATGCAAAAAAAAACGGGGCAGATGCCCCGTTTCCCGGATCAAACCACGCCTCAACCTTTCAGTTGGGCAGCGACTTCCGATGCAAAATCCGTCTTTTCGACGGCGATACCCTCGCCGACCTCGAAGCGGCAGAACGCCTGCACCTGGGCTCCAGCCTGCGACACCAGCTTGGCCACCGTCACTTCGGGATCCTTCACAAACGCCTGCTCGAGAAGGCTGTTTTCAGCGAGGAATTTCTTGATGCGACCGCCAATCATCTTTTCGATGATATCGGCCGGCTTACCTGAGTCCTGCGCCTGCGCGGTAAAGATCTCCTTCTCTTTTTCGATCACTTCCGCCGGCATGTCCTCCGGGGAAACCACCTGCGGGTTAACCGCCGCCACATGCATGGCCACGTCGCGCGCGAGATCCTGATCGCCCTGTTTGAGTTCGACCAGCACAGCTATCCGGTTGTTGCCATGCACATAGGAACCGATGACGCCGGTGTCGGCGGTCATAAGCTGAACGCGGCGCACGGAAATATTCTCTCCAATCTTCTGCACCAGCGCCTCGCGGGCAGACTCAAGCTCTCCCTGCATCAGCGCCTGAACATCCGTTTCCCGCTTTTCAAACGCAGCGTTCAACACCGCCTCGACAAAACCGAGAAAGTTATTGTCCCGCGCGACAAAATCCGTCTCGCTATTGACCTCCAGTAATACGCCGTAGCTGCCGTCATCGGCGATACGGGCGGTAACCACGCCATCTGCAGCGGTACGCCCCGCTTTTTTCGCTGCCTTCATACCGCTCGATTTGCGCAGTTCCTCAATCGCTTTCTCAACATCGCCCTCGGCCGCCGCAAGCGCTTTCTTGCACTCGAGCAGACCGAGACCTGTGCGCTCACGTAGTTCTTTTACCAGTGCTGCGGACATTCCCTAACCTCCTGAACTTGTTTTGGCGCACTCCCGGGAGGGAGGCGTTCAGCCCCCGGCGTCGCGCGAAGGGGCTGCAAAACTGACATGCCGACGCCCGGTGGAATCGTCAGCGGTGAAAAGCTATTGCGCGGGGGAAGCATCCGGTTCAGCCGGCGCAGCATCTGGCGCAGCCTGGGTGTCCGCCTCGGCCGCGGGTGCCGCTTCCACCTGCGCCTCGGCAGCGTCGCTCTCTTCCACAAATTCATTCTTTGCGACGATCGCTTCGCCCCCTTCAGCCCTGCCCTCGAGGCAGGCATCAGCCACGGCTGTGACGTAAAGCTTGACCGCTCGAATAGCGTCATCGTTGCCCGGGATGACATAATCGACGCCGTCCGGATCACTGTTGGTGTCGACGATACCGATAACCGGGATGCCGAGTTTGTTGGCTTCTGTAATCGCGATACGCTCATGATCCACGTCGACCACGAACAGGGCATCGGGTAACCCGCCCATATCCTTGATGCCGCCAATGCTGCGCTCCAGCTTCTCCATGTCGCGCGTGCGCATCAGCGCTTCTTTCTTGGTCAGCTTGGCAAGCGTGCCATCAGCCTGCTGGGCCTCGAGATCACGCAGGCGCTTGATCGACGCGCGAATCGTTTTGTAGTTGGTCAGCATTCCGCCCAGCCAGCGATGGCTGACGTAAGGCATGCCAGCGCGCGCGGCATTTTCCTTGATAATCTTGCCGGCTGCACGCTTGGTGCCCACAAACAGAATCTTGTTCTTGTTGGAAGCGAGGCGTTTGACAAGCTCCAGCGCATCGTTGAACGCCGGCACCGTCTGCTCGAGGTTGATGATATGTATCTTGTTCCGGGCACCGAAAATGTACTGGTCCATCTTCGGGTTCCAGTAACGGGTCTGGTGACCAAAATGCGCACCCGCCTGCAGCAGGTCGCGCATGCTTACTTGCACGTCTGACATGGTAAATTACCTGTGTATGGGTTAATCCTCCACATATCCCACCTGTCAAACCGTCGATTGCTGACAACCGGGCCGGCACCCTGACAGGGGTTGCGATATGTGTGTGTCGTTGTGTTGCCCTCCGTCGCGGGCCGGGTCTTTGACCGTCGTACCCCCGCGGAGGCGCGCTTTATACCACAACCGCGGCGGCGATTAAAGCGCGTCGAGGGAGCCACGGCAGAGCCCATTATCGCCTTGTGCGGCGAATGCGTTAGAATGCCCCCCTGTTCACGCTATCCGGGCAGGCCCTGTGGACATACAAACTTCCCCGGTGAAGCCCCCGGAGGCGATAACCTTGCTCTTCAACAGGTAATTCATGACGGTTTCGATAAAAACTGCGCAGGACATTGACCAGATGCGCATTGCAGGCCGCCTGACCGCCGAGGTTCTCGAGATGATCGAGCCCCTGGTTCAGGTCGGCGTGACAACAGGCGAACTCGACCAGATCTGCCATCGCTATATCACGGAGACGCAGGACGCGATTCCCGCCCCACTGAACTACCACGGCTTTCCCCGCTCGATCTGTACCTCCGTCAACGAGGTGGTTTGCCACGGCATACCCTCTGACAGCAAGAAGCTGAAAGACGGCGATATCGTCAATATCGACGTCACCGTCATCAAGGATGGGTTCCATGGCGACTCCAGCATCATGGTGCAGGTGGGTGACGTGCCCTCACACGCAGCGCGACTCGTCGAGGTGACCCGCGAGTGCCTCTACCTGGCCCTCGACGTTGTCAAACCGGGGGCGACTCTCGGTGATATCGGCCACGTGATCCAGACCCACGCCGAGAAAAACTACTATTCAGTGGTGCGGGAGTACTGCGGACACGGTATCGGGCGGGTTTTCCACGAGGAGCCACAGGTTTTGCACTACGGGCGCAAGGGAGAGGGCCTGCAGCTCGAACCGGGCATGACCTTTACCATTGAACCCATGATCAACGCCGGTCGCCGCCACACCCGGCTGAACAAGAAAGACGGCTGGACAGTCACCACGCGCGATGGTCGCCTGTCAGCCCAGTGGGAACATACCCTCTGCGTGACGGACGACGGCTGCGAAGTGCTGACCCGCCGCAGCAATGAAACGTCGCTGGCCTGAACCATGCCAGCGCCCCCGCTAACTCTGCCCCACGCCATGTTTGACGCAGTCGCCTTCGAGGAGGCACTCAAGGCAGGCGAAGCCCTCAGGGCCAGTAAGGCGGCGGTCGCTCATGCTACGGAGTATCAGCATCAAGAGTTTCGCGCCGGTGCCCAGGCAACCGGGCTGATCCGGCTGCGTGCCGCGTTTCTCGACACCCTGCTGGGCATGCTCTGGGACCACGAGGATTTCGACAACACGCAGATGGCGCTGGTGGCAGTTGGCGGCTACGGCCGCGGAGAGCTGCATCCTCACTCCGACATCGACCTTCTGATACTACTCGGCGAGACCAACCAGGACTGCCGCGAGTCGGTGGGCGGCTTCCTGACCATGCTTTGGGATATCGGCTTGCACGTGGGCCACAGCGTGCGCGATGTCAGCGAGTGTGTCGCGCTGGCGCGCGAGGACATCACCGTCCTGACCAATATCATGGAGGCCCGCGTAATTCGTGGCTCGACAGCGCTCATGCAGCGCGTAAACCAGTTGACCGCGCCGGATAAGATGTGGTCGAGCCGGGATTTCTTCCAGGCCAAGATGCAGGAACAGCGGGAGCGGCACGCCAAGTTCGCCGAAACGGAATACAACCTCGAGCCAAATGTGAAGGGCTCTCCCGGCGGCCTGCGCGACCTGCAGGTTATCGGCTGGATAGCCGAGCGTCACTTTGGCGTGGACTCTCTGGAAAGCCTGAGCGCCGGCGAGTTTCTCAGCCCGGATGAAATCGAAATTCTCAATAACGGCAGAGCCTTCCTCTGGCAGGTCCGCTACGCCCTGCACATGATCACAGACCGCGAGGAGGACCGCCTGCTGTTTGATCACCAACGCGAGCTGGCCACGCTATGGGGCCTCCAGGACGCCGACAAGCTCGCGGTGGAGCAATTCATGCAGGTGTACTACCGCTGGGCCCTGGCGCTTGCCCAGCTCAATGAGGTGATTGTCCAGTACTTCGACCAGGCAATCCTGCGCCAGGACATGGCGGACGATATCCGCGTGATCAATGCCCACTACCAGGTCCGCAATGGCTACATTGAAGCGCGGCACGCTGCGCTATTCCAGGAGCACCCGCCGGCACTGCTGGATATATTCCTGCTGTGCGCCAACGACAGCGAGATCAACGGCATTGCCGCGCCCACCATTCGCCAGATTCGCAACAACCGGCAGCTGATTGACGATGCTTTTCGCGCCGACCCGCGAAACCATGAGACCTTCCTGGCCTTGCTGCGCAGTCCACACAAAATGACGCTGCAGCTCCGGCGCATGGCACGCTACGGCGTGCTCGGCGACTATCTTCCCGAGTTCGGTCGTATCATCGGCCAGATGCAACACGACCTGTTTCACGTTTACACGGTGGACGCGCACACCCTCGAGGTCATCAAGTTCGCGCGACACTTCATGTACCTGGACAACGATGAAAAATTCCCGGTAACCAGCCGTGTCGCCCGTCGCCTGCCCCGCGTTGAGCTGCTCTACATCGCGGCGCTGTATCACGACATCGGCAAAGGCCGGGGCGGCGACCACTCGGAGCTCGGTGCGGAAGATGCAAAACAGTTCTGCCGCCAACATGCGCTCGACGAACACGCCACGGAGCTGATCAGCTGGCTCGTGCGCAACCACCTGCTGATGTCGGCGGTATCGCAGCGGAAAGACATTTCAGATCCGGACGTGATCCAGCAATTCGCCGAACATGTGGGCGATGAAGAACACCTGAACTATCTGTTCACGCTGACCGTTGCGGATATCAACGCCACGAACCCGAAGCTGTGGAACGCCTGGCGCGGCAGCCTGCTGCGGCAACTCTACACGGAAACCCGCCGCGCACTGCGCCGCGGCCTGGACAACCCGCTGGACAAGCAGTCGCTGATTGCGCAGACACGCGGTGTGGCGATGGATATCCTGGAAGGTCGCGGTTTCACCCCGGAAGAACTGGACGACCTGTGGCGGGAGCGCGGGGAAGACTATTTTGTGCGCGAACGCGCGGAAGATATCGCCTGGCATACCGAGGCCATAGCGGATCACCACGACCGCGACACGCCCATGGTGCTGGTGCGCAACACCGCCGAATCAAGCGTCGCCAATACCACCCAGATATTCATCCATGCGCGCAGCCGCAGCCAGCTTTTTTCCAGGGTCTGCGCAACGCTGGAGCACCTTGGCCTCAGCGTGCACGATGCGCGCATCTACAATGCCAACGACGGCATGAGCCTGGATACCTTCTTCGTACTCGACTCCTCCGGACAACCGATCACGGAAGACACAGCTCGCCTGCGGCACATTCGCGAGGTTCTCAGCGAGACCCTGTGTTCGACCAACACCGAGCTCGATATCGTCGAGCGGCGCACTTCACGGCGCATCAAGTCATTCTCCATTCCCACCGAAACCCGCATGAGCGTCGATGAGGCCAAACACCTTACCGTTCTGGAAGTATCCACACCCGATCGCCCGGGTCTGCTGGCCCGGCTCGGCAAGATATTTACCGAATTCAGGCTCGAGCTGCAGGCCGCCAAGATTCAGACTCTCGGCGAGCGGGTTGAAGACGTGTTTTTTATTACCGACGAAAACCAGCAACCCATCACCGATGCCGAGCTTTGCCAGCGAATACAGCAGACTATCCGTGATGAACTGGATGAAAAAGCGGCCGCCTGACACATCGTGAACAAACTCCTGAGCGCCCTGCAGCCCTACCCCTTTGCTCGCCTGAACAGCCTGCTTGAAGACCTTCAACCGCCGGATACGCGGCTCATCAAGCTGTCAGTTGGCGAGCCGCAGCACGCACCGCCAGCATTTGTCCTGCAAGCTGTTGCGGCGAATCTTGGACGCCTTGCAAACTATCCAGCGACCGCGGGCCTGGACGAATTGCGTCAGGCGATAGCGATCTGGCTGCAACATCGCTTCGACCTGCCCGCGCTTGACCCCGAAAGCCAGGTTCTCCCCGTCACCGGCACTCGCGAGGCCCTGTTTTCCTTTGCGCAGGCGGTGATCGACCCCGGTGCGGGTTCGCTGGTAGTGAGCCCGAACCCCTTCTACCAGATTTACGAGGGTGCCGCCCTGCTGGCAGGTGCCGAGCCCCGGTTTGTCAATTGTGACGCTGTCAGCGGTATCCCCGACTTCGACTCGGTGACGCCGGAGACGTGGCAACGTTGTGAGCTGCTGTACCTGTGCAGCCCGGGGAATCCTACCGGCGCGGTTTTGCCGCTATCGGTCATGCAGCAGCTTATCGGGTTAGCACATAAGCACGATTTTATTATCGCCAGCGACGAGTGCTACTCCGAAATTTACCCGCAGGAAAATCTACCACCACCGGGTCTGCTGCAGGCCTGCCTGGCCACGGGTGATTCGCAATACCGGCGTTGCGTGGCATTTCACAGCCTCTCCAAGCGCTCGAACCTGCCGGGCCTGCGATCCGGTTTTGTCGCCGGCGATGCCGCAGTGCTGCGCAAGTTTCTTCACTACCGCACCTATCACGGCTGCGCTATGCCGTTGCATCACCAGATGGGGAGTATCGCCGCCTGGCAGGACGAGTCCCACGTGCGCGACAACCGGCAGGCCTACCGCGAGAAATTCGCTGCCGTAATCGCGGAGCTGGACGGTTGCCTTGAGCTAACCCAGCCGGATGCGGGTTTCTATCTATGGCCACGCACGCCACACGGTGATACCGGTTTTGCGCGCGGCCTGTATGCAAGCGAGGGCGTGGTAGTGCTGCCCGGACAGTTTCTCGGACGCACGGCCCAGGGTATCAACCCGGGGGAAAACCGCGTGCGCATGGCATTGGTCGCAAGCCTGGAAGATTGTGTTGAGGCTGCCCGGCGCATTCGACGTTACGTCCAGGCGGGCTGACCAATGCTCAAGGCGGACCGCGTCAGGTTTATTCTGCACAGGTTGCAGGCGCTCTACCCCGAACCACCGATACCACTCGACCATCGGGACCCATATACCCTGCTGATCGCGGTGCTGTTGAGTGCCCAGTGCACCGACGAACGCGTCAACCGGGTTACCCCGGCGCTCTTTGCCCAAGCGGATAATCCGCGCGATATGGCTTCACTCGATGCCAGGGCAATCGAAACCATCATCAAACCCTGTGGCCTGTCTCCCAGGAAATCCGTCGCGATAAAACGCCTGAGCGAGATTCTTCTGGAGGAACACGGCGGCCACGTCCCCTCTGATATGGCCGCCCTGGAACGCCTGCCCGGGGTGGGTCACAAAACCGCCAGCGTGGTGATGTCACAGGCGTTTGGCGTTCCCGCATTTCCGGTTGATACCCACATACACCGGCTCGCCCAGCGCTGGGGCCTGAGTGCGGGTAAAAACGTGGTGCAGACGGAACGCGACCTGAAACGGCTTTTCCCACGGGAGTACTGGAACCGACTGCACCTGCAGATGATTTTTTATGGACGCGAGCACTGCACTGCACGCCGCTGCGACGGACGTCAATGTGACATTTGCCGGACCTGTTTCCCAACCCGCAAGCACCCCAGGAAAACACGCAAGGCCTGAAGGCCAGCGCCGGTGCGGGATCGGGTGAAATGCGGTTGCGCTATCGTCTACCCCATCGATTTGCTATCCTTTGCAACCCCTGCGGCAAGCGGCGGCAACGGTGATTACGCTCTACGGCATCAAGAACTGCGACACGGTGAGAAAAGCGCGCAAGTGGCTCGACTCGCGCAACGTCGAGTACCGGTTTCACGACTTTCGCGAAGACGGTATCGATCAGTCGACTGTCGCTGACTGGCTTGCCGAACTGGGCTGGGAATCGCTGGTCAATCGTCGCAGTACCAGCTGGAAGGCACTCGATACAAAAACACAACAGGACATGGACGCACGCAGCGCGCTCACGGCGATACTCGACCAACCCACTCTGATCAAGCGACCGCTGCTGGATACTGGCAGCGAACTCCACGTGGGCTTTTCGCCCGAGAGCTACGCCAGGCTTCTCAACCTACACACCCTGTAATCACACAGGACCACCCACAGGATTTCAGTATGAGCGACCACGCATTTGCCTTCGGCCTTGGCGTCGGCACACAGGACTCGCAAGGCGGCTGGCTGGAAGTATTCTTCCCACAACCCGTGCTCGCACCCTCGCCGGCAATCACGGAAGCTGCCGGGCACTACGCCAACGACCAGGCGCTGACCCCGACCGAACTGCAGACCCTGCGCGCGAGCCTGGAGGCGGCCGGCGAAAGTGAGCAGGCGGCGCTACTGCGCCAGTTTGAGAACAGCTCGCGGCCGGCGGTTGTCGTCTTGCTGCGGGAGGACGCACCGCCCGCCAACGTGCCGGAGGGTTATCTGAAACTGCACCTGTTGTCGCATCGCCTGGTCGCCCCACACGGCACCAGCCTGGAAGGGCTGTTCGGTGTGCTGCCGAATGTAGCGTGGACCAGCGAGGGGGCCATCGCCATCGATGAGTTGCCCGCACGCCAGCTCGCCGCCCGACTGCGCGGCGAAGTGCTGGAGGTGAGTTGTGTCGACAAGTTTCCCAAAATGAGCAATTACGTCGTGCCTCCCGGCGTGCGTATTGCACATACCGCACGTGTGCGCCTGGGCGCGCACCTCGGCGAGGGCACCACCGTCATGCATGAGGGCTTCGTCAACTTTAATGCCGGCACCGACGGTCCCGGTATGATCGAAGGCCGCATATCAGCCGGGGTGCGAGTCGGCAGCGGTTCAGACCTGGGCGGCGGCTGCTCCACCATCGGCACACTCTCCGGCGGCGGCAACATCGTGATTTCCGTGGGCCGCGAGTGCTTGATAGGCGCCAACGCCGGCATCGGCATTCCGCTCGGTGACCGCTGTACCGTCGAGGCGGGCCTGTTCATCACCGCGGGCACCCGTGTCACCCTGCTCGACGCCGAGGGGCTGCCGGCGGATACCCTCAAGGCGCGGGAGTTGATGGGGAAATCCGATCTCCTGTTTCGCCGCAACTCAACCAATGGCCGGGTGGAATGCCTCACCAATCGCAGCGCAGTCGAACTCAATGCGGAGCTACACGCGCACAACTGACCCGGCGGCGGAAATTCGGCATGGAAAAAACATTGCAATTGTGTTGTGACCTCATTCGCCGCCAGTCTGTTACTCCCGCAGACGGCGGCTGCCAGGCGTTCATGATGCAGCGGCTCGAGGCGCTGGGTTTCCAGTGTACCGACCTGCCGTTTGGTGAAGTGAGCAATTTCTGGGCGACCCGCGGTTCGAGTGGGCCGTTGCTGGTTTTTGCAGGACATACCGATGTGGTGCCGCCTGGTCCGACAGAGGCCTGGGCTTCCCCACCTTTCGAGCCCACCGTGCGCGGCTCGCACCTGTTCGGCCGCGGCAGCGCCGACATGAAAGGCAGCCTCGCCGCCATGCTCGTCGCCTGCGAGCGCTTTGTTGAACAACACCCGGAGCATCCTGGCAGAGTGGGCTTTCTCATCACCTCGGACGAAGAGGGTCCGGCGAAGGACGGCACACGCAAGGTGCTGGAGTATCTGGCGGCCCGGGATGAACATATCGACTGGTGCGTGGTGGGTGAGCCCTCCAGTTCGGAAAATCTCGGCGACGTGATAAAGAATGGCCGACGCGGTTCCCTTGGTCTGGTACTCACGGTGCGCGGAACGCAGGGGCATATCGCCTATCCACAGCTCGCCGACAACCCCATACACCGCCTGCTGCCGGCATTGCACGCTCTCACTTCGGAGCACTGGGACGAAGGCACCGAATACTTTCCGCCGACAACCTTCCAGGTATCCAATATCAATGCGGGCACAGGCGCTACCAATGTTATTCCAGGCGAGGTCGTAGTCCAGTGTAATTTCCGCTTCTCCACTGCCGTCACTGACAGCGAACTACGCGACAGGACAGAGGCCATACTCAGGTCTCATGACCTCGACTACAGCCTTGACTGGCAACTGAGCGGGCAACCTTTCATAACCGGGCAGGGCGCGCTGGTAGAAGCAACGCGAGCCAGCGTGCAGGCAGTCTCCGGCCAGGCGCCCGAGCTGTCCACGGCGGGCGGCACATCCGATGGGCGATTCATCGCGCCTTACGGCGCCCAGGTCATTGAACTGGGGCCGGTAAACGCCACCATTCACAAGGTCGATGAGGCAGTGCGGGTGGATGACCTGCCGCGCCTGGCAAGCATGTACTGCGGTATTCTCGAGCGCCTGCTGCTGGCCGCACCCTAGCCCCCCCGAACCGAGTGTCAAGATTCAGACGCTGCCCAGCTGGGCAAGGGACTTCTCCAGCGCCCTTCGCGCGATGGCAAGGTTGTGCTCGCCGGGCACTACCAGCACACGACCGGCACCCAACGCAGCCAGGCTCTGCTCAACCACCGCGGAGGATTCCATCCAGAACTCCGCGGGAATACGCTCGCGCTCAAACCCCTGCTCTGACAGCTCATCGTGAAACTCTGTGCGGGTAAACCCCGGGCAGAGCGCCTGCACTTCGATGCCGCTGTCCGCAACTTCCTGCTGCAGCGCCTCGGAGAAGTGATTCAGGAAGGCCTTGCTCGCGCCGTAGACACTCAGGCGTTTACCGGGCACCAGCGCCCCCAGCGAAGAGACATTGATGATGACGCCGCCACCACGCTCGCGCATAAAGGGAACAGCCGCCCGGCAAAGGGTCATCGTTGCATCGACGTGCAGGTCCAGCATGGCGCGCTGGCTGTCTATCGGACTATCCGCGAACGGGTCAAAGGTGGAGAACCCGGCGTTGTTGACCAGGTAGTCGACCGGCCCCTGCTGCCGCAGGGACTCCATCGCCCGGGCCTGACCCTCTATCGTTGTCAGATCTGCCGCTACGCAGTGCATCTCGACGGCGCTTCCAAGCTCTTCCGCCAACTCCTGCAAACGCTCCAGTCTGCGCGCGATGGCGATAATCACATCACAGCGGCTGGCAAGCTGCCTGCAGAACTCTGCCCCGAGCCCCGCAGAGGCACCGGTCACGAGCGCGGCACGTTTGTGTTCAGACATTCAGACTTCCCCCGTTTACTAAAGATCGCCCGACAGCGTGCTCAGGCCAGTGCTCTCAGGACGTGCACATCATAGCGCACCGCCTTTCCGCCGATACAGTACGACGGCTCCACATCCCCCAGGGTCGGCGCGCGCGGCGCCCGTTTGACCACCACGCGAGCCGGCGCCTGCGCCACTGCCCAGGCCAGCAGCGCAGCGTCATCACCGGGAGCCGACACTCCGAGCAGCTCCTGCAGCAGCGCCATCTCTTTCCCCGGCGCCGCGCGTCGGCGCTGCTGCCCGTACATCGGGTCCAGATAGATGACATCCACTCCGGATACAAGCTGCGGAGCGAGGTCACGGGCATCCAGGGCGTAAACCTGCATTCGCGCACAAACTGACTCGAGCCAGGAATCCCCGCCGGTAGTCGCCGCCTGCAAACCCGAGTTCAGCATTTCCGCCAGTACCCGGTGACGTTCGCAAAGCAGCACCCTGCAGCCGAGGTCGGCGAGCACAAAAGCGTCCCGACCGAGACCCGCGGTCGCATCCATTACGCGCAACTCAGATTTTTTGCCAACTCCCACCGCGCGACCCAACAATTCACGCCCCCCCGATCGACGCCGGTGGCGCATGCTGCCGCTGCCGAAATCCACGCTCACCGGCCCGGCGACCCCCGCGCCTGTGCGCTGCAGACTGACGCGCTCTCTTTCGACGCAAACCACCGCGGACACCGAAGCATTCACGCTGGCAACGGGGCCGGCCGGCAATAGGGGAACGTGCACGCGGGAGGCAAGTGCGGCCGCGTGAGGGACATCTCCGTCGGTCAACGGAAGCACCGCCAGGTTCAGAAAACTGCTCGCGGAAACGCTCAGGGCCTGGTCGGCCGGCCGGCCGCAAGCATCAGCTTGAGACTGCGCCGGTTTTCATTGATGGCATCCATATACAGGTGGCGACCACCAAAATGGACCGCCAGGTAGCGATGCACACCATTGAAATAGCCATTCAGGCGCACCTCGATCGCGTTCAGCATGAACGCAGGAGTTCTCTGCAAGAGTTGCTCGGGCGAACGGTAAAGTGTATCTGCGGACACCGCCGTATCTGGCTGATCGCCCGGCTTATCCTGCGCAAGGCCAGCGGCAACAAACTCCGCGTACAGGTAGTCCCGACATTTCCGCAGATAGTCACGATCCGCCATTTGCGCCACCAGGTCGGCCGTACCGAGCAAGGAACCCAGCAGATGCTCGGTCGGCTCGGCAAGCCTGAAGTTCTCGGGCCCCACTTCATAACCGGTGTAATGGATGATCCGGGTGCACAACGGCATCAGATGCGCCAGACCGACCTGCGGCATAAATTCCTTGAGGAATCTCTCGCCGCGGCTGACGTGCACACGGGTGTATGCCGCGCCGCTGCGTTGCCGGGTATCACGCCGGCGCCGGATGTATCCGGAGTCGTGAAACAGCGCCGCCGCCATCCCGGCCAACGCCATATCGGCGGACAGTCTCTCCGGGCCACTATGCTCGCGGTGATGCCCATCCAGCAGCCGCGCCATGGCCAGGGTCACATCCAGCACATGCTGGGCATCGTGATAACGGATATCACACGCTCGAAAGCCCGGATAGCGGCCGCTGTAAAGGCGCTCAAAATCCTGGAAGAGACGTTGCAGGGCATCCACATCAAGGGCCGGATAACGGGCCGACAGCAGCGCTTGAACAACCGCACGGACATTTGCCACATCGGTAACATCTACCGTGTTGCTGACATCCATGTGGCCCGCGCGCTGATAGTTGCCCATAGGGTCTAGTCCTCCGTTATCGCCCGGGGAACGCGTTTCTTCAGCAATGTCGAGAGGTCATCAATCAGCTCCTCGGTGCTTTGCGCACGACCATTGGCCGATTCATCAACCGAATTTGTTCCGCCGGTCTGCCGTGCACAGGCACGAGTCGGCAGGTCTGCCTCGTCGAGGCCCAATGCCAGTTTCTCTCCCGCCAGATCGATCTCGATCTGCAAGTTGTAGGCAAAGCGCGACAAACCATGTTTATCGACTATGCGGAAGCGCCGGGGACGCGACTGGCCATCCGGCTCGAGAACTTCCGTAAGAAAGCAGGTCATGCCGTTGATCGGTTTGCTTGAAAGCTGGATACCGTGCACCGCGTCGAGTATGCGGCTGCAGCCGTTGACAAAAGTGGTGGCAGACACCGAGGTAATGGACTTGACAGCGCTTGCTCCCCAGCCCGCCTGCTCGCAATGAAACTCCCCGACCAGTACCTGGTGGGCACCTGCCGGTTCCAGCATGCGCGCAAGCTCGATGGTCACGTCACCCACGATGTAGCTGAATACCGATGGGTTCACGCCCTCCGCCTGGTACAGCTCATAGTGGCCACCGATATGATAGCCGGTGCGTATAGCGGGAACGGTGTTACCCCTCGAAGCGGCACGCGCCACCGCGTTATCGGCCACGACCAGGAGCATGAACACGAACAGGTCACGATTCGCTCCAGGGCTCAGCTCCCTGTTCCACACGTAGTAGCCGTCGCCGGTAGTGGTACGCGCGAAGTTGATTTCAATGCCCTTGCTCATCAGCTTGCTGCAGGCAGAGTTCAGCGAATACGACAGGCTGTTGAGCTGACTGGCCTGCTCAAAGGGGGTGTAGAGTGAAAAATCGACGATGTCGAACAGCAGCACGGCGCGGCTTTCTACGTAACTGATCCCGTACCGCTTGATCAGTTGTTCCACCGCGTCCAGGACCCGGGTCTCTTCACTCAATGCCGTGTTGAGTTTGATGAAGGTCGGCGAGACGTCCAGGCGCTCACAGACCGCGAACAGTTCTTCCCGGCTCTTGCGTCGCTGCCCGGAGATCAAACCGCGAATGAAGGTCTCATTGTCCCGGCTCTTGTTCGCGTCGTTGTCGGGGCCGGAGGCGCAGTAGTTGCCGAGGAAGTAGTGGGGCACGAATATCACCAGCACCCCGCGTTCATCAGTACTCCAGCACAGCACGATGCTCTGCCCCATACGCCATTGTTTACGCAGCGTTTTTTCCAGCGACTTGAGGTTGCCTCGCTGCACAATGCTGATTGCCTCCAGGGCATCCCTGGCTCCCCCGTTGGCCGGCACGGAATCTTTCACCCCGCTGCCAGGCTCGTCGGTGTTGTCTGATTTAGACATGGTCCCTGTTCCCCCTCCCCGCTTGCCGGTGCCGCACAGTGCACCGACCAGGGAAAGAGTATAATGTGGCACAGGGCTGTGGGCCACACGTTCGCCGCCGCGGCTACCGCCGGACGGGCGGTTCAGGACCCCCTGCACGGGCAGGGTCTGTTGGAGATTTTTGAGCATGCTGCATTTTCTCTCGCGTTGTGGCCCCGGCCTGGCCCTGCTCCTGTTAAGTGCCTGCCAGGGCTACGATGTCACGCTTAATGAGCGAGTGGTCTATTCGCCCCCGCCACTGTTTCGTGCCTTTGATATCACCGATGACGCACTGCGCGCCTGCGTGCAACAGGTGATCGAGGACGAGTCGATCACGCGCGCCGGACAACTCGAATCGCTCAACTGCAGCAACGCCGGGATCGAATCCATCGAAGGCCTGCAGGTGTTCTCCGGCCTGACCCGGGTGCGTCTGTCAGACAACCGCATTCGCAACCTTCTAGCGCTGGGTGAATTACAACAATTGCAACAGCTCTACCTGAGCAATAATCGCGTGGTTGACCCCGTGCCGCTCTACGCTCTGGAAAAGCTGACAACGCTGGATCTGGATACCAATCCGGCCCTCCAGTGCCCGGCGCCAGGGGCCCTTTCACAGGTGGAACAGCTCTCTTTGCCGGCGCACTGCCCGGGTGACAACTAGCCGCCCGGCGGCTCCTGAGGGTCAGTGCGAAGGCTAGCTCAAACCGGGAAACAAGATAAATACCCGCACCGCTCACACAGGCCGAAACGCGAGCTCGCTCACAGTTGTTAAAAAAATGCGCTGACCAGTGTTCCGGGGCGCGGGGCGGGAAAATCCGCAGAGGCGGGAGCTAGTTCAATTGCAACCAGTCGAACCCTTCGCCCTGCTGCGCAAAGGTGACATCGTCAAGCGTCCCAAGCACCGAAAGCAGGGTGCGTTCGGCCAGTTCACGGCAGTTATTCTTTTCGCTGATATGCGCGACAACCAGGTGTTCCAGCGCGGAACCGCCCAACTGGCGCAGGAGGCTCACCGCCTGGTCGTTGTTCAGGTGCCCCCAGTCGCCGCCCACGCGACGCTTCAGCCCCGCTGGATAATCCCCCGCCAACAGCATCTGTCGATCGTGGTTGAACTCCAGCAGGAGACTACGACAGCCGCTGTAGGTATCGACGATGTGGGGCGTAATGCTGCCAAGATCGGTAAGCAGGCCAAGCGAACATTGCCGCCAGTCGAAGCGGAACTGACAGGGCTCGGCGGCATCGTGAGGCACTGGTACCGCACGCACCGACAAGTCGCCAATACTGAAGCTGTGCTCACTGTTGAAGCAGCTGTAGGAGTGCGCACCGTCCAGACGACCCGTCGCATGGGTGCCATGCGTAAGATAGACCGGCAGAGCATGACGCCGCGACAAGCCGGCCACGCCGCTGGCGTGATCGGAGTGCTCATGAGTGACCAGAATCGCATCCAGGTCATCGGGTTGTACGCCCAGGCGCGACATCCGCCGGGTGGCTTCGCGAACCGAGAAGCCGCAGTCGACCATCACCAGCGCAGCCTCTGTGCGCACCAGCGTGGCGTTACCTTTACTGCCGGAGCCGAGCGACGCAAACTGCATCAGCCCTGTACCCGCGGATACCGCCAGCGCCGCAGCAGCCTGGCCAGGGTCGGGCCCCCGCGCATTTAGTTGATGCTGCCCTTGATCAGCGCGAGAAGCCCCTGTTCCTGCTCCTTGTCGAACTCGAGCTGGTCGTCCTGCGGACGTATGCGAATGGCAACAACACCGTCTGCAAATGCTTGCATCGAGATAACGAATACCTCACCGGACATCGGGTGATCATCCTCGCCCCACAACCAGTCGAACCAGCCTTCTTCCGCGTCTTCACGTGTTCCGATGAAGCGCGCAAAATACTGCCCTTCGCTACGGTTGCGGTCAGTCAACTCAAAAGAGGCGTTCTCAAGCGCCAGCCCAAGGGATGCCCAGGCGCGATCGTAAGGCAATTCCAGGCGAATGTAGCTGTAGCCCTCTGGCGCCTCCTGCATGGAAATTCTGCCAGAGGAACTGATGCCCTGCTCCGCCACCATCGACACCGGCGAGGAATCGGCGCTGTCTGCGAGGTACTGGGCGACCGCCCGCAGCATCTCCTGCGCCTGTGCGGGATCATCGGAGTTGGCGGGCCAGCTGTCGACGTCGCCGGCCTGGTTCATCTGCAGGACATGCAATTCGCTGGTACCGCGCTGCACCCCCTGCTCCATGCGGAACCGGAAACGACTCGCCATCGGCTTCCCCTCGAGCGTCAGCCAGGTGGAATCGATGATCCCGGCACGCGCATCGGCGCGCGCGACCTGCATTCCCGCCGCCGTCAGGAAACTCCGCACCTGCGGCCACACCTGGCCCGGCGCCAGCCCGACCAGCGCCCAGCTCTTGTCGCCAAGCGTTTGAATGCGCACGACATCCCTGCCGGCACTATCTACCAGGGGCGCCGGGCGTGGTACAACAAAGTCGCCTTTCAACACCACGCCTGTGTCGACCTGGGGGACGACGTAAATTTCACGCAATGCCGCATCGCTCATGCCTTCCGGGACGCTGAGCACGGGCAGTTCGGGCGCCGACTTGTAGTCTTGCGAGCGATCCCGAAAGATGCCCTCATCGCCCATCAGGAACCCACAGCCATTCAACGCGGTCAGCGAGGCGACAACCGGAAGCATTAACCAGAGCCTGATCGACATGTACCTTACACCCCCACCGCGCGTAACGCGGCTCTCACTTCGTCCTGAAAGCGCTCATCCAGCCCGGTCATCGGCAGGCGTATCCCGCCACCAATCAACCCCTGCTGTTGCAGCGCCCACTTGACGGGAATCGGGTTGGCTTCGACGTACAGCGCAGTGTACAGCGGTGCCAGCCGCTGATTGATCGACGTCGCAGCCTCGCGGTCCCCGGCAAGGGCCAGGCGGCAGAGTTGTGCATTCAGCTCCGGCGCGACATTCGCCGCCACGGAGATAGCGCCCTGCCCGCCTTCGAGAATCAACTCCATCTGCGTGGCGTCATCACCCGAGTATACGGCAAAGTTTTCGCCACAGGCCTGCCGTATGACCGGTACCCGCGAGAGATCGCCCGTGGCGTCCTTGATGCCGACAATGTTGCTCACCTCCGAAAGGCGGATGACAGTGTCATTGTGCATGTCAACCGCTGTGCGTCCCGGCACATTGTAGAGGATCTGCGGTATATCTACCGCCTCGGCCACGCTGCGAAAGTGTTCATACAGCCCCCGCTGTGTTGGCCGGTTGTAGTAGGGCGTAACCAGCAGGCAGCTCGCGGCACCCGCTTCTGCAGCGGCCGCTGTGAGTTCTATTGCCTCCACGGTGGAGTTCGAGCCGGTACCCGCTATGACCGGCAGGCGGCCCTTGAGATAGTCGACACAGTGACGAATCACCGCACAGTGTTCCGGTACACTCAGGGTGGCACTTTCGCCAGTTGTACCCACCGCGCCAATACCCACGGTGCCCGCCTCGACGTGCAGATCCAGAAGTCTTTCCAGCCCCTGCCAGTCGACGCTGCCATCCGGGTGCATGGGCGTGACCAGGGCAACTATGCTGCCGGTAATCATGTGCTGTCTCCGCTTGCCAGACCCGGTACCAGTGGGCGCCGTGCACCACCTTCCGGAAAGCCCGACATTATCCATGACAGAGGCAGGATAACAACCTGTGCGCTAGAATGAGCGGCCAACCATCACGGGCAGGCCAACACATACGGGGAGGCTTATTATGCACCGCACCAGCAGCGTGCTGATCGCTGCGCTTGTATTCATTACAGCGCTCACGACGGGCACATGGGCTCACGCGCAGGACGTGCGCATCGGCGAGCTGTCCGCACTCGACCACCGGTATATGGCGCAGCAGCGCGCCCTCCTCGAGGACATCACGCTGCGGCGGCTTGGACGCGGCTTCAGCGGCGATCGCGAGCGCGATATCGCGTTGCTGCAGGACGTACTCGACCGGCGTTTGGTCAGCGCGTCGCAAACCCGCGAGTTGCAGGCAATGGGCCTGATACTGGGCGAACACCTCGCCGAGGCGCTGGATATGCACTGGGTCATCTATGAAGACGCCGAGGGGCGCAGCCGGGCCCTGCGCTACGGCGAAACCGAGAACTACCTGTTCCCCATGACCATGATCTCCCGGCGCGTGGAGGCTGGCAGCACAACACCGGTACAGGAAATCTATCGCAAAGCCTACAACATTATCGACGCCGCGCGCCCCGCACTGCCCTTCCGCTAACCAGCTGTGCGCCAGGCGTTCGCGGCGTCGCCGCGACGCTTGGCATTTGGCGGAGACAGCTATTAGACTGGACGCAAGCTAATCAACCCTGCGCCCGCATGCCCTCCCTGCCTCCAACCTATGATCTGCAAACCGACAACAGCGGCGCGAGCCTGCTGTTGCTGCGTGGCGACTGGCAGCAGGGTCAGCCCACCACGCCTTTCAGTGAACTGCGATCGCAGCTGCTCGGCGAACACCCGCTGCGCCTGATCGCAGACGGCGCGGAGCTGGGCGAATGGGACTCGATTTTCATGGCGTTTTTGCTCCACTGCCACAACCATTGTCGCAGGGAGGGCATCGCCTTCGAGACGCGCAACATGCCCTCCGCGGTAGACAGCCTGCTGGGGGTCGCCACGGCGGTACCGCCTCACGAACCGCCGCAGGAGCCGGCTGATGGTTTCTTTGCGCAGCTCCATCCCCTGCTGTTACTGCGAGGGCTGGCAGACAACGTGCGCGAATCCCTCGCCTTCATCGGCGAAGTGAGTATCGCCCTGTGGCGTCTGGCAACAGGACGTTCGAACACGCGTTTCAGCGACTTTCGCACGTTCTGCTTCCAGGCAGGACCCGACGCCTTCGCCATTATCAGCCTGACAAGCGTACTGGTCGGCATGATCCTCGCGTACCTGGGCGCCGTGCAATTGCAGCAGTTCGGTGCGGGCATCTACGTGGCAGACCTTGTGGTTATCGGCATGCTCCGCGAAATGGGTGTGCTGATGACCGCGGTGGTCATGGCGGGACGTACCGGCGCCGCCTACGCAGCACAACTTGGAACCATGCAAACCAATGACGAGATCGACGCCCTCACCACTATGGGCATCTCGCCCGTGGAATTCCTGGTTATTCCGCGAATGCTGGCACTGGTGGTCATCATGCC
>CAZFJQ010000007.1:78832-84500 GCA_964519755.1 uncultured Halioglobus sp.
CACCGCACATCGCAGTCCGCGACCTGACCATGGCCTACGGTTCAGTCGTCATTCAGCGTGATCTCAGTTTCGATATCAACCGCGGAGACATTTTCGTCATCATGGGAGGCAGCGGTTGCGGCAAAAGTACGCTGTTGAAGCACCTGCTCGGCCTGATAGAACCGGCCAGCGGCGACATACTCTACGCCGGCACCAGCTTTGTGCATGCGGATGAATCCACCCGCGAGGCAATGCGCCGGAGCTGGGGAATCACCTATCAATCGGGCGGCCTGTTCAGCGCAATGACGCTGGCCGAAAATGTCTCTCTGCCACTGCAACTGTATACGCGCTTTGGCGCGACAGAAATTGCTGACATCGTGGCCTACAAGCTTGCGCTGGTGGGGCTCGCGGGCTATCAATCCTACTATCCCGCCGAGCTCAGCGGCGGCATGCGCAAACGTGCGGCACTCGCGCGGGCGATCGCACTCGACCCGCAAATACTGTTTTTCGACGAGCCATCGGCGGGGCTGGACCCCATCAGCTCCCGACTACTGGACGAACTTATCGCGGAGCTCAAGGAGAGTATCGACGCCACTGTCGTGATGGTGACGCATGAGCTGGCGAGCATTTTCGCGATTGCCAGCAACTCCGTTTACCTGGACAACAGCAGCCGCACAATGCTTGCGTACGGCCCGCCCGCTACGTTGCGAGACGAGAGCGAGCAGCCGGTTGTGCGGCAGTTTCTGACGCGTAGCGCCAGTGATCCCCACGAGGAAGAGCTATGAGTGAAAGACCACACACGGTTGCAATCGGCGCGTTCGTGGCGGGCGCGCTCCTCATCGCCCTGACCACCTTCCTTTTCCTGATCGGCTCCGGCCTGGGCGGAAAACAAAAGGTCATCATGGCCTTCGACGGCTCTGTGACGGGGCTCAACATCGGCGCACCGGTCGCGCTGCGCGGCGTACAGGTCGGCAAGGTTACCAACATCGAGGTCATCCTTGATGCCAACAGCCTCGAGTTGATCATGCTGGTCGAGGCGGAGTTCGACCCCGATGCCATAAGCATCCGCGGTGCCGTCAAGGACGACCTCACCGACGAACTCCTCGCCCGCGGGCTGCGGGCGCAGCTCAATACGCAGAGTCTGCTCACGGGCCTGCTGTACATCCAGCTGGATTTCCACCCGGACACGGAATTGAGGCTGGCCGACATCGAATCGACCTATTTTCAGTTCCCCACTATCCCTACCGACCTGGAGCGGATCGCAAGGACCCTGCAGGATATCGATGTGGCCGCACTCGCCGAGCAATTGACCGAGATGGTTCAGAACGTGAATAATCTGGTCGGCAACGATGACCTGCAGTCGCTGCCAACCGGTACCAGCGATGCTCTGCAGTCGCTGGTCGATCTCAGCAACCAGCTGCAGGCGCAACTGTCGAGTTCGGGCCCCAGGCTGGATGACGTGCTGGACGGAGCGGCCTCCTCGCTGGAGACCAGCGCCCGTGAACTACCCGCGATCTACAGTCTCGTGCAGCGCAATCTCGACGTTCTGGAGCAGGCGATGATGGCTTTTGATGAAACACTGGCCGGCGTTGAAGGCCTGGTTGCACAGGACTCGCCGACCCTGTTCCAGCTCAACAAGACGCTGGAGGAGATGGCCCGCACCAGCAGGTCACTGCAATCGCTGGCCCGCGTACTGGAAGAAAATCCCGAGGCCCTGTTGCGTGGCAGGCGAGGAGACAGCCAATGACACGTTCGCTATTGCGGTGCGCATTCGCATCGGTTTGTATCGCACTGCTGCAATCCTGCGCCGCCAGCCCGACCAGCAACTACTACCTGCTGACCGCCGGCGAATTTCCCGACCCGACAGGGGGGCCGCTGGCGACCAATACCCTGTCACTGGGCGTGGGGCCGGTGAGCGTGCCACCCTATCTCGAGCGCGATAACATGGTCTATCGCCAGCAGGGCAACACGCTTCAGATCGCGGCCTACGACAAATGGGCTGAACCACTGGCAGACGGTATTACCCGCGTGATGTCCCTCAATCTGGCACAGGCACTCGCGGCGAACGTGCGCGCATTCCCGTGGCATGCCTCAAGCGCGCCGGACTACGCACTCTCTATCGACGTGCTGGAGCTGGATATAGATGGCCAGCGCGCTCTTCTCAGCGCGGACTGGCGGCTGTATCAACCCGACACCGGGGCCAACCTGGTGCGGCGAACCAGCCGGATCCATACGGAGCTGCCGGCTGGCTCAACACCGATGCAGGCTATTCCCGCCGCCTACAGCGAATTGCTGCTGGCACTGGGCACGATCATCGCCGAGGCGTTCCACGCCGGGAAAGAGGCGCCCGGGGCTTCCCGCTGACCGCCACCACCAGCCTTGCCTGAGGCCCCGTCGGGGGGTACCCTGTGCCCCGATTTTGCCCCGGGAGTACAGCATGAGCGGTAAACCTCAAACGCCTGCCATCGATGGCTGGCATACGATGGCTTCCAGCCCCCATCTCATAGGCACGCGCTGCCGGTCCTGTGGCACCTACTCGTTTCCCAAGCAAGCGCACTACTGTCGCAACCCAGACTGTGAGGGCACTGAGTTCGAGGAATTGGAACTAAGCCGCACGGGCCACATCTGGAGCTACACCAACGCCTGCTACAAACCCCCGGCCCCGTATGTTGCGGCAGAGCCCTTCGTGCCCTACGCCATCGCGGCCGTGCAGCTTGAAAAAGAGGAGATGGTGATTCTCGGCCAGGTAGTGGAGGGGGTGACCGTCGAACAGCTCAAAGTGGGGATGCCGGTCGAACTTGTCCTCGAGCCATTGCACGAAACGGACGACGACATCAAGGTCACCTGGAAATGGCAACCCGTGGCCCTCTAGCCACGCATCAATACTGGAGCGCAAACCATGTCCAATGAGATAGCCATTCTGGGAGCAGGCATGCACCCCTGGGGAAAATGGGGCCACAACTTTGTCGAGTACGGGGTCGCCGCGGCGCGCGAAGCCCTGGCCGACGCCGGCGTTCCCTGGCGCGATATCCGCTTTGTCTCGGGTGGAGCGACGGTGCGCTGCGGCTACCCCGGCTATGTTGCCGGCGCAACGTTCGCCCAGGCGCTCGGCTGGCAGGGAGCAGAGGTGAACACCTCCTACGCGGCCTGCGCCTCCGGCTCACAAGCGCTGGCGGCGGCGCGCAATAAAATACTCTCGGGTGAATGCGAGGTGGCACTGGTGGTGGGCGCGGACACCACGCCCAAGGGTTTCCTGGCGCCCGCCGGGGGCTATCGCCCGGAGGATCCCGACTGGGTGCGTTTCTATCTGGGCATTACCAACCCTACATATTTTGCCCTGTATGCCCGCCGTCGCATGGATGTGTACGGCGATACACTGGAGGACTTTGCCGCGGTAAAAGTGAAGAACTCCCGTGTCGGCAGCAAGAACCCCCGGGCGCGCTATCGCAAGTGTTTCTCCGCCGAGGACGTTGCGGCATCGGCCATGGTCGCCGATCCGCTGCGCCTGATGGACATCTGCGCCACCTCTGATGGCGGCGCAGCTCTGGTTGTATCCAGCCTCGACTACGCCAAACGCATGGGCAAAAAGCATGCGCCACGCGTCTCGGCAATCTCTACTGTCACACCCACCTTTGCCAGCGGCGTGATCGAAATGCCCGACATTGCAACCGACTCGGCCGCCGCAGAGGGCGTCGAGGCCATAGCCTACCGCAGCAAAATTCCGCTGAAAGCCTACGAGGAAGCCGGCATTGGGCCTGAGGACATTGACCTCGCCGAGGTATACGACCTGTCCACCGCACTCGAACTCGACTGGATAGAGGATTTGCAGCTGGCGCCGAGAGGCGAAGCGGCAGCGTTGTTGCGCGCCGGCGATACCGCCCTGGGCGGCAGTATCCCGGTAAACGTATCGGGTGGCCTCGCCTGTTTTGGCGAGGCAGTACCGGCGCAGGCACTCGCCCAGGTTTGTGAACTGACGTGGCAACTGCGCGGCGAGGCGGGTGATCGCCAGGTAGACGGCGCAAAGGTCGGCATTACTGCCAACCAGGGTCTGTTTGGCCACGGCAGTTCCGTCATCGTCAAGGCCTGAGGACGCACCGCAGCGCAGCTCGCCAGTCGGCGATCTGCGTCCGTGGACTACAACTCCCGCAGATAGCGCAGCTGGTCGTTCACCATGTACAAGCGGTGGCGCGGCCCACTGGCATCGAGCGCTTGTGCCTCATACCCGGCATCGCCCGCGTACAGGAAACACACGCCGTCCTCGACGAATACCATACGCGGCGCGTAGATAAAGGGGCTGCGATCACCCATCCGCCGGCGCGCCTCGGCACAGTCGCGGCAGTCGGCCAGGTCATTCAGACTGACAAAGGTCGGCGGCATCAACCGCAATTCATGTGTCTCATTGGCGGACTCGGCGAGCGCATCCCCGGGGCGCACCCAGCGATGATTGGCTATCTCGCCTCCATCCACTTTTACCTCCTGGCCGTCTTCCAGCATTGTGAGAAAAAACCAGGTGGCAAATCGACGTTTTGCGCCTTCGGGCGTCGTCCAGTGAGCCAGGCCTACCAGCTGGTCCGGCGTCACCCGCACGCCCGCCTCTTCCTGCGTTTCCCGAATTGCGGCATTCACCGCCGCCCGGTAGGTGTCCCGATCCTCGGGGTAGTCGGCCTCATCCACCTTGCCACCCGGGAAGACCCACATTCCGCCCATGTGCGACACGGCGGAATTGCGCTGCACGAGCAGCACTTCAAGCCCCTCGCGTCCGTCGCGTACAAGCACCACCGTTGCCGAAGGGTACACTGGCTCTGCCAAAGGACTGGTCTCGAACATAGGTTACTCCTCAAGGGACGCAGTCAGCGCCATTCAGGGAAAGAAACGACTGATGGTATCGACTACGCAGCCGGGACGATCACTGCCTTCAATCTCTATCGTCATGCGCACCACGATCTGCACACCGCCTTTTACCTCCTCTGCGCTGAGCAGTTCGCCATGCCCTCGAATTCGACTTCCCACCGGGACGGCGGCCGGAAAACGCACTTTTTCACAGCCGTAGTTGACCCCCATGGAGGTATTGCGCACTTCCAATACCTCGGGCAGGAAAAGATTGGCCAGCGAGAGGGTCAGATAACCATGCGCGATGGTGTCGCCATAGGGCCCCTCTGCCGCTCTTTGCGGGTCCACATGAATCCACTGATGATCGCCGGTGGCATCGGCAAACTGGTTGATGCGCTGCTGGTCGATCTGCAGCCAGTTGCTATAGCCCAGGTCGCGCCCGACAGCCTCCAGCAAAGCGGCCGGGTTCTCGAAAGTTGTAGTCATGTCCTACCTCTTGTTGACAATTATCCGCGAAACTATAGCACCCGAACCGGGAAGCCCGCAGGTTGACCGGTTCAACAATATTGTAAAATGGCCATTGTCGGCTAAGGTAAACACTGGACTTCCGGCGGCGAGTGACTGCGGCCGTGCAGGCGTCTATTCTTCACTACTCCACGTATAATGACACGCAGAACCACTCCACAAACGACAGGAACCCGTTAAATGAAAGATCTGAACATTGAAGTCCTCATCAATGAATACGCCATTCCCTGGGGTATCAAAATCCTGCTGGCGCTGGTCATTTTCTATATTGGCCGCCTGGTTGTCGGCATCATAGTCAATGCGGTGAGCAAGTTAATGCTCGCGCGCGGCGTGG
>CAZFJQ010000007.1:84510-88614 GCA_964519755.1 uncultured Halioglobus sp.
TCCAGCAGGTTGGCCCAGACCGCGTGCCAGCCGTGCTCGCGCGCGGCATGGACGAGATTCTTGTCAACTTCCTGACCAGTATCCTGCGATGGATACTCTTGCTCTTTGTCATAATCGCCGCGCTCAGCCAGCTCGGTATCAACACCACGTCCCTGGTGGCAGTGCTTGGTGCTGCCGGCCTCGCGATCGGGCTCTCTCTGCAGAGTTCCCTGTCGAATCTGGCATCCGGCGTAATGCTGATCATATTCCGGCCATTTACCAAGGGAGACTTCGTCGAGGCGGGGGGTGCCAGCGGCGTGATCGACAAGATCAGCATCTTCACCACCACCATGACCACTCCCGATAACAAGGAGGTGATCGTTCCCAACGGCGCCGTTATCGGCAACAACATCACCAACTATTCCGCCCGCGACACACGGCGCGTCGATATGGTATTTGGCATTTCCTACGGCGACGACCTGCTCAAGGCCAAGCAACTGTTGCAGGAGATCGTTGACGCGGACGAACGCGTATTGAAAGACCCGGCGCCGGTGATCGCTCTGGGCGAACTGGCCGATTCCAGTGTCAACTTCCTGGTACGCCCCTGGACCAAAACTGCCGATTTCTGGGGCGTTTACTGGGATACTCACGAGAAGGTCAAGCTGCGCTTCGACGAAGAGGGCATCACCATTCCCTTCCCGCAAATGGATGTGCACGGCATTCAGGCCCGGTAGCGCCCGGGTGGCGCCCGGCGCCGCCTGAACCCGGAACTCACCCGGCACCGCGCCGCAGCGGTAGCCGGGTTTTCCCCATATTACAAGTTTTTCACAGGATGCCACTCGCCCATTGTGGTATAACGGCACTCCCTGTGCGCACCGCTGCTTCGCCATAGGCGCGGCGGCACCATCGGTTTGCATTTCCCTTCACATCGCGGTTGATTACTACAGTGGCCTCCACGAAAAAACAGATTGTCCTGTCCATTGCAATGCTTGGCGTCGCGACTGCGATCACCGTGCTCATGTACCTCAGCCGGCCGACGGCAGAAACCGCGGCGCCGGAGATAAAACCCATCAGTGTGGACGTTGCCGAAGTGATCCGCGAGAACCTGCGTATCAGCGTGCAGGCCCAGGGCACTGTCACTCCACTGCGTCAGTCATCACTGTTATCAGAGGTCCAGGGCCGGGTAGTAGATGTTTCCCCCTTGTTCAATGTGGGCGGCTTCGTCGAGGCGGGTGATGTGTTGCTGCGCATCGACCCCAGAGACTACGAAACCAACCTGCTGCGGGCGCAGGCGGCGGTGGCCTCGGCCGAGAGCACCCTGGCCCAGGAAAAAGGGCGCGCGGAAGTCGCACAGCGCGAATGGGAAAAACTGCCCGCTGGCAGCCAGCGCAGCGAAGAGGCCCGCCAGCTCTACTTGCGCAAGCCGCAACTGGAGCAGGCCCGTGCGCAGCTGCAGGCGGCGCGGGCAGATCTCGACACCGCGTCGGACAACCTCGAGCGCACCGTCATCAAAGCGCCCTACGATGCGCTGATTCGCGCCAAGCACAGCGATCTCGGCCAGTTTGTCTCACCCGGCAGCCCACTGGCAGAGGTTGTCGCCGTGGCGTACGCGGAAGTGCGATTGCCTATTCCGCAAAGCCGTCTCGAATATCTTGAACTGCCGGGGCTCGGTAGCCTGGATGAGGGGGCAAGCATAGACCTCTACACAGACCTGGGCGGCGAGGTGAAGCACTGGCAGGCGAAACTGCACCGCACCGAAGGCGTATTTGACGAACGCTCCCGGGTGCTGTTCGCAGTAGCGCGCATTGAAGACCCCTATGCCCTGAAGCATCCAGAGCGCGAACCGCTGCGGATCGGCACCTTTGTCAACGCAGACATCAGGGGGCGTGAACTGGACAACATCGTGCAACTGCCGCGATACGTGCTGCGCGCGGGCAACTACCTGTGGGTTGTCGACAACGATATGCGCCTGACCAACCGCCGCGTTTCGCTGCTGCGTGCCGGTGGTGACGTGATTTACGTCAGCGATGGCCTCAAAGATGGCGAACTGGTATCCCTGACAACGCTGGATGCCAGTTTTGATCGCTCTGCAGTGACTATCCAGTCGCGTACACCCACCACCCGCCTCGGCAATTCGGGCAAGCCTGAGTCAAAATCCGACGAATCCCTGAATGACGCCACCGCGGTGATCACAGCGAACGAGAACGGGGCCGGCGGCTGATGCCTGCCCCGCCAAAAGGCATTATCGCCTGGTTTGCCTACAATCCGGTTGCGGCAAACCTGTTGATGTTGATCATCATGACGGTGGGCCTTGGCTCCGCGTTCAATATACAGCGCGCGATGTTTCCGGCCTTCGACATTGAAATCGTCTTCATTGATATCGCATACCCGGGCGCAGCCCCCGAAGAGGTTGAACAGGGCGTGGTTCTGCGCATCGAGGAGGCGATCAACGATCTGGAGGGCATAAAACGGGTGGAGTCCGACGCCTTCGAGTCCGTGGGTATGATGATGATCGAACCGCTGGAAGGCGTTGATCTTTCCAAGTTGCTCAGTGACATCCAGAACAGGGTCGATGCCATCCAGCAATTTCCCAACGAAGCCGAAAAACCCATTATCAGTCAGCCCGAGCTGATGTTCCCGGCACTCACCTTGCAGGTGTCGGGCAACATCGATGAACGCAGTATGAAATCCCTCGCGGACAGCATACGTCGCGACCTGCTGACCTATCCGGCGATTTCGTCGGCCACGGTAGTCGGGGCCAGGGAGTACGAAATAGCGATTGAAATATCCGAGCAGCTGCTGCGCGAATACCACCTTACGCTGGGCGACGTGGCAAACGTGATTTCCGCCTCCTCCCTGGACCTGCCGGCAGGCTCGGTACGCACGGAAAACGGCGAGATCATGCTGCGCACCGTCGGCCAGGCTTACGTACAACAGGACTTCGAAAGCATAGTCCTGAAAACCTGGCCCGACGGTACGCGCCTGCTGCTGGGCGACATCGCCACGGTCAACGATGGCTTTGAGGACGGTGCAGGTTTCGCCCTGTTCGACGGCAAGTATTCCCTGGGCATCAACGTGTTTGCGATGGGCAAGCAGGACATCATCGAGACTGCCGAGGCGGCGACGGCCTATGTGGAGGAGCGTTCCGCCACTCTGCCGGATGGTGTGACCCTGGACGTCTGGTACGACACCACATACTACCTCAAGGGTCGCCTGACCATGATGGTGCAGAACCTGGCCCTGGGTGCACTACTGGTTTTCATCATCCTTGCGCTGTTTCTGGAGATCAAGCTCGCGTTCTGGGTCATGCTGGGTATTCCCGTCTGTTTTCTCGGCGCAATGGCCATGATCAACACCCCGTACATCCATGCGAGCCTGAATATGATCAGTATTTTCGGGTTCATACTCGTGCTGGGCATCGTGGTGGACGATGCGATCATCATGGGGGAAAGCGCATACACCGAACAGGAGGAACATGGTTACAACATCGAAAGTGTGGTGAACGGTGTTTACAGGGTCGCAACGCCGGCAACTTTCGGCGTGTTAACGACAATAATGGCTTTTGCGCCCTCCCTGTTCGTCGACGGCGTCTTCGGTGCTTTTCCCAGAGCGTGCGGCTGGGTGGTTATCTTGTGCCTGGTGTTCTCGCTGATTGAATCGAAATGGATTCTTCCCGCACACCTCGCGCACAGCAAACCGACCCGTAACCGCTTGTTGCTGCAGATCGACCATTTGCAGGAGGCGGTGAACCGCGCGCTGCGCCACTTTGTGGAAAACCGCTACCAACCCTTCATGCTGCGCTGTGTAGAGCATCGCTATACTACCCTGGCCTTTTTTCTCTCCCTGCTGGTCCTGTGTGGAGGCTTGCTGGCTGGTGGTGTGGTGCGCACGGTGCTCTCACCGGAGACGCCCGGCGAATTTCTCCAGGTCGAGTTACGCATGACACAGGGTGTTCCGGAAGAACGCACGCTGGAAGCAATCAACCAGATTGCCAACGCCTTCCAGACAATGGAGGAGAACTACCGTCTCGAATCCGGCAAGAACGAGAAACTGTTGCAGCATATGGCAATCTATGGATTCAATCGCATCAATGGCCGTATTGATGTCGAGCTGACCAAGGAAGAA
>CAZFJQ010000008.1:0-4250 GCA_964519755.1 uncultured Halioglobus sp.
CAGGCTGCGCTTGAGAAACTTGCCGCTGGCATTGCGCGGCAGGGGCTCATCAAGAATCCACATGTAGCGCGGAATTTTGTAGGCCGCCAGGTGCTCGCGGCAGTAGGCGCGCAGTGCATCCGCGTTGATTGTCGCGCCCTCGCGTGGGAACAATGCCGCACCGACTTCCTCGCCGAGTTTGTCGTCCGGCACGGCGAACACGGCCACCTCGGCGACGTCCGGGTGTTTGAACAGCGCAGCCTCCACCTCTGCGCAATACACGTTTTCGCCACCCCGCAGCACCATGTCCTTGATGCGATCGACAATATAGAGAAAGCCGTCGCCATCCAGGTAGCCGATGTCGCCGGTTCGCAGCCAGCCGTCTACGATGGTTTCCGCTGTCGCCTCGGGCCGATTGATATACCCCTTGATGACCTGGGCGCCCTTGAGCTGTATTTCGCCCAGTTCTCCCGCGGCAACCTCGTTGCCTGTGGCGTCTATGCAGCGTACGTCGAACACCGGCAGCACCGGACCCACGCTGTCCGGACGGTCGGCAAAGAACTTGCCGACGATGCCGGTCGCCAGGCCGCAGACCTCGGTCATGCCGAAGGCCGATACCGCGGTGGCGCTTGAGCCCGACGCAATTTTTTCCACCAGGTCGGGTTGCACTGCCGCACCGCCACCGCCGAGCGAGGTCAGGGAGGAGGTATCGGTCTTTTCGTAGTCGGGGTGTGCGAGTAGCTCGCGCGCCATCACGGGCACACCCGATAGCGAGGTGATTTTCTCCCTTTCGATCAATTTGAGCGCTTTGCCCGCATCCCATCGATACATGTGAACCAGCTTGTTGCCCAGCAGGGTGGCGGTATGGGCGATGACGTTGTTTGCGGTCACATGGAACAGGGGCGTTGTCAGCAGCACGCACATCCGGGTGCCGGGCGTGCCCTCGCTGCCGGCCGCCTTGGCCAGCGCCAGTTGCTGTGTGAGGTTGCTGTAGATGGCGCTGAGGATATTGTTGGTGCAGCCACGGTGCGTTAGCTGTGCACCCTTGGGATGGCCGGTAGTGCCGGACGTGTAGAAAATGCAGGCATCGTCGTCGGGGTGGATCGAAACGTCCGGCAGTTCTGGCGGAGCCTTGAGGACCTCGCTGAAAGGCACAGCTGAATCCTGCGTGGATGCGTCGCAACGCACTGCCACCACCTGCATGGCAGGTACCTCCGCTTTCACCGCGGTGTAGCGTTCAAGGCGTTCGGCGTCCGCGAACATCAGGCGCGGCGCGGCGTCCTTGAGCGCATAGGCCAATTCTTCGGGCACCCACCAGGCGTTCACGCCCACGACGACAGCGCCGATCGATACGCACGCCCAGTAGCAAAGCAACCACTCGGGGTAGTTGCGCATCGCGATGGCCACGCGATCGCCCTGCTGGATTCCGTTGTCAGCCATCCACCGGGCAATGCGCGCCGTGATGTCCTGTGCCTGTGCGTAGGTGATTCGCTCATCTTCATAGACGAGGTAATCTGCATCCCCGTGGCCGCCGGCCTGCTGCCAGATCTCGCGCAGCGAGGCGGCGGCGTTGCGCCAGGCTTTAACCGATACGCCGTTCACGCTCACCTGTTCAATTTCAAAGGGTTGACCCTCTGCGCACAGCTGCGCTCTTACTTCAGCCAGTTCCGCGTACATTGTTTTCTCCTGTTATGTGGGCTTCTGGAATTCTACCTGTGCCGAGGTGTCGACACCTGGATACCGCCCGTGGGTGGCAGCATATGCGAGTCGCCGGGCAGGATAACATTCATCACCGGGCTGATGGGGCTCGCCGCGGAGGTTTGCAGGCCGCCGAGGCTGTTCACCAGTGTGCCGCCCGGCAACACAGCCGTTATGCCCGAGGAGTCATCCACCAGGTCCACCAGCCCCTTGATCGCCTTGCCGGTCTGCAGATCCAGAGCGGCAAGGGTCGAACGCACCGCCACGTTGAAACCGAGAAAGCCGATGCGATAGCCGAGAATAACCGGCACCAGCAGCGCATCGGCGGTCACCGTCGGGTTGCCGTTGGCGACCACAATCGGCTCTCCCAGCAGGCGCGAACGAGGCATATCGGCCAGCAGTGGTGCGGTGTCGCTCTCCCAGAGCACCTCACCGGCGTCACTCACTGCAATGATGGCTGGCGCTGGATACACCTGCAGCGCGTACACACGGCCGTCGGGCCCCACCGCCGCAGCGCCGGCAGCCGCGGCAGTTTCCACTTTCCAGACGATGTTGCCAAGCGAGCTGTCAATGGCATAGAGCCAGCCAGCCTCGTCGCTCACGTAGACCTGCTTTTCATCCGGCGACAGCGCCGGGCTGGAGCCGCTCCCGATGCCGATGTCGGTCGCGAACGCGACCCGAACGATGTATGGCGTGACGCTGTGGTCGATGTCTAGGCCGAACAGGGCGCCGATGCCGGGACGGTCACTCGAGCCCACCACCAATACGCGCCCCGAGCGCGCTACCGCCGGCGTATTCGCCGAACGCATATTGCCGGCGAAGATTACCTGCCAGGCCCATTCGCGGAAGTTCGCGTCCATGAGGCCGCCGCCCAGCAGGCTGTCCGGCATGGAGTAGGTATCTGCGTACGGCGAGGGCACCGACGGCAGTCGAAAGGGCAGGTTCAGCTGCTTGCCCGTGGTGCGGTCAACCACGGTGACATCGCCGAAGTTGGTTACGCCGACAATATGACCACCGGTGGTGAAAGCCGCCGTGGTGAGAGCGTTAACCGGGTGCTTGCCGGCCGCGCGCCAGTCGTGAGGGGTTGGGGGCGGTAGATCGATGACCCACTTGAGCGTGCCGTTGGGCTTGAATGCGAACAGCTGATTGCAGTCGCCAAGGTAGATATCACCCTCGGTGTCCACGATCGGGCTGGAGAGGATCGCGCAGGCGTCGACGCCGGTGTCGGCATCCTGCCAGGGCTCGGATCGCCACAGCAGTTCGCCATCGAGGGACAAGGCCTGCAGGTTGGCGTGACCGGGTGCCCGCCCCGTCGCCACGTACAGCACCTCGCCATCCGGGCTGGCCACCGGCGACGTCAGCACAGATGCGCCCGGCAGTGCGCTCCAGGTAGTGTATTGATTGTCTAACACGCTTGTAGGTACTGCGCGCCGGTTGCCCGCATCGTAGTGCAGGGTCGGCCAGCCACCGGGAGAGTAGGGCGGCTGAGCTGCTGTCGCGCCCGCGACAAGTGCAAGCAGCGCGCCGGCGATAGTGGGGATTCCGGGCATACAGGCTCCAGTGAAAGTGGTGGTGAGTGGCAGTTGAGGGTGTCCTTCCTCGGCGCTCAAGCCGGTGGCAAAAAAAGGTAACCGAGGCCGGCGCCGCTCGCCATCAACACAAAACTCAGCAGGCAGGCCGCCTGCGCGGGTATTATCGCGGCGGTCACGCCGCCCGCGCGCCGCAGTTGCCAGATCGAAAATATCGCCGGAACTGAACCGATCAGCCCGGCGGCCATGCCGCAGGCGGCTTCAATCGCGACGCTTGCCGCGAGTAACCAGCCATAGGCAGTAAACAGAATAACCGCGTACGCTCGCCATGCTGCGGGCCGGCCGAGGCGAACCACCAGGTTGCGCTTGCCGGCGGATTTGTCAGCCGCGTAATCGGGAAACTGGTTGATCCATAAAAAGGCGGCTACCAGCAGGCCCAGCACGCAGGCGGCATGAAAAAGCGCCGGTGTCACGCTGCCGGCCTGTACCAGATAGGTGCCGCAGACCACCAGTGGGCCGTAGGCCAGCGCGACCGCCAGTTCACCCAGGCCGCGGTACGCCAGGCGCAGGCGGCCGCCGTGGTAGAACCAGGCCAGGGCCAGGCCGGCGACGCCCAATGGCAGGATGCGACTCTCCCGCAGGAGCACGATAGCCAGCCCGCAGGCGATGGCGGCGAGGAAGAAACCGATGGCTACTGCCCACGTTTGCCGGCGGCTCAGCAGCCCATCCACCAACACTCGCTTGCCGCCTGAGAAGGGGCTTCGATCCCCCGGTTGCACCGCGAGGTCCGTACCGCTGTCGAAATCCACAACCTCCCCGGAGGCGTTCTTGCCTACCTCGACGCAGAATATGCCCAGCACCGTCAGCAGTAGCCAGCCGACATGCAGTGAGCCGTCTGCCGCCGCGAAGCAACCCGCGAGGAACATCCCGGCAAAGGATGCGAGCGAAATCTTGGGATCGGCGAGGCGCCATACCCCTTGTTGGAATGCTGTGGATTGCATGGCGGTATTCTAGCGGATTATGCCGGACGTGCGCTCACCCGGG
>CAZFJQ010000008.1:4350-69987 GCA_964519755.1 uncultured Halioglobus sp.
GGCCGGCGAGGTGCGGCCGGCGAGGTGCGACACCAAAATATACGGAATAGGCCAAATATTGCTAAAGCTTCTGCACCCGCTACCGCTAAATAATGAAAGAAGCTTGGTCAATCTCATGCAGCGCAACGCAGCCACTGGCGAAATAATCTACAGCCCGGAAGACATGCTGCTCTTTCGGCAGTCGCCTTTTGCCTGCTGGATGGAGCGGCTCACGCTGGAAAACCCCGATCACGGTATTGCGCCGGACTCAGAGGTGAACGCCGCCAACACAGATCACTACGCCCGTCTCAGTCGGCGGCAACGGGTGCAAACTGGCCGCCACCTCGCCAGGGGGATGGCGTGGCAGGAATTTATCGCAGCCGGTGCCACTCTCGCGGTACACGCCGAGGCGCAACCAGCCGGCGGGGAGAGAGCACTGCACGTCAACGATGCGGGAGATTCGTCGTTGATAGCCCGGTTTGCGTGCGAACAGCAGCGCGTTACCGCAACCCTGGATGCCATGCAGCAGGGCCTGCGTTATATTGCCCAGGCGCAACTGTTGGTGGGCCCACTGTCCTGCCATGTTGACTTGCTGTTGCGTGTCGATGGCGTCTCTGATTTCGGCAGCTATCTCTATCTGCCCTGCGATACCCGGGGGACGCTGCGCAGACACCGCGCTTTTCACCTGGCCTTTGCCGCTGACCTGTTGGCCAACCTGCAGGGTGTTGAACCGCCCGAGATGCTGGTGCTACTGGAGGGAGAGCCGATAGAGACCCTGCGCACCGCCGACCATCTCCCGCTGTTTCGTGCAGTGCGCAAACGCTTTCTCACCGCCGAACTCGCGTTTCGCAAGCACTGCATGCCGGACCCCACGGAATCCGCGCATTTCGGTCGCTGGACGCGTTGCGCCCAGGACCTGCTTAAACACCGCGCGACTGCGTCTCTGGCCGCGCGGGGTCCTGCCGTCGTGCATGCGCTTGACCGTGCGCTTGGCGAAAAATCGTGAACGATCATGAACCACCGCAAGACATTGAGAGGGTAAACAGTATGAACAGCGTTAGTATGGAGTCCGCAGAGTTGGGCGAATGTCCACCCGACAGGGAAGAATTGCTTCAGCGCCTGCTGGCATCAAGCGATCTGCCCTCGCTCCCTACGGTGGCATCGAAGCTCGTGTCACTCACCTCGCGGGAGGACACAACGCTGGCGGAAGTGGCGGCGGTGGTGTCGCAGGATGTGGCCCTGTGCACCAAGATTCTCAAAGTGGCGAACTCGGCGTTCTACAGCTTTCCGCAGCAGATCGGCTCGATTTCGCAAGCGATTTCGATGCTCGGTACCAACGCTGTGCAGAGTCTCGTGCTGTCCTTTTCGTTTATGTCGATGAACCGGGTTGCCATGGACAGCCGTTTTGACTTCGACGCGTTCATAGAGCGCTCCCTCGCCTATGCATCAATGGCCAAACTGATCATGCAGAAGCTGTCGAGCGAGGATGCTGAAGAGGTATTTGTCGCCGGCCTGTTGCAGAATCTTGGCGAGCTGGTGTTTGCCTGTACCCTGGGAGAGCAGTACGACAGGGTGCTGGACGCACTCGAGGGGGATGAGGAGAAACGCTGTGCATTGGAGTCATCCATCCTGGGCGCGGACCACTGCTTTATCGGCTATGAAATGGCCAAGCACTGGAATTTTCCGACACGCATCACCTTGCCGATCCTGCAGCATCACGAGCCGCGGGAGTACGTGGGTGACGATGAAAAAACCGGCCAGTATATTCGCGCGATTTATCTCTCGAACCTGTTGGTGAATATTTTCAACAGCGAGAATCCCGAGCACTACCACGTCCGGTTCCGCGAGGAGGCGGAGAAACTTCTCGGCCTGTCGCGCGAGGCTATCCAGTCCATTCTTGAGACAGCGCACACCGAGGTGGATGAGGCCGCGGCCAACTTCGGTCTCGATGTCGACAGCAAACGGCCTGTGCAGGAGATACTGCAGGAGGCGAACATCCGCCTCAGCCTGCTCAACCTGGATTATGAACAGGTGAATAAACAGCTGGTACGCGCCAAGATGGAGCTGGAAAAACTGACGAAAGAGCTACGGGAGAAAAACGAAATTCTCAAGCAGATGGCGGATATCGATGGCTTGACCGGAATCTATAACAACCGCTACTTCCAGCGAGTGCTCGACAAGGAACTCTCCCGGTCAGTACGCCAGGGCTATCCCATGGCGCTGGTCCTCGCGGATATCGATCACTTCAAGCGCTTTAACGATGATCACGGTCACCTGGTCGGCGATTTTGTGATTGCGGAGTTCAGTAGCGTGCTCAGGGACAACATCCGGGAATACGATACGCTTGCCCGTTACGGTGGAGAGGAGTTCGTGATCATCCTGCCCGAGACAACCCGGGAACAGGCGATTATCGTGGCGGAGAAATTGCGCTGTGCCGTGGAGGCGGCCGCTTTTGTAAAAGCGGGTGAATCCTACAAGGTCACCGCCAGCTTTGGTATTGGCGCGCTGGTCGGCAATGATGAGGTAGTTCCGGCGAACAATGAGCTTATCAAAATGGCGGATGACGCGTTGTACGAGGCCAAGAACAGGGGCAGGAACCGGGTGGCGGTGTATGGCAGCAAGAGGAAGTGGTTTACTCGCAAGTAACCCCTGGTCGGTATAACGGATGCATAAAAAAACCCCGGCGCGCCGGGGTTTTTTTTGGGGGGGTTGTCAGGCTTTGCCGAGGGTACGACTGGCCTGGCCGCCGGAGGCGGTTTTCCCCTGGTTGGAATAGGTTGGAGTCCTGGCTTCACTGTGGCGCAGAATATCCAGCGCGTCATTGGCCTGGCGCTGCTTCTGCATGATCAGTCGGCCATTGGTGCGATTGCTCTCGTGGCAGGTGGCCGCAAGGTCTGTCAGTCGCTGATAGGCTTCGGTAAGTGCATCGCGGTTGCCGCTGCCCGCAATGAGTTGCTGAAGTCCTTCGGGCGTGTTGGATAAGGCGGCATCAGTGAGGGTCTGCTGACGCGCCTGCGTCAGCTCTGCCTGCACGTTCAGCGCGCGGTTTTTGGTAGCACTCAGGGCCTCGATGGCGACTACGTCGGCGGCCACCAGAGCCTGGTACTCCTGCTCCAGTATTGCCTGCAGGCTCAACAGGCTGTCGATTTCACGCGCAAAGATGGCTGTGAGCGCATCGCCCGGTGACATATCAGTTGAGATCTTTCTCAATATTGAGCAGGTTATCCACGATCTTGCCTGTATCGATCCGGTAGCTGCCCTCGGCGATGGACGCCCTGATGCTTTCGACCCGCGCATTGTCGACATCCGGAATGCTGGCCAGTTTTTCCTCGAGTTTGAGCATCGCGTCCACGTTGCTGGTGAAGGTGACCGTATCCTTGCTGACAGAATCAGCGGCCGACGGCTTCGATGCGCCGGCGACAGAAGACGGCCCCGTTGTCCGCGTGGAGGCGGTCGAGGGCGGATTGAGCTCTGGTCTGGTTGGTTTAACGCTCATGGGATCATCAACATTTTTCATGAATATTCCATTCCCTGTACCTTGTTATCGGCAGCTGTTGCCATAACTTTAGTGCTTTTTCCGGGCTTTCGGCTACCAGCCCTGGCTCGCGGCCTACTGTACATGAGTTACCGGCCCCTGTTTCAGGGGACATGGACGCTGCCGTCTGAGTGCGCAATACCCTCCACGGTTTTGCCGCTGCCGGTGGCCGCCACACCGACGCGTTCACCGTGAGCCGCATCCGCCAGGGCCTTGCCCTGCATACGCACTTCCAGCCCTCCCGTACCACTTACGAGGGTGACCTGCTGTCCGCGCTTGATGATTTTGGGGGCGCGCAAGTGGCGCACGCGCAGCGTCGAGCCCTCATCAAGGGAACGGGTCAATTCCATACCGATAATGTGTTCAGGGTCAAAAACGAGGCCCTCGCCCACTGACTCCAGCGGCTGATTGACCAGCATGATATCGGCTGCGGTGATGACCGTGTTGCGTGCCACTGCCCTCGCCAGCACGGGCACGGCGCGCTGCGCCTGCACCTGCGTGCGTACGTAGATCGTCCAGGGCTGTGGTCCCTCGCACTCCACTCCCACACTCACTGCGCCGAGCATGCGGCTTGCCGGCGGGATGAAGCTGCTCAGGGGCTGCCCGCACTGCGGCAGTTGCAGGCGATCGTCCAGTGGTCGTACTTCGACGTCCACGTTCTCATAACCCTGTTGACGCGCGCGCTCTTCGCTCGCGGAAATGGCGGCGGCACTGATGGAATCGAGGCTCTGCAGCTCCGCGGCGAGGGTCGGTGCCACGCCTGCAAGCAGCGCGACGACCAGGGCCAGGAGTACGCGGCGGCGCCGGAAATTTGACAGTAACTGTGTATAGGTGTCCATCAGGCACTTAGCGAAGCATCTTTCGTGCCAGCGTGCCTGGCCCGCGGCCGGTTGTGACGCTGGGCATCCGTGACCGCGCGATCGTGTTGTCGCTGACTGCGCGAGGCTCGTGGTCGTCGGCTGTCGACCCCTGCCGCCGCCTCACCGGGTTGCGGCAATTGTTGCCGCGGCGGCGGCCAGTTGCCTGGTTCAGTCGCGATTCTGTGCCATAAAATAACCATAAACCATTGATTTGTAGAATATTAATTATTCTGGCATGTATCGTGTATCCACCTGTCGCAAGGAGGAGCCTGCATGCAGCTGATCGACCGACACCTCGGCATTTCACCGGACGCACTTAACGTGCGTTCCCAGCGTTTTGAATTGCTCAGCGCCAACCTGGCGAATGCGGATACGCCCGGCTACAAGGCCAGGGATATTGATTTTGCAGCAACGCTGGCGCGAGTGCGCCAGGGCGAAGGGGAGATGCGCACGACGCATGGCTCGCACATGCAGGCGGGCAGCGGTCCGCTGCACATGCAGGTGAAGTATCGCGTGCCGGCGCAGGCTTCGCTGGACGGCAATACCGTCGAGACGCAGCAGGAGCACGCGGCGTTCATGGATAACGCGATCCGCTACCAGGCCAGCCTGAATTTTCTCGACGGTCGCATCAAGTCGATCATCTCCGCCCTGAAAATGGAGTAGGCATGAGTCTTTTCAACGTTTTTGAAATATCCGGCAGCGCGCTCTCCGCCCAGAGCATGCGGCTGAATGCGATTGCCAGCAACCTGGCGAACGCGGGGGTTGTGAGCGGCAGCGCCGAGGAGGCCTACCGCGCACGCTACCCGGTGTTCTCGACCATCTATGAGTCTGCGCGCGCTGAACAGCCGCCCGGTGGCGTGCGGGTGGACGGCGTGTACGAGAGCACGGTGGCGCCGCGTAAAGAGTATTCGCCCGCCAACCCGATGGCGGACGAAGAAGGCTATATCTATCGATCGAATGTGAACTCGGTGGAGGAGATGGCCAATATGATATCAGCGTCCCGGTCTTACCAGAGCAGCGTTGAGGCGATGAACACGACCAAGCAACTCATCATGCGTACATTGAGCCTTGGCAAATAGAGTGAGTAGCAGCCCATGAATCCAACCGCCAGCCTGTCTGAACTGTTCCCGAGCACCGCCACAGGCAGTGGTGCCGGCACCGCGCCGAATACGCCTGCCGAGCTGGGCCAGGAAGATTTTCTCGAGCTTATGGTGGCGCAGCTGGAAAACCAGGACCCCACCAGCCCGATGGATAACTTCGAATTCCTCTCGCAAATCGCGCAGTTTGGCACCGTGGATGGCATTCAGGGCCTGCAACAGGGTTTTTCCGAACTCTCGGGCATCCTGTACGCCAACCAGACGCTGCAGGCCGCCGGCCTGGTGGGCAGTAATGTGGTAACGGAATCAAATCTCGGTTCGCTGAGTGCGGAGGCGCCACTCGATGCAACCATCGACCTGCCCTCCAGCAGCTCCGAGGTGATGCTTTACGTGCAGGACAACACGGGCCGTCTCGTACACAGCCGGGCGCTCGGTGCAGTGAATGCCGGTGAGCTCAATGTGCAATGGGACGGCATAGGCGACGACGGCAACCCGCTGCCACCCGGTCAGTATCGAGTGAGTGCCGAGGCCGTGATTGGCGGCCAGGTGCAGGCGGTGCCGGCCTACGCGCATGCGCGGGTGGAGTCGGTGACGGTTGATCAGTCGAAGGGGTCAGTCATGCTGAATCTTGCCGGCGGAGACCAGGTGGCGCTGTCGTCGGTGAAACGCTTTATCTAAACATAGCAATCTTTAGTGTAGAACAGGGAGAATCGGAATGGGTTTTGATACAGCAGTGTCGGGAATAAATTCAGCAACGGCTGATCTCGGGGTGATCGGTAACAACATCGCCAACAGTTCCACCACCGGCTTCAAGACATCGCGCGCGGAATTCTCGGACGTCTACGCCACGAGCTTGCTGGGTGCAGGCGGCAACACTATCGGCAAGGGGGTGAGCCTCTCCGGTGTGACCCAGGAATTCAGCCAGGGCAATGTCAGCTTTACCAACAACGCGCTGGACCTGGCCATCAACGGTAATGGTTTCTTCCAGATAAGCGACAACGGCGCTTCGCTCTACACCCGCGCGGGTAACTTCCAGGTTGATCGCGACGGCTTCATGGTGACCAACCAGGGCCAGAGGCTGCAGGCGTTCCAGATAAGCAGCGAGGGCAGAATCAACGGTCGGGCCGGTGACCTGCAGGTCGACACGACCCTGGTCGATCCCAGCGCGACGAGCGTTGCCGATATCACCGCCAACCTCGACTCGCGCGAGGCGCCACCGCTGTTGCCCTTTGGTGGCCCCTTCGATGCTTTTGCGTCGCCGCCCACCTTTCCTGACCAGGACGCCTACAACTCTACCACCAGCGTGACGGTCTACGACGGTCTGGGCAATTCGCACGTCATGAGTATGTACTTTGTGAAAACAGCAAACGCCAATGAGTGGGACATTCACACCCTGATTGATGGCGTGACCACGGCCGGGCCGGATACTGTGACGTTCCAGTCAAACGGCAAGTTTGACCCGGCCACACTGCCGATCGAGGTGAACGTGGCCGGCTGGACCCCGCTGAACAACGCGGGTCAGCCAACCGGCGCCGCGGCGCAGGATATTACTGTCTCGTTGTCGAAGCTCACCCAGTTTGGTTCGGATTTCTCCGTCAGCAGCGTGGAACAGAACGGTTTCACCACGGGTCAGCTGCAGGGCCTGGATATCGATGACACCGGGGTCGTATTCGCCCGCTTTACCAATGGGCAGTCGCGTGCCCTGGGACAGATCGCGCTGGCCAATTTCTCCAACCCGAACGGTCTGCAGCCGCTGGGAGATACCAGCTGGTCAGAGACCTTTTCCTCCGGCCAGGCCACACTGGGAACACCCGGTAGTTCCGGCCTTGGCGTGTTGCAGTCGGGTGCGCTGGAGGGCTCGAACGTGGATATCACCGAGCAATTGGTGAACATGATCATAGCGCAGCGCAATTTCCAGGCTAACGCGCAGGTAATCCAGACGGAAGACGCGGTCACCCAGACCGTGATCAACCTGCGTTAAGGCGACGGGGCCTGAACGATGGATCACCTGGTCTATGTGGCGGCTTCGGGAGCGCGTGAGGCGATGCTCGCGCAGGCCGTCAACACGCACAACCTGGCGAACGCATCCACCGCCGGATTCAGGGGCGACCTCCTCTCTGCCAGTAGCGCCTACGTCAACGGCGGCGCCGCTGGTACGACACGGGTGTTTGCGGGCATGCACAACAGCGGCGTGGATTTCAGCCACGGCACGATCAACGCCACCGGGCGAAACCTGGATGTGGCGGTCAACGGCCCGGGCTGGATCGCGGTGGCCGACGCCGAGGGTGGCGAAGCGCTGACCCGCCGCGGCGACCTGCGCGTGGGTGATTTTGGCCAGCTCATGAATGGCGCCGGTGCCCAGGTGCTGGGCGAGTCCGGCCCGATTGCCCTGCCGCCCTTTTCCGAAATCATGGTGGGTGCCGATGGCACGGTGTCTATTGTGCCGCTGGGCGAAGATCCGGACACCACGGCCGTTGTGGACCGTATCAAGCTGGTGGCCCCGGACAATGCCGAACTGACGAAGGGCAAGGACGGCATGATCCGAACACAGGACGGGGAGGTGCTCAAGGCGGACGCCGGCGTGCGCCTCATTCCCGGTTCGATCGAAGCCAGCAATGTCGACACCGTGGGTTCGATGGTGCAAATGATCGAGCTCTCCAGGCAATTTGAAAATCACACCCGCATGATGAAGGTCGCCGAGCAGCTCGATCAGTCGTCGGCAGAACTCATGAAGTTGGGTTGAGGAGCAGTTAACGCATGAATCAGGCACTGTGGATCGCCAAGACCGGGTTGGACGCCCAGCAGATGAAGATGTCCAACATTGCCAATAACCTGGCGAACTCCGGCACCACCGGCTTCAAGAGCAGCAGAGCGATTTTCGCGGATATGCTGTACCAGAATGTACGCCAGGTTGGCGCGCAGTCGTCGCAGGACACCCAGCTTCCGTCGGGTTTGATGGTGGGTACCGGGGTACGTACCGTGGCAACCGAGAAGCTGTTCACCCAGGGTAGCCTGCAGAAAACCGATAACTCACTGGACATGGCAATACAGGGTCGCGGTTTCTTCCAGATACTGCTGCCCGACGGTTCCCAGGCCTACACCCGCGACGGCACTTTTCAGCTCAGCGAACAGGGCGAGATGGTCACCTCTGCCGGCTACACCCTGCAGCCTTCCATCAGCATCCCGCCGAACGCGGTGTCGCTGACCATTGCCGGTGACGGCACCGTCTCTGCGCTCCAGCCGGGATCTTCCAACGTCACGCAGATCGGTAACATACAGCTCGCGGATTTCGTTAATCCGGCGGGTCTGCAGCCTATCGGTGACAACCTGTTCCTGGAATCGGGCGCCAGCGGTTCGCCGCAGCCCGGTAACCCCGGCCTCAATGGTCTTGGCGTGGTGCTGCAGGGACACGTGGAGAGTTCCAACGTTAACGTGGTGGAGGAGCTGGTGAATATGATCGAAACCCAGCGTGCCTACGAGATGAACTCGCGGGCGATCTCCACTACCGACCAGATGCTGCAGTATGTCGCGAATAACATGTAAGTGATTACCATGCGCCTGAATCGTCTATTACTGGTCTGCCTGTTCACGGGAATGCTCGTCGGCTGCGGCGGTATGCCCCCGAGTGAGCACGATATATTCGAGGATGCCGAGCCCGAGGATTACTACCCGGAAGAGCCCGCCGCGGAACCCACCGGCTCGATCTACATGGATGCCGGCCCGAGCATGGTGCTGTTTGAAGATGTGAAGGCGCGCCAGGTGGGTGACATTCTTACCGTGGTGCTCTCCGAGTCGACGGATGCGGCGAAGAGCAGTGATACCAGCCTCGACAAGAGCAGCAGCACCGCCATTGAAAACCCGCTGCTGGCGGGCAAACTCCGCGACTTCGGCGATGACAACACGCTGGGGTTTGACCTGTCCTCGGAAAACGGATTCGAGGGGGAGAGCGCCAGCAACCAGCGCAACAGCCTGCGCGGCAGCATTACGGTGACGGTCGCCAGGGTTCTGCCCGGCGGCAATCTGTTCATCAAGGGTGAGAAGTGGATCCAGATTAACCAGGGGAACGAGTACATCCGCCTGCAAGGGGTCGTGCGCCCGGTGGATGTCACCGCAGGCAATACCGTGCTTTCCACCAAGGTGGCGGACGCGCGCATTTCCTATGGTGGCACGGGTGCGACGGCGGATGTGAACAGGGCAGGCTGGTTGTCGCGGTTCTTTATCAGCCCGTTCTGGCCATTCTAGGAAACCGCCGCATGAGTATTCAGCCAGTAACGCGCGCCGCCCTGAGCTTGCTGCTCGCCATCAGCCTGCTCATGCCGCTGGCGCCGGCGCAGGCCGAACGCATCAAGGACATCGGCAGTTTCAGCGGAGTGCGCGGCAACCAGCTCATCGGCTACGGCCTGGTAGTGGGACTGGACGGCTCGGGTGACCAGACCACGCAGACGCCGTTTACCGTGCAGAGCGTGAAAAACATGCTGGCCAAGCTGGGTGTGGTGGTCACGGCGAATGTCGATCCGCAGCTGAAGAACGTGGCGGCGGTGATGGTGCATGCCGAGTTACCGCCCTTCGCCAGCCCCGGCCAGACGATTGATGTGACCGTGTCGTCTTTGGGTAATGCCAAGAGCCTGCGCGGCGGCGCGCTGCTGATGACACCGCTGAAGGGCGTGGACGGCCAGCTGTACGCCATGGCCCAGGGCAATCTGGTTGTGAGCGGTTTCGGTGCCGAGGGTGCTGACGGTTCCAGTATTGCCGTGAATGTCACCAACTCGGGGCGCATTCCCAACGGGGCGATGGTGGAGCGAGCGGTGCCCAACCCCTTTGCCAGCGACAGCAGCCTGCGACTCAGCCTTAACGCACACGATTTCACTACCGCGATGCGCGTGGCACAGACTATCAATACCAGCCTTGGCCCCGACCTGGCTCGCGCAGTGGATGGCGCGACCATCGATATCGACCTGCCGCCGGATACTGCCAATAAAGTAGCGTTCGTATCGGCCGTGGAAAATCTCACGGTGAACCCGGGCTCCGCACCGGCACGGGTGATCGTCAATTCCCGCAGCGGTACCGTGGTAATTGGCAGTGAAGTACGTGTCATGCCGGCGGCGGTGGCGCACGGTAACCTGACCGTGAGTATTTCGGAGAATATCCAGGTAAGCCAGCCTGGACCCTTTGCACGGGCCGGCGAAACCGCGGTCACGCCGCAATCCGAGGTGGCAATTGACCAGGAGGGGGGGCGTATGTTCCTGATCGACCCCGGCATCACTCTCAAGGACCTGGTCGATGCGGTGAACCGGGTGGGTGCGGCTCCGGGCGACCTGGTCGCCATTCTCGAAGCGCTGGAAAGGGCCGGTGCGTTGCGTGCCGAACTGACCGTGATCTGATGACTACGGCAGGCAGCGCTGCATACTATGATTTTCAGGGGCTGGCGGCGCTGCGCAGGGATGCCGTCGCGCGCCCGACGCAAGCAGTTGGTGAGGTGGCCGCCCACTTTGAAGCGCTGTTTGTGCAGATGATGCTGAAGTCGATGCGCGATGCCACCATCGAGGGTGGCCTGTTCGAGAGCAACCAGCTCGATACCTACCAGGGGATGTACGACCAGCAGGTGTCGTTGCACCTCTCGACCCAGGGTGGACTGGGCCTCTCGAAAATACTGGTTGAACAGCTTGAGGGCGAGGCCGGTTCATCGGCTGCCACAGAGAGCAGCCAGGGTGTTGGCGAGTTGGCAAACCTGCTGCCGGCAACGGCTGCCGCGGGCATGCCGCTGTCACGCGTGCGCGTGCCCTCTGCCAGTCCTCAGGCGGTTGCCGGCCTCACGGCCCAGGCTACCGCGGCCCGGCAAAGCAGCGTGCCGGCGCGCGATGCGACGGGCGTGCGCGGGGAGAGCGCGGAGGGCTTTGCACCTGGCTCGCCGGAGGAGTTTATTCGCGGTATCTGGGAACACGCGGTGGATGCCGGCGGAAAGCTGGGTGTGGCCCCCGAGGTACTGGTGGCGCAGTCTGCCCTGGAAACAGGCTGGGGCAAGAAAGTGATCCGCAACGACAGTGGCAGCAGCCTGAACCTGTTCGGCATCAAGGCCGGGGAAGATTGGCAGGGCAAATCGGCAACGGTACGCACGCTGGAGTTTCGCGACGGGGTGGCGGCGTTGGAGAAGGCGGCCTTCCGCGTGTATGACTCGCTGGCCGGCAGCTTTGATGACTACGTGGATTTTATCAGCAGTAACCCGCGCTACCGCCCGGCGCTCGACCAGGCCCCCGACAGCGCGGCCTATGTGCGCGGGCTGCAGGAGGCCGGTTACGCCACCGATCCTGCCTACGGCGCAAAAATCATGCGTATCCTGGATACCGATACCTATGCTGCCGTATTCAATGAGCTAAAGAATTCGGTGAATTTGTCGCTAAGGTGAGAGGAGGGGAAACATTCCCGTGCAAATCTATGGATAGACGACCATGCCAGACCTGCTGAATCTCGGCTCTTCGGCACTACTGTCGCTGCAGCGCGCGATCTCGACCACCGGGCATAACATCTCGAACGTGAATACCGAGGGTTATAGTCGGCAGCGCGTGAATTTTGTGACGCAGCCGCCGGAGTTTTCCGGCGGCGCGTACCTGGGCAGAGGCGCCGCCCTGGACTCGGTTGAGCGCTTTTACGACCAGTATCTGACCGCGGAGGTGCGCGATAAAACCTCCAGCCAGTCGCGTTTCCAGACATTCTACGATCTCTCCAGCCGGCTTGAGGGCCTGCTGGCGGACCCTGGCGCCGGGCTGAACTCCACGCTGGAAAGCTTTTTTGGCGCACTGCAGGATGTTGCAAATAACCCTGCGTCCTTGCCCGAGCGCCAGGTGTTACTGGGCGAAGCGCAGGTGCTGGCAGACCGTTTTCACTATCTCGACAGCAATTTTCGCAACCTGGACGCGGAGATTGATGGTCGCATACAGGACTCGGTGGCCGAAATAAACTCGCTTGCGGACAGTATCGCCAGCCTCAACAAGCAGGTATCTCAATCGTACATGGCGGGCCAGGGACAACCGCCCAATGACCTGCTCGATAGTCGCGACCAACTGGTGCGGGAGCTTGCGCAGCGCATTGATGTCAATGTGGTGGACGCCAATGACGGTACGTTCAACCTGATGATCGGCAATGGCCAGGCGCTGGTGGTGGGCGGTACCTTCCAGCCCCTTGAAGTGCGCCCGAATCCCCTGGGCGGCACACGCCCGGTGGTAGCGCTGGGCAACACCGGCGCGGCCACCAACCTCGAGCGCTTCCTCAAGGGCGGTGAGCTTGGCGGCCTGCTGGACTTCCGCGAACAGGTGCTGGATCCGGCGTTGAACCAGCTCGGGCTGGTGGCGACGGGCGTCACCGCCGTCGTGAATGAACAGCACAGCCTGGGGATGGACCTCACCGGCCAGCCGGGCGCTAACTTCTTCCGGCCACTGGATGCGACAAGCACGGCGCAGGCCTCGAATACGGGAACTGCCTCCGTGACGGCCGTGATCGGCGATGCCGGCGCACTGACCGGCGCGGACTACCGCGTGCAGTTTGACGGGGCCCAGTGGACGCTGACGAATCTCAGCACCGGCGCGGCCCAGAGCGGCGGGGGCCCGTTTATTGTCGACGGAATGGAAATCAGCCTCTCGGGCGCTGCGGCGGCGGGCGATGGGTTTACTATTCAGCCCACGGCCAGGAACGCGGCACGCTTTGACCTGGCGCTCAGCGACCCACGCAGCATCGCGGCCGCCTCGCTTCTGCGGGCTGGTTCAGACGGCGCCAATTCCGGTACGGCAACGATCGATGGCCTGGTGGTGAACGAAGCCTCCGGGCTGCCCCTGGCCGGCCCGGTAACCCTGACCTTCAACCCGGATGCACTGGGGGCGGGACAGCCAGGCTTTGACGTGGCCGGCATAGCCGGCGGACCACTCGCGTACAATCCGGCCACCGAGAGCGGCAAGAACTTTTCGCTGGCGGGCTTTGAATTTGCCATCACCGGTGCGCCCGCCAGCGGTGATGCACTGGACATTGTGAACAACGTCAACGGTACGGGCGATAATCGCAATGCGCTGGCGCTGGCCGGCCTGCAAACGTCCAACACGTTGCTCAGCGGAACAGCCAGCTTCCAGGATACCTACAGCGGTATGGTGGCGGATATCGCGGTGCAAACGCGCCAGTCGGAAGCCGGCTCCAGAACGGAGAGCATATTGCTCGATCAGGCTGTCGCCAGCCGCGAGAGCCTGTCCGGCGTAAACCTCGATGAGGAGGCCGCAAATCTTATTCGCTATCAACAGGCGTACCAGGCCGCGGCGCAGATGATCGCGGTTGCCGACCAGCTTTTCGAAACGCTGTTGACGGCTACCCGAAGGTAATTTTCCATGCGAATGTCCAGCGTTCAGATTTTTCAGCAGGGTTTGTCCGCCATGCTGACGCAGCAGCAGAAACTGGCCGAGACCGAGCAGCAGTTGGCTACCGGTCGGCGTATTCTCACGCCGTCGGATGACCCGGTTGCGGCGGTGCAGATCATGGACATCACTGAAGACCTGGCACGGGTGGATCAGTACCAGCGCAATGCGAATCTCGCTGAGGGACAACTGGCGCGAGAAGAAGCAGTGCTTGCCGATACCGGGAACCTGTTGCAGCGGGTTCGCGAGCTGGTGTTGCAGGCCAATAACGCCACCCAGTCGCCCGAGAACCGCAGCGCAATCGCCACCGAAATAGAGGCGCGCATTGATGAACTGGTGGGTCTCGCGAACACCCGCGATGCCAGTGGTGAGTACATTTTCGGCGGCTTTCAGTCACAGTCACAACCGTTCTCCCGCCAGGGTGGCAGCGTGGTTTACGCCGGTGACGATGGCCAGCGTTTTGTGCAGGTAGGCTCGAGCGTGCAGGTTGCGGTGCGAGATTCCGGCGCAGAGGTTTTCATGTCGGTGCCCAGTGGCAACGGCAGCTTCTCGATACAACCGGACCCGGGCAATAGCGGCACGGCCGTTATCAGCAGCAGCGTGCGCAACGGCAGTTTCATCAGCGACGATTACACGGTCAGCTTCTCACAGCCCACACCCACTGACCCGGTCACCTACCAGGTGACCAACTCCGCGGCGGCGGTTGTTGGCAGCGGCGTGTACGCGGCGGGCGACGCCATCGATTTTGCCGGGGCCCGCCTGGAGTTCTCCGGTGTGCCCGCGGATGGAGACACGTTTACGGTTGAACCCTCGGTCAACAAATCACTGTTTGCCACGCTGGAAGATATTGTGGGTGCGCTGCGGGATCCCGCTACCACGCCCGCCGGTGTCGCGGCGGTGAACAATGCAATGGCGCTGGCGCTGGGAGATATCGACCAGGGGCTGGATAAAGTGCTGGAAGTGCGCGCTGGCGTCGGCGTGCGCCTGCAGCAGGTGCAAAGCCAGCTGGATATAAACGACAGTTTCAACCTGCAGCTCCAGGAAACGCTATCCGGCATCCAGGATCTCGACTATGCCGAGGCGATCAGTCGTTTCAATCTGGAGCTCACTGCATTGCAGGCGGCCCAGCAAAGCTATGCAAAAATGCAGGGCCTGTCGCTGTTCAACTACCTCTAGCAGTCATCTGCCAGGCTTCCGGAAGGCCGCCCCGCGCCTGATCGGCGGCATTTTCAGGCTGCCGCAGCGCGCGTAAACACAGGCGACGCGGCTAACAGCCAAAAAAATGACAAAAATGCAGTAACTTCTAAAGTTTTCCCCTCCCCACCCGCTAACTCAAGTATCGGCAGTGAGAATCACGGTCGATAAGTGATTCGAAACAGCAATTCAATAACCGCCAGAGTCACCACGGGTAGACATCGCGGATAATGAGAGAGGGACGAAACCATGCAGGTAATCAACACGAATGTCGCGTCGCTGAACGCGCAACGGAATCTGAGTGAGTCTTCAGGCTCGCTCGCTACTTCTCTGCAGCGCCTGTCTTCCGGTCTGCGAATTAACAGCGCCAAGGACGACGCGGCGGGCCTTGCGATCTCGGAGCGTATGACTTCGCAGATTCGTGGCCTGAACCAGGCGGCACGTAACGCCAACGACGGCATCTCCCTGGCACAGACCGCGGAAGGTGCGATGGCGGAAGTGACCAACAACCTGCAGCGTATCCGCGAAATCGCGGTGCAGTCTGCCAACGCCACCAACTCTGCCAGCGACCGTGCGGCCCTGGATGCGGAAGTACAGACACTGATTGCGGAAATTGGTCGTGTCGCGGCCGATACCACATTCAACGGCGTACAGCTGCTGAATACCGCTGCAACCCTGTCTTTCCAGGTGGGTGCCAACAGCGGTGACACGGTTGACCTGAGCACGGTCGACGTGAGTGGTGTTATCAGCGGTGACGTGACCTCGGCGGCCAACGCGACGACCATGCTGGGCGCAGTCGACACGGCACTGACTACGGTAAACGGCGCGCGGGCGGACCTCGGTGGGGCACAGAACCGTTTCGAGTCCATCGTGCGCAGCCTGCAGACCACAGCAGAGAACCTGTCGGCTTCCCGTTCACGCATTCAGGATGCTGACTTTGCGGCTGAAACCGCAAACCTGACGCGTGCGCAGATACTGCAACAGGCCGGTACGGCGATGCTTGCGCAGGCAAATGCCGCGCCGCAGAACGTACTCGCACTGCTGCAGTAACAGGGGCTTTATAAGCCATAACAACAAGAGTATCCATAGGGCGGTTCGCCGCCCCTTTTTCTCCCGCAGAGCACTGCTGAACAACAGCAATATCTACGCTTGGAGGAGGGTTGAACATGTTGGGTCCAGAAATCATGCGCGGTATGACGCCAGGTGGCGCGAGCAGTATGTCCGCGGGCGTAAAAACGGCAACGCCGCCGGATCCAGCCGGGCGGCAGCAAGTGGTCGACAGCGGCAAACAATTACCGCAGCGCGACCCGGGCACGGCAGCGCCCATCGAACAGGCGGCGGCAGTCGTGCAGGAGTACATGGAGAAAAATGCGCACTCACTGCGATTCATGGTAGATGCGCAGAGCGGAGTCAATATGTTTGCCGTGGTAGACAGGGCGACAGGGGACGTTGTCAAACAGGTTCCATCCGAAGAGGTGCTGGCGACGGCGCGCTACATTGCCGACCAGATCGGCAACGCGGGACCAGGAGTACTATTGGACACGCAGGGATGAAGGGCTCTGCCAACCACCCGCGGAAGTGCTGGCACTGACTTTGCATGATTGATCGCGGGGTTCCGACCGCACCACAGGTCGGTTGCTGAAGCACTTTATTTTAAGGCGGGATGCGCATGATTACTGCATCGGGAATTGGCTCAGGGCTGGACATCGAGGGACTGGTCTCCCAGCTTGTCGCTGCAGAACGCGCGCCTACCGAAAACCGCCTCAACCGGCGAAGCGAGCAGGTTGGGGCCGAACTTTCGGCATTTGGCACCTTCACCGGTGCACTCTCAACGCTGCAGGACTCCCTGGCGAGCCTGAACACCCTGAGCAGTTTCGGTCAGCGCCTCGGAACCTCGAGCAATCCCGATATCGTCGACCTCAGTGCCAATGGTTCTGCTGTCAATGGCAACTATGAGGTCGGCGTGCAGCAGCTGGCGCGCGCACATTCGCTGGCGTCGGGCAGTTACGCGTCGCCCACGGAGACTGTGGGCACCGGCACCCTCACGCTGCGTTTCGGCACTACCGATTACACTGGGCCGGAGCCCGGTCCCGAGAGCTATAACGGCTTCACGCTGAACGCCTCCGGGCGCCCCGGCACCACGATCAGCATCGATGGTAGCAACAACTCACTGCAGGGCGTGCGCGACGCGATCAATGACGCCGACATCGGGGTTAGCGCCAGCATCGTCAATGACGGCAGCGGTTACCGGCTGTTGCTCAGCTCGGAGTCGTCAGGAGAGGACAACAGCATTCAAGTCAGTGTGACGGATACCGGTGATGGCAATGACACAGATGCTGTCGGCCTGTCTGCTTTTGCGTTCAATGGTACAGCGACCAACCTGAGCCAGACCGTGGCGGCACAGGACGCCCTGTTCAGTGTCAATGGCCTGCCCATCAGCAGCGCCGAAAATACCGCCAGGGGCGTGATTGATGGCGTCGATATCACCCTCAAGGGGCTTACCCAGGCCACCCCGGTCACACTCTCGGTAAACGAGGATACCGCGGGGGTCAAGGCCACCATTCAGTCCTTCGTCGACGGGTTCAACGCATTCCAGCAGGCGACTCGCGGACTCACTGCCTACGACGCCGCCAGCAACACCGCCGGAGCACTGCAGGGTGACTCCTCCGTGCGCGCGATCAGTGCGCAGCTGCGCCAGGTGATCGGCGGTGTCGTTGCAGGCAGTTCCGGGGCGCTGAGCAGTCTCAGCCAACTGGGCATCACCACCGCGCGCGATGGTTCACTGGAGGTGGACGAGACAGCGCTTGACGCGGCGCTCGCGGGGAATTTCGATGAAGTTATCAGCGTGTTTGCCGCGGTTGGCACGCCTTCGAACAGCGGCATCAACTACCTGGGTGCGACCGATGCCACGCGCGTGGGCAACTACGCGGTAGAGATTTCGCAGTTGGCAACGCGTGGGCAGTACACCGGCGGCGCCGTGGCGCTGCCCGGGGGTGTGGCCACTATAGATGCGGACAACGATGAGTTCAGTATTCGCGTGGATGGTATCGACAGTGCGAGCATCGTGCTGGGACAGGGCAGCTACAGTAGCGGCGACGCGCTGGCACTGGAAGTGCAGTCGAAGATCAACAGCGATGCGGCCCTGCTGGCCGCCGGCGTTCGCGTCAGTGTCAGCTTTGTCGCTGGCAGCCTGGCGGTTACATCAGAGCGTTACGGCTCCGCCTCCAGTGTCGAGTTGACTGCCACGGATACCAATAGCGCCGCCGACCTGGGATTCACAGTTGGCGCCGGTTCGCAGGGTGTCGATGTCGCCGGCAGCATCGGCGGCGTGGCCGCGCTTGGCGCGGGCAGGGTTCTCACGGGGGCTGCCGGCAGCGATGCCGAAGGGCTCAGGCTGCAGGTTGACGGGGGCGGCACCGGGCCGCGCGGGACGCTGGACTTCACGCGTGGTGTCGCCGATCAGTTGAACACGCTGATCGCCGGGTTCCTGGAAGCCGATGGTCTGCTCGATTTGCGAACTGACGGCCTGCGAAGCCAGAATGACCGCATTGACGAGCAACGCGCACGTCTCGACTTGCGCATGGAGTCGCTGGAGGCAGCATTCCGTGCGCGCTTCAACGCCCTCGATACCCTGCTGGCGCAACTGCAGTCCACCAGTAATTTTCTGACGGAACAGCTCTCGACCCTGCCTGCAGCCGGGTCGCTCAACCGCAATTAATACGCTACCACAAGGAGCCACATGAACCAGACGGCATTGCAGCAGTACAGGGCCATTGGCGTGCAAAGCGGGGTGGCCGGTGCCAACTCGCACCAGCTCATCGCCATGCTGATCGCGGGCGCCGCTGATCACCTGGCGACGGCCAGGGGTGCCATGCAGCGCGGCGAAGTCGGGCGCAAGGGCGAACTGATCAGCAGCGCAATCGGCATTATTGACAGCCTGCGCGCCAGTCTCGATCGAGAGCGCGGAGGCGAGATCGCCGACAATCTCGGTGCCCTGTACGACTACATGGAACAGGGCCTGGTGGAGGCCAACCTGGCATCTGATGTGGCGCGCCTGGATGAGGTGGCGGCACTGTTGGGAGAAATTCGCAGCGCGTGGAACGCTATTCCCGAAGACATGAGGCAGCCAGCATGATCGTCGAGGAGCTGCGCACGCGGGCGCTGTCGGACCAGGTGCGGCACTGCCAGCGCCTGGCGCAGGCACTGAAGCTGACAGAGCAAATGCTGGAACACGCCGAAAACGACGATTGGGCGCGTGTGACCGAGCTCGAACTTGAACGCCGGGAAGATCTTGCGGCGTGTTTTTCGCGCCAGATCCCGCCCGCGGATACAGAACTGGTGGCCCAGGCGATGGCGGCCCTGCTGCACCTGAACGAGGAACTGATGTCGAGGCTGACCGTGGCGCGCTCCGCCGCGATGGCCCAGGGCAGGGAGCTGAGCTCGAAACGCCAGGCGGTTAACAGCTACCGTGCGGTGGAGTCCGTGACCGGTCGCTGAGTGAGCTTGCGCGTCGCGTGCAGGCGCGTGTGTTTTGCGTCTGCCGCGCGGGGTGGCTTGCAGTCTGCGCGCAACCTGCGACACTAGCCGCTCTGGCGGGTACCGTGCAGGGTGAGCATGACAAACAACGAGCAAAGCGGTGTCGGCGGCCTCAGCTTTACCGATGACATGTCCATCGAGTGGCGACGGGTAGAGCGGGAGCCCGACGAAGCCCGCCTGGCCATCGTCAACGAATCCAACGAGTCTTTTCTCCGGGCGGTTTCCGTTATTGGCGCTTTTCCCGGCGAATTTTCCGAGGAGGAGGTGGCGTCATCCCAGGAGGTCGCGCGGCTCGATCTGAAAATCAACCTGCTGCTCGACCTCGTCAGCGAGTTGATCTACCAGCAATCGAGTATACCGCCGCGGCGCACCGCGACCGTTTCCGCCAGGGAGATCGCCTGGCGCGACGAGAACCCGCCAGCGCTCGACGATATCCTGTTCATGCAGGTGTACATTCAGCACGGCACACCCAAACCGTTGAGCGTCTACGGCCGGGTGGTGGCCGTACAGGGCGAGGGCGATGCAAGCACCAACCGGGTTCGGTATCTCGGTCTCTCCCCGTCCGCCCAATCCTGGCTCGATAAACTGGTTTTCCGACATCACCGTCGCGAGGTGGCCTTCCGTCGTCGTGCAGATGCCGACGATTAAATTGCGCTAACCCATTGCGCTGCGGTTGTGGCTTGCCCGGGTTTGTAGCACCATGCGGACAGTGGAGGGGAGCGCCCAACCGAGATGGCACAGAAGTTCGAGCACACCGTGTATTCTGTCGATCGCGATCGTGTGACGCAGGCGCGCCTGGCCCAGGCACTGAGCGTCGAGAATATCGCCCTCAAGACCTTCGACTGCGCCGAGAACTTTCTGCACAGCGAGTTCAAGAAGCTGTCCGGCGCGGCAAGCGCAGCCGCTTCCACCTGCCTTGTGCTGGAGGTCGACCAGGCAGCGATGGATGGCCTGCAGCTGCAGGCAGTGCTCGCCGACCGCGGCTGTCCTGTACCCATCATATTTTTGACGGCGACCACCGATGTACGCGCACCCATCCGTGCGCTGAAGGCCGGCGCGGCCGATTTTTTGTTAAAGCCGATGCAGCCTGCAGAGCTGATGGCTTCCGTGCGGGGTGCCCTGGCCGAAAGCCTGCGCAAGCGCAGCGAAGCGCGGTACCGCGCGCAAATCCTGGCGCGTATCGACAACCTGACCCAGCGGGAAGTCGAGGTCATGGAATACGTCGTGCGCGGGCAGACGAGCAAGGAGATTGCCCAGGCGCTGTGCATCAGCCCCAGAACGGTGGAAGTGCACCGGAAAAATGTCTTCGGCAAGATGCATGCGGCCTCTGTCGCCAGCCTCGTACAGCAGGTAGTGCAGGTGCGCACCGGGCTTGAAGCCCAGGGTCAACTGCGAGCGGGCGAACTGGCGCTACTACGGGATTCTACGTATTTAACTCGTGCGGGAAACGTGTAAGCTATTGAGAATCATACGAAATCTCTCCTGGCGTTGATTGCCGCTCCCTCTCAGTTCCAGTGGCAGCCGGCAGAGAGAGACGATGTTGACCTGATGCAGTGAAGGCAGGTAGACAAGGATTGTGTTGTTCGTTAACGGGGATCGTCTCTGACATGTATCGTGCAGGGTTGCAGCGTAAGGGCACGCGCCCCGGGGCTACCAGTGCCTTTCGACCCCTCGCGATCGGTGGAGATCGGCGATGACTGAGCAGGAGTCGCCGGTACTGATCGTGGACTCCAACGTGGAGCGCGCTCGTCGCTTCGCTTCATTCGTGCAGTTTCTCGGCTACCCGACCCACACCGCGTCCACCATCCCCGCCATGAGTGCGGCGATCGACGAATTATCCAGCGTGCTCGCGGTGTTTGTCGCCGCCGGTGCCGACGAGGCCTGCGTCGAGCCGGCATTGAAAACCGCCGCCACCCGTCTGCCCGGCAGTGCCTGTTTTCTCATTGCCGACGCGAGCCAGGCGCAGACAGCGTTCGCGGGGCGGGTGCGCGGAGTGGTGTCCACCGGCGCGAGTTATAAAGAGTTGCTGGCGCGCCTGCAGGAGGCCGTTCTTTATTATCGTCATCGCTCCGGCGCGCGGGAGGACCCCTCTCTACTGCTGTACCAGAAACTGGTCGGCCGCAGCGATGAAATCGACGCCGTGCGCCAGCTGGTGCGACAGGTTGCCGCTACCGAGGCCTCGGTGCTGATTACCGGCGAGTCGGGTACGGGCAAGGAGGTGGTAGCGCGGTGTGTGCACGCGCTGTCCGCACGCGCCGACAGACCCTTCGTGGCGGTTAACTGTGGGGCCATTCCGGCCGAGTTGCTGGAGTCGGAACTGTTCGGGCATGAGAAGGGCGCGTTTACCGGCGCCATCAGCGCGCGTCAGGGACGTTTCGAAATCGCCGAGGGCGGCACACTGTTCCTGGATGAAATAGGCGACATGCCACTGGAAATGCAGGTCAAACTGTTGCGCGTGTTACAGGAGCGCACGTTTGAGCGTGTGGGCAGTACCAGGACCCTGCAGGCGGACGTGCGCATCGTCGCAGCCACCCATTGCGACCTTGATCACCTGGTGAGCGAGGGCGCTTTCCGCATGGATCTGCTCTACCGCCTGAATGTCTTTCCCATAGAGATATCGCCCTTGTGCAAGCGCGCCGGCGATATTCCGCTGCTGATTGAAGGCTATATCGACAGCCTTGAACGTGAGAATCGTGGCACCCTGCGACTCAGCGATTGCGCGGTGGCGAGCCTCGCACGGTACCACTGGCCAGGCAATGTGCGCGAGCTGTTCAACGTGCTGGAACGCCTGTCGATTCTCTTTCCCGACAAGCTGGTCAAGTGGTCGGACCTGCCCGCCAAGTTCCGCGCCAACCTCGAGTTGTTCGAGGAAGTTGTAGAAGACGAGTTGCAGTTGCTCGCGCCCGGCGGGCGTGGCGCTGCCCCTGTCGATCTGCCGCGCGAGGGTATCGACCTCAAACCGCATCTCGCGGGTATCGAACGCAGCCTGATGACCCAGGCCCTGATGCAGTCCGAGTGGGTGGTGGCACGTGCCGCCAAACTGCTGAACCTGCAGCGCACCACGCTCGTGGAGAAAATGCGCAAGTTCGAGATACAGCGCCCCGAAGAACTGACGGGTTCTTGACGCATCCATCAAGCCTGCGCTCCAACTCCCTGATATAAAAAAGAATTATAGTTAGGCACGTTTTTTGCTTACTTCGTCTGTAAGCGCCGATCGATTATCGGTAATTGACGGAAAACTGCCGCATGAGCCAGACACAGCCGCTGACGCAGGATGAATTGGAAGAGGCATTTGAGACTTTCAGCCGCGTCTCGGTTGAACTCGACGCTACCTACCGTGGCCTGCAGGCCAGGGTCGCCGACCTCACGGAGGAGCTGAGCAGCGCCCGTTCGGCCCGTCTGCGGGAGCTGGATGAAAAAGAACGTCTCGCAAACCGCCTGAGCTCGCTGGTGTCGGCCCTGCCCGGTGGCGTGCTTATCATCGATCGACAACAGCGGATTCGCGATGCCAACCCGGAAGCGCTGCAGGTACTCGGCGGTCCACTGCTTGGCGAGTACTGGGAGGACGTGCTGCGGCGCACCTCGGGCAGTGCAACGCTTAAATCCTCCCAGCTCCTGCTCGGCAATGGCAAGCGCTATTCCGTTGTGAGCCGGGTGCTGGATGACCTCGGTGACCAGGTGCTGCTGATTACCGATGTCACCGAGGTACACCAGTTACAGGCTCAGCTCGGGCGTAAACAGCGCCTGACAGCGCTGGGTGAAATGGCGGCCCGGCTGGCGCACCAGGTGCGCACGCCGCTGAGTGCGGCTACCCTCTATATGGCGCAGCTTGGCGCCGAGGAGCTGGCCCCGGAGCACCGCCAGCGCATTGCGCAAAAAGTCAGCCGACGCCTCGACCACATGGGCAAGCTGCTCGAGAGCATGCTCAGCTTCGTGCGCGGCGGCGCTCGTGACAGGCAGGTCATTCCCCTCAACGATATTCTGAACGATTTTAATTCCACCGTTATGCCGCAGCTCGCCGACCGCGGCGGCCGTATCTCCGTGCCCGCGGTCGACAATACGCTGCGTGTTCTCGGCGACCGCGACGAACTGGTGGGAGCCCTGTGCAACCTGGCCATGAATGCGCTGGAAGCTGCCGGCGATGGCGTCACCATGGAGCTCTGGGTGGGAGCGCTCAGCGAAGACTGGTTGCAGATACGCGTGCGGGATGACGGGCCGGGTATCAGCGAGGAGGTGCGCGACCGTATCTTCGACCCCTTTTTCACTACCCGCGCCGCCGGCACTGGTCTCGGCCTGGCAGTAGTCGCCATGACCGTGGGCGATCACGGCGGCGAGATTACCGCTCACAACCGGCCGCAGGGCGGTGCCGAATTCCTGATCAACCTGCCGATCGCGCATGCAACCCCGGTTGGCTCTGATGCCAAAGATGCAAGGAAGCTTACCCATGAGTAGACAGGCACGCGTACTGGTGGTTGAAGATGACGACGCGCTGCGCGAAGCGCTGTGCGACACGCTGGAATATGGGGGTTACGCGGCGTTGTCGGCCGGCAACGGCGTAGAAGCGCTACTCCTGCTGGAGCGCGAGGCGGTGGACCTGGTTATCAGCGATGTGCAGATGGACGAAATGGACGGCCACACACTGTTGCGTGAGGTCCGTGCCTCGCGACCGCAGCTGCCCTTCGTCCTGGTGACGGCCCATGGCAGTGTAGAGAAAGCGATTGAAGCTATCCGCGAGGGCGCCACCGATTACCTGCTGAAGCCGTTCGAGGCAGAAGTCTTGCTGGAAATGGTCAGCCGCCTTGAAGGCTCCATCGAGTGCGATGCCGCCGGCATGGTCGCGGAAGATCCTGCGATGACCAGCGTTCGCGAGTTGCTGTCGCGGGTGGCCGCAACGCCCGCGACAGTGCTGATCAGCGGCGAGTCCGGTACTGGCAAGGAGGTTGTCGCGCGTTACATTCATCACAACTCCGACCGTGCAGAGGGCCCTTTCCTGGCGATCAACTGTGCCGCCATACCCGAGCCGATGCTGGAGTCCATGCTGTTCGGCTACGAGAAGGGCGCTTACACGGGTGCCTACCAGTCGCGCGCCGGCAAGTTCGAACAGGCGAACGGCGGCACGTTGTTGCTCGACGAAATTTCGGAAATGGACCTCGGTTTGCAGGCCAAGCTGTTGCGTGTGCTGCAGGAAAGAGAAGTAGAGCGGCTCGGTGGCCAGAACCCGATCGCGCTGGATGTCCGGGTGCTGGCCACCACCAACCGCGAGCTGCGCGCCGAGGTGGCGGCCGGTCGTTTTCGCGAAGACCTGTACTACCGACTGAGCGTATTTCCCGTGCACATTCCGCCATTGCGCGAGCGTCCCGCCGATATCGTTCCGCTGGCCCGGCTAATGCTGCAACGCCACGCCGGTGGCCGCGCCATGTCGCTCGATCGCGAGGCGGAGTTGCGCCTGTTATCGCACCCGTGGCAGGGCAACGTGCGCGAACTGGAAAACTGCATGCAGCGTGCCGCAATCCTGACACCGGGCACCCGCATCGGCGCCAGGGATATCTACTTTGAGGACACGATCAGGGTGGATTTCAGCACGGCGCCGGAAAAAACCGCAAACGCCGGCGAAAAGCTTCTCGATGGCGGCCTCAAGGACACCGAGAAGCAGTTGATTGTGAATGCCCTTAAAACTGTTAACGGGCGGCGCAAGGACGCGGCGGAGATTCTCGGCATCAGCCCGCGCACATTGCGCTACAAGCTGGCACGCCTGAAAGAACAGGGCGTGGCCCTGCCGCACGCCGGATAGACCGGCGAAAGGGGAGAAACCAAACTATGAGTGATATCAATATCAATCAGGTGCTGGCGCAGATGCGCGCGTTGTCGGCCGCGGCTGGCGGCAACACCGAAACACAGAACGAGTCGGCTGCCGGCGTGGATTTCGCCGAGTTGATGAAAAAATCCCTGGACCAGGTCAATGAGGCGCAGGCGCAATCGCGTGAGCTGTCCACGGCTTTCGAGATGGGCGAGAAAGGCGTCGAGCTGCCCGAGGTCATGGTGGCGTTGCAGAAGGCCAGCATTTCGTTTCAGGCGATAACCCAGGTCCGGAACAAGCTGCTCACGGCCTATCAGGACGTAATGAATATGCAGGTCTAGACCTGCGCGGCGTAATCAAGGTAGCCCGGAAGAATAAATAATGGCCATGGATTCACAGGAACTGCTCGGCAGGTTCAGCAGCCTCAGCCGTCAGCCGATGACCCGGCAGGTGAGCCTGTTGCTGGGGCTGGCGGCGAGTATTGCGCTGGGTGTGGGCATGGTGCAGTGGGCGTTGACGCCGGAGTACGTGCCACTGTTTGGCGAGTTACCGCCTGAATCAGCGTCGGAGATCATGGCCTCACTGGATGCCCGCAGTGTCAGTTACCGTGTAGACAGTCGCACAGGCATGTTGAGCGTACCGAGCGATCAGGTGCGTGAAATGCGCCTCAAGCTGGCTGGCGAAGGGCTGCCAAAACTCGATGCGCCCGGTTACACGATGCTCGAGGAAGACTACGGTCTCGGCGTGAGCAGCTTTATGGAGAAGGCGCGGTACGATCGCGCACTGGAACAGGAGTTGTCCCAGTCCATCTCCTCACTCGACAGTGTGCGTGGCGCGCGCGTGCACCTCGCATTGCCGAAGCAGTCTGCTTTCATTCGCAAGAGAGACAAGCCCGCGGCATCCGTGCTGCTGAACCTGTACGCGGGGCGCGAACTGTCGGACAGGCAACTCGCGGGGATTGTGCACCTGGTGGCCTTCAGCGTGCCCGGCCTCGAGGCGGAACAGGTGTCGGTGATTGATAATCGCGGCAAACTGCTGTCTGCGCAAAGCGATGACGGTTTCGGTTCCACGAAAGAGAATTTCCGCTTCACACAACAACTCGAGGAGCGTTACGTCGACCGCATCCACGAGATACTGACACCCATTCTCGGTGTGGGCGCCGTGCAGGCGCAGGTGGCGGCGGAGCTCGATTTCACGCGGGTGGAGCGCACCAGCGAAATCTACCAGCCCGAGACAGCCATTCGCAGTGAGGAACTGGTTGAGGAGACGACCGCAGATCGTCAGAGTGCCGGCCTGCCCGGTACGCTGGCAAATCAGCCGCCCGCGCCGGCGGAGCTTACCGCGGAAGCGGAGGCACCCGGCGGTGAAACGCAGCAACAGGCGCAGCGTTCCAGCAAGCGGGAAATGCGCAACTATGAAGTCGACCGCACCATCAGTCATATCAGTGAAACGCCCGGCACGCTGAAAAAGCTGAGCGTCGCCGTGGTGGTCGACTACCGCGAGTCGGTAAACGACGAGGGAGCGGTTGAGCGCGTGCCGCTGGCGGAGGCAGAGCTTGCGGAGGTAAAAGCACTGGTGCAGGAGGCGGTGGGCTTTGATGCCGAGCGCGGCGACCGGGTGAACGTGGTGAATGCGTCCTTCGTGGCGCCCCCGGCGATGCAGCCGTTGCCCGAGGAATCGATACTCGATCAGCCCTGGGTCTGGCAGGGTGTCAAGCTGCTGTTCGCGGTACTCACGGTGCTGCTGACTATCATGCTGGTTGTGCGCCCCCTGCTGAAGGCCTCAGCGCTGCCGCCCCCCCTGCCGCCCGAGTCGGGCGGCGGGCAGGCGGGCAACATGGCCATCGGGGATGACCGGGTCACGCTGGGCTACGGCCAAAGCGGCGGCCTGCCTGCGGCCGAGCCCGCGTATCAGCAACAACTCAACATGGCGCGCATGATGGTGGAAGGTGAGCCGCATCGAGTGGCCAACGTGGTAAAGAAGTGGGTGGCCAGTGACAGTTGAGTCCGCAGAGAACCTCTCCGGGCCACAGCGCGCCGCGATTTTTTTGCTTGGCCTGGGCGAAGAGGGCGCCGCCGCGATCATGCGGCATATGGAGCCACGGGAAGTGCAGCGTGTGGGTGAGGCCATGGCGGGCCTGCGCGATGTCTCCAACGATCAGATCGCCACGGTGGTGCAGGATTTTTCCGAGAAAATCGCCAACGTCAGCCCGATTGGCATCGGCGGCGGCGACTTTACCCGCCGCGTGCTGGTTGAGGCGCTGGGAGAGAAGCGCGCGCGCAGCATGCTGAACAAGGTGATGCAGGACAAGAACAGCAGCGGCATGGATGCGCTGAAGTGGATGGATGCGCGCTCCGTCGCCGGCATCATACGCCACGAACATCCCCAGATCGCGGCGCTGGTGCTCGCCTCGCTGGAACCGGATCACGCGGCACAGGTGCTGGCATTGCTGCCCATTGATGCGCGGCCGGACATCCTGATGCGCGTCGCGCGCCTCGAACTGGTGGATCCGTCTGCGCTGCAGGAGCTGGACCGGGTACTTGAGAAGCAACTGAGTGCTGACCAGGACGCACCGCTGACCACGCTGGACGGGCTGAACACGGCGGCGGCCATTCTCAATAATGTCGACAGTGGCGACGAAGTACTGCTGCTCGACTCGATGAAAAAGATCGACGGGGACCTGGGCGAAAAGATCCAGGAGATGATGTTCGTTTTCGAGAACCTCATGGCCGTGGATGATCGCGGCATGCAGCGACTGATCCGCGAAATCTCCTCCGACAAGCTGGTGATCGCACTGAAGGGCGTCGACGATGATCTGAAAGACAGGTTCTTCAAGAATATGTCATCGCGTGCCGCCGATATGCTGCGCGAAGATCTCGAAGCGCAGGGGCCGGTCAAGCTGGCGGACGTCGAGGCGCAGCAGAAGGAGATACTCACCATCGCCGCGCAGCTCGCCGACGCCGGCGAAATTTTCCTTGGCAAGGGAGGGGAAGACTTTGTCTGATACCTCTCCCGTTGTAGAGCGCTGGAAGGCCCCGTTTTTTGAAGAGCCCCGGGTACCCGAGCCGCAGGCGTCGCTGGAAGAGCGCGAGGCCCTGGCGCAGGCGCGTGGATATCAGGCCGGCAGGGAGGAAGGGCTGGCCGCCGGTCGCGAGGAGGCCGCCAGAATTGTCGCCGCCCTGGAGGCGGTTGCGAAGCAGATGGCACAGCCGTTTGAAGCCCTGGAAGAAGTGGTAAGCCGCGAACTGGCGCAGATGGCGATGCAGCTTGCCGAGCAGATCGTGCGGCGCGAGCTGACGCTGGATTCCACCGCTGTTGTCGCTGTGGTGCAGGAGGCGCTGTCGACACTGTACAAGTTGCAGGGTGAGATCGTTATTTTTCTCAACCCGGCAGATGCCAGCCTGGTGTCCGAGTTTGCACCGGAATCGCTGGAGGGCAAGAGCTGGAAGATCGTGGAGGACCCGGAGCTGTTCCCCGGCGGTTGCCAGGTGAAGACTCCCACCTCGTTTGTCGACGCGTCCGTGGAAAAACGGCTTGAATCGGTGTTCGAGGAACTGCTCAAGTCTTTCGAAAAGGGGATGGAAAACTGAGCGCAGCGCTACTGGACGAGTTGGTACGTGGCCGCGGTGAGCGCCTGGCCCGGCGCTTTGCCGGCCTCGCCTGTGGCGTGCGCGCGCCCGGTTTGCAGGAAGAGGGCTCGCTGGTGCGGATGATCGGCATCAAGCTGGAGGCGGTGGGCTGCCAGGCGCCGATCGGCAGCCGCTGCCTGATTTTCACCGAGGGCGGCGGCTCCATCGAGGCGGAGGTGGTGGGTTTCTCCGATGTGAGTCTGATCCTGATGCCCGAGGGTAACCTGCGCGGCGTGCAGCTCGGTGCCCGCGTTCTGCCACTGCATACCGGCAGCGTCGTCGCCGTGGATGAGCAACTTCTGGGGCGCGTTATCGACGGTGCCGGCAACCCGATCGATGGACGCGGTCCTGTCCGCTGCCTGTATTCCACGGCGTTGCGCGGGGAGTCGATCAACCCGCTGAATCGCAGCCCGATTACCGAGACGCTCGATGTGGGGGTGCGCGCGATCAACGCCCTGCTGACCATGGGCAAGGGGCAACGGCTGGGTCTGTTTGCAGGCAGTGGCGTGGGCAAGAGCACCCTGCTGGGCATGATGACCCGCTTTAGCGAGGCCGATGTGATCGTGGTCTCGCTGGTGGGTGAGCGGGGCCGGGAGGTGCGCGAGTTCGTCGACGATATCCTCGGTCCCGAGGGCCTGGCAAAGGCTATTGTTGTGGCGACACCCGCGGATGACTCGCCCCTGATGCGGGTGCATGGCGCCTGGCGGGCGACTGCCATTGCCGAGTATTTCGCACAGCGCGGCAAGCAGGTACTGCTGCTGATGGATTCACTGACGCGGGTTGCGCAGGCGCAGCGTGAGATCGGGCTGGCGGTAGGAGAGCCGCCGGTCTCAAAGGGCTATCCACCGTCAGTGTTTTCACTGCTGCCGGCACTGGTGGAGCGCGCGGGCAACGGTCTTCACGGGTCAATTACCGCCGTTTATACCGTGCTGGTCGAAGGAGGCGACTTCGATGATCCGGTGTCCGACGCGTCGCGCGCCATACTCGACGGCCATATCGTGCTGTCGCGTGAAGTGGCGGACTCAGGCCTGTTCCCCGCGATTGATATCGACGCTTCCATCAGCCGCCTGATGACCAGTATCGTCGACCCCCAGCAACTAGCGTGGGCACGCGAAGTGAAGAGCCTGTACGCCGCGTACCACCAGAACCGCGACCTGATCAACATCGGCGCCTACCAGAACGGTAGTGATCAACAGATTGATCGCGCGATCGCCGCCGCGCCGGGTATCCGCAGTTTCATCGCGCAGGCCCAGCATGCAAAAGTCGATATGGCCGGCAGCCGCGAAGCGTTGTCGGCTCTCGCAAATTCACAGGCGCCCGCGCCGGCAGGAGGTGAAGCATGACGGCACCCAAAATTGAGAAAGCGGCCACGGTGGCCCGAATGTCGGAGCAGCAATCGCTGCAGGCGCTCAGCGCCGATCGCCGCAAGCACGAGGCCCGACAGGCGCAACTGGACCAGCTACTGCAGTACCGGGCGGAGTACGAGGCCACCTTGCGCGAGAAGAGCGGCATGGGAATGGAGGCGGGTCAGTTGCGCGATTACCGCCTGTTCCTGGAGCGTTTGAACAGTGCGATCGAGCAGCAGCGAGCCGAGTTGACCGAATCGCAGGAGGGCCTGAAAACCACGCAGGACACCTGGAGGTCGCGGGCCCAGCGCACACAGGCGCTCGATCAATTGGTGGATGACCGACACCGCGAGGATGTGAAGGCGCGCGATAAAGCCGACCAGAAGCGCGCGGACGATGAGTCGATTGTGCGGCAGATGGCGCGCGACGATTTCTAGACCGAGCGTTCTGGTACGAATATTGCCATCTCTGCCTGAGAGCTTTCGAGGTAGAGACTTTGACAACAGTTCTGGACACCCTGTCGCCGACCCTCTCGGGAGGCGCAGGCGGGCAAGGAGGCGTGCGGGCCAAAGCGGAAACCCCCACAGACGGGGCTTTCGGGGAGGTTTTCATGGCCGAGGGGGCATCGCGCGCGTCGCCGGCCAGCGGTGCGGCACCAGAAACCGGTAACGGCAAAGTGTTGCAAGCAAGCGGCAAGGATTTGCCGGCGGCGGCAACGTCGTCTGACGACATGCCGGTGCTCCCGACCGACATCCAGCAGAATCTCGCGGCAGCCAACGAACAACTGCTTGCCGCGGTCGAGGCGTCGGCCGCTGATACCGGCACTATCACAGGGACTGCCACCGGGGCTGCTGTGCCGCCGACGCCCGTGACGGAGTCGGGCCAGTCTGTGACGAATGAGCTGATATCTGCCACGACCGGTGTGCAGGCCCGCTTGCTGGCCTCCGATGATGCCGTGCCGGGGGTTGCGACCCCTCGCGCGGCTGTGCCCGGAGAAGCTGAATTGCCCGCGCTGGGCAGCACCGTTGCCAGTTCGGCCGGCGGCAAACCCGGGGAGGGAGTGCTACCGCATGCCCCGGAGTTGATCCGGCCGGCCGCGCTTAACCCTGCTGCGGTTACTGCTACCGGGGAGCCCATTGTTATCGGCACGGGCGATGCCCGCTCGACCCTTTCGCTGCCCCTGGAGAGGGTTTCGCGGCAGGCCCCGGGATATCCCGGGGCGACTGTGACGAGGCGGGCGGCGGATATCGCTGCCGACCAGTCGGCGATGCGGGCCACTACGGCAGCAGCGACAACAGGCCCGGTCGATGAGGTGCTGGTGTCATTGGCGGGAGACGCGGCACAGGGCGATGCGTCGAGGTTTGCAATGGCACTGGCGGAAGGGCTTTCAAGGGAGTCGGCCCCTGGCAGGTCGGGCGCCGGTTCTGCACCGTTAGCGGCCGGTAGTGTTCCAGCCGGCTTGCAGGTCGCCACGGTCGATTCCGTCCCGGGCGCTAAACCCGGTGTTTTGCCCACGCTGCATGCAGTACCCGGAGATCCGGCCTTTGCCACGGAACTCGCCGGGCGGGTCAGTGTGCTGGTGAAAGACGGCCTCTCGGAAGCGAGGCTGCAACTCAATCCGCCTGAGTTGGGACGGCTGGATGTCAGGATAGCATCCGAAGGCGACCAGACCCGGGTACTTTTCACCGTGCAGGGTGCCGAAGCGCGGGATGCCATCGAGCAGGCGATGCCGCGGTTGCGCGACATGCTCGAGCAAAGTGGCCTGCAACTGTCGCGTTTCGACGTGGCCACTGACTCTCATTCCAGGCAGGGTAATGGCGATTCCGCGACCTTTTCCGCCGCCGAGCTGGGCCAGGAGGACGCAGACTTCGCTGAGGGGGAGCGTGCGCTACCCGCTGCGGCTACCCGCAGCCAGTCATTGGTCGACTACTACGTGTAGTCGACGGGTGGCGTAGCCGGGACCTCACTTCCCCACCCCGCAACACCACCGAACCCCCGCCAGCGTCAACGCAATGGCTTTCCGGCCGTTGCGGGTGCGCGTCAAAACTCTGACTCTTTCCTTATATATACTCTGTAACTATCTGATTTAAAACAATAAATTATGTTGGTACAGCTTTTGCATTCCGAGTGACGGGAGCGTCTGTCCCGGCGCTAGTGGCCGCCGTCGGCTTGTCTCCGGCCAGGATCTGAGGAACGGAATGTAATGAAGAAAATACTCATCGGGTTGGCGGTATTGCTGGTTGTGGGTGTCGCCGCGGGGGGCGCTTATTACCTGGGGCAAGCCAAGGGCGGTGCGGATACGTCGGAAGAGGTTGCGCCGGAGGAGGCCGCTCAGGGCGAGACGGATGCGGAGCCCGAGGGTGAGCCCATCTACCTCAGCCTGAACCCCGCGTTCGTGGTGAATTTCGAGCACAACGGCAGCGTTCGCTACCTGCAGATCGAGTTGCAGGTGATGTCTTATTCGGAGCTCGCGCTGGAAAAGGTCGCGGCCAACATGCCCGCGGTACGCAACACGCTTATCCTGCTGTTCAGCGCCCAGAACTACGCCGCGCTGACCACGCTGGAAGGTAAGGAGACGCTGCGTGGCGCCGTGATTACCGCCATCAATGAGCAATTGCGGCTCGATGGTGAAGACCGGGTTCTGGAAGCCTTCTTCACCAACTTTGTGGTGCAGTAAGCGCGTATGTCCAGCAAGGATGTACTGACCGACGGGGAGTTGGACGCCTTGATGGACGGCTTCTCCAAAGGCGAGGTTGAGCCCGGGTCGCAAGCTTCCCATCGGCCCTGTGAACCGTTTGATTTCAGTACCCGCGAACACAATCTGCTGACCCAGATGCCGGCGCTGAAAAACCTGCATGAAAAACATGCGATGGCGTTATCACAGGGTATTCAGTCGCTGTATCGCATCGCGGCGCATGTCGACGCCGGTGAAACGCAACTCTTGCGTACCGATCAGGCGCTCTCCGGGATCCAGGGTCCCGCGGGCATCAACATGCTCAGTCTTGCGCCGCTGAACGGCCTGTCCTTTTTGGTGATCCCCGGCGAACTGTTGTCTTTCCTGGTCGATAGTTTTTTTGGTGGTGGGCGCGGCGGTACCGGGGTCGGTGCGCGCGAGCGACTGACGCCCAGCGAACGCCGGCTGAACGATGCCCTGGCCGACAAGTTTCTGGCGACGCTCACAGACACCTGGCGAGACACCATCAGCTTTTCCGCGAAAGTGCAGTCGTTCGAATCCAACCCCGCGTTTTTGCAGACGGGAGTCCCGCAGTCGCTTGCTCTGGCGTTCCCATTCACGGTGTCGTTGGGCGACTGGAGTGCGCGCATTGACTGGCTGGTGCCGTATCCGGCGCTTGAACCTCTGCGCTCGCAGCTCTCAAGCGCGGGAGCCCTTGCGCAACCCGCAGCGACCGGTAGTAGCTGGGAACAGCATTTTGTGCGCGCCCTGCAATCTGTCGATGTCGAAATCGTCTGCTCGTTTCTGTCCGAAGAAGTCAGCATAGCGGATGTGCTGGCGTTCAAAGCGGGCTCCATCGTGCCCTTGAAGATGCCAACCGAAGTGACGGTCAGCGTGGAAAACCAGGTATTTTCAACCGGCGAGCATGGCGTTCACAACGGCCACAAGTCAATCAGGATCAAGGAGATAATCGGTGAGAATTCCATTCACTAGTGTCCCGGTGGAGCTGTCACCATGAGTGACGAGAGCGAAGTTCCCATGGGCAAGGCGCTGGAAGACGCGCTGGAAGGCGGCGCGAAAGCGGGGCAGCCTGAGGTCCCCGCCCTGGCGGAGGGACAAGACGAGGGGAGCGCGGGAGCATCATCGGCGGAGATCAACCTCGAGTCGCTGCTGGACGTGCCGGTGACGCTGTCGGTGGAAATCGGCCGCAGCAAGCTGGCTATCCGCGACCTGGTGAGCCTGAACCAGGGCTCGGTGGTCGAGCTGGATCGCGAGGTCAACGAGCCGCTCGACCTGCTGGTGAACGGAACCCTGATGGCGCGCGGCGAAGTCGTGGTCGTCGATGGCCAGTTCGGTTTGCGGTTGATCGACATCGTCAGCCCGCGCGAACGTCTGAAAAAACTGAAATGATGCATCGACAGCGGCGCATGCGCGCATGGCATTGGGGTGTAGCGCTGTCGCTGTCCTGTGCGCCGCTGGCATTGGCCGCGGCCGCAGAATCTTCCGAGCCCTCAATCTACAGCATGCGCTATATGGTGCAGGTTGTCGGCTCACTGTTGTTGGTGCTGGGCTGCATGCTCGGCGTACTGTGGTTCATCAGGAAGCTGCACGGCATGCCGGCCGGCGAGAAACATGCCATTCGTATTCTCGGCTCGCTCAAGGTGGGCACGCGCGAGAAAATCCTGTTGCTCGAGGCCGGCGACAGCCAGTTGTTGATTGGCGTGGCGGCGGGCAGCGTGCGCACGCTGCATGTCTTCTCCGAGCCGATAACCGGCCCTGGCGAAGGCGACGGTCGCACATTCGATGCGCTGCTCAAGCGCAATACGCCGGCGGGTCGCACCGCGTGAGAGGGCTGCGGGTACTCGCCGGCCTGGCGCTGTTCGCGATGCCGCTGGCGCTGAGTGCGCAGAACAACATTCCGCTGTTGACGGTGGAACCGGCGGCAGACGGTGGCAGCAATTACTCGGTCAGCCTGCAGATTCTGTTGTTGATGACCGTGCTGAACATGCTGCCCGCGATCCTGCTGGCCATGACATCGTTCACGCGCATCATCGTGGTGCTTGCGATTCTGCGCCAGGCGCTGGGCACCGCGCAAACGCCGTCGAACCAGATTCTGCTGGGCCTCGCACTGTTTATGAGTTTTTTCATCATGGGGCCGGTAATCGACCAGGCCTACGATAGCGCGGTGCGGCCCTACATGGACGGTGCCATCCAGATTGAGACCGCCATCGACAAAGCCCAGGAGCCTTTCCGGGAATTCATGCTGGAACAGACCCGCGAGGCCGATCTGATCATGTTCGCAGAACTCGGTGGTTACGACGGCTTCCAGAGTGACGCGGAGATTCCCTTGAAAGTCCTGCTACCGTCGTTCGTGACCAGCGAATTGAAAACGGCTTTCCAGATAGGCTTTCTGATTTTTATTCCCTTCCTCGTGATCGACCTGGTGGTCGCCAGCGTGCTCATGTCGATGGGGATGATGATGCTGTCGCCCATGCTGATCTCGCTACCGTTCAAACTCATGCTGTTTGTGCTGATTGATGGCTGGTCATTGCTCGTGGGCACACTGGCGACGAGTTTCGTCACGTGATGAGGTAGGGAGACAATGTCATGACCCCCGAATCTGTTCTCGATATAGGCCGCGAAGCCCTGTTCCTGACGATGTATCTCGCGGGGCCGCTGCTGGGTTCGGCCCTGGCAGTTGGACTGTTGATAGGCGTGTTTCAGGCGGCCACCCAGATCCAGGAGATGACGCTGAGTTTTATTCCGAAACTGATGGCGCTGGTGCTCGCACTGTTGATCGCCGGGCCCTGGATGCTGGACATCATCAAGGATTTCAGCATCCGGCTGTACATCTCCATTCCCGTGATAGTGGGCTGAGGGCCGAATGTTTTCTGCATCCCAGGTGTTACTGCAGATTGAACAGTACTACTGGCCGTTCCTGCGCCTTTCGGCGATGTTGCTCGCGGCACCAATATTCAGCGCGGCCTCGTTTCCGGTGCGGGTGAGGGTCATCCTCGCTGTACTTGTCACCGCCCTGGTGGCGCCCATGCTGCCGCCCCTGCCCGATGTCGATGCACTGAGCGCGCAGGGCCTGGTCATCGCGGGCCAGCAGGTGCTGATAGGCGCCGCTATGGGTTTCGTCGTGCAATTGATCTTCAGCGCCGCGGTTGTCGCGGGGCAGACCATCGCCATGACCATCGGCCTGGGTTTTGCGCTGTCCGTCGACCCGCAGAATGGTGTGCAGGTGCCGGTGCTCAGCCAGTTCTACACGATTCTGGCGACGCTGTTATTCCTGGTGTTTGACGGCCACCTGCTGCTCGTTCAGGCGCTGGTGGAGAGTTTCAGCTTCATGCCGGTGGGTGCCGGTGCACTGCGCGACGGTTTCGCCCTGGACGTGGTGCGTCTTGGCAGCAGCATGTTCCTCAGTGCCCTGCTGCTGGTCATGCCGGCCATGACCGCAGTGCTGCTGATCAACATCGCCTTCGGGGTGATAACCCGTGCGGCACCGCAGTTGAACATTTTTGCGGTAGGTTTTCCGGTGACGATTCTGGCCGGCTTCCTGTTTATTTTTCTTTCACTGCCCACGGTGTTTCCGCTGCTTGAGCACATGCTGCAGGGCGGTCTGCTCGACGCGCTGGAGGTGTTTCGCTAGTGGCCGAAGACCAGAATTCACAGGAACGCACAGAACAGCCTACACAGCGCCGCAAGGAGGAGGCGCGCAAGAAAGGCCAGGTTCCCCGCTCCAAGGAACTTAACATCATGCTCTCGCTGCTGTTTGCCGCCGGCGCATTCCTGGTGCTGGGCAGTTCAATGTCGGCACAGATATCCTCGCTGTTTGCGTCCGCACTGACGATAGACCGCGCCCTGGTGTTCGACGAGGACGCTATCGCCCTGGAGTTCGTCCGCATGGTCCTGGATTCGATCTGGCTGCTGCTGCCATTTTTTGTGGTGATGCTGGTCGGTGCGCTAGCGGGCCCGCTGATGATGGGGGGTTGGGCCTTCAGTGCCCAGGCCATGGCGCCAAAGTGGGAGAAGGTCAGCCCCCTGGCGGGCCTCAAGCGCGTGTTCTCGGCCAAGGGCCTGATGGAACTGTTCAAGGCACTGTTCAAGTTCATCCTGCTGCTGGCTATCACGGCCTTGTTGTTCTGGTTTCTCATGGAGGAGATTCTGGTGCTCGGTATCCTGATACCGGTAAAGGCCTTTACCGATGCTGCGGCCATTCTGCAGTGGAGTTTCCTGATTCTCAGTGCCGGCATGCTTGCCATCGTCGTGTTCGATGTGCCCTTCGAGCTGTGGAATCATAATCGTCAACTCAAGATGACGCGGCGCGAGGTGCTGGATGAGTTGAAGGAGAGCGAAGGTCGCCCCGAGGTGAAGAGCCGCATTCGTCAACTGCAGCGTGAAGCATCCCAGCATCGCATGATGGAAGCCGCGAAGACGGCGGATGTCGTCATCACCAACCCGACACACTTTGCCGTTGCCCTGAAGTACGACAGCGCAAATACGCGCGCGCCGCTGGTGCTTGCCAAGGGCGCCGACCTCGTCGCGCTGAAAATCCGCAGCATCGCGGTAGAGAACAACATCGCGATTTTTGAGGCGCCGCCGCTGGCGCGAGCGCTGTTTGGCTCGACTGAAATAGGCGAAGAGATCCCGGAGAACCTGTATCTCGCCGTGGCCAAGGTGCTCGCCTACGTTTACCAGTTGCGCACCGCCCGGCACGGTGAATCCGCCGAGCCGCCCGACGATCTGCCGGTGCCGGCGGAATACATGAATTTCGACCCGCAGCAGGGAGTAGTCGCCGATGAATGACGTGGCGGTGGGGCGGCGCTTCAACGTCTCAATGCTGACGGGCCTCGGCACGCCGCTGTTGCTGTTGCTCATGCTGGCCATGATGATGATGCCGCTGCCGCCGATGCTGCTGGACCTGGCGTTCACGTTCAACATTGCGCTGGCAATGATCGTGCTGCTGGCGGCGGTGTACGCATCCCGGCCACTGGACTTCGCGGCCTTTCCGACCGTGTTGTTGATCGCCACCCTGCTCAGGCTGTCGCTCAACGTGGCGTCAACGCGGGTGGTGCTGCTTGAAGGGCACAACGGCACGGGCGCCGCCGGCAAGGTGATTGAGGCCTTCGGCGATTTCGTCGTGGGTGGCAGCTATGCGGTCGGCATCGTGGTGTTCGCCATCCTGGTGATTATCAATTTTGTCGTGGTCACCAAGGGTGCCGGCCGCGTATCGGAAGTCACGGCAAGGTTCACGCTGGACGCCATGCCCGGGAAGCAGATGGCGATTGACGCCGACCTGAATGCCGGCATTATCGATCAGGAGGTCGCGCTCAGGCGGCGCGAGGATGTAGCCCGGGAGGCGGATTTTTACGGTGCCATGGACGGCGCCAGCAAGTTTGTGCGCGGCGACGCGATCGCCGGCATTCTCATTCTGTTCATCAACATAATCGGTGGCTTCACCGTGGGTATGCTGCAGCACGATTTGAGTGCCGGGCAGGCTGCCAATAACTACGTGCTGCTTACCATCGGTGATGGCCTGGTAGCGCAGATTCCCTCGCTGTTGCTCTCAACCGCTACCGCCATCATCGTCACGCGGGTTTCCGATGCGCAGGACATGGGCGCGCAGGTGGTGTCGCAGCTTTTCAGTAATCCCCGGGCACTGATGGTCGCGGCGGGGATGATGGGCAGCATGGGTCTGGTGCCGGGTATGCCACATCTGGTGTTTCTGTCGCTCGCGGGGGTACTCGGGGCGCTGGGTTACATGAGGATGGTGGATGCCCGGGCCGCCAGCGAACCGGAAGAACCGGAGGTACAGGACAAACCTGCCGAGGCGCCGGAGTTAAGCTGGGAAGATGTGACGGCGGTGGATGAAATTGGCCTGGAGGTAGGCTATCGGTTGATCGCCCTGGTAGACAAAAACCAGGGAGGGGAGTTGCTCAGCCGTATCAAGGGGGTGCGCAAGAAACTGTCGCAGGAGCTCGGCTTCCTCGTTCACTCGGTGCACATCCGCGATAACCTCGACCTTGCGCCCAACGAGTACCGGGTCAGTGTTCACGATGTCACGGTGGGCCAGGGTGAGGTATTCCCGGGCAAGGAATTGGCGATAAACCCGGGCCAGGTGTACGGCACGCTGCCCGGCGCGGCGACCAAGGATCCGACGTTCGGGCTGGAAGCTGTGTGGATCGAGCCCGCCCAGCGCGACGACGCCCAGGCCATGGGCTTCACGGTGGTGGACTGTGGCACGGTCATCGCCACACACCTCAGCCAGGTGCTGAAGACGCATGCGCATGAGTTGCTTGGACAGGACGATGTGCAAAAGCTGCTCGACAAGCTCGCCAGAACCTCGCCCAAGCTGGTGGAGAACCTTGTTCCCAGCCCGCTGGGGCTGGGCGAGGTCACCCGCGTAATGCAAAACCTGTTGGCGGAGGGCGTGTCGATTCGCGATGTGCGCACCATCGCCGAGGCGCTGGCGGAGCATGCCGGCAAGAGCCAAGATACTGACGCTTTGACCGCCCAGGTGCGTATCGCGTTGGGCAGAACCATCTTCCAGATCGTCAATGGTGTCGGGCGTGAAATGCCGGTGATGACTCTCGACAGTCAACTGGAACAGATATTGCAAGGAGCAATCCAGGGCACTGGCGGCGGGCTGGAGCCGTCGCTGATAGAAACCACCATCGGGCAGATCGCCGCGGTGGCGGAGCGCTCGGCGGCACAGGGCCATACGCCGGTGCTGTTGGTGGCCGGCAACTTGCGCCTGTTCCTGTCCCGCCTGTTGAAAAGCCGGATAGAGAATCTGTACGTCCTCGCCTATGAAGAGTTGCCGGCGAGTAAAACGATAAGAGTCGTGGAGGCCATTGGCGCCCAACCGGCAAAACAACTGGCACAGGGCTAGGGTGATGAGACACATGTCGCGAATAGCGGGCAGGGGACACGGGGCAAGGTGAAGATCAAGCGCTATCTGGAAAAAGACTCGCGCTCTGCGCTCGCTCGCGTGCGCGCCGAACTCGGGCCTGACGCGGTGATCCTGTCCAACAAGAAAGTAGGCGGGCAGGTGGAGCTGGTGGCCGCGCTGGACCTTGATGAAAACGCCTTGCACTCAGCCGCGGCATCGCCCGAGCAGACGCGGCCCGCGGTGCCGTCCGGGTTGTCCCCTCCGGCAACGCCCGGGGGCTTTGACAGCAACGGCGCGACCCTGGGTGAGTTGCAGCGCGAACTGGGCAACCTGCGCAGCATAATCGAAAACCGCTTGTCCCAGATGTCCTGGCGCGACATGGCCGGGCGCCCGCCCGCCAAGGCCGTGCTGCAGGCGCGCCTCGCCCAGCTCGGCCTGTCGCGTACATTGTGCGGGGTGATTTCCGATATCCTCCCGGCCGACGGAAACGTCGAGGAATACTGGGATGTCGCCCTGCAGATGCTGGCAAGCAGGGTGCCGGTGATGCGAGAGGACGCGCTACTCGACGAGGGTGGTGTGGTGGCATTGCTGGGCGCTACGGGTGTCGGCAAAACCACGACCATAGCCAAGCTCGCCGCGCGCTTCCTGCTGCGACATCAGCGCGACGAGGTGGCGCTGATTACCACTGACTGTTATCGCATCGGCGGCCAGGAGCAGTTGCAGACCTTCGCCCGCTATTTTGGCATCCCGGTGGTCGTGGCGACGGACGACCAGGAACTCCGCGCCGCGCTGGATTACCTGATGCCGCGACGGCTGGTGCTGATCGACAGCGCGGGTATGAGTCAGCGCGACCCGCGCATGCAGGAACAGTTCAACCGGCTTAATGCGGTTGGCTACGACGTGGACGCCTACGTGGTACTGCCCGCCACGGCGCAGTTGCGTGCGCTGCGCGAAGTAGTGGGTCTTTTCGGTGAGGACGCGCTGGCTGGCGCGTTTATCACCAAGGTAGACGAATCCGCGGATCTCGGCGGAGTGCTGGATGTGCTGATCGAACACAGGCTCCCGGTGGCCTATGTAAGCGCCGGGCAGAAGGTACCCAAAGACCTGGTACCGGCTTCTGCTCACGCGTTAATCGAAAAAGCGGTGGCACTGGCAAACGAGGAAGCGTCTGCAGTGCCCGATGCCCAGAGCGAGGGACAACTTTTCAACACAGCAATGGTGCGTAACTAGATGATGGACCTGCCACAGGGAATCACGCGGCTGCCCGATGTTTCCGCAGTGAATGTGATTGCGGTAACCAGCGGCAAGGGCGGCGTGGGCAAGACCAACGTAGCGGTTAACCTCGCGGTAAGTTTCTCCCGCATGGGTCGCGAAGTCGTGCTGTTTGATGCTGACCTCGGCCTGGCAAACGTGGATGTCGCGTTGGGGCTGCGTGCGCGCTTTGATATCCGGCATGTGCTTTCGGGTGAAAAAAACCTGGAGGACATTTTGCTCGACGGCCCCGAGGGAATTCGGGTTGTGCCCGCGGCATCCGGCGTATCGAGCCTGGTACAGCTCTCGCTTGCCGAGCGTGCGGGGCTGGTGAATGCCTTCAGTGAGTTGTCGGTGCCGGTCGACACATTAATTGTCGATACCGGCGCCGGTATTGATTCCAGTGTGCTGACATTCAGTAGCGCCTGTGACGAGATCATCGTCGTAATCTGCGATGAGCCCACCTCGATCACGGATGCCTATGCGCTGATGAAGCTGCTGCACAAGGAACGCGGTGTGAAGGCGTTCCAGTTGCTCGCCAATATGGTTGAGCATGTCGACCAGGGGCGTGAGCTCTACGCCAAGCTACACCGCGTTACCGAACAGTTCCTGGATGTGCGGCTGGGTTACCTGGGGGCCATTCCGCGGGACGGTTACCTGCGGCGCGCGGTGCAAAGGCAGGGGGCGGTTGTGCAGCTGTACCCGCACAGCCAGGCTGCGCAGGCATTGCAGCAGGTGGCGGACAAACTGAACATTGATGCCCGGCGATGGCGTGCGGGAGGCGGGCTCGGTTTTTTTATCGAAAGGTTGGTGGATGGAAGTGATCCCATGGCTGAGATCGAGGCCGGGGTCTGTTGAACATGGAAGCGATGTTGTACGGCGGCGGACAGGCTGAAAACCAGGAGGCACTGGTACGTGAGCATCTGCCCCTGGTGAAAAAGATCGGTATGCACCTGGTCGGCAGGCTGCCGCCGTCTATCGAGCTGGATGACCTGCTACAGGTGGGCGTGATCGGCCTGATACAGGCGGGCGCCACCTACGATCATACGCGCGGCGCGAGCTTTGCTACCTACGCCGGCATTCGGATCAAGGGCGCAATGCTTGATGAGGTACGGCGCAACGACTGGGTCCCGCGCACGGTGCAGCAGAATATGCGACGGGTCGCCGATGCCGTCAGCCAGGTTGAAGCGCGTCTCGGCCGCACCGCAACCGATAGTGAAATTGCCGCCGAGCTCGGTGTGTCGCTGGAAGATTACCACGCGATGGCCAGCGAGCTGGTACACAGCCGGCTGGTGTCACTGGAAGATACGACGCAAACGATAGAGTCGGACGGGCAGGATCCTTTCGGCGTCCTGGACGATGTACAGACGCGCGAGCAGCTCGCCGAGGCGATCGCCGCACTACCGGAGAAAGAGGCCATGGTGATGTCGCTGTACTACGGCGAGGAGCTCAACCTGAAAGAAATTGGCGCGGTATTGGGCGTTAGCGAATCAAGGGTATCGCAGATACACGGTCAGGCACTGGCGCGAATTCGGGTCAGGGTCAATGCGGCAGCATAGAGGTACGGCCCGACTATGAGCACCAAGGCACCCGCGTTCGATATTCTTTCGCTCACCGGTATCGTGCTGTCGATGGCCGCCGTCATTGGCGGCAACCTGCTGGAAGGTGGCACCACAGGCTCGCTGGTGCAGTTGACAGCCTTCATTATTGTTTTTGGCGGCACCATCGGGGCCACACTCGTGCAAATGCCAAAGAAGAATTTTGTACATGGCATGCGGCGTTTTCGCTGGGTGTTTTTCCCGCCGCGCTTCGAACGCGACCTGATGATCCGGAAAATCACCAACTGGAGCAGAATCGTACGCAAGGATGGTCTGCTCGCGCTGCAGAAGCTGGCGGAGAAGGAACCGGACAAATTCGTGCGCAAGGGCCTGCAGCTACTGGTGGATGGCCGCGAACCGGAAGAAATTACGCGCATCATGGAAATAGAGATCGACAATACCGCCAACAATGAAGTGAACGCCGCAAAAGTCTACGAGGCCATGGGCGGCTATTCGCCCACCATCGGTATCATCGGCGCGGTGATCGGGCTGATTCACGTGATGAATCACCTCTCGGACCCATCGGCTCTCGGCCCGGGCATTGCCGTGGCCTTCGTGGCCACGATATACGGCGTGGGTCTCGCGAATTTCTTTTTCCTGCCGATGTCGCACAAGCTGAAGACCATATCCGACGACCTGGTGCAGTACCAGGAAATGCTGATGGAGGGAATGGTATCGATCGCCGAGGGTGAGAACCCGCGCGCGATAGCCAGTAAGCTTGAAGGCTATCTTGCGTAAGATCGCAATCTGTCATGGCTAGAAAAAAACGCGTTGAGCTACAATCTAATCACGAGCGTTGGATGGTCTCCTACGCGGATTTCGTGACGCTGCTGTTCGCGTTTTTCGTGGTCATGTACTCGATCTCCACCGTTAATGAAGACAAGTATCGGGTACTTTCCGACGCGATGGGTTCGGCTTTTCGCCAGCCCAACTCCGGGCAGCCCCCGGTGCCGATCACCGGCTGGGCGCAGCTGCCGGTGCCGATCAATGGCGATCTTTCGGCGGCGGCCGCACCGGCGGTCCCCCTGCGTCTCGAGCCGCCCGACCTGCAGGCCGAGGCCGTGTCGCCGGAATCGGATTTCAGCGCGCGCCTGCTCGATGCCGCAGAGGATGAGGTCAATACCATCTCCGACGATGTTGAAGAGCGTATGCAGGAAGCCATCGATGAGGACATGATCGATGTTACCCGCAACAAGTTCTGGTTGGAGGTGGAGATAAAGTCCAGCCTGCTGTTTGCGAGTGGCAGCAGCGAATTGCTGCCCGCATCGGTACCACTGCTGGTGGACCTGTCAGACGCGTTTGTCGATCTGCCCAACAGGATTCACATCGAGGGCTTTACCGACGACGAACCGATCAACACGCCTGTCTTTCCTTCCAACTGGGAGTTGTCGTCCGCGCGTGCGGCCGCGGTAGTGCGCCTGTTTGAGCGCAATGGTGTAGAGTCTTCGCGCCTCGCGACCATCGGTTACGGCGAGTACCAGCCTGTGGTAAAAAACATCAGCGAAGAGGATCGCGCGAGAAATCGCCGGGTGGTGGTAGTGGTGCTGGCAGCGCTTGCCAGTAAAGGCAATGATCGCATTCATGAATTCGAACTGCTGAAGGAGAGGTCGCTGGCCCAGGCTGCCAATTAAAGCCGTGATCCGGTCTGTACCGGAAGAAACGGCGTGTCAGGTAGCGAATTCCATGCGCCGTAAACCGGGTAAGCCTGATCGGGAGGGAACACAACAGATGGTGGATTCCATTGGACCGAGACACATAGTACCGATTCCGCGGATCAGGCGGCCCGCGGACGATGAAAAGGAAGGCGGAGCCAGGCAGCGGCGCGGAGGCGACAACGCCGATCGCCCCGAAGACGAAGGCGCGCCTGAAGATGCTGCTACGGGCACGCGCAAGGGTCGCCTGATCGATGACCAGGCCTGAGCCAGGCAGTAGAGACTAGCTGGCGTCGCTCAGCGGGCGGTCTTTACCCAGCAGCCCCGACTGGCGCTGCACGACATGCTGCACCAATTGTTCCCGCGCCGCGATACAGTCTTCATCAATGCTGATGCGCAACAGGTAATCCCTGGCGGGAATTTCCGACATGCGCTCGCAGGACACCACACGGGCAGTGAAAGACAGCCCGACCTGCGAGGGCCGGAGTGCCACCCATACCCGCAGGCGCGTTTCCACGGCGAGCGGCTCGTTGCAATGAAAGGCCATGCCACAGCCACTGATACTGGCGGTCATGCCCTCATAGGCGTGATTGTATTCTTCAAGACCCGAGAGGAAGTGTCCGGCCAGCAGTGAAATCTTGCGATTGAGCAGGCCGATAGCGTGCGCGGCCACGGCGTCCTCCGCCCACAGTGAATTGGCTGCGCGATTGAAGTCCCGGTCGATCTCGGCGAGCATTGAAGGCAGTGAAAGTTCGATTTCCCCCGGGCACTCCACCGGCTGGTCTTCATTCTCTCCCAGTACGCTGTAACGTACCCCCACGTTATCCACGATGCGGAAATAACTGCGTCGTTCCTCGGTTCTGGCGGTCATGCGTCGGTCTCCCCGGGCTCGCGTTGCGCGCTATGGCGTGAAGCGGCCTCAGCTTCCCACGTCGAGGTTGAGCTGCTGCAGGATGTCAGGATCCGCTGATTGCAGATCTTGCAGTGTTTTGGTCGTCACGTTGCCATCACCCTGGCGGATAATGATCTCAACGCGGCGGTTCATCGCGCGGTTTTTCCAGGAATCGTTGGCCTTGAAGGGCTGTGTATCGGCGTGCCCGACCACCATGAAGCGCGAGGAATCGAGAGTATTGCTCTTGGCCAGCTCGTGGGTCACCGATAACGCGCGCGAGGCTGACAGACCCCAGTTGGATTCAAACCGCGCACCGGAGATGGGGATATCGTCGGTGTGGCCTTCAACCGAAATCTTGCCCGGTATATCGCGCAGTGCATTGCGCAAGGTGGCCATGACCGGCATGAACTCGGTGTTCAGGTCGGCGGAGCCGGAGGGGAACGAGCCCTTCTCACGTATACGCACAGTAATCGTGCGACCCTCGACCTCGATGTCTATCTTGCCGTCCTCGACATCGCTCTTCAGCAGTTCGCGCAATTTCTCGGCGTCGGCCTTGGTCGCGAGAATAAGCGCCTGGAGTTTTTCCTCCAGCAGGGCCCTGGTCTGCGCGTCATTCAACTGGCTGGTGTCCAGGTCGGGCGCGGTGGGGTTGCCTACCTGTAGCGAGGGCTTGGTGGTTTCAGTGGTGAACTGCTTCACCGTGTCCATCTGGGTCGGCTGTGTCTTGCCGGGGCTGAACTCTCTGGCGATGATACTGGTGCCTTTGGGAATATCCATGACCTTCACCTGGTTCTGGACGCCAAAGGCGTTGCGCATGGACCCGGCGACCTGCTTGTACTTCTCCACATCCATTTGCGAGAACGATAGCAGCAGTACGAAGAAGCACATCAACAGCGCCATCAGGTCGGCGAATGTCGCCATCCATGGCGGCGATCCGGGTTTGGATTCCTCGTTCTCTTCAAGCATGCTCAGGCCACTTCGCCGATGGCGTCGTCCGCCCCACCCGGCGCTTCTTCATTGCGCTTTTTCGGGTCCAGGTAGGTTTTCAGCATGGATTCGATGATGCGCGGGTTCTGGCCGGACTGGATTGCCAACACCCCGTCGATGCACATTGCCCGGATCTTGCCTTCCTCGAGCTTGCGCAGCGTGAGCTTGTCGGCTATCGGCAGCGCGATCATATTGGCCAGCATGGCACCGTACAACGTGGTCAGCAGGGCGATGGCCATGGCCGGCCCGATGGCTTTCGGGTCATCCATGTTGGCCAGCATCTGTACCAGGCCGATGAGCGTGCCGATCATGCCCATGGCCGGGGCCACATCGCCCACCGCGCTGAACACCTTCGCGCCCCAGCTGTGCCGGTCGATGGTTTGTTGCAGGTCCTTGTTCATGACAGTGTCGATGACTTCCTGGTTGTTGCCATCGATCAGCATCCTGATGCCATCGTTGAGGAAGTCGTTCTCGATCTCCTCGTTCTCCAGCGCCAGCATGCCCTCCTTGCGGGCGACGTTGGACAGGCGAACGATTTGCTCAATCAGCGCTTCGGGGCTTTCCAGCCGGAAGACAAAGGCGCGGGCCGCGACCTTGAATGCGCCGAAAAACTGCCCCATGGAAAACTTGATCATGACCACTGCCATCGTGCCGCCAAGCACGATGAGCAGAGACGGAGTATTCAGGAATATCAGGGCCTCGCCACCAAAAAACATCGCGGCCAGCACAACGCCTATAGCTCCGAGCATGCCCAGAAGTGTTGCCAGATCCATATTCTTCCCCACTTTGGAATCAATTCGCCGGCATCTGAGCGGCCGACTATTGTGTTAGCGGTCCGTTGTGAGGAATTCTTTAGCCCTGGCCGGCATTTTTTTCACTGCCGGTGTTTATTGTCGTCTGTTTACTTGCCGCCGCTGACCCACAGGCCATTCAGGCGCGTGCCTTGCATAATATCGTTGGCGGTGAGCTCCGCCAGTTTGCGCTCGCGGAAACCGCCCAGTAGCAGCCTCACGCCACCATCGTCGGCAGCTTCCAGGACCGCAGCGTAGCCGAGCTTGTCGAGGTCGCCCTGCACCGCGATGGCCTCCGCGCGGGTGTCAAAGTGACCGAGATTGATCTGCCAGGCAGGCGCGCTGCCGGCAGGCGTGGCCGCGCTGTCTTTTGCGTCCCCCTGGTCGGGGTCGACCGACTGCAGCGCTTCCAGCCGGCTGAAAAGAAGCAGCCGTTGCTGCTCCTCGAGGGTGCTCTGCAGCGCCGTCAGTTGCTGTTGCATGACGTCGAGCCGGGTTTGCAAGTTGCTCAACCCGTCCAACGCCATTGGCAGTGTGGCAGCGGATGCGGCTTCACCTGTTGGTGGGCGATGATAGCCGGTGCCGGTGAGCCAGAGTCCGGCCAACAACAGGAACGCCATGTTGACCAGCACAATGAGTGCGGGTAGCACCCATGGCTGTGTCTTGCCGGCCCGCCGCACCTGCTTCTTCCGCTTGTTTGGGGCCGCCGCTCGCCGCCCGGCGCTACCCTTGCCCGCGCTGCTGCCTGGCGTGGCGTCCGGGTCGGCGGACCCGGCGCGGGCGAGTGCGCGGTCGAATGACAGGTTGAGATCTTTGTCTGACATGGTTTCCCTGAACCGGGTTTTTGCTTGCGATGCATGAACCATGCCTACCCAAAAAGCTGGTCGGGACACGGTTTTCGTCCGTTTCCCGTTGTTTGTATGCAAGGTGGCCCCGGAAAGAGTCAAAATATTGTCGCTGGTGGCCCGCGCTCCCGGCTGACCCATTCCGGGCTTGTGATCCAGTGGGCACTTTTGCGCCATACCGCTACAGTTGTGTGACGCCGTTGGCACTTCACCGGCCTTCCTGCTGCCAATTCCCGCTATTGCGGCAGACTGTCACCAGCGTGGGAGAAACCCTTCCCGTGGCCGCGGCCAGGCCGCAGCCAGGACACGAATGCGAGACGATGAAAAACCGCCGTAACTATTACCGTATTCTCAACGTGCAGCCCGATGCGCCGAGTGAAGTCATCCGCTCCAGCTACCGCACGATGATGCAGCGCATGGGCATGCACCCCGACCTCGGTGGTGATCAGCACACCGCCGCGATACTCAACGAGGCCTACGCCACATTGATGAACGCGGCCAACCGCGCGGCCTACGACAAGGTGAACCTGGAAGCTGACTGGGCGGTGCATACGCGCAGTTCAAAGCAGGCGGAGGCCCCCGGGGGGCAGGCCGGGACCCGGCGGGTGGTGCAGTGTGTATTCTGCGCCTATCGTTTTCCCGATGTGCCACTTGCGCCGGCGCCCAGCGCCTGCGCCAACTGCTGCAGCCCGCTTGGCCCGCCGGCGGCGATGCAGAATGAGGACGCGGACCGCAGGGCGGTCATGCGTCTGCCGCGTAACCTGCATTTGCATTTTTACACGCACTGGCCGCAGCCGGATGCTCAATCCGGGCGCGCTGTGGACGTTTCACCGGCGGGTATGCGCTTTCAGTGTGCGACCAGCCTGGCGGAAGGCCAGGTGGTAAAAATCGACTCACCCATGCTCAGCGCCATCGCACGCATCAGGGGCAGTGAGAAGCGCGATCACCTGTGGGAAGTGGGCTCACAGTTTGTCAGCGTGAGTTTTGCGCGCGTGCGGGGTTCCTTCATCGAGTATCGTGCCTGAGGGCGATCAGGGTGCGGCCAGCTCCACCTTTACAGCGAGATTGTTTGTCTGTGCCGCGGTGGAATAGCGGCGCCCGGTCGCATCGGCAGGGCGCTGTGAGCCTGACAGCGGTATCCACTCGCCCAGCTTGCCCGCTACGGTGGAGGTGTAAGACAGCGTGTCATCCCCATCCTTCGAGATGAAACTGATCTGCAGCAGTACGTCCTGGTCACGCCGTTGGGGTGTTACTTTCAGCGATGAGCTATTGCGCGGTACCTGCTGTACCTGGGTCCAGGTCCAGTCGGCGTCCGAGGCCTCCAGCTGGTAGTCGCGGCCGCTCGCACGCGCCAGCATGACCTCCTGGCCGTCCGTGACGGAGAGCATTATCGGTTCGCGAGTACTGTAGCTACTGGCCGCGGGCGCACCCTCGGAGAAAGTGAGCAGGAGTAACTCCTGGGCGAGCGTGCCATTGGCCGCGCCCAGGCTGAGCCAGCAGACAAGCAGCAGTTGTCCGAGGTGGGTACGGCCTGAGTTGGAAGCCGCCGCGTCAATAGATCGCATGGAATACTCCGCGTTGCATTTATGGCCGGCTCCGGCTCCCCGCACAGTGTTCAATCAACAGTGCCACAGTATTGGTGAAGCGCGCCGGGGAATTGCCCGATAGCTGCTGCTGAGCAGTTTACCGCTGCGGCGGCAGCGCCGCCATGGCCTGTCCCTGGGCTGGTTGGCGCGAACCGGTGAGGGCTTTACATAATATGCATTCAGCATGCATATTAATGAAGTCTGTGCAATTTGTTGGGTTTTTTCATGCCACGTTGGTCTTCCTCGTCTCTTCTGGCTTTCGGATTTCGTCCTTTCTTCCTGCTGGCGGCTCTGTATGGTGCGTTGAGCGTTCTCCTCTGGGTGGCATTCCTGCTGCAAATTGCCGCGCCCCTGCCATTGACCAGCCAGTGGCACGCGCACGAGATGCTGTACGGCTTCGTGCCGGCGGCGATCGCGGGTTTTCTGCTGACGGCGATCACCAACTGGACCGGTGCTGCGCCCCTGGCGGGCCGGTCGCTGGCGCTGCTCGCCGGGCTCTGGCTGCTGGGCAGGGCGGCCATGTGGTCGGTGGGCCTGTTGCCCTATGTGCTGGTGGCGTTGCTGGACAGCGCGTTTCTGCTGGTGCTGGCGACGTATGTTGCGAGCGTCCTGGTGCGTGCGGGGAGCCGTCGCAACATTGGCCTGGCGGCCGTCCTCGGCGTTCTGGCGATGGGCAATGTGCTGATGCACATGGGCGAAATGTGGGCAAGTCCGCTACTGATTAAGGCGGGCAGGACCCTGGGGCTCGATGTCATCACCCTGCTTATGCTCGTCATCGCCGGTAGAATCACGCCGGCGTTCAGCGCCAACTGGCTGCGCGCGCAGGGGCGGGAGGCGCCGGAGGCGCCCAGGCGATGGCACACACCGCTTGCGGTGGGCAGTGTCGTCGCCCTGGCGCTCGGCAGTCTCTGCGGCCTGCCCGCGCCGGCGTTGGGCGCACTGGCACTGCTGGCGGCACTCGCCAATGCGCTGCGCCTGTGGGCGTGGGCGGGCTGGCGCGTCTGGCGGGAACCGCTGCTGGGTGTGTTGCACGTGGGCTATGCGTTTATCGTTCTGGCACTGCTGGCGCGCGCACTCTACCTGTTCGACCTGATTGCCAACCCCTCCCTCTGGTATCACGCGCTCGGCGTCGGTGCCATGGGTACGTTGATCGTTGGCGTCATGACCCGGGTGAGCGTGGGTCACACCGGGCGGCCTTTGAAGCTGCGCCCGGGCGCCGGCGCGATCTATTTCGCTATAATCGTCGCCGCGGTATTGCGACTTGCCACGGCGTCCGGGATGCTGCCATATTCCACTGGCCTGGCATTTTCCGCGCTTGCCTGGGCGGTGGGGCTACTGCTATTTGCCGCGCTGTATGGCCCGCTGTTGCTGCGGCCGCGACCGGATGGTAAACCCGGCTGACAATGTGAGCATGTACCTGGAGTTTGAAGAAGAATGCATATTACCCGACACACGGATTATGCCTTGCGTGTGCTGATGTACCTGGGTCTGAAGAATGGCGAGAACGCCACGGTGGTGGAAATCGCCGAGAGCTTTGGTATTTCCCGGCACCACCTCACCAAGGTGGTGCAGCGCCTGCATCAGAAAGGCCACATCGTGGCCACGCGCGGCAAGCACGGCGGTCTCGCGATAGGACGCCCCGCCGAAGAGATCAATCTCGGGCGGGTATTTCGTGATATGGAGCATGAGCTCGGCCTGGTAGAGTGCATGCGCGAAGCCGGTGTCTGCGTGCTGGATGGGGGCTGTGCACTGAAACGAACCTTTGGCGAGGCGCGGGACGCGTTCCTGAACGTGCTCGACCAAAAGACCCTCGCCGACCTGCTACCGGTCGCGAAAACCTCACGCATGCGCCAGGTACTGGCGATCTCCCCCTGAGTTCCCCGCTCGCTGCCTGACCCGCTTGCCCGCCGATTGACCTCTCTCCGCTCGAAGCGTATAAGTTGCATATAAAATACCTCTTTAGAGGCTGCGCGGTCACTGCCGCGCGGCTCAATGCGGGAGAACGGTTATGCTCGAGATGCTCTCACGGAACGCGGCACGCAATATTTTCTTCGGCGGCTCGGCGTTTTTTTTCCTCGCATTCGCGGCACTCACGGCGCACAGCCACTGGTACATGGTGAATGTGTCCACCGATCGGGAGGGCCTCACGGAATCCGTCGCCGCCGGCAAGCATGTGTGGGAGAAGCATAGCTGTATCAACTGCCACACGCTGATCGGCGAGGGCGCCTACTTTGCGCCTGAACTGGGCAATGTGTGGAGCCGCTATGGCGGCCGCGACAATCCCGACGCTGCCCGCGCCGGCATCAAGGGCTGGATCAAGGCGCAGCCGTTGAACGTTCCCGGACGCAGGCAGATGCCCTATTTCGAGATGACCGAACAGGAGCTGGACGATCTGGTGGATTTCTTCCGCTGGGCCGACTCCATCAATACCCAGGGCTGGCCGCCGCACCCGGTGGGCTGAATACACCATCCGGCAGATCGCACAGGCTCGCAGCGAGGAGGACGAATCAATGAAATACGAAACCCAGCGGGTGGCATTAGCCTTTTTCGCAGTGGCCATGGCGCTCTTCGCGCTGCAGGTGATTTTTGGGGTTCTCGCGGCAATGGTTTATGTATTGCCGGAGTTCCTGGTGGACCTGCTGCCCTTTCATATCATGCGCATGAGTCACACCAACCTCCTTATCGTCTGGTTGCTGATGGGTTTCATGGGCTGCACTTATTTCCTGCTGCCGGAAGAGGCGGAGAGAGAGATTCACAGCCCGTTGATCGCCTACGTCCAACTGGCCATCTTCGCCGTCGCCGGTGCAGGCGCACTCATTAGCTACCAGTTCGGGATACACGAGGGGAGAGAATTTCTGGAACAACCACTGTGGTCCAAGATCCTGATCACTATTTCCTTCCTGATGTTCCTCTACAACACCAGCATGACCCTGCTCAAGGGCCGCAAAACGGCGATCAATTCCATTCTCATGCTGGGGCTGTGGCTGGCCGCCATTTTCTGGCTCTTCGCGTTCTACAACCCGGCCAACCTGGCGCTGGACAAGCTCTACTGGTGGTGGATCGTGCACGTCTGGGTCGAAGGTGTCTGGGAGCTTATCATGGCCTCCCTGCTGGCCTACCTGCTGATCAAGCTCACCGGTGTCGACCGGGAGATCATCGAGAAGTGGCTGTATGTCATCATCGGCCTGGCGCTGTTTTCCGGCCTGCTGGGCACCGGTCACCATTACTACTGGATCGGCGCGCCCGGTTACTGGCAGCCAATTGGCAGTATCTTCTCTACCCTGGAAGTGGCGCCGTTCTTCGCCATGGTGATGTTTGCCTTTTTCATGTTCTGGAAGGGCCGTCGCAATCACCCCAACAAGAGCGCCATGCTCTGGACCCTGGGCAGCGCCACCGTGGCTTTCTTCGGGGCCGGCGTGTGGGGCTTCATGCACACCCTGCACTGGGTCAACTACTATACCCACGGCACCCAGGTCACCGCGGCCCACGGCCACCTCGCCTTCTACGGCGCCTATGTGATGATGGTGCTGGGCGTCATCACCTACGCCATGCCCCAGTTGCGCCGCATGCAGCCCTACAACCAGATCCTGAATATGTGGAGCTTCTGGATGATGACCTCGGCGATGTGCTTCATGACCTTTACCCTCACCTTCGCCGGCGTGGTACAGACACACCTGCAGCGGGTGATGGGCATTAACTACATGGAAGTGCAATCACAACTCGGTCTGTTCTACACGATGCGGCTTGGCGCCGGTATTGTGGTGGCAATATCCGTGCTGCTTTACCTGTACGCCATTTTCGGCCCTGCCCGCGAACAGCTGCCGGCTGAATCCTCTCCGGCAGTGACCGCCGCCTGAGACCCCTGCCATGCATCCGACGGAACCGGCACCAATGATGGCGCAGGCCGCGGAAGCGCCCTACTACCAGAGTATCGGCAGTGAGTGCGCGTTGTTTCGCCACGCCTTTGAACAGCGGCTGCCGCTGTTGCTGAAAGGCCCCACCGGCTGCGGCAAGACGCGCTTCGTACAGCATATGGCAGCGCAGCTTGGGAGGCCGCTGTTTACCGTGGCCTGCCACGACGATCTCACCGCCGCCGACCTCACCGGCCGGTTTCTGTTGCGTGGAGGAGAGACCTGCTGGGTGGACGGCCCGCTGACGCGCGCCGTGCGCGAGGGCGGCATCTGCTACCTCGATGAGGTGGTTGAAGCGCGCAAGGATGTGACGGTGGTGCTGCACCCGCTCACGGATGACCGCCGCATGTTGCCGCTCGAGCGCACCGGGGAAGAACTCATCGCACCGCCGGATTTCATGCTGGTGGTCTCCTACAACCCGGGTTACCAGCATATTCTCAAGGCGCTCAAGCCCAGTACACGGCAGCGTTTCGTCGCCCTCAGCTTTGATTTCCCACCGCCGCAGCACGAGCGCGAGATCCTGGTGCGCGAAAGCGGGCTGCCTGCCGCTCAGGCGACGACCCTCGTCAACCTCGCCACTCGCCTGCGGGCGCTCAAGGGCCAGGATCTGGAAGAGGGTGTATCCACGCGCCTGCTCATTTACTGCGGCAAGCTGATTGTTGCCGGCGTGCCGATTCTTGAGGCCGCGCGCGCCACGCTGGTGGAGCCGCTGACCGATGATGCGGACGTTCAGGCTGGACTGCTGGAAGCGGTCAGCGCCACGTTCGGCGCCGACTGAGCGGCGGCCAGGGTTGGCTTTTTCGCTTGAGCCCGAGGAGTGGGTCGGTGCGCGCTGGCACCGCTGGGCGGCAGACCGCGGCAGTGACAGGCACTATCCCGCGGCCGCTGTTGCGCTGCATGAACTGCGCGGCGCCCTGGGTGTTTTCTTCCGCATCGGTGGCGGCGACCGCGGGCTCGGCGTCGACGCCATCTCCGCCCGCGAGTCCGCCCATCGCCTGAGCCTGCGCCAGCGTCTGGGATTCGACCGCGAGATGCTCGAGCGCGCCCGCCTGGATGATCACTCACTGCAGCTACCGGCGAGGATTGATCTCCTGCCCAGCGCGGCGCTGAACCGGGATCTGTATTTCTGGCTGGCCGCGTATTTTGCCGCCAGCCGGCCGGTTGCCGCTGTGGGCGACCCGCTGTGCGCCGATATCCTCAGTTTGCGAGAGGCGCGCCGCGCGAGCATCGAGGTGCTGCGGCGCTTCCCCGGGCTGGCCGCGCGCTACGTCCGGCTGTGTCAGGCGGTGCGGGCCGAGCGCGCCCCGCGGCAGCATCTGCCGCCGGTGGAGGCGGAGCTCGAGGCAGCCATTCTCGCGCTGCTGGATGAGTGCGGTACGCCCGGAACCGGCGACAGCGCTGGTAGACCGGGGAACCGGTTGCTGGCCTGTATACGCGATCCGGCGCTTGAGCTCGCAGGCCTGCGGGCGCCCCGACGCTATCACCCCATGCTCCCCGTGCCCCTCTGGGGCCAGGTGCTGGCGCGCGACATGGCCGTGCGCGATGGCAGTGAAGACGAGCCCCGGAGCACTGAGGCGCCCGATCAGGAGCAGGCGGTTGCCGGCGGTGCGCGCAAGGCGTCGCGACGGCGGCAGGAACAGAGCGAGCGCGACGATCCGCTGGTATTCAATCGCTTCGAGAAACTGCTGTCCATTGCCGAGATGGTGAACCTGAACCGGCTGGTGGACGATGATCCCGACGACCGGGCGGCAAAAAGTGCCGAGCAGTTTGAAGAACTCACGCTCAGCCCGCACGCGCGCAAGGCGGCTTCGCGCCTGCAGGTCGAGCTGGAGCTTCCCGCCGGGGCGGTGGTGGGTGAGCGGCTTGCGGGAGAGTTCACTTACCCGGAGTGGAACTATCGCAAGCAGTGTTATCTGCCAGATCAGAGTCGCGTGCTAGTCGCGTTGCACGAGGAGAGTGCCGAGCCGTGGCTTCCCGATCCCGCCACGGGCAATCGCGTGCGGCGGGTAGAGCGGCAGTTTGCGGCACTGCGACCGCGGCGGGTAGTGTTGCACGGGCAGGCGCAGGGGAACGAGCTGGACACCGATGCTGTGGTCCGGGGCTATTGCGACCAGCTGGCCACAGGTGTGCCCAGTGAGCGCATCTATCTCGACAGCCGTCCGCAGGCGCGCGATCTGGTGGTCAGCGTGCTGGTCGACAATTCGCTGTCTACCGATGCCTGGCTTGAAGATCGCCGTGTGATCGATGTCAGTCGCGAAGCCCTCTGGGTGTTTGCACACGGCCTGGATCGCTGTGGTGACGACTATGCCATCACCACGTTTACATCGCGCCGCCGCAATAATGTACAGATGCAGCGGATCAAGGGGTTTGACGAGGCGGCAGGTGTGCGTGTCGACAGGCGTATCGCGGCACTCACCCCCGGCGCCTACACGCGCATGGGGCCCGCAATTCGCCATGCGGCCAGTGAACTGGCGCAGCGCCCGAATCGACACCGTCTGCTACTGATACTCAGCGATGGCAAGCCGAACGATACGGACTACTACGAGGGACGCTACGCGATTGAAGATACGCGCAAGGCCGTGCTGGATGTCAGACGGCAGGAAATACAGGTGTTTGCGGTGACGATAGACAACGAGGCGGGCCAGTATATTCCCCGGCTGTTCGGCCGCGGCGGCTACGCTCTGGTGAATCGGCCGGAGAATCTGGCCGCCGCGCTGCCGCGCATCTACCGGCAGATCACCAGCGACTGAGTCTGCCGTGCACCGTGTAGATGGGGTCCGGCGAACGGCTCAGGCCGTCGCTTCCATCCCCTGGTTGGAAGTCAGCCGGTTGAGTCCGAGGGCACAGCGCGCCACCAGCCAGACCAGCTCCAGGGTAAACACGAGGTAGCCCAGCGTCCACGCGTGACCCGCGGCAAGACCCAATTTGCCGAGCAGCCACCAGGCGATGCCGCCGGCCACCAGGCCCGCCACGGCCCACCAGAACGTGGCGATCTGATATTGGAAATGCGATACGACCCAGCCGGCGCTGCGGCGCTTCCACACATAGGCCAGCAGAATGGCGATGGGCGCGGTGACCAGCGTCATGATGCTGCCCAGCAGCAGGCCGTAGGCGATCACCACCGCGCCGCGTCCCGAGGCGTCCTTGGTGTGCGAGTCGTCAATCTGCATGCGGCTCATGCGGCGGCATGCTCGGCGGCGACATCGCGAATCCTCGCGACCATCGCACGCAGGCCATTGCCGCGGGCGGGGGAGAGGTGCCCCAGCAGGTCCAACTGCCCGAAGTACTGTTCCACGTCGAAGGCCAGTACAGCTTCAGGCGTTTGATTGTTGTAGGCGGCAAGCACCACGCCGAGCAAACCCTTGACGATGAACGCGTCGCTGTCCACGGTCATTTCCATGCGATCGTTGTCGAACTGGAAATCAATCCACACCTGGCTCTGGCAGCCGCGCACCTTGCGCTCGTCGGTTTTCAGCGCCTCGGGCATTGGCGGTAGTTCCTTGCCCAGATCAATAATGTACTTGTAGCGATCTTCCCAATCGTCAAAGAAGGACAGCGTATCGACGATATCCTCGCTGCGAATGCTGTGCCCGAAGGGTGAGCTGGCGGTGGCAGACATCCCGGCGCGCTGCTCAGTAAAACATGCCGGTTTCGAGACGCGCTTCCTCAGACATCATCTCGCGGTTCCACGGGGGGTCGAACACCAGGTCGACGTCCACCTGCTGCACGTGCGGCACCTGCTCCACCCGCTGTTGCACGTCGCCCACCAGTACCGGGCCCATGCCGCAGCCCGGCGCGGTGAGCGTCATACTGATGGCTACACGGCCGCTGTCCTGTTCGATATCCAGCGCGTAGATGAGCCCCAGGTTTACCAGGTCGACAGGGACCTCAGGGTCGAAAACCGTGTGCAGTGCCTCCCATACCTGCTGTTCGTCAATCTGGCCATCCGCCGGCGCCTCGAAGTTGAGACGCAGCGGTTCAAGGCCCAGCGCATCTGCATCCGTGCCGTCCACGCGGATCATGTTGCCGTTGTAGACCACGGTGTAATTGCCGCCGAGCGCCTGCGTCAGCGTGACAAAGCTGTGCGCGGGGATGCTCACCTTGTCGCCCACGGGCACGAGCCGCCCGGGGCATTCCCGGCGCGTTGTCAGTACGGTTTTTTCCGCTGCACTCATGCGCCTGATCTCCTGGCGTTTCTCGCCAACGCCTCAGCCGACACTGAAGCTCTCTCCACAGCCGCAGGCCGCGGTGACATTCGGGTTGTGGAACACGATGCTGCGGTTTACGCCCTCGAGTTCGTACTCGATTTGCGTGCCCTGTAACAGCGGCAGGGCCCTGGCATCCACAAACACCTGCAAACCATTGTCGAGAGTCATGCTCAGGTCGCCGTCCTGACTCTCGTCGGCCTCGTCCATAATGTACATATAACCCGTGCAGCCGCTTTCTTTCACGCTGATACGCACGCCGCGCTTGCTGATCTGCTTGCGCAGGTGGCTGGCCGCTGCATCAGAGACGCTGATGGCGTCTTTGCTGACATCAAAGGTTTCTACTGACATGCTGGTAAATCCTCTCTATTCAACGCCGGCCCTAGCCGAACAGCCGACGGGCCTTGCGAATGCCCTCAAACAGGCGCTCCACGTCGTCGCGTGTATTGTACATCGCGTAGGACGCGCGCACCGTGCCGGGTACCTGGTAATGCGCCATCAACGGCTGCGCACAATGATCGCCGGTACGCACCGCAATGCCCTGCTGATCGAGTAGCATGCCCAGGTCCGACGGGTGCACGCCCTCCAGCAGGAAGCTGAAGATGCCTACCGAGTGCTGCGGATTGCCGATGCGCGTCAGCCCGTCGACGCCGCCCGCCAGGGTCAGCGTATGCTCCAGCAGTGCGCGTTCGTGCGCCGCGGCGGCGGCCATGTCGATGCCGGCCAGATAATCGATCGCGGCGGCAAAACCGATCGCACCGGCGATATTGGGGGTGCCGCCTTCGAATTTAAAGGGCAACCGGTTGAACGTCGTCCCGGCGAAGCTCACGGTTTCTATCATTTCGCCGCCGCCGATCATCGGCGGCATGGCCTCCAGAAGTTCTTCCCGGCCCCAGAGTGCGCCTATGCCCGTAGGGCCGAACACCTTGTGTCCGGAAAACGCATAGAAATCGCAATCCAGAGCCACCACATTCACCGGCAGATGGGCGACGCCCTGTGCGCCGTCCACCAGGATGCGTGCACCCACGGCGTGGGCTTTATCTGCGATATCCCGCACCGGGTTGATGGTACCGAGCGCGTTGCTCACGTGGTTCACCGCCACCAGTTTTACCCGTTCGTCCAGTAGCGCATCCAGTGCCGCCAGGTCTATCTCGCCGGCGGCGGTCACCGGTATGGGCTCAACCGATGCGCCGGTGGCCTCACAGACAAGCTGCCAGGGTACGATGTTGGAGTGGTGCTCAAGCATGGAGACCAGCACGCGGTCGCCGGGTTGAAGATGTTCACGGCCCCAGCTATGTGCGACCAGGTTGATCGCTTCCGTGGTGCCGCGAGTCCAGATGAGTTGTTGGCTCGCCGGGCTGCCGATGAAGTGGCTGACGGTTTCACGGGCCTTTTCGAACGCCACAGTGGCCCGGTCGCTGAGCGCGTGTGCACCGCGATGCACATTGGCGTTATCCTTGCGATAGTAGTCGGCGATGGCCTCGATCACTGTCTCCGGCTTCTGCGTCGTTGCCGCGTTGTCCAGATATACCAGTGGGTGGCCGTTGACCCGCTGCTGCAGAATCGGAAAGTCGGTGCGAATGGCCGCCGCGTCGAACGCCGGTGCGTTGAGGGGCTGTGCGTTGCTCATGTCAGGTGCCGCGCGAGTTTCGGGGTGCGGGCAAAGCGTTTTGCCAGCAGCGGTTTCAGGTAGTCGCGCACGGCCTCACAGGGAACGGCGCCGACCAGTTCATTGACAAAGCCGTAGCTGAGCATCACCTCGGCCTCCGCGCGGGAGACACCGCGCGTGCGCAGGTAGTGCAGCGCGGTGGCATCCATCTGTGCCACCGTGGCGCCGTGTGCACACTGTACGTCATCGGCATAGATTTCCAGTTCCGGCTTGGTGTTCACCTCCGCCTCATTGCTGGTCAGGAGATTCTTGTTGCTCAACTGTGCCCGGGTTTTTTGCGCATCGGGGTGGATGTGTATCCGGCCATTGAAGATGGCTCTCGCCTGGTCGGCGATGATGCCGCGAAATGTCTCGTTGCTGGTGCAGTGGGGCACGGCGTGTTCGATGCAGGTGTGGTAGTCAACCTGCTCCTCGTTGCGCGGCAGGTAAATGCCGTTGACATCGCTGTGTGCTCCGGGGCCCTCGTGCTGTACGACAATGTCAATGCGCTTCAGGTCGCTGCCAAGCGCGAGGTGGAAACTGTTCAGATTGGCGTTGGCGGCGAGCAGTGCGTGTACGCCACCAATGTGCACGGCCCGCCCGTGTTCGAGATGCAGGCGGTTGTGTTGCAAGTGCGCGCCCTCTGCCAGCAGCAGCTCGGTGATGCCGTTGGTAAAGGCAACGCCGCCAGTTTCAGTGTTGGCGAAGGTCTCCACGACGGTGGCCTGACTGTGAGTGCCCATGTCTACCAGCAGACGCTGGGTGACGCCGAGCGCATCGGCACGGCCACTGGTCAGCCAGACAATATGCACGGGCTGGTCAACCACCGTGTCGGCGGCTACCCGCAGGAATACGCCGTCGGCCAGGGTTGCGTCGTTCAGCGGTGCAAACACGTGCCGGCCATGGTTCACGGCCGTTCCCAGGCGGGCGACTATGGCAGCTGCCTCCTCGGCGTCGGCGTCCGCAAAGCGCACCAGTTGCACGCCCTCGGGTAGTGCCAGCGATGAGCTGTCCGCGCAGTACACGCCGTCGGTAAATACCAGCCGGCTGCCCGCGAGCTGCGGCAGGTCGATGCCCTCGAGGGTCGGTGGCGCGCCCGCCGTCGGGGGGGTGAAACTGTGCTGCAGCGCTCGCAGGTCGTTGTACTTCCAGGCTTCTGTCTTGCGTGTCGGCATCCGGCGCTCACTCCACGCCGTCTGCCCGCGACGCAGCGTGTCCGCCAGCCAGCCCGGTGCTGCGCGCGGCGCCGCCGCCAGCGGTTGTTGCATGAAGGTGGTCATCAGGCCACGTCCTCCAGCCAGGAGTAGCCCTTCTCTTCCAGCTCGTGGGCCAGTGATTTGTCGCCGGAGCGGACAATGCGGCCGCCGGAGAGTACGTGTACGTGATCGGGCTCGATATAGTTCAGCAGTCGCTGGTAGTGGGTGATCAGTACAAACGCGCGTTTGCCGTCGCGCATGGCGTTGACGCCCTCGGCCACGCGTTGCAGGGCGTCGATATCCAGGCCACTGTCGGTTTCATCCAGGATGCAGAGCTTCGGCTCCAGCAACATCATCTGCATCAGCTCGTTGCGTTTTTTCTCGCCGCCGGAGAAACCCTCGTTCACCCCGCGCTTGAGAAACGCCTGGTCGAGATCGACCTCTTCGCAGATTGCGCGCGCGCGTTTCATGAAACTGACGCTGTCGAGTGGTTTTTCACCGCGTGCCTCGCGCGAGGAATCCACCGCCGCCTTGAGGAATTCCATGTTGCTGACACCGGGTATTTCAACGGGGTACTGAAACGCCAGGAACAGGCCCAGGTGGGCGCGCTCTTCGGTCTCCAGCGCCAGCAGATCCTGCCCCAGCAGCATGGCGCTGCCGGCGGTATGCTGGTACCCGGGACGGCCCGCCAGTACATGACCGAGGGTGCTCTTGCCCGAGCCGTTCGGGCCCATTATGGCGTGCACCTCGCCCGGTGCCACCTCGAGATCCAGGCCCTTCAGGATATCCTTGCCGTCTACCCTTGCGTGTAGATTGTCTATCTTCAACATCATTGTTTCTCTTCGGTTGCGAAAGGCACTCGCCTCTCGCGTGGGTGATTAACCTACAGAGCCCTCGAGGCTCACTTCCAGCAGTTTTCCGGCTTCCATCGCGAACTCCATCGGCAGTTCCCGGAACACCTCCTTGCAGAAGCCGTTGACGATCATGGAGACCGCTTTCTCGGCGTCCAGGCCGCGCTGCTGGCAGAGGTAGAGCTGATCATCGCTGACCTTGGAGGTGGTCGCCTCGTGTTCCACGACCGCGCTCGGATTGCGGCTCTCGATGTAAGGAAAGGTATGCGCAGCCGAGCGATCACCGATCAGCAGTGAATCGCACTGGGTATAGTTACGCGCACCCTCCGCGCGCGGACTCATGCGCACCAGGCCGCGGTAGGCGTTCGAGCTTTTGCCGGCCGAGATGCCCTTGGAAATAATCGTGGAGCGGGTGTTTTTGCCGAGATGAATCATCTTGGTGCCGGTATCCGCCTGCTGCGCATTGTTGGTCAGCGCTACCGAGTAGAACTCGCCCACGCTGTTGTCGCCACGCAGAATGCAGCTTGGATACTTCCAGGTGATCGCCGAGCCGGTCTCGACCTGCGTCCAGGAAATTTTTGCATCGGTGTGGGCCACGCCGCGTTTGGTAACGAAGTTGTAGATCCCGCCCTTGCCTTCGGCATCGCCGGGGTACCAGTTCTGCACGGTGGAATACTTGATTTCCGCGCCATCCAGCGCCACCAGTTCGACCACCGCGGCGTGCAGCTGATTTTCGTCGCGCATGGGTGCGGTGCAGCCCTCGAGGTAGCTGACATGGCTGCCCTCGTCGGCGATGATCAGTGTGCGCTCAAACTGCCCGGTGTTCTGTTCGTTAATACGGAAGTAGGTCGACAGTTCCATCGGGCAGCGCACGCCCTTGGGAATGTAGACGAAAGACCCATCGCTGTAGACCGCGCTGTTGAGCGCGGCGTAGTAGTTGTCTTTTCGCGGCACAACCGAGCCGAGATACTTGCGTACCAGCTCGGGGTACTCCTGTACCGCTTCCGAAATAGAACAGAAGATAACGCCCGCCTCGGCCAGCTTGCTGCGGAAGGTGGTAGTCACCGATACCGAGTCGAATACCGCATCCACCGCCACGCCGGCGAGGGCGGCCTGCTCGTGTAGCGGAATGCCCAGCTTGTTGTAGGTCTCAATCAGCTCCGGATCGACCTCATCAAGGCTTTGCGGGCGATCCTTGAGGGATTTCGGTGACGAAAAATAGGAGATCTCGTCGAACTTGACCGGCGGGTAGTTGACATGGGCCCAGGTCGGTGCCTGCATGTCGAGCCAGCCGCGATAGGCTTCCAGGCGCCACTCGAGCAGCCACTCGGGCTCGTTCTTGCGCCCGGAAATAAAGCGGATAACATCCTCGTTGAGGCCGGGAGGGAGCGTGTCGGACTCAATCTCGGTGAAAAAACCGGCCGCGTACTCTTTGGAAATCGCGTTGTCTATGGGTTGCTGGGACATAATGCTTTTGCCTGTGTGATCGGGGTTGCCGCGGTATCAAACGCCGGCGATGATGTTGGCCTGCAGGCTCGCTTCGGCGGCCGCATCGGCCTGCTCCTGCTGCTTGCGGGCAATTGCCAGAATCTCCTTGCGCGCGACCAGGTCCGCCAGCGAAATGTTGTGCAGAAACGCGTGAATCTGGTCGCTCAGGTCCATCCACAGGTGGTGGGTGAGGCAGGTATCGCCCTTCTGGCAGTCGCCCTTGCCGCCACAGCGGGTGGCATCGGTGCTCTCATTCACGGCCTCAATGACCTGCGCCACGCTGATGTGCTCCGCCGCCTGCCCGAGATGGTAGCCGCCGCCCGGCCCGCGAACACTGCGTACCAGCCCGTTGCGGCGCAACTGCGAGAACAGTTGTTCGAGGTAAGACAATGAAATCGATTGCCTGGCCGCGATCCCCGCCAGCGGAATGGGCCCGCCCTCATGGTTCAGGGCGAGATCAAGCATGGAGGTTACCGCGTAGCGGCCCCGAGTTGTCAGGCGCATTGGCGTATCCTTCGGTGGAAAGCTGCGAATTTCATACTTGACTATTTTAGTCGACTATATACCCCACTGCAACAGTGGGGTATAGGGCGGAGTGCGCAGCAGGCGGTCGCGCCCGGGAGTTTCGCGGGTGGTTTGACCCGCGCTGGACGCACCCCTAATATCCCTCATCGGCAACCAATAAAAGAGAATAATGTTATGCGAAGCCTTCCCCTCTGGGCCGTCCTGGCCGGCATTGTGTTCACCGTAAGTGGCTGTAGTGATGGCAGTGACATGCCAAAGGTGGTCGATACCGGCCCCGACGAGGAGGTTGTGCCGCCACCGCCGCCCGGCTGCGACCCGTTGACGCCTACCTATTGCGGCTTCCCCTATCCCAATAATTACTGGACAGAGCCCGATGGCGACTCTGTAACCGGCCTGCGCCTGGCGCTGCCGCAGGTTATCATGCCGACGACCATCGAGGGCGCGCAATCCAGCCCCGATGCGTTTAACGAGATGGACGGATTCTCGCCGGGCATTGCGGCGATGACACATTTCCCGGGCGCCACGGTCACCGGCCTCGCGACGTCAGTAACGATTGAGGATTCCCTGCTGGCAGGCTCGCCCACAGTGCTGCTCAACGCGGCCACCGGCGAACGCCTGGCGCACTGGGTAGACCTCGACGCGTACGTGGTGGAGGCGAAGTTACGGGTGGACCAGGATGCGCCGCGACCGCAATTCGATCTGCAGCGCGATATCGACGAGCTGCGTCAGGAGCGGACGCTGATGCTGCGACCCGCCATCCGGCCGGAAGACGCCACGCGCTACATCGTGGCGATCCGCAATGTGGTGGATGCCGAGGGCAACGTGCTGGAACCCTCGCCGGGCTTTCTGGCGCTGCGCGACAACATCCCGTCCGACGACCCGGTTATCGAATCCCGCCGCGCGCATTTCGAGGATATCTTCGCGGCACTGGAAGCGCAGGGTATCGCACGTTCCGAGTTGCAACTTGCCTGGGACTACACCACGGCAAGCCGTGAGAACAACACGCGCGCCATGCTGCACATTCGCGATGACGCCCTCGCGAGCTTTCCGGAAGGGGTGCCTTACTCCATCGAGGTGAAAAATGAGGGCCTGGCCGATGGCATGGCCTGCCGCCTGGAAGTGACCTTTGATGTGCCGCTGTATATGACGCAGGGCGAAACAGGTGGGTTACTCAACCTCGGGGATGATGGTCTGCCCGAGCGCAACGGCAGTTTCCCCTACGCGGCGGCGCTCGTGGTGCCCATGAGCGCGCAGACAGAGGCGGCGCCGCTGGTAGCCTTTGGCCACGGGCAACTCGGGGCCAAGGAGCAGGTGCTCGGCGTGCAGCCGATCGCGGCCGCGCAGAATCTCGCGTTTTTCGGGATGGACTGGAAAGGCTTCGCCAGTGACGACGTCGGCACAGTGGTGGCGGCCCTGAGTGGCGACCTCTCCACGTTCCGCTCGGTGCCGGAGCGCATGCACCAGGGCTTCCTGAACTTCCTGGTGGCGATGCGGACGCTCTCCGTGGAGGCGGATGGCGGGCCGTCAACGCTGCTCAATCAAACACTCAACAGCGATTGTGGCGGCGCGGGACTGGACGGTTCCAAACGCTATTTCTTCGGCGGCAGCCAGGGCGGCATACTCGGCGCCAGCCTGATGGCCATCAGTACCGACATGCGGCGCGGCCTGCTGGCGGTGCCGGGGCAATCCTACAACCTGTTGCTCAACCGCAGCGTGAATTTTGATCCCTTCGCCGCGCCGCTGTATGCCCTGTACAACTGGAATGGCATGGACATGCAGATGAATCTCGCGCTGGTGCAGGGTCTGTGGGACAGGGCCGAGCCCACCGGATACTCGAAATATATTCGCAACAATCTCCTGCCCGGCACGCCCTCGCATGAGGTGCTGATCCAGGTGTCGAAGGCGGATCACCAGGTGACCAACCTCGGCGCGCACATCATGGCGCGTACCATTGGCGGTGTGGTCAATCTTGCGCCCACCATTCGCGATGTCTGGGGTCTCGATGTCGTGAGCGGGCCGCATACCGGCTCGGGGATGCTGGAGATTGATTTTGGCAACCCGGAACGGCCGGTCACCAACATTCCACACTGGGACGACACGCAGCGCGACCCGCACGGTCGCGCCACGGAACTGGAAAGCATCGGCGACGGGCTGCGCGTGTTCTATGACACCGGCGTGATCGAGAATACCTGCAATGGCCCCTGCGACGAGGATGACCTGTTCTAGCGGGCGTGCGCCGAGCGGGCCAGCGCCGAGCGGGCGTGCGCCGAGCGGGCCAG
>CAZFJQ010000008.1:70087-79591 GCA_964519755.1 uncultured Halioglobus sp.
AGCGGGCGTGCGCCGAGCGGGCCAGCGCCGAGCGGGCGTGCGCCGAGCGGGCCAGCGCCGAGCGGGCGTGCGCCGAGCGGGCCAGCGCCGACGAGGCGTTCCAGTGCGGGTTTGAACTCGCCCCCGCTGTCGGGGTCATAGCTGTTTCACCGGTCTCGAGACAGGTACATGCCAGTCACACGCAGGAACGTCGCAATCTACCTGGGTTCGGGCCTCGCTGCCTGTACCCTGCCAATCGCCAGTCTGCTGGCCGCTGTAGCCGAACACGCGGAGGGCGTCGGGCAGCGTCTGGCAAGTGTCGCCCGGCTCGATCGTGACAAAAGCTTCTGGCGCGGTGAAGTCAGCGAGGAGAGTTTTGCGGTGCTGTTCAGGGAAGATACCGAGCGCCCCTTCACCAGCCCACTGAACGACGAAAAGCGCGCCGGCACCTATGTGTGCGCTGCCTGCTACCTGCCGCTGTTCAGCTCGGAGGCCAAGTTCGATAGCGGTACTGGCTGGCCCAGCTTTACCGCCCCGGTCAGCGATGTAGCGGTGGGTAAAAAGCGCGATTTCCTGCTCCTGCTGCCGCGCACCGAGTACCACTGTGCCCGCTGCGGCGGCCACCAGGGGCACGTGTTCGATGACGGGCCCAAACCCACCGGCCAGCGCTGGTGCAACAACGGCGTTGCGTTGCGTTTCGTGCCCGCCGATGAGGCGCTCCCCGCCCTGCGTGGCTAGCCCGGTTTTTTGCAGCGCCAGCCCGCTCTTTTGCAACGATAGTTGATACCGGCAGCCCGTCTGGCCTCAGCCTCCCGGGCTGCGGGGCGGAAGACCGCTGTGCCGTGATCAGCCCGCTGCCAGTTCCGGCAGTAGCGCCAGTGCATTGTCTCTGAGAATGGCTCGCCTGATGCCCTGGCGACCCGGCTGTTGGGTGCTGATGAGCACCTTGGCCAGCGAGGATCCGATATGGTAGAACGGCCAATCGGTGCCGAACAGCAGGCGTTCGCCGTTGGTGAGAGAGATCATCTCGTTCAGGTGCGTGACACTCTGGCCGTGGATGCCGAGCCAGGCGTTGTCGTACCTGTGCGCCAGTGCCAGCATCGCCTGGTTATCGCGCGCGCCGGCGTGGCCGAGAATAACCTGTAATTGCGGGAAATCCGCCAGTACGGCCTCGTAGTGGCGGGGCAGCGCGTAGCGGTGGCGTGACTCCGGTTCGATCCCGGCCCGCCCGCCGTGGAAGAAGATCACCACGCCCAGGCGCTGGGCCTCCTCGTACAGCGGCATTATTGCCGGGTCATCCGGGTAGAACGATTGCACCGTGGGATGCAGTTTCATGACGCGTGCCCCGCTCGCCGCGTAGCGCCGCATCTGCTCAATACTCTGCTCGCCGCCGGGTTGCACCGAGAACCCGCAAATCAGGCTGTGTCCGGCCTGCGCCGCGTCAATGGCGCTGCGCCACTGTTCGGTCAGGTTGTCCCCGAATGGCAGGCCGAGCTTGATCGGCAGGATGAGCGCCTGCTCCACGCGCATGGCATCCATCTCCTCGAGCAGGTTGGGCACGGTGTGGGTCTGCGCAAAGCGGCTGCCCCAGAGGCCCTGTGCCAGCGTGCTGCGTTGCAACTCCCGCAGGGCGGCTTCGCTGAAGTTGCCGTTGATGTAGATGTCCAGGTCCAGTTCGCAGCCCGGTTGTGTCGCATCGCAGTCCAGCAGGTGGCGCACGCGCCCGGTGCGTGCCAGCAGATCCAGTTCGGGCCTGAACAACACTGACATGCCGAGATGGGCGTGCACATCGATGGCTGGCGGCAGGCTGTGGTCTGTGCAGCGCAGATTGCCGCGCTCATCGAGCTCGAACCAGGGCAACTCGGCGAGCCCGCGATAGCCCCGGTACACGTGGCGGCCGAACGGGCCACGCCCCGAGGCCTGGCGCTCAAGCAACCGTTGCCGGGCCAGTTGGTCGATGTCCGCCTGGTTGTAGCGAGCGGGGTCGGCCCCTTCGCTGCAGGCACCAATGGTGATTGCGCCGGCGCAGGTGGCCAGGGACAGCAGGGTGCTGCGGCGCGTCAGGCGCGTATCAGGCTGCATGATGTCGTGCAGTCAGTCGGTGAAAGAATGGTATTGCCAGGCAGGCCCCGAGAAAATTCGCCACGAGGTCGATCGCGGTATTCTCGTAACCGCCCACGTTGGTGTCCGGCACCAGCACCGTGGCGGCGAACTCGATGATTTCGTTGCCTCCTCCCACTCCCATTGCCGCGAATACCGTGAGGCCCGCAAGCAGACCGAAGCCGAGCGTTTGCCGGGCCCCCGAGACGACCTGCCACAGCAACAGGGCGACAATAAAGTAACAGTAAGCATGCACCACCTGGTCGTATTTCAGAATGGCATAGGGCTCACCGATCAGGTCGATGAGCACCAGCGAATACAGCACGCTGTCTCCTACCGGCCATAGTCCGCCGAGGATATGCAATACGAGCCATAAATTCACGCCCCACAGGACGCTCGTGTTGAATGCGAAGCGTCCGTCGCCCGCGTGAATCAGGCCAATCAACACCAGCGATACCGCCGCGTAGAGCAGGAACTCATGGTTTCCGGCCAACAGGCTCCAGACCGTCAGGCCGGCACCGAGTGCGTAGGCAAAGACGAACGGTTTTCGCATGCGGACTCTCCCATTGGGCGCCAGTGACAGGGCAGGCTGGTTGAACATTCCTGGGGCCAGTATAGGCAGCGCGGCTGACAACGCTATGGATAATTAATTATCCGTGGGGTAGTGGAATAGTTATCCGCAATGGTTTATGCTCTATCCACGTTGCGCGAAAACAGCGGGGTGTGGTGTATCAAAACCAGCCGGTTGTGCTGATCGCGCGAATCCAGCAACAGTGCCAAATGGGCCAGAGGACACGCAGATGACTGCCGTACAGACACAAGACATGAATTCAGCTGCAACCACGGATGCGGCCAGCGCCGCCGAGGCGCCCGCTGCCCGGCCGATCACACCGCGACGCATGGGTTTCGACATGAGCCTGTTGCAGGAGAAATACTTTTTTGGTGGCAACTCGATTCTCAGCGCCTTGATGTACGCGCTGTCAGCGTCTTTTCCGGACGGTGAGCGGTTTTTCATAGATTCCGTGCGGCATTACCAGAAACGGATCAAGGACCCGGTTCTGGTTGACCAGATACGCGGGTTTATCGGGCAGGAAGCGCACCACTCGCGGATACACGAAGATTTCAATGAACAGGCGAAGTCGCTGGGTCTGAACATGGACGCCGTGGACCGCCACTTCAAACGCCGACTGCGCATGGCCAGGAGCAAGTTCAGCCCGGCCCAGCAACTGGCGATTACCGCCGCACTGGAGCATGTTACCGCGACGCTCGCCCAGTGGACGCTGGAGAACCCGGAAGTCGTCAAGGGTGACCAGCAGTCGCCCCTGCGGGAAATGCTGGTCTGGCACGCAATGGAGGAGATCGAGCACAAGGCTGTCGCGTTTGATGTTTATCGCGCCACTGTGAACGACGAGAAGCTGCGTATCAGGACGGCGAAGATTATTTTCCGCACGTTCTGGATCCAGATGGCGATCGCCCAGACCACCTTGCTGTGGCACGATCGCAAAATCCCCTCGATAGCTGAAATACGCGAAGCCTGGGATTTCATGTGGGGCAAGCAGGGCATGCGCACGTGGGCGACGCCGGAATTCAACAAGTACCTGCAGCCGGGCTTCCACCCCAACGATATAGACCAGAGCAGCCTGCTGAAAGCATGGAGTTCGAGTTACCCGGAGGTTGCGGCGCTGCAGATCGCCTGACGCCGCGCTTTTGGACGTGGGCGCTTCAAGCGTGACATTGCCCCGGGCGGATGGCCAGCGCGACGCTGATGGGCGCATCCACTACCGCATTTCCGAGCTTGCTGCTGCGGCGGGTGTGTCGCGCGATATGGTCAAGTACTACCTGCGCGCGGGGCTCCTGCCGCGCGCAGAGAAGCCGCGCCTCAACTTATCGCTGTACACGCGCACGCATTTGCAGCTCATTGAGCTGATTCTGCGGTTCCAGTCGGAGACAACGCTGTCGCTGCAGGATATTGGCGATCTCTTCCAGGCGCTGCATTACGCGCCGGCGGCGATAGAGATGGAACTGTTGTCCGGGCGGCATACTGCCCCCGACAGGGACCCGGTTATTCCCTTTGACCAGGTTGCGGCGGAAGGCGTCACCAGCGCGGCGCCGGCGGCTTTTATCGAACAACTCGTGCACACCGGGTTGCTGCCCGGGAAGGAGTCGCTGGACGAGCACGGCAGTACCCAGGCGGCTGTTTTGTGGGCCGCCCACGAGCAGGGCATACCGCTGTCTTACTTCCGCGAGGCGCGGGCCAAGCTCACCGAGCTCGCCGATTTGGAGGTGAAGGCCCTGATCGGTATCAAGCGTCCCGGCCTGGACTACGGGCAGGTCATCGAGGATGTCTCGCACGCCGACAGATTGATTAATCGCTGGCTGATCAGCGAGAAGAATGCACTGGCGCGCCAGCATTTCCGCAGAATCATGGACAACTCTGAGAAGGCGCTGTCGACGATTCATGAGGCGATTTACCATCCGAGCGGCGCGTTTAGAAAGCGCTTTGACATCGACGCGCAACTGCGGGCACTGGACGGGGCGATGGCGGCGCAGGGCGACCAGGTGCCCGCCCTGCGCAGTGCGGCCTTCAGTTGCCTGCTGCTCGACGATATAGAGCGCACCACGGCCTACGCCGATGCGCTGCTGGAACGGGCGCCCGGCGATGCGGTAGCCATTGCCTGCAAATGTCTCGCCGCGGGGATGTCCGGTGATCTCGACGGCGCAAGGAGCCAGGCGCAGCAGCTTGAAGAGCTCGACAGCCGGCACCCGCTGGCGATGGAGGCCCGGCTGCTGACGCTGCTGATGAGCGCGGCCCGGCTCGGCGGCATGTCGGATACCTCCGAGCTGCTGAAAGATGCGCAGCAGTTGTTTCTCGAGCCCGTCGCGGTAGACAGTAGCGATGTGCTGGACCGTTACGAGGCAGTATTGCTGGAGGCGCGCGCCAATGCGTTGTTTCCCGATGCCATCAATCGTGGCGCACAATCAGTGGCCGCGCTGGAAAACCTGCTTGAGCGGCTGCAGAGTGATGACCCCGCCGTGCATGATTTGCCGGTGGACGGCGTGCGCATGGTGCTGCAAATCTACACGAATTTTTGTCTGGGCCAGTTGCACGAGATTGCCGGGCGGACCGCGCTTGCGCGCGAGCACTACGACGCGGTAATTCGCATTGACCCTTCATCCAATTTTGGCGAGGCGGCTTATCTCAAAGATGGCGACTGAACGAGGAAAACCAGAAGTGAAGCGATTACAGGAGATTCTACTGGCGGTGCTGTTCAGTTTGAGTGTGCTGGCAGTGCCCGCGACGGCCGCTGACGCAGAATGGAGCCTGGAGGAAGACTGGCATCTGGAGAAAGAAAAGGACGGCATTTCCATATTCACGCGCGAGATACCGGACTCCCCGTTCCTGGCAGTGAAGGCGACGACCAGTATTCCGATACCGGTTGCGATGCTGGCCGAGTTTCTTGGCGACGGCAGCGAGTGCATGCCGTGGCGGAAAATGTGCGAGTCTTCGCGGGTCCTCGAGGTCTTGTCAGAGGACGAGCGTCTTGTATATCAGGTGCTCGACCTGCCGTGGCCGATCTCTGACCGCGACATGGTCATCCGGACGCTGACGGAGATTGATCCCGCAACCCGCACGGTCACGGTCAGTATCGAAACGCATTCAGACGCTTTCCCGCCACAAAAATACACGCGCGCTGAAACCAACGCGCAGATGCAGCTGCGTGAGATCGGCGCGGAGGCGACTGAATTCAATTACGTTATTCATGCTGACTTGGGCGGCAACCTGTCCCCCGGGCTCATTAACCCGCAGCTGGTATCCTCAACCTTTGATGACGTGCAGCGCTTGATCGCGCTGGCAACGCAATGAAGCGGCTTTGTATCGCGGAGGCTACCCGGGAGTAGCCCTGGGTCAGGCGGCTACCGTCTCGTCCTCTGCCGCTTCTGCGGTCTCGGGTTCGAGTGCTTCCAGCCTTGCCTTCAGGTCCTGCACTTCGCTTTTCAGTTCACTGTTTTCTTTTCGGCTGGCGTTCAGCGATTTTTGCAGCAGGTCGGAGGCCTTGGTTTTCTCAGCCAGCTTCTTCTTGTTGGCGTCGAGATTTTTCTTCATCCTTGCCGGATCGAATTGCTTGAGCTCCTTGAGCTCGGCGCGCTCCGCTACCACCTCTTTCTGCAGCGTCTTGAGCCGCTTCCTGGTTTCTGCCAGCTCGTCCTGGAGCTTGTCTGCGCGGTTGCCCAATTCACGGTTGAGCTGTTCTACCCGCAGTGTATCGGTGGCCTTGCTCGACAAGTCGGTAATGGTCGCGAGCTGCTGTTCAATAGTGGCTTGCTGCGCATCAATTTTGGCTTGCAGCTCATTTTTCGCCAGGAGATGCTTCTCAATTTCTTCAGCGCGTGCGTCCAGTTGGCCCTGGTACTCTGCCCTGAGTTGTTCCTCAAGTTCTATCACTTTTTCCAGTTTGTTCAATGTCAACATGCACTATATCCTCGTCAGCATGCACCGGGCGGTTGTCTATCCGTTTCGGGGGTGTGTGCCGTAATGATTGTGGCGGAATGGCCCGGAGAGAGTGCAAACCGCCCGGCAGGCACGGGGCCGCACCTTATCAGCCGGGGCGGGAAAGTCAACGCGTTTATAGCCGCAAGACTTCACGCGAACTACCAGGGTATCGGCTGCGAGTCCCAGTCGAGGTAAGCGAGCTCACCGTCTTTCGGGAGAGTGCCCATCAGGGCGCTGAGGCGTTCAGCAACGAACCCGGGAGTGAACAGTTTGTCTTCCGGCACATTTCTCTGAAACGGTTCTGATAGCGGCGTGTCTGTCGTGCCAGGATGAAAAGCGAGTAACTTCACGCCGGGGGCGCGGCGCGCCAGCTCGATCGACGCAGTCTGCATCAGCATGTTCAGGGCAGCCTTGGAGGCGCGGTAGCTGTACCAGCCTCCGAGGCGGTTGTCCTCTATGCTGCCCACCCGCGCACTCAGGGCGGCAAGCACGCAGTTGGTATCGCGCCCGAATAGGGGTGCGAGGGCGCTCAACCAGAGGGCGGGCAGAACGGTATTGATCTCCAGGACCTCCAGCATGGCGGCGCGGTGCATTGTCTCCAGTGACTTTTCCGGCCGCAAGCGCTCGTTGTGAAGGATGCCCGAGCAGATCACGATGCGGCGCAGTCCCGAGGCGCCGGACTTGAGCTTTGCAGCGCAGTCTGCGATGGACTTCTCGGAGTTGTCGCAGAGCAGCCAGCGAGGCGCTTTTTCAGCCGTCGCGAATTCGGCCGGCGCGTTCGAGCGACTGATGGCCCACACCTCGTCGATATCGGGGTCAGCAAGAAACGCCGCCAGTACAGCGGCCCCGATGCCGCCGGAGGCACCGATGACCAGCGCGGAAGAGGGTGGCGAATCGTTCATGGATTGCTGCGCTGCAAACGGATGACGGGCAGCGGACGCGAGGCATCAGCCTGGTAATGCGCATACTGCGGATTGTACCGCACGAGGAGCTGCCACAGCGCCGCGCGCTCCTCGCCGGCGACCTCGCGTGCCAGCATGGGGCCGACGAAGCCCCTGTAGCGCACATGCACCTGGGGGTTGGCGCGCATGTTATGCACCCAGGCCGGGTCCTGTGCCCGGCCCCAGTTGGACCCCACCAGTATCAGGTCGTCGCCCTCGGGCATGCACAGGGTCACGGCATCGCGCAATTGGCCGCTTTTTGCCCCGAGGGTTTCAATCAGTACGACAGACTGCATGGCCGTGTTAAGCCAGCCGCGGGAGATGCGCAGCAAGAACTTGTCGCAGGGTGGCACCGTGCGTTGCAGCACGGAGACCATGCGCTCGGAAGACAGCGCCCGGGTCACCAGGTTGGTTTTCAATAGTGGCATGGTGGGCTTGAGTCTACACGGGTGGCGTTGACCGGGAAAATCATGGCGCGATGCGCGGCGTTCGACGGCTTATTCGCGGACGACTGAATTCCCGCTGACGAGGATGCAGAACGCCCAACCCCGCAGCGGGAAGTTGCGCAGACGTTTCAGCAGCCACCGCAGCAACGCGGGAGAGGTGTCGCTGAGCTGGTCGCTGTACCCCGGCGCAACCACCAGCGCGGTGGCGCTTCTTGCCTCGCCGCCGATGATGTACTGGATGTCTGGCGTTTTCCGCAGGTTTTTAACCCAGAAGGAGCGATCTCCGCGGGCGGTTGCGATCACCCTGTAGGGGCCGACGGCAAGACTCCACAGCGGTGTACGCCGGCGGCTGCCGCTTTTGAAGCCGGTGCTTTCCAGTAGGATCAGGCTGAGTGGCAGCAGGCGCGAGGAAGCGAAGCCCCTGCGCACCGCGGGTTCCACCAGTGCGTTGACACCGCGGAAAAGGTTGCGCTCGAGAGTGGGAAAGCTGGCAAACATGCGAGTCGGCTCGTATAAAACGTGTGCCGGGAATTACGCCTCGCGCCGGGTTTTGGATCAGGGGCGACCTGCTTGCGCCACCGGCCCGGTGGCGGCTAAGCCTTGCCGTGGTTTCGGGGGCTGGCCTCCAGAAGGCCCGCGGGCGCTTGCTCGCGCGCCCCGCCCAGCCAGATTGTGAGCTGATCCATCACGCGTTGATCCCGCAGCATTGCCAGGTGCCCGACGTTGTACAGGATGCGGGTACGCTCGCGGCCCAGGGCAAGATCGTGCTGTGGATTGGCATGCCTGCCGGTGGCGCTGGACGGGTGTACGAGGCCGTCGCCCAGCAACTTGCCTATTCGCTCTCCCGACTTTTTTGACAGCGTGGCGGCGATCGCAAAGTGTTCTACGCCCTGCGCCAGCGGCGTGGGGACACGGTAATCGCCGTTGTCGTCGTGCTCATCGTGGTGCTGCCAGTCTTCGTGGCGCAGGTTGCCGTGACGCAAATCAGTAATGCCGTCGCTGCGAATTCTGCCCAGCACGGCAAACGGCGCGGTATAGGGGCTGTAGGTGAGCAGTTTCTGCAGCCAGAAACCGCCGCGTTCCATCACCGCACCGTGGTGTGGCGTGCCGACGTACACCGCCTTGTCCACCCGCTTCATCCAGGCGTGATTGCCCTGTTGCGCATTGTGCATGGCACTGCGCGCAACCAGTCCGCCCATGCTGAACCCCACAAAGCTGATGGACTCGAGCGGTACCGGCCAGTCCGCCACGAGCCGCGAGAGCACGTCACACAGCTCGCGACCGTTGTCCGAGATGTGCTTGCCGGAGTTGTAGGTCACGTAGACCGGGGTGAAACCCTGCTCAACCGCCAGCGTCTCAATGTGGTTGTGGTTCTGCGAGGTCCATTCGCGGTCGTTCATGCTCAGGCCGTGCACCGCAACCAGCAGTCGGCCGCCCGGGTTGAAGTCGTCGTCGGCGAAGGCCTTGGCGAGCGGATACAGCTCTACAAAACGCCTGTGGGTGTCGAACAGGCCGGCGAAGGGTGGCGCGTTGGCGGAGGTTGCCT
>CAZFJQ010000008.1:79691-84419 GCA_964519755.1 uncultured Halioglobus sp.
CGGGCGGCTGGCCTCCTCGACGTACCCGGGCAGGGCGACCCGCAGTCGCAGCGGCATTGCCAGCGGGTTGTCGGTGCGCGCCAGGTGATCGCCGCAGACACCATTCAGCGCCGCGATGATCGCCTCGCGGTAGGGGCCTGGCGGTGCAATGCTGTCGAGCTGCGGTGAGAACTGTCGCAGGGAGAAATCCAGGCCCTTGCGGGTCAGGCCGCTTACCTGCCGCACGGCGGAGTGCACCAGGCCCGCGATGCCGGGCGCGGAGCCTTCCGGCGCCTCACCCAGCGGCAATGCTCCCGCGGCGATGTTGCGGTACATACCCTCGACAATGTGCGTAACGCCGTCGACGGCGTCAAACACCAGGTGAGCGCCACCGCGCAGGGTTTTTCCGGTTTCCATGCTTCTTCCTCCGGGCGCCCGGCAGGCCTTGTCAATTCGCCTGTCAGCGGGCGCCATACTTCAAGCATAGCGCAAATACTGAACGATTACTGCGTGTCTGGATGGGTCCGGTGGCGCCGGAAACCGGGCGCTTTTCGGCGCCTTATTGGGCACAATGGGGCCTCCACGGGAACGAACGGTGTTGCCCAACACGCTGGGAGAGAAATCGTGCCGGAAGCAAAACGCATAGCCCTGTTGATCGACTGCGACAACGTGAGCCACAGCGCTATAGAAGGGGTGCTGGAAGAGTTGGCCAAGCATGGCACGGTGAACGTGCGCCATGCCCACGGCGATTGGAACAACCCCTCGCTGAGCGGCTGGGCGGAGAAGCTGCACCCGCATGCCATCCGCCCGATGCAGCAGTTTGCCTACACCAAGGGCAAGAACGCCACCGATTCAGCCATGATTATTGATGCCATGGACCTGCTCTACAGCGGTAACGTGGATGCGTTTGCCCTGATGACCAGTGACAGCGACTTTACGCCGCTGGTGTTGCGAATCCTGGAAAGCGGGTTCCCCGTGTACGGCTTCGGCCAGAAAAAAACGCCGCAGCCTTTCGTGGATTGCTGCTCTCCCTTTATCTACATCGAAAACCTGATGTCGGACTCCGAGGGCGGGGAGCCCAGTGGCGAGAAAACGGCGAAGAAATCGCGTGCCAGGTTGCGCCAGGACGCGGCGCTGGTGCGCCTGTTGCGCACGGCGGTGGAGCAGACGGCCGGCGACGACGGTTGGGCGCATATGGGGCAGGTGGCCAGCTACATCGCCAACAACAACAGTTCGTTCTCCTCGATCAACTACGGCTACAAGAAGATCAGCGACCTGGTGCGCGCCACCGAACTGTTCAAGATCGAGATGCGCAACGGCACGGCGATGTACCTCAAAGACCCGAGAAACTGAACGCGCGGCGCAAGACAGGCCTGCCTGTTCTTGCGCGTGCAGCCAGGTCAGGACCCTGTCGGTCCTGCCCCTGGCTCAACCCGGGTTCAATTGAAGTTGTAGCGCAGCTCCAGCCCGTACATCCTCGGCAGCCCTGCGGTGCGCATGAAGTTGCCGGTCGAGTCGGCGACGGCCGCGGCGCCGAAATAGTAGAACTCATCGGTGATGTTGGTGCCATACAGCGCCGCCTCGACGCGTCCCTCGGGGCTCGTCCAGCCAATGCGCGCGTTCCACAACCCGTAGTCGTCGAAGGTTGTCTGGTCCTGGTTCTGTCCGGCGCCGGCATCGAGGCCCATGAAGATATCATCCACGTAGCTGTAGTCGATGCGCGGCACGAAGGTGCCCAGGGTAGTGTCGAGTGTGTACTGTACGCCGAATGTCCAGGTGGTGTCCGGCACCTCGGCGAAGGGCTCCGAGCTGCGATCGACTATTGGCAGGTCGGTCTGCCCGACCAGCGCCTGGGTGCTGAACTGGGTGTCCTCGAACTCCAGGTACTCGTAATCGTTGAAGCTGCCGGTCGCCATTATCAGCAGGCCGTCCAGTGGCATCCAGTTCCACTCCAGTTCGATGCCCTCTATGCGCGACTTCGACGCATTGCGGAACACCACGCGGGGGATATTCGTGCTGTCCAGCACAACCTGGCGAAGCTGCATTTCGTTGAAGTCGCTGCGGAAGATGGCACCGTTGAAGCGCATGCGGGCATCGAACAGGTCCAGCTTCCAGCCGAACTCGTAATTCTCGACGGTCTCAGGCTCGACCACTGCCTGGCCGTCGACCCCGACGGGCTCGAAGGTGCCGGATTTGAAGCCCTCCGAGTAGGTGACATAAAACATGCCGGCATCGACGAAGCTGTCCGCGGTGAAGGCGTCCGGCAGGTGATAGGCCAGGCTGACCATCGGCGTCCACTCGCTCCAGGTCTCGTCGATGTCCTGCTGGATATCGGGAACCACCGCGGTGGCGGGAACAAGCGGGTAGAGTGGCTGGTTATCGGCATCCACCGGGAAGGCGTCCTGGATCAGGCCGTACATATCCTGCGCGATGACCTGGTCCAGGTCGCTGTACAGCACGACACCGAGGTCCTGGAGGGGCGTGATCCCCTGGACGTCGGCGATGGCGTCGAAGGCGATATCGTAGTAGGCGTCCTCGTCCAGCAGTTGCAGCTCGACGGATTGTTCCCGCTGCTCGCTGGTCCAGCGCACGCCGGCGGTGAGTTCCAGGTTCTGCGTCAGGTCGTAGCTGCTCTGGAAAAACGCCGCGTAGGTGGTGTTTTCCAGCTCGTAGGTCTGTGTTTCTGTGTTGGGCGCGCCGATCACCATCACGCTGGCGTCCGGAATCACGTAACCCCAGTTGGTGCCCGAGGAACGGTCTGTGCCGTCGTCGATGTTTTCCTTCATGGCGAACAGGCCGAAGGTGTAGTCAAGGCTGTCGTTCAAGGCGCTGCCGATGAACTGCAGCTCCTGTGACCAGTGATCGCGTTTGCTCGGGTTGCCGCCAGGCCGGTAGCGTGAGGAGAGTGACAGGTCCGTCGCGTCGTTGTCCGGGTTGCCCGCGTTGCCGGACTTTTTCTGGTCACCGTAACCGGTGATGCTCTTCAGCGACATGCTGTCGTTGATTTCCCATTCCACCGTTACACCGAGCAGCAGGTTCTCAAGGCGGAACTGAAGGGGGATTTCGGAAGTGACCTTGTAGTCTTTCTCGACCGCCGCCGAGCGCGCGCAGGCGTCGGCATACACTTGTGACTGGCCGATGAATCCCGGCCTGACCGGCGTGTCGTCGTCGTCGAAAATGTCGACAGGTGTGGTTTCACCAATCCCCACGCGATTGCCGAACAGGGAATCCTCGCCGTTGAAACTGCTGTTTTCCAACAGGCGGCAGTTCGTGGCGGGCTGCACCTCGTCGACGTCACTGTAAAAGGCCAGTGTATCCACCGTGAGCGTGTCGGCGGGTAGCCAACGCAACTGCAGGGCGGCGGACTGCCGGTCCTCGGAGGCCGGTTCCTGGCCGGTGGTGATGTTCTCCTGGTAGCCGTCGCGCTCCACCGAGCCCAGTGTGATTTTGGACAGCAGCGTGTCGTCGATCAGCGGCACGCTCAAACTGGCCCTGAGATCCATGCGGTTGTAATTGCCCACCCGGCCGTCGACGAAGCCGCCGAGGGTCTCGGCAGGCGGGTTACTGGTGACCAGCAGCGCGCCGCCGGTGGTGTTCTTGCCGAACAGGGTGCCCTGCGGCCCGCGCAGCACCTGTACGCTCTGCACGTCGATCAGATCCAGCAACTGCCCGTCCTTGCGCGGCAGGTAGAGCCCATCGACATAGACGCCGACGGGGCCGTCGACCCGCGAGCCATCGTCACGCTGGCCGATACCGCGAATCCAGATTTGCGCCGAGCTGCTCTGGTCGACCTGCAACCCCGGCGTCTGGTAGCCAAGCTCCTTGAGATTGGTGATACCCGCATTGCGCAGCTGGTTGCCGGTGAACGCGGTGATGGAGACCGGCACGTCCTGGATCGCCTCCGCGCGTTTGCGCGCGGTAACGATGACTTCCTCGAGCACCATACTTTGTGCGTTGACGATCGGTGCCTGGCCCGGGCCACAAAGCAGTGCAGCGAGCATGCACGCTGAAGGAATTCGCGTTGCGCCGTAACGATGGATTCTGGACATGTGTGACTCCCGATTTTTTAGAATTATCGTTCTGTAGCTGTCCAACTCTAAGCGCACGCTGCACTCGATGGCAAGCCCTACCGATGCCCCGGTTCAGCTCCCTGAACCTGAACCGCGAGAATGCGGTCGCCGGCAAGCTCGGCATCGACATTGTCCCCGGCCTGGACTAGCGTGAATTTTTTGGGTTCGGCGGAGGCAGTATGGCTGACAGGCAACGGATTGAGCGCGAGGCCAGCGAGACTTATCAGCGCTTCGTCGAACAACGTGACCGGGTGGACGCGGGCGAGCTGGGTTGGGACAGCATGGCGGACTTCTTCACCGAAGATGCGGTGTATATCGACCCCGCCTGGGGCCGACAGGAGGGCCGGGAGACGATCCGGCAGTTTTTCCTCGATTCCATGGCGGGCCTCACCGGTTACGGCTGGTCCACGCCCGAGCGCTGGACCATGATGGACGGCCACCGACTGGTCAGTCACTGGGACCAGGTGCTCGGGGAAAAACCCGACGGTGGCGAGTGGCGGGTGCCCGGCATCTCCATCCTCTACTACGCGGGCGACGGGCTGTTCTGCTACAGCCACGACTACCTGAACATGGCCTTCATCGGTGAGACCCTGAAGGCCATGAACTGGCAGCCGCCGGCCGAGTTCAATATGCCCCCGCGCAAACCCGACTGGGCCACGCATTTGCCCGAGGCCTGGCG
>CAZFJQ010000009.1:0-78420 GCA_964519755.1 uncultured Halioglobus sp.
GTTTGTTCGGTGTTAACGTTGTCGTCGAAGGTCTCGCCGGTCTCGCGGTCGACGCGGTCGAAGTAGCCGTCACGGTCCGTGTAGGACACAATCGCACGCAACGCACTGCTGTCGCCGGTGGCCAGGTTTGCCATGCCGTTGGCGATGTAGTTCACGCCGCCCTCTTCCGTATTGGACAGGTCAAAGTTGACGCTGCCCTCGTTTTCACCCACCGCCGGCTGGCGCGTGATGAGACGCACTGTGCCGCCCATCGAGCTGGAGCCGTACAGGGTGCCCTGCGGGCCGCGCAATACCTCGATTCGCTCCAGGTCGTAGAGTTTCGGATCGAGGTTGGCCTGCTGGAAAGACGTGGATGAACCAGAGGAAATGATCTGGATAGGCATTTCATCGATGTAAAAGCTCACCGTGGGGGCGACCCCGGTTGCCGCAGAAATGCCGCGAATATTCAGCTTGGTCCTGCCAGGGCCGGACGAGCGCAGTGACAGTGACGGCACGGTGGTCGCCAGGTCAGCGAAGTCCGATGCACCCAGGCGGGTAATATCCTCGGCGGAAATAGCGGTGATCGCCATGGGTACATCCTGCAGAGTCTCGCTGCGCTTGGACGCCGTGACCACCACCTCTTCGAGCTGAGCGTAGCTGACTACAGGTACGGCCACCAGAACCGATGCGGCCAACAGGGTTTTCTTGAATTGCATTGCGGGTGCTCCCTTGTTTTTTTTGGGTTTTTGCTGCCTGTCGTTATTGTTGTACGCCGAGTTTATCGCGATCAATGGGCCGTGGGACGTGGTGAGAACGTTACTATTTCATACAAAACGGGCGGGTATTTTATACAAGTCAGGCTACGCCGGAGGCCTGCACGGCGCGTACGCCGCGTTCAGCTGTCGCAGATGAGCGGGGCGCGATGCCTACATGGACAGGCGCAACAGCGGCGGGATATCGTCCGGCCGTTCATCATCAGCCAGCCGCGCGGCGACCTCCAGCAGCGCCAGCCCCAGCTCCGGGCGCACCTCCTCCGGGCGCAGCGGGTCCCCGCATTCACTGCAGGTCAGTGTGGGGCGGGATTTTCCACCGCAGCGCTGGTGCACGTACTCCAGCGGAGCCCCCTTGCCCTGATCCATCCACTCGTCGCCCCAGCGCGCCAGGCTCATGAGCACGGGGTACAGCGCGAGGCCCTTGCGTGTCAGGCGGTACTCATGGCGAAGCGGTCGATCGCAATACGGCACTTTAACCAGCACGCCGTGTTCCACGAGCTTGCCCAGGCGTTCGGAAAGCCGATGCCGCGTGATCCCGAGATTCTTCTGGAACTGGTCGAAACGGCGCGTGCCGAGAAAAGCATCGCGCAGGATAAGCATGGTCCAGCGCTCGCCCACTACCGATAGCGCACGCGCCACGGAACACACCTGCCTGTCGATATCATCCCAACGCATAGCCGTGATCTCCAGTTGTGCAACCCGCCGACAGATTAGCATACTGCCAAACTGCAAACGTGGGACACAAAAAAGGGCGGGAAAGCCCGCCCTTCTGCAGATGCCCCGGGGCACCTGATCCCGGTCTGCGCTCAGCCAAACTGGTTCATGGTGTTGTCCTTGCCGCCGGCCTTGAGCGCCGCGTCTCCGGCAAAGTACTCCTTATGGTCGTCACCCAGATCCGAGCCCGCCATATTCTGGTGCTTCACACAGGCGATGCTCTCGCGGATTTCCTTGCGCTGCACACCGGCCACGTAGCCCAGCATGCCCTGCTCACCAAAATACTCCTTCGCCAGGTTGTCGGTGGACAGCGCCGCTGTGTGGTAGGTCGGCAGCGTGATCAGGTGATGGAATACACCGGCTTCCCGCGATGCATCCGCCTGGAACGTCCGAATGCGATCATCGGCTTCGGTCGCCAGCTCGGAGGCATCGTAGTCCGCGCTCATCAGTTTGTCGCGTTCATAGCCGGACACATCCTTGCCTGCTTCAGCCCAGGCATCAAAAACCTGTTGGCGGAAATTGAGCGTCCAGTTAAACGACGGGCTGTTGTTATAAACCAGCTTGGCATTGGGGATCACATCACGGATGCGGTTCACCATATTGCCGATCTGTCCGACGTGCGGTTTCTCGGTTTCGATCCACAACAGGTCGGCGCCATGTTGCAGGGAAGTCACGCAATCGAGCACGCAACGGTCTTCACCCGTACCCTGGCGGAACTGGAACAGGTTCGAGGGCAGCCGTTTCGGACGCAACAGTTTACCGTCACGATTGAGTACGACATCACCGTTGTGCATGTTGGCGACATCCACTTCCTCGCAATCGAGAAACGCGTTGTACTGGTCGCCGAGATCTCCGGGTTCGTGCGTCACCGCAATCTGCTTGGTCAGGCCGGCACCCAGCGAATCGGTGCGCGCAACAATCACGCCATCTTCCACGCCCAGCTCCAGGAAGGCGTAACGCACGGCGCGAATCTTGGCCAGGAACTCCTCGTGCGGCACGGTTACCTTGCCATCCTGGTGTCCACACTGCTTTTCATCCGACACCTGGTTCTCTATCTGAATGGCGCAGGCACCGGCTTCAATCATTTTCTTCGCCAGCAGGTAGGTGGCCTCGGCATTGCCGAACCCGGCATCGATATCGGCGATGATGGGGACAACGTGGGTCTGGAAACTCTCGATGCCGTTGAGCACCGCTTTTTCCGCTACCTGGTCGCCCGCTTCGCGCGCCTCATCCAGTTCGCGGAACAAGCCCCCCAGTTCGCGCGCATCCGCCTGCCGAAGGAAGGTGTAAAGCTCCTCGATCAAACCCGGCACAGCCGTTTTCTCATGCATCGACTGGTCGGGCAAAGGGCCGAACTCGGAACGCAGCGCGGCGATCATCCAACCGGAGAGGTACAGGTAGCGCTTGCTGGTATCGCCAAAGTGCTTCTTGATGGCGATCAGCTTCTGCTGGCCGATAAACCCGTGCCAGCAACCGAGGCTCTGCGTGTACTGGCTGGCGTCGGCATCGTATTCAGCCATGTCCCTGCGCATGATTCCCGCCGTGTAGCGGGCAATATCCAGACCGGTCTGGAAACGGTTCTGCAGGCGCATGCGTGCAGCGGATTCGGCGTCGATGCTGCTCCAGGCGCTGCCGTTGCTCTCGCACAGGCTGGACAGTTCGGCGATCTCTTGCTGATAGGTAGACATAGTGTGATCCTCAATCCCGTTGGCGATGCTGTCATACGGCCCCCGGAATGACGTGTCGTCACCCATCGGGGCCAGATGGAGCCAGTGTAGGGATCGAAGCTCTATAACTGAAATCAATAGATACGATTTTTACTATTTGCGCGGTGAATCCTGTGCGGCACGGCGGGAAAGCCGCGCACGGCCCAGAGCGGCGGCCTGCTCAGGGCTCTTGCAGCAGGCGCTCCTTCAGTTCCCGCTTTAACACCTTGTTGGTGGCATTGCGCGGCAGGGGCTGGTCACTGAAACGTACCCGTGCGGGTACCTTGTAGGCAGCGAGACGCTCCCGCGCAAAATCCAGCAACGCCTGCTCGGTAACACGCTGGCCCGGGTGCAAATGCACCACGGCCACCACCGACTCTCCCAGGCGCTCATCGGGAACGCCAAGCGCGGCTACCTCGCGTACCGCGGGATGCTCCAGCAGTTCATTCTCGATCTCGACGGGATAGATATTTTCTCCACCGCGAATGATCATGTCCTTGGCACGGTCCGCGAGGAACAGGAAACCCTCGGCATCGAGATAGCCGATATCGCCGGTTTTCAACCAGCCATCGCGCAGGTCGCTGGCATTCGCTTCCGGCCGGTTCCAGTACTCGCGGATATTCGTCGGACTGCGCACCCAGATCTCCCCGGGTTGCAGCGCGGGCAGTAGCTCGCCCTGCTCATCGCAGATACGGAAATCCACGACCGGATGCGGAAAGCCCGCTGCACCCTTTTTCTCACTGAATGCCCGGCCGGTATAGGATGCTCCCTGTGCATTGGTTTCGGTCATACCCCAGCCCGTACCGGAAAAATTGCTCGGCAGTTTTTCGTCCACCAACTGGGCGACCCGCGGCGGTGTGGCGGCACCACCCACCCCGAGCGAGAACAGGCTGCTTGTGTCCCGCTGGGCAAACTCCGGCGCCTCCAGCAGGTCGAGCACCATTGAGGGCGCGGCAGAGAGACCCGTAACACGCTCCTGTTCGATGTAGTCGAGGGCGCGCTTCACATCCCACTTGTACATCATGACGATGCGGCGCCCGCCGCGCAGGTTAACGAAAAACTGGGCGTGACAGCCGCTGACGTGAAACAGTGGAACCGCGAGCAGCGACGTGGGTTCAAAACCCTTTTCCAGCATGGCGGTGATCAGCTCGCCATTGGTCATGGCCGCCGCGATTGCGGCGCACTCCATGTTGAAGATCGCCTGGCTCAAAGCGCGATGCGTCGAGGCAGCGCCCTTGGGTTTGCCGCTGGTTCCGGAGGTGTACATGATCATCGCGAGATCGTCACCGGAGATGTCAACCGGCCGGGGCACTGCAGCGCTGCTGTCGCGTAAAAAAGCCTGCAGGGATCGGGGATGGTCAGCGGTTTCCGGCCGCACTAGCACCGTGCGGATAGCGCGCTCGGCAAACCGCTCGGCCACGCCATCAAAGCGTTGCTGATCGAGAAATACGCAGCGCGCGCCGGAGTCTTCGACCGCGTGGGCGATATCAGCCGGCTGGCCCCAGCTATTCACCGGAACGACCACCGCACCGATGTTGACGATCGCGAGGTAGGCCGTCATCCACTCGGGATAGTTGCGCATGGCGATCGCCACGCGATCGCCCTTCTCGATACCTTCGGCCTGGAGCGCAGCCGCAATCGCGTCAGCTTCGGCGAATAACCGGGCAAAACTGCGTCGCTCCCCCTCGTACACAAGAAACTCGCGTTCGCCGTGCTCGCGGCCGACCGCCAATGCCTCGACCAGGTTTGCCGGCGCATTACGATAGTAACGCTCGCCGGTACCGCCTTGCATCAGCTCATAGGGCGCGTCCGCAGCGGTAAGCTGCGCGATCGCGGCATCGAAATCTTGTTTTAAACTGGACATTCCACTGCTCCGCTGGTCACCTGTCGCGGCCGCGGTTAACGGCGCAGAGCACCTCGTACTGCACTGTTTACCGCGGCGAATCACAGCCCGCGATTGTGCACCAGGGGCGCCGATTTGCCCACCTCCGCCCGGCGCGTACAGGGCTTCAGTACAGGAGTTTGACCCGCCTGCAATACCCCCGCCGCCAGTCGCACAGCATGGCCGCTTGCACCGTGTGGTCCCAGCCCGCATAGTCTAGACTTAAACGCATACCTATAAATTCCGCGGGAGAACAAGCATGGCCTATTTTATTACCGGCGGCACCGGCTTCATCGGGCGCAATTTCATCGACAAGCTCCGCAGCCGTGACGGGGATATCTATGTACTGACCCGCGCTGCGTCGATGCAGCGCTTCGAGGAACTGCGTGAACGCATGGGCGAAGCGGGTGACCGCCTGATTGCAGTGGAGGGAGATCTGACGCAACCGTTACTGGGCGTGGACGAGGCGACCCGCAAAAAGTTACAGGGCAAAATCCGCTATTTCTGCCACTTCGCGGCCATCTATGACATTGCCGCCTCGGCCGAGGCACAAACCGCCACCAATATCGAGGGCACGCGAAACGCCATTCACCTGGCGGAGGAACTGCATGCGGGTTCTTTTGAGCACGTCAGCTCCATCGCCGCCGGCGGGCTCTACCCCGGGGTCTTCCGGGAAGACATGTTCGAGGAAGCGGAGAACCTCAGCCACCCCTACTTTTCCACCAAGCACGACTCCGAAGGCATCGTGCGCAACGAGTGCAAAGTGCCCTGGCGCGTGTACCGGCCCGCCATGGTTGTCGGGGACTCCAGAACCGGCGAAATAGACAAGATCGACGGCGTTTACTACTTCTTCAAGAGCCTGCAGAAGATTCGTGCGGTGTTGCCGCCCTGGTTTCCGCTGATCGGCATCGAAGGTGGCAAGTTCAACGTCGTGCCGGTCGATTATGTGGTCGACGCCATGGACCACATTCTTCACAAGGACGACCTCGAAGGACGCTGTTTTCACCTCACGGACACCGAACACTACAGTATGGGCAGCCTCATCAACGTGTTTGCCGAAGCCGGGCACGCCCCGCGCTTCAACATGCGCCTGGATACGCGCATGTTCGGTTTTATACCGGGCGTGGTGCGCGACACCCTGATGGGATTGCCACCGGTGAAACGCATCATCCGCCTCATGCTGGCCGACATGGGCCTGCCCGACTCGGTCACGATGTTCCTCAATTACCCCACGCGCTACGACAATCGTGATACCGAGCGCGCCCTGGCGGGGTCCGGCATAAAGTGCCCCGACCTGCGCGACTACGCTCCGGTGATATGGGATTACTGGGAGCGACACCTCGATCCAGACCTGTTTCTCGATCATTCACTCGAAGGCAACGTGGCCGACAAGCTGGTGCTGATAACCGGCGCCTCTTCCGGCATCGGCAAAACATCCGCCCTGCGCCTGGCAGAAGCCGGCGCCCATGTACTGCTCGTGGCGCGCAGCCTCGACAAGTTACAGGAAACGGCCGCCGAGATTGCCGGGCTGGGTGGCCTGGCTACGATCTACCAGGCCGACGCCTCCGACATGCAGGACTGCGACCGCCTGGTGGCCGAAGTACTGCAAAATCATGGTCACGTGGATATCCTGATCAACAATGCGGGGCGCTCCATTCGTCGCTCACTGGACCTCTCCTACGACCGTTTCCACGATTTCGAACGCACCATGCAAATCAATTACTTTGGCGCAATTCGGCTCACCATGGGCCTGCTGCCGGTCATGTCGCAACGCAGGCAGGGTCATGTCATCAACATCTCGTCGATCGCGACGCTCGGCCCGAGTCCGCGTTTCTCCGCCTATGTCGCCTCTAAATCGGCCCTGGACGCCTGGACGCGTGCCGCCGCGGTTGAGTACTCGGACCTCAACGTGCGATTTACCACCATCAACATGCCGCTGGTACGCACCCCCATGATCGCCGCGACAACCGTGTACAACTCCATGCCGGTGTTGAGTCCGGAGGAGGCCGGCGACATGGTCATGGAAGCAGTCATCAAGAAACCCAAGCGCATCGCCACGCAGCTCGGCATTTTCCTGCAAGTCATGAACGCGGTGGCGCCGAAGCTCTCGGAGATCATCATGAATGTGGTGTTCCGCATGTTTGGCGATTCAGCCGCAGCGCGCGGCGATCAGACACCGGAGAAAGTGGAAGTCTCGAGCGAACAGGTAGCCCTGGCGTCACTCATGAAGGGGGTGCATTTCTAGCGCCGGGTCGGGGTTCAACTCACCGGTTCGTCGGAGTCGCGGAAATGCCGCATGACGTAGTCCACGCGTTGGTCTGCGGGCCACTTGCGGCTGTCGGGTAATTTTTCCGCGTGACGCAGGCGTGGCAGCAGTCCCCGCCCGTTGGCAATCTGTATCGCCAGGCCGGGGCGCGCATTCAGCTCCAGTAACTGTGGCCCGAGATGTTTGTCCAACACGAGGTCTGTGCCGATATAGCCCAGGCCGGTCATATCGTGGCACTTTGCCGCGAGCACCAGCATCTCCCGCCAAGCGGGCACGCGAATCTCACTTAAAGTCAGGCCGGTATCCGGGTGTACCGATACCGGGCGACCGAACTGCACGGCGTGCAGGCAGCGTCCATTCTCCAGTGCCAGGCCGACTCCCACCGCGCCCTGGTGCAAATTGGCCTTGCCATCCGAGGCGTGCGTTGCCAGGCGCAGCATCGCCATCACCGGGTAGCCGCGGAAGACGACAATGCGGATATCCGGTACACCCTCGTGTGAATAGCCCGCGAAAATATCGTCGAAAGCGATCAGGTCTTCAATAATCACCACATCGGTGGCGCCGCCCAGCGAATAGAGCCCGGCGAGAATGTTGCTCATATGGCGGCGGATATCGGCGATCCCGATGCGCGCACCAGAGCTCTTGATATAGTCGTCCCCTTCCCGGCCGGTCACCACCAGGATACCTTTGCCACCAGAGCCCTTGGCGGGCTTCAATACAAAGCTGTCTCTATCCACCAGCTGCTGCTCGATATGGCCGATCTCGTGCTGCTCGCGCACGACGAACTGCAATCCGGGCATCGGCACCGCATACTGCTGCGCCAGCAACTTGGTCTTCAGTTTGTTGTCGACCAGGGGATAGAGCGAACGCCTGTTGTAGCGGTTGATAAAATCAACATTGCGGCAGTTCATGCCCAGCATGCCGAACTGCCGCAACTGCCTGGCGCTGATCCAGCGGGCGGTCACATCAAGTCATCCATGGCCCGGAAGCGGCGCAACTCTGTTAACTTGTAGCCGGTGTACTGCCCCATCGCGAGGATCAACGCCAGCAGCACCAGGTTCAACTCGGGGAAGTTGAAACTCAGGTGTTTCAGCAGCGAGGATTGCATGAGCAGATAGGCGACAACCGCTACAAACAAGCTGCCGCCCCCTTGCGCCAGGACCTCGAAGGGACCTTCCTCCTCCCAGAGAATCGACATACGTTCGATCGTCCAGGCGATGATGATCATCGGGAAGAACGTGATGGTCATGCCGGTGCTGTAGCCCATCTGGTAGCCGATAACGCTAAGCGCTGAAATCAGGAAAATCACCAGGATGATCAGCGTGGCCAGGCGCGAGACCATCAACAGGTTGAGCCGGGACAGGTACCCACGCAACACCAGGCCGATGCCCACCACGGACACAAAACTGATCAGGCCGGGCAAGAGCGAGGTTTGCAGGAATGCCAGCGAAATCAGTACCGGCATGAAGGTACCGGCCGTTCGAAGTCCCACGATAATGCGCATGAATACCACGACGACAGCGCCGAGCGGCAACAGCAACAGTAGCTTGAACATGCTCTGCTCTTCAATCGGCAGGCGGTGCACGCCAATTTCGGCGAAAATACTATCGGTATCGCTGGCCTCGGCGAGCTGCGCGGCGGGCACCGACTGGCGGATCATGCTGAAGCTGACGCGAGAGCCTCGGCCGCCGGTCACATCCAGGACGGACACGCCACCGCGATGCCACAGCAGCAGGTTCGGCGGCACCCCGGTTTCGCCCGTCTCGGGGTTAAACAGGATCCATTCACCCTCGGAATACACATCGACCATTGGCGTGAGTTCCTGTCGGCGGCGGGCGTCTTCAAGGTAAAGCCCCATCACCGATTGCGCAGGAATCCCCGCGCGCCCCAGCAGGATCATCAACAACTCGGCACGGCTGATGTCACCGGATAACAGCAGCGCGGTGTTCTGGTCGGCAGCCGGATTACCCAACAAACGGATCAATTCACGCGCCAGGCTCTCCGGGTTGCTGGACAATTCCGTGGCGCGAAAGAGTACGCCCTGCGCCGCGAGTTCGCTCGCGTCGTCCCAGACAACCGGGTAATCGACTACCTCCGGTTCGAGGCCCGGTACGCTGCTCTCCTCCGTTTCCACCAGTTGCGCGCTGTAATAGAGGGATTGCGTGCCTGTAGCCGATCGACGCGTCCACTGTGCTCGCCGGCCATCCCCGGTTGTCAGAATCGAAAAGCCGTAACCCGGCGACGCGGCCTGCTCTTCAAACAAGCTGAATCCGGGCAGCTGTTCATCCGGCAGGCTCAGGCTTGCCGTCACCGGGCCGCCAGTGGCGCTGAAGTCAATGCGCGCTTCCACCAGCCAAACGAGACGTTCCTGGCCCGGCAGGAATGGCACACCGGTTTCCAGATGCCGCAGTACGGCAGTGAGAATGCCGCTGAGAGCCAGCAGAATCAGCACGCTGAAGAAAGTCAGTTTTCGGTTCACGAGCCGGCCGGATCGCGGGTATCGGTGGCTGATTCTGCTGCATAGGGCGCAACATTCTTCTTACTCACATCCACCACCATCACATCCTGCAGGATGTTGCGGCCCACCAGCAGCTGGTAGTCGAGGTGGCTGCGATCGCTCAAGGTGAATTCAGCCGTCTGGTTGAGGTGGCCGAGGGTGATCGATAACTGAACCACGGGCCGACGCTCGGGCTCCGCGCTATTGGATTGCACGATCAGCACCCGACGCCTCAGCTTGCGCTCCAGCTCCAGCATTTCCCCGGTTTCCGGATGGCTGATCTGAAAGCGCACCCAGCGACTACTGTTGCGCTCAAACAACTCTATATTGCGCGCGTCCAGGGAGGATGTCTCCGCGCCGGTGTCGACCCGCGCCTGCAGTTCAATACCGATATTCGGCAGCCAGATCTTTTCCATCTGCCCCACCACCAGCTTACCGGGCTCTTCGGGCGGCGCAATGCACACGGGGGCGGGCGCGCTCGGCTGCTCCGCCGGCGCCGGCCTCGCCGACACTTCGGCGATCTGCGAGGAAAGCGTCTGCAATTGCGCCTGCTGCTCCTGCAACTGCGTGCTCTGTGTCTGCAGCTGTGCCGCCGTACGCGCTTGCTGTGCCAGGCACTCGTCCATCAGTGCCAACACAGTCTGCTGGTGCGGATCGGGCGCTGTCTGCGCGGGCTGTATCGTGCTGCATCCGGTCACCGCCCCCGCGGCGAGCAGGGCTATCAGGGTGAGCCGGGAGAATGTCGGGGGAGATATCATGGATTGTCAGTGTGCGGGGCCAGTCAGGCTCATGAGCCGGGCACTGTATCGGCCGCGCGAGCCAAAGTAAATCACCCGCTAGACCCGAAACGGGCTATGTAGCACCGGTATTATTACCAGCGGTGCATGCTCCCGGTCCTGCTGTTCTGGGCTCTCCCGGGGGCAGGCGTGCTCAGGCGCCCTCACTGATCACGGCACGGGCCGTCATACCGAGCTCACCTTGATGATCCAGTGCCCAGAGTTCAATCGCGCCACTCTCGCGCCGCCCGTGCAGGGCCAGCGGAGCCGTGTCGGTCAGCGCCCGGAGGGCCCGAAACTCGAAACGCTCCACCGTCGCCAGGGGCACTTCGCGGTGCAACAGGTCCAGCAATAGCGTTGCCGTGAGCGGCCCCTGCACCACCAGCCCGGCGTAACCCTCCCGTCCAACCGCGTACTCGCGGTCGTAGTGTATCCGGTGCGCATTGAAAGTGAGCGCAGAGTAGCGAAACAGCAGCACCGGATCGGGTTGCAGGCTCCGACTCCAGTGCGGTGTCGGTTGCGGCCGCGGGGGCTTTGACGAGACACGGGAACGCTGCGGGTCGCGAAAAACCAGGTCCTGCTCCTCTTCAACAAGCAGGTCAGCGTCGCGGAAGATGCGATGCTCCAGCCGCACGAATACCAGTTCACCACTGGCACCGCGTTTGCAGGAAATGTCCGCAATGCTGGATTCACGACGCAGCGAATCGCCGACCCGGGGCGCCCGGTGATAGCGCAGACGACCACCGGCCCACATCCGCGCTGGCAATTGCACCGGCGGCAGGAAGTCGCCACGGCGCGGATGACCATCCTCGCCGAGGCCGGCAGTCGCGACCGGCTGCTGAAAATACAGCCAGTGCCAACAACAGGGCAAACACTCACCGGGGGTCGCTGCCAGCGGCCTGTCCAGCGTCGCGGCCAGCGCGTTCATCGGCGCGGCTGCGATCACATCCTCCACAACCTGCTGGCGTCCGAGCCACTCGTCCCAGGCAGTGGCGGGTCGTTCAGTCATGGCCCAGGGACCGCGGCGGACGCCGAAAAAACTCAGCCATCAGCAAACTCCGCCCGGATTGCCGCGGAGTGCTCACCCGGTTCGGGCACGGCGCCAAAGGGCCGCGCACCACCACTCAAACGGGCTGGAGGGGCCACCAATTCAATAGCCCCGGAAGGCGTGACAACGGTTTGGCGGCGAAGCTGTGCGTGTCGCTGCAGGTCCGCCAGCGTGTTGAGCGCCCCGAAGGCTATTTGCGCATCGCGCAGGCGCCGGGCGAGCTGGCTGCGTTCGAGTTTTGAAAACACCTGCTCTATACAACTATCCAGTGCGGGCCGATTTGCGCAGCGCGCCGTGTTGTCCGCAAAACGCACGTCGCTGCCAAGCCACTCCTGCTCCAACACCTGCTTGCAGAAACGCTGCCACTCCCTTTCGTTCTGAATTGCAATCACGATCATTTCATCCGCGGCGCACTGGTACGCGCCATAGGGCGCAATGGACGGATGATTCAGGCCGACCCGCGGGGGGGGCGCGCCGCCGTACTGCTGGTGCAGCAGCGGTACACTCATCCAATCGGCAAGCGCATCAAACAGCGACACGCTGATACCCTCTCCGCGCCCGCTTCGCTCACGTTGCAGCAGGCTTTCAAGCACCGCCGTGTGGGCATACATGCCGCAGGCGATATCGCAGATAGAAACGCCTACCCGGCCTGGCTCCGCCGGCGCGCCGGTGATGGACACCAGGCCGGTTTCACACTGCAAGAGCAGGTCGTACGCCTTTCTATCCCGGTAGGGGCCATCATCACCATAGCCGGATATGTCCACGGTAATCAGCCGCGGATGACGTTCGCGCAAGGCCTCCGAGCCGAACCCCGCGCGCGCCGCCGCGCCCGGAGCGAGGTTTTGAATGAACACGTCCGCCTGCGCGAGCATGCGCATCAACACAGCGGCGTCGTCCGGGTTTTTGATGTCCAGGCAGATGCTCTCCTTGCCACGGTTGAGCCAGACGAAGTAGGCGCTCTCGCCTTTGGCTACCCGATCGTAACCGCGCGCAAAGTCGCCCTCCGGGCGTTCGATCTTGAGCACGCGCGCCCCGGCATCGGCCAGGCGCGAGCTGACATAGGGCGCAGCAACGGCCTGCTCCAGCGCCACCACCAACAGACCCGCAAGCGGCGCGCTCATCAGAACGACCTGGGTAGCTGCAATTCCCGCGTGGCGATGTGCGCGAGTATCAGGTTGGTGGAAATCGGCGCTACCTGGTAGAGACGCGTTTCCCGAAACTTGCGTTCAATATCCCAATCGGTGCTGAAGCCGTATCCGCCGTGCGTCTGCAGGCAGTTATCCGCCGCGGCCCAGGACGCCTCCGACGCGAGCAGCTTGGCCATATTGGCTTCAGATCCCGCCGGTTTGCCCGCGTCGTATAACATCGCCGCTTCGCGCACCATGAGAGCCGCGGCCTGCGTCTGGATGTAGGCCCGGGCGATAGGGAACTGCACGCCCTGATTCTGCCCGATAGGCCGGTTGAACACGCGCCGCTCACCCGCATACTGCGCGGATTTAGCGGTGAACCAGCGAGCATCGCCAATACACTCTGCCGCGATCAGGATCCGCTCGGCATTCAGCCCGTCGAGAATACAACGGAAGCCTGCGCCCTCTTCGCCAATACGATTTGCCGCCGGCACTCTCAGGTCATCAAAGTAGAGCGCTGTTGTCGCGTGATTCATCATCATCTCGAGCGGCGTGATGGTGAGCCCGTGGTCGAGCGCCTCGCGCATATCCACGAGAAAAACTGACATGCCATCGGTGTGTTTCGCGCCAGCATCGCGCGGCGCGGTGCGCGCCAGCAGCAGCATGAGATCGGAGTGCCGGGTGCGGGATATAAAAACTTTCTGCCCGTTGATGATGTAGTCGTCGCCGTCGCGCACTGCGCGAGTGCCGATGCTCGAGGTATCTGTGCCGCTGTCCGGCTCCGTTACCGCAAAGGCCTGCAGGCGCAACTCCCCGGAGGCGATTGCAGGCAGGTAGCGCCGCTTCTGTGAGTCGCTGCCGTGACGCAACAGGGTACCCATGGTATACATCTGCGCGTGGCACGCGGCGCCATTGCCGCCACTGCGGTGGACCTCCTCCAGAATCGCACACGCCGCACCCAGTGGCAGGCCGCTCCCCCCGTATTCCTCGGGAATCAGCACCGACAGGTAACCCGCGTCGCTCAGGGCCTGCACAAACTCACCGGGGTAGGCATGGGTTTTATCGAGGCCGCGCCAATACTCACCGGGGAAGCGCGCGCACAGGTCGGCGACCGCTTCACGAATTTCCGGGTAGGTGGCTTCAATCGTCATCGCAAAACGCCCCGCGAAACAGGACTACAGGAACCACGAGCCGCCATCCACCATATGCGTCTGGCCGGTAACAAAAGCGCTGGCATCGGAGGCGAGGTAGATAATGGTGCCGGTGAGGTCTGCTGTCTGTAAATTGCGCTTGATCACCTGGCCCGCCGCTATCACGCTCCTGGCCTTTTCCAGTTTCTCGCCAAAGAACTCCTGCGTGCCTTCCGTCATCACGGCCGAGGGCGCTACCGCATTCACGCGGATCAGCGCATCCCCCAACTCCCGGGCCATGCCACGCGTCATGCCGATCACGGCGGCCTTGGAGGCCACATAGTCCAGGCCGTAGGGCAAGCCGTAGACTGCCGCCAGCGACGCTATGTTGATGATCGAACCGCCACCCGCAGCACGCATGGGTTCGACCACCGCCTTGCTGGCCTGCCACACGCCTTTCACATTGACCCGCATCACAGCGTCCCACTGTGCTTCCTCCAGCTGTTCAAACCGGGCGCCCTTCAGGCCACCGTACAACGCCGCATTGTTCACCAGGATGTCGAGCCGGCCAAACTCCGACAGAGCCCGTTCGGCCATCTCATTGCAGCTCGACATCGCTGTGACATCAACCGAGAGGGCCACGGCACGGCCTCCGCCGGCAACAATCTCCGCGACGGTTTCGGCACAGTCATTGACATCGCACACGAGCACCGATGCGCCCTCTTTCGCCATCGCCACGGCGTAGGCGCGCCCCAGTCCACGAGCCGCGCCGGTGACAATCCCGACCTTGTTTGTTAGTTGCCCCATGTTTTATTTCCGGCGTCCTGATCAGCGGCCAACAGTAGCAACGTCCCGCAGAAAACACCACTTTGCGCTGCTGCCCACCCCCCTCGCCCCCGGTCGGCGGCGGTCATCATAAATTGCATCAGAATACCCCGCTAAATGAATGAATTCATTGAGCTTGGCCGCAAGTGGTTTTATACTCAAGCCTCGATAGTGATACCGGACTCCAGCGCCCGTGCTTATCCGCCCCAGGCTACTGTCGCTGCTTTTTACCACGCTGGCGCTCTCTGCACAGGGCGCAGTGGCTGACACACGGCTGCGCCTGGCGCTCGATCCGGGCGCCTTCGCCGCCGACCAGCAACCACCCGCGAACAACCTGCTGAGCTCTGGTGTTGACCTGCATGTGCACAATCCGCTGCTGAACATGGAGGTGGACTACGACCTGGAAGTGGCCGTGGCCGATGATTTCACCGCCCGGGAGACGGACACGGCGCAACGGCTGGGTGCCTCGGCCCGCAGTGCCGCCATCGACGAGGCCTTCGGCGTGCGCACGCGGATGCGCGCGGACAGCGTTTTCCGACACGCATCGGACACCTACGATCACAGCTTCAGGCCCGGCCTGTCGCGCAAGCTGTCGGATCTGGCGAGCCTGGACATGGGCTACAACCTGCTGTTGCGGAAGCCCGGGCCAGACGCCGCAGAACTCCTGCAACAAGGTTATAGCATCGGCCTGCGCGGGGCGCTCCCGGCGTTCAGGCTGAACTGGCAGACCGCGTTCGCGACAACCGACATCTACCGTAGCGACCCGAGTGACGACTTTCGCCTGATCGAAAATCGCGAGACGCTGCGCATGCTCACTCGCTATCGCATTCTGCCGGAGGTGCAATTGCAGATGTCGGGGGCCGTGACGCAAAGTACTCTCGCCGCCCGCGCTACCGACAACCGGCGATGGCTGACCGACCTGCGCACGGCGTTGAGCTGGCGCCCCTCACCCCGCTACCTGCTCGACCTCAGCCTGCAGCACACCGGGGTATCGACGGCAGACAGGGGCACGCTGCTGCGCCGGGGCAGCTTCTCCTGGTTCGTGCGCGATGCGCTCACGCTATCGGTCAACTATGGAGACCAGCTCCTGGAAGGCGGCCCGGCCCTGCTGCTGAATACCCAACTGCAGCTGGATGCACTGGCCGGCTTCTAGCGCGATACCTGCAGCATGTACTGCGCAACCGCCAGCCGTGTCTCTTCATCCAGGTAATCCTGGGGCGGCATCTCGGGGTAATCCTCACGTTTCTTCACCGGGTTGGCGATGTATTCGGCGAGACCCTCGGGATTGTCCATATAGAGCGCCTGAATCACCTGCACGGGCGGACCGATCATCCGGCCGGTATAGGTGTGGCAACCCGCGCAGACACCCAGGTACGCGATCTTGCCACGCTCATCGGGCTGGATGACACGCGGCGGCACGGGCGGCAACAGGTAGTTCGCGGTTTTCAGCGTATTGCTGAAGTCGCATTCGGCAAAACTGTTGACACCCACCGTGATGTAGCGGTGCCGGTTGATGATACAGCTGTCGTCGGTGGGCCCGACGCGCACGATGTCCGGATTGCCCGTCTTCAGCTCGGTCAGCATCAGCGCCTTGATCTCGGCGATTGTATCGTAGCCATTCTCCAGCATGGTGTTGTTGAGAATCTTGATCCGGTCAGAGTGCGGGTCCGATTCGGGGTCGATAGTGACATTGGCGGCATTCGCGTGATCAGTTATCAATATGCCCGCGACCTTGTTGTCGCGAATGATATTGCCCTCTATGACTACATCGTCGGCAGCCATCACCAATATGCCGGTACCCGCGGGTATACCCGAAACGGTGGAACCCGGAGCAGCGAAGTTGGGATGGTTGTTGGACACCACAAAGTTGTTGCGAATGATGACGTCGAAGGTGGTCTTGATTGGCAGGCCCGGTGTGATGAACGCCAGGATGCCCCCGGTATTGTTGAACACGCGATTCGCCTCGACGATCGCATGGCGACTGTTCTCAATTTCAATACCGGCCACGCTGTCGAAGACGTCGTTGTAGGCCACGTGTATGTTGTCGCTCATGCCGACATAAATTGCCGCATCTTCGATGCCGGAGACCACGTTGTGTTCCACCACGCCGTTCTGGCCGAGCTGGGGAAATATACCGTAAACGCCTGTATCGACGATGAGGTTGTTGCGAATTTCCCAGTTGTTCCCGGCCTGGCTCATGATGCCATTGCCTTTGTAGCGAGTAATCTTGAAGTTCTCGACAACGATATTGTTGCCCGAGTAGAGAATCGCGTCGTTCAGTTTGCCCTCGCCGTCCAGCGTGGCGCGACGACCCTTGTCGATAATCCCGATGAGGCGGATGCCATCCTTGTCGATATAAACCGTCTCGTGGTAAGTCCCCGGCTTGACCTGGATGGTCGTCCCGGGAGCGGCGCTCTGAACCGCCTCCTGGATGGACTCGCCATCCTCCACCACCACCACGATATCCGTCATGGGCGGGCCGGCCACGGATTTGCTGCTGCCGTCGAGCGACAGCGTGTTGTCCTCGGCACTGAAGCCCGCAGCGTACACGGCGTCACTGTTTGTCGCGGTGATCACCGGCGCCTTTTCGCCGCCCTTGCCAAGCATTAACCCGCCCGCAAATGCGGCGGCCACCAGTACCAGGCTGATAATTGTTGTTCCTTTCATGCGGGATCTCCCGGTTGTAGCGTTATTGTTGAATTGCCTGACGCGCCACCCTCGGTTCGCGGCGCAAGCCCGGAAGGCAACCGCTCGGGTACCCGCGGCTTCAGGCTTTCATCGCTGAGTGTGCGCATAAAATCTACCAGCCGGTCCAACTCGTAGTCGGTCAGATCCGGAGAGCTTATGTGCCAGTGCAGGTGCAGGTTCATGCCCTCGGGTACGGCATGGCCCCTGCCTTTATTGTAGAACTCCGCAACGTCACGCAGATTATCAAACAGGCCGGAGTGCATATAGGGGGCGGTGAGGTCGATGTTGCGCAGCGTGGGCACCTTGAAAGCGCCGGTCAGTTTCTCCGCGGCGAAAGTCTGCGCCGCTCCCACATCAAAGGGCCGGCCCTGCGGCTCCGGGGCGCCGATAACCGCCACCTGCTGATTGGTAAACAGCGGCGGCGTGTGACACTCTGCACAGCGCGCCACGAATGAGCGGAAAATATTCAGCCCCTCAATCTCCGGCGGTGTGAGCGCTGCATGAAAACCGTGGGCGTAGCGATCGTAACGGCTATTCAGCGAGATTAAGGAAGTTTGAAAAGCCGCGAGCGCCAGGTACACCTCATTCAGGGCGATCTCACGGTCTGCCCGGTGTCCAAACGCTTGCTCAAACAGGCTGCGATACTCCACGTTGGCATTCAGCGTGTGCAGCAGGTTGTCCGGCGTATTGGCCATTTCATCCGCCGCAAACAGAGGCCCCAACACCTGATTCTCCAGCGTCGTGGAGCGTGAATCCCAAAAAAAACGCTTGAGGAATGCCACATTCCACAGCGTGGGCGCGGCGCGTGACAACTCCACGTCCCCGATGCCGATCGAGCGCGGCAGCCCATCACTGAAGCCCTTGTCGGGGCGATGACACGAGGCGCAGGAGACAGAGCCGTCGGCCGACAGCAGCGGATCAAAAAACAGGTAGCGTCCGAGGTCTATCTGCTGCGGCGTAAAGCCATCGCGGTGCGCGGGCAGCGCGGTTTGCGTACCACCGAGGCCCATGCCCTGTACGGAATCGTACTGCTCGTACAGCGTGCGCAATACACAGCGGTTTTCCGCTGTCAGTTCAAAACTGGGGGGACAGGTGCTGGCGAGCTCGAACTCCGGTGCGGTATACGCAACCGCAGTGACGGCTGCCAGCGCGATGCCCGCGACAATGCAGCGTATGAACCCCGGAGCGAAAGGTTTGCCCCGCATCACGCTAGGGACCTGGCGCCAGCGAGTGCATAAAAGCGATGACGTCGGCGAGGGTTTGATCGTCCGGCAGCGAGTTGGACATCATTTTCATCTGGCGACCATATTTGTCCTCGGGATGCGAGCCCCGCAGTCCGCGCTGGAAGTTCTCATACTGGCGCTGCAGATACCCGCTATCCAGCCACGCGAGAGCGGGCGCGTGCAGCGCGGGGTTGCCCTCTGCGCGGCTGCCATGGCAGGCACCACAGTTGGCCTGGTAGTAGTTGTTGCCGTTGCGCAGATCAGCGTCCGCCGCGACTGTAACGGTCGGCGGGGGCAGCGCCGCCAGGTACTCGGCGAGCGCTTCACTGTCGGTTTCGCTGACCGTGGTGGACATGGCGCGCATCTGCGCACCGGGCTGATCGGCCGGGTCCGAGCCACGGATGCCGTCCCTGAAGTGCTGCAGCTGGCGCTGCAAATAGCTGGCACTCTGGCCCGCCAGCGCCGGCGCCCGCAGAGCGGGCTTCCCCTCGCCCGCGGCGCCGTGGCAGGTCGCGCAGGGCTTGTACAGCTCGGCCGCATCCGCCGGGGTTTGAGAGGCCACCAGACCGGGCCACAGCAGCAGGCCGGCAAGCGCCGCGCACAGCGAATTTTTCATGCACTATTCCTCACGCTCTCGCCCTCGCACTGGGTCGCAAATGCCCCGGGGCTACCTGTTGAGCGCGGAATTTAAACACAATAAGCTAATCATCACTACTGTTTATTTGCAACCGCGCTACTGTAATATATCAGTCACTGGCTGTAGGCTACACGCCACTATAAGAATCCACTAGCCGAGAGAAACCGCTATGCCTTCACCCCAGTTGTTGCCGATACCCCACCACCTGTCACGCCAACCTCTGGCGTGTGCCCTTGCTACCCTGCTCTGCCTGCCCGGCGCAGCCGCGCTGGCGCAGGACGGCGCCAATACCAACCCCCAGAGTCGCTACCAGCTGGTACTGGAAGAAGTGCTGGTAACGGCGCAGAAGCGTGAAGAAAGCCAGATGTCGGTGCCAATTGCGGTAAACACCTTCTCCGCGCAGGATATTATCAATACCGGTGCACTGGATATCTCCGACATCGACGATTTCATGCCCGGCGTGCGCTTTGGCAACTTTACCACCAACCAGTCGACGCAACTTGGGGTCGAAATACGCGGCGTTGCCAGCCCGAACATCTCCTCCGGGCAGGATCCCTCCGTGGCCACCTTTTACGACAACGCCTATCTGCCGCGTGCCGTGACCAGCATCCCGTTTGTGGACATCGCGCGCGTCGAGGTGCTCAAGGGCCCCCAGGGCACGCTCTACGGCCGCAACGCCACGGTGGGTGTGGTCAACATGATCCCCAATGCGCCCGATACCGAGGAGTTTGACGCCTTTGCCCGCGCGCGGGTCGGCAACTACGGACTGATCAACCTGGAGGGCATGGTGAATGTGCCGATCAACGACCGTATGGCCATCCGCGGCAGCCTGCTGGACCACTACCGCAGGCCCATATTCGACAACGAGGGAATCGGCGACGACCTGCGCAAACAGAATTACACCTTTGGTCGCCTCGCTTTTCTTTACGACCTTTCGGACGACACGCGCATCAAACTTGCCGGCGACATAGAAGACCGCAACGAGAATACCAATTACTCCATCGGCGTGAGTAAATACGCCTTGAGCACCGACCCGTTCAATCGCAATGTCGAGAACGATGTGCTGAACCGCGACGAAAAACGCGAGATGTATGGCGTCTCCCTGCAGGTGGATCACGACATCAACGAACAGATGTCATTGTTCGGTATCGTCAGCTACCGCGACTGGGAAACCTTCAACAAGCAGGACGAAGACGGCACCGCCGACCCGCGCCGCTACCTCGACACCAACAATATCGAGGAATCGGATATTTTCTACACGGAGGCTCGCTTCAATTTTGTGAATGACCGCTTCGACGTGATCGTCGGCGGCAATTACAGCACGGAAAGTGTCTACCAGCGCACCGACATCGGCCTGCTGGCGGATTCCTACATGCAGTTCCTCAGCCTGGAACTTCTGCCGGAGGTGGGCATTCCAGCAAGCCCGGACAACCACGCCTGGGATTTCTTCGGCGACGAAGGCGAGGCTTTCTGGCTCGACGTTTCCCAGCTCGCCGGCGACCTGGTGGGCAACGACGGCATCGCCGTACTCCCACCGTCCTTTGCCGGCACCTATTTCACGGAGACCATGGATAACGAAGGCGAATTTGTGAACTGGGGCCTGTTCGCCGACGTCACCTACCAGTTAACCGACACGCTGCGCCTGATCGGTGGGCTGCGTTACAGCTACGACGACAAGGAATACTCCTGGCAGACCTTCGACAACAGCCTCGCCGGCTGGCCTTTCGCGCCCGCGCGCGTCGCCTACGACCCGGCGGTCACCGGGGTTGACCAGGCCGATTTCTTCATGCGTTTTGAAGACGACAAGGACTGGAGCAAGACCACCGGCCGCGCGGTTGTGGAATGGGATTTCATGGATAGCGCCATGACCTACCTGTCTTATGCCACCGGTTACAAATCCGGCGGTTTCGACGGCCAGACATTCAGTGCGGTGGTGGCCGGTCCCTTCGACCCGGAAGACATGACGAGTATCGAGCTCGGCCTGAAAGGTGATTTCTTCGCCGACAGGGTGCGCATAGAAGCAGCGGCCTTTTACCATGAGCTGGACAACCGCCAGGGCTCGGAAGATGTAAAAGACAGCCCGGACGATCCGACGGCCCAGCCGCGGGTAGTGAGTTCAGACGAGGAAACACAGGGTTGGGAACTGCTCGCACAGTGGCAGGTACTCGATTCACTGCGCCTTACCGGTCTCACCACCTGGCGCGATACCGAGCGCGTACAGGATGCCTTCTTCGATGCACAGGGCGAGCCCGCCGGAGGCGTCAAGGAAACGCTGGACACACAAACCGATTACACACTGAGCCTGGACTGGACACCCGCTATCCCGGTGGGCTATCTGCTGGTGCACGTCGACTACATTTTCAACGACGCCGAGGATGACTCGGAGGTAGTCATTTTTGCCGAGGGGCCCTGGTACTTCCAGGACAGGGAGCTGCTCAACGCGCGTATCGCCTGGAGCAACGCCGCGGATGACTTTGAAATTGCCGTCTGGGGCAAGAACCTGCTGGACAAGGAGTACGCGGAAAATCCAGGCGGTTTCGTGGCCGATACGCTGGGTGCCTACAAAACCAACGTCCAGGACCCCCTGACCTACGGTGTGGACTTGCGGTACAACTTCTAGCACCCGGTCACCACCTGCCGTTCCGATGCCCGGCTGAACGGCCCGGCATCGGTTCCTCCGCGACTACCTCGTCAGGACAGTAGCGTCGCCTGCATATTGGAGGCGATAGAAGCGGCGATACGTTTTGCCCGCTCGGCACAGGGGCCGTTGAAACCGGCGTCCACACTGGCATTGAAGTGCGCCAGCCAGCGTTCGAAGTCCGGCGCTGTGAGTGGGCGTTTGGCGTGCAGGCGACGATGGATATTCATGGTGTGGCGCTGGTACCCCTGCTCGCCAAGCAGCAACTTGCACCAGTAGTCCTTGATGTGCGGCAGGTGTTCGTCGAGGTCGATGGCCGCGACGTCCAGGAAGATCGGCGCCAGCCGCTCGTCTTTCAGCAAGCGTGCGTAGAAGGCGTCAACAAAAGCCTCGATATTGTCTCGCGAATCCAGATCGGGTTTTTCAGCGGAACCCTTCACACTAACCCTTCCCGCGTTTGCCGCCTTTCTTCACGTGCGCCATCAGCCTTCGCTTGCGCTGTACCTGGCGCTCGGTCAGCTGGTTGCGCCTGCCGGCAAAGGGATTGTCGCCGGTGCGAAATTCAATGCGTACCGGCGTGCCAACCAGTTTCAGCTCACGCCGGTAGACCTTCTCCAGATAGCGCCGATAGGCGTTCGACACACTCTCGGTCTGATTGCCGTGAATGACGATGAGGGGCGGATTCTGGCCGCCCGCGTGGGCATAGCGCAACTTGATGCGCCTGCCGTTAACCATCGGCGGCGCATGCTCAAGCACCGCACCTTCGAGAATACGCGTCAGTTCATTGGTACTCAACTTCCGCGTGGCCGACTCAAACCCGGCGTTGATGGATTTGTACAGGTGCCCCACGCCGGTGCCGTGCAACGCGGAAATATAATGGGTGTCGGCGTAGTCTGCGAAGCGCAGGCGGCGATCGAGCTCCCGCTTGATATAGTCGCGCTGGTGAGATTCGATACCGTCCCACTTGTTCACCGCCAATACCAGCGCGCGACCGGCATCGATACACTGCCCCAGCAGGTGCATATCCTGGTCGACAATCCCCTCGTGGGCATCCATCACCAGCAGCACCACGTGAGCGTCGTCAATGGCTTTCAGCGTTTTGACGATGGAGAACTTCTCTACCGTCAGCTTTACGTTCTTGCGCCGGCGGACACCTGCGGTATCGATCAGCGTGTAGCGCTTGTCGTCGCGCTGAAAATCGATGTAGATGCTGTCTCGCGTGGTGCCGGGCTGGTCAAAGACCACAACCCGCTCTTCACCCAGCAGCCGATTCACCAGCGTTGACTTGCCCACGTTCGGGCGCCCGACAATGGCGACGCGCGTGCTGTCCGGTTGCTCGAAAGAGGCACCACCGTCGGATTCAGGCTCCTCCGGGAACCGCGCCAGGACGCTGTCGAGCATCTGCCGCACGCCTCGCCCCTGGCTGGCGGCAATCGCGTGCAGCGATTCTCCTCCCAGCGCGTAGAACTCACCGGTGGCCACGTCTGCCGAGAGCCCGTCAATCTTGTTTACTACCAGGTGAAACGCCTTGTTGGAGCGGCGCAGCTGCTGAGCCAGCAACTGGTCTATGGTGTTCAGGCCCTCCCGTGCATCGACCATGAGCAGGACGAGGTCGGCCTCGTCTATGGCCGTCAGCGACTGCTCCGCCATGGTCATGTCAATCCCCGACTCTTCGCCGGTAATGCCCCCTGTGTCCACGATCATGCAGGGACGACTGCCGATGCGCGCCTGGCCGTACTGGCGATCGCGCGTCAGGCCGGGAAAATCCGCCACAATAGCGTCGCGGCTGCGCGTCAGTTGATTGAACAGCGTTGATTTGCCGACATTGGGGCGCCCCACAAGAGCGATCACGGGCAGCATACATCAATCCCGGGAGTTCACCTCGTAGGCCGCCAGCTTACCGCTGTTAGCGTAGACATAGAGCGTGTTGCCGACGCTCAGCATGTCCGCCCGGACACCGTCACCGTCGACTTTGACCCGCCCGACAATTTCGCCGTCAACCTGCGACAGGATGTGCACATAGCCCTCGAAATCACCCACCGCCAGGTAGCTGCTCACCGGCGTGGGGCGGGACAGGCCGCGGTAGCCCAGGACGCCCTGGGTCCAGCGCATTCCAGCACCCGAGCGCAGATAGGCGTACACGGTACCATCCTCGTCAGCCACGTAGACGTTACCAAAACCGGTGCTTACTCCGGAAAAGGAGGAAACATCCTGCTGCCAGAGTTTCCGGCCCTCACGTGTATCGATGGCGACTACCCGTCCCTGGTAGCTGGCGGCATACAGCTCGGAGCCGGCCAGCGCCATGGAGCCATCCACGTCAACGATACGGTCGATCTCCGAGCGGCCCTGGGCTATCGCTACACGCACCTCCCAGACTATGTCACCGCTGCTGGCATCCAGCGCCATTACCCGACCGTTGGCGAACCCCGCGTAGACCACCGAGTCATCCAGCAAAGGTGCGCTGGTGCCGCGCACCGTGAGCACCGGCACATCGCTGTCGAAGGTCCAGCGCAACTCGCCAGTGGCAAAATCCAGGCCCTGTAACTTGCCATCGTAGGTCTGCGCGACCACGATGCTGCCATCGCTCTGCGGTGGCGCCAGTACCTCGCCCTGCAACTGGCGGGACCACAACAGCTCGCCATTACCGGCGTCCAGCTTGAGTACGGCACCCTCGCCGCTGCCCAACAGCAGCGCGTTCTCATAAAGCCCCACACCGCCCGAAAGCGGTACATCAAGACTCTCTTTCCAGAGTGTCTTGCCCGTTTCGCGATTGATTGCGCGCACGCTGCCGTCCGACGCGGCAACGTACAGCGTGTCGCCACCCAGCACGGGGCGTATCTTGTACAGCCCGCGCCCCTGCCCGTCACCGATACTCACGGACCAAAGCCGATCGATCCGGACCTGCTCCTCAAACTCAGTGAGCTCTACCGGTGCCCGGGGGTCTTCCTCTTCGTCCTCGAACCAACCGGCTACCGTACTGCAACCTGTGACACTCAGCGCAAGCAACAGCGCCGAAACCGCCCGCAGCCAGGAATACTGCATGCTCAGCCCTCCCCTTCAGCGGCGGTGGCGTCGCCACCCTCTGTCGCGGCGTCTGCTGCGGATGTGGTTGTCTCCGAAGCGCCCGCCTCCAGCGACCTGGCGGGCACAGGCGTTAACGCTTGCAGCTTTATCGCCAACGAGGGCGGGTTCACTCCCATCTGGTTTTGCGCCAGGAGAGCCTGCGCATCGCTATAGGCCTGGCGAGCCGCGTCGCGTTCCCCCTGTGCCAGCAACACATCACCGCGCGCCACCGCATAGGCTGCGCGGTAGGCATTGGCGGGCGTTTCGGCGAGAATCGCCAGCGCCTGCTCGTTCTCGCCGGCGGCAGCGAGAACACGCGCAAGACGCAACTGTGCAACCTGTGCCATATCACTGCCCTGCGACGCCTTGCCCAGCACCCAGCGCAACTGCGCCTGGGCCTCTGTGAGTTCTCCCGCGTTGACCGCGTCAGCGGCGAGATGCAGGGCGGCGAATTGCGCGTAGGTGGTACTGCCGAATTCACTCTTCAGCCGTTGGGCGAGCTCGGCGGCGGCAGCGCTATCCGGCAAGGCGATATTCTGAATCATCGCCTGGTAGATGTCGGAAGCGGCATCGGCCTGCTCCTGACTGTATTTCTGCCAACCCTGCCAGCCGAAACCGAGGCCGAGCGCCAGCACGACACCAATGACAATCGAGCGCCCGTTCTCACTCCACCAGCGCCGCAGTGCCTCTACCTGTTCATTCTCGTCGCGATACACTTCCACGTGCTTGATTCCTTATTCCGTGTTCCTGTTGCCTGTTACGGCAGGATAACGGCGAGCGTCTCAGCCAGTTCCGACAGCGGCAGCGTTTGCTGCTGCGCCAGCTCGCCTTCGCGCAAGGGCTTGACCGTCACCGTGTTTGCGGCCGCCTCGTCTTCACCCCAGATCAGCGCCACCCTGGCGCCACTCTTGTCGGCTTTTTTCATCTGGCTCCTGAAACTGCCGCCGCCGAGGTGCTGCACCATACACAATTCGGGGCGTTTCTGTCGCAGCTGTTCAGTGACCACCAATGCAGCGCGCTCAGCGGCGGCCCCCACGGCCAGCACATAGATATCCACGGGGGCCTCAGCCGCCGCGCGCCCGAATTCCTCCAGCAGGAGAACCAGGCGCTCCATACCCATGGCAAAACCCGCCGCCGGCGTGGCTTTACCACCGAGCTGCCCCGTCAAGCCGTCGTAGCGACCCCCTGCACAGACCGTACCCTGGGCGCCAAGGCGATCGGTCACCCACTCAAATACCGTCTTGTTGTAATAGTCGAGCCCCCGCACCAGACGCCGGTTGACCACATAGGATACGCCTGTCGCATCCAGCAATTCACACAGGCGCGCGAAATCGGCCTGCGATTCATCGTCGAGATACGTACCCAACTCCGGTGCGCCGTCGAGGAGACGCTGAGTCTCCGGGTTCTTGCTGTCGAGAATGCGCAGCGGGTTGCTGTCCAGGCGACGACGACTGTCGTCGTCCAGCGCGTTCACATGCTCGCGCAGGTAAGCGGTGAGTGCCTCGCGAAACCGCGCTCGCGCCGCGCTACTGCCGATCGTGTTGAGCTGCAGTTCCAGGCCTTCCTCGATACCCAACTCGCGCCACAGCCTCGCGGTCATCAGTATCAGCTCGGCATCGATATCGGGGGTCGAAATCCCGAATGCCTCCACGCCAATCTGGTGAAACTGCCGCTGACGCCCTTTTTGCGGCCGCTCGTAGCGGAACATGGGCCCGCTATACCAGAGTCGGCGGGGCACGCCAAGCAGGTTGTGCTGGAGTGCGGCGCGGGCACAGCCGGCAGTACCCTCCGGGCGCAGCGTCATGCTGTCGCCGTTACGGTCCTCGAAGCTGTACATCTCCTTCTCGACGATGTCTGTCACCTCGCCGATAGAGCGCCGGAAGAGCGCGGTTTTCTCTACGACGGGGAGCCGGATCTCGCCGTAGCCGTACGCCTTCAGCACGCGCGCGACACAAGCCTCGAGATACTGCCAACAAGCCGTTTCCCCAGGGAGAAGGTCATGCATCCCCCGAACCGCTTTGATATCGTTCACGTGGTCTCCGCTAACCGGTGCATGTCAGGCCTGCGATCGCGCGATCAGTCGCGCTTCTTCTTCGGCTCGCGCCTTCTCCAGCATTGCAGCTCGTTCGCGTATAACCTGTTCCAGGTGATCGACAAAATCGTTGTTGCCCACCTTGTGGTCCGGTTCTCCCGCCACGTAGATCAGGTTGTTGGGGCTGGCTCCCGTGAGACCCACATCTGCCTCGCGCGCCTCACCGGGGCCGTTGACGATACACCCTATCACCGCCACGTCCATCGGCGTGCGCACATCCTCGAGGCGCTGTTCCAGCGTATTCATGGTCGCTATGACATCGAAATTCTGGCGCGAACAACTCGGGCAGGCGATGAAATTGATACCGTTGGCCCGCAAATTGAGGCTTTTGAGAATATCAAACCCGACTTTCACTTCCTCCACCGGATCGGCCGCCAACGACACGCGCAGCGTATCCCCGATGCCGTCCATCAACAGCATGCCGAGACCGACTGAGGATTTCACTGTCCCGCCGCGCAGCCCGCCCGCTTCCGTGATCCCGAGATGCAGGGGCTGCTCGATTTCTTTCGCCAGCAGTCGGTACGCCTCGACAGCCATGAATACCCCGGACGCTTTAACGCTCACCTTGAAATCGGGATAGTTGAACTTGTCGAGAATATCCACATGCCGCAAAGCAGACTCCACCAGCGCTGCCGCAGTGGGCTCACCATACTTGCGCTGCAGGTCTTTCCCCAGGGAACCAGCGTTGACCCCGATGCGCAACGGGATGCCTTTATCGCGCGCGCTGTCGATCACCGCGCGCACCTTGTCGTTGCGGCCAATATTGCCCGGGTTGATGCGCAGGCAGTCAACGCCGTATTCCGCGACCTTGAGCGCGATCCGGTGATCAAAATGGATATCCGCCACCAGCGGCACGCTGACGCGGGCACGGATTTTGCGAAACGCCTCAGCCGCATCCATGCTGGGCACGGAGACACGCACAATATCCGCGCCGGCATCGGCAATTGCCTGTACCTGCGCAACAGTTGCATCGACATCACAGGTGTCCGTGTTCGTCATGCTCTGCACGCTGATGGGCGCATCACCACCCACCGGTACATTACCCACAAAAATCTGGCGGGACTTCCTTCTCTTTATCGGCGACTCTGATTTCATTTCTCACCTCGAAAGCGCATCAGCGCGATCGATTCTTCTACCGTTGCGGCGCGGTCCGCGGAGCCTCCTTGCACGGGCTCGCCCCGCCACCACCACAATGCCAGTACCAGCAACAACAATACCGTCAGTCCAATGACAACACCCAGGCCCGTACGCTGCAACTGCAGGGGGCGGGTTTCAATACGTCGGTGCTGCGCCGGGTCTGCGTCAGCAGCCACAGCATCGAACAGTTGCATGAGGTATTGCTCGTCGAGGCCCAGCATGCGCCCGTAGGAGCGAACGTAGCCCCGCGCAAACGCGGGACTACGCAGAGACTGGTACTCATCGCGCTCCAATATAGCCACATAGTCCGGCATAAAGTTCAGCTGGTCGGCCGCCTCTCGTTCACTGATACCGTGCGCCTCGCGCGCCCGGCGCAGCAGCGTACCCGGGGTTGTGAAGGCGTCGACCTGTCGCAAAGCCTGGTCATTCACCGCGCTCGAACCGCTGGTAAGCCTGGAATTCGGGAGAGTCCGGATACAGGTTAATGAGGGCCATCTGGTAGCTGGCTTCGGCATTGTGGTCACCCGTCTGCCGCGCCAGGCGAATACCCAGCCAGAGGCCGGCGGCGGACTGTTTCCGCGTCAGGCTGCGATAACGTGCATAGTATTCACTTGCCCCGGCGATATCGCCGGCCTCGTAGCGTAGCTGTGCGACTTCAAGAAGAGCCACCGGGTTGTTGCGCTCCAACGAGAGCGCGCGCTTGAACGCCTCTTCCGCGCCCGCGGCATCGCCCAGTTGTCGGCGGCAAAGACCGAGGTTGATAAGCGCCAGCGGACGGCCCGAATACAATGCGTCTTTTACCACGCGTTCGAGCTGTTTCTCGGCCTCCGCGTAGCGCTGCTGACTGTACAGGAAAGCGGCAAAGTTGTTGCGACAGCGCGAGCAGGAGCGATCGAGCTCAATACTGCGTTCAAAATGTTCCTCTGCGAGCTCCAGTTCACCCGTGCGCTGGTAGAGCAGGCCGAACGCCTCGTAGACATCGGCATTCCCGGCGTCAATCTCCTTGGCCAGTTCAAGGTTGCGATTCGCCCCCTCCCAGTTACCGTCGGCGATGTAGCGTCGCGCCAGCTCCACGCGCCTTTCCAGTGCTTTCTTTGGCGAGGCCTCTTCGGTAAATACCCGCTCGGTCGTAGACACACAGCCACCGAGCAGAAAAAGCGCTGTCAGCAACGCTGCGATGGCTCCCTTCGAAACACTTTCTGCGTTGGTTGTCTGCACGTGTTAACCCACCTGAATCAACTGAGCGTCCTGCGCGGCACGGTAACGTGCACTGCGCTGCGTTCTGTCCACGACCTGCCCCACCAACTGGCCACACGCGGCATCGATATCGTCGCCGCGGGTGGTTCTCACCGTCACAATATAGCCCGCATCCACCAGCACTTGCCAGAACCGCGAGACAGCATTGCCACTGGGCCGGCGATAATCTGACTGCGCAAAAGGGTTGAACGGAATCAGGTTAATTTTGCAGGGAACATCGCGCAGCAGCCGGGCCAGCTCGCCCGCATGCTGAGCCTGGTCGTTCACGCCGGCAATCAAAGTGTACTCGATTGTCACCACGCGGCTGCGATCACTCTGCGCCGCCATGTAATTGCGACAGCTCTCCAGCAACATGGCGATGGGGTACTTGCGATTGATGGGCACCAGTTCATTGCGCAGCGCGTCATTCGGCGCATGCAGTGAAACTGCCAGTGAAACCTCGCTGACCCTGGCCAGTCGATCAAGCGCCGGCACCACCCCCGATGTACTCAGCGTGACGCGTCGCTTCGACAGGCCGTAGGCGAGGTCTTCCAGCATCAGGTCCATCGCGCTGACCACATTGTCGAAGTTGAGCAGCGGCTCGCCCATGCCCATCATCACTACATTGGAGACAATACGCCCCTTGCCGGCCTGGAACGCATCGTAGGATTTTATCGCCTGCCACACCTGCCCTATGATCTCGGCTGCTGTCAGGTCGCGGTCGAAACCCTGCTTGCCGGTGGAACAGAAGCTGCAATCCAGGCTGCACCCCACCTGCGAGGAGACGCACAGCGTGGCGCGGTCGCCCGCGGGGATCAGCACTGTCTCCACCAGCCCGCCACCGTCGACACGGATGGCCCACTTGCGTGTGCCGTCTTCGGAATCCCGCTGACTGGCGATTTCCGGTGGCCGCACCTCCGCAATGCCGGCCAGTTTCTCGCGCAGGTTTCGGCCGAGATTGGTCATCTCGCTGATATCCGTGATACCCGCATGGTGTATCCACTTGAGTACCTGTTGGGCGCGAAAGGGCTTCTCACCCAGGCCGACGAAAAACTCCTCCAGCTGCGCACGGGTCATTCCCAAGAGGTTCACGCGCGGCACCTCCGCCGGGGGAGCGGGGTCAGGGATGTCTGTGGAAACGGTCTCGGCCATCGGAATCGTGCTTCGCTACTGGCGATCGCAGAGATCGCTGGCGGCAAAAAAATACGCGATTTCGCGCTCGGCGGACTCCGGTGAATCAGAGCCGTGCACCGCGTTGGCGTCTATCGAGGACGCGAAGTCCGCTCGAATTGTGCCCTCGGCGGCCTCCTGGGGGTTGGTCGCTCCCATCAGCTCGCGGTTTTTGGCAATCGCATTCTCTCCCTCGAGCACCTGCACCACCACCGGCCCCGACGTCATGAATTCAATCAGCGCTGAGTAGAAAGGGCGTCCCGCGTGTTCGGCATAAAAACCGCCGGCGACGCTGTCGCTCAAGCGCAACATTTTCGCGGCGACAATCTGCAGACCATTGCTTTCAAACCTCGAGTAGATTTTACCCACTATATTCTTGGCAACCGCATCGGGCTTGATAATGGACAAAGTGCGTTCAACGGCCATGAGATGTCTCCAGACTGGGTAGCTAATGAGCGCGCAATTATACGGAGTTTGCGCCGCGGTTTCACCTTGAATCCGCTTTGTAGCGGTAATTCTTTTTCTTTTAAATCAGAGGCTTATTTCACGGCCAGCCGGCGGGGCCACAAAGTGGGGCATTTAATTGCCGGAGCTTTCAAACCCCGCCCGGGAGTCTTTCCACGTCGGCGACAGTTCGCGCAGCCTGTTGACCGCGGTGCGAAACTGCCCGATCGCGGCGTCCACGTCCCCCTCGCGGGTAAAACGTCCGAAACTGAAGCGCAGTGAACTGTGTGCGAGTTCGTCATCCAGGCCCAGCGCGCGCAGAACATAGGATGGCTCCAGGCTGGCCGACGTGCAGGCCGAGCCGCTCGATAGCGCGAGGCCATTCAGGGACAACATCAGCGACTCACCGTCGACGCCGGCCACGCTGAGGTTCAGGGCCCCGGGCAGGCGCAAGGTGGGGTGGCCATTCACCTGCAGGCCAGGCAGGTCCTGCACGCCACGCCAGAACCGCTCGCGCAGGCCCTTCAGACGCCCGGACTCCGCCGGCATTTCCCGCGCGGCAATCTCGGCCGCCTCACCCATGCCAACGATCTGGTGAGTGGCCAGGGTGCCGGCGCGCATGCCGCGCTCATGACCACCGCCGTGCATCTGGGCTTCCAGCCTCACCCGCGGCTGGCGTCGCACGAACAGCGCGCCGATGCCTTTCGGGCCATACATCTTGTGCGCCGAGACCGACAGCAGGTCGACCTTCAGCGCGGCGAGATCGAGCGGAATCTTGCCGGCGCTCTGGGCGGCATCCACGTGCAGCAACACGCCGGACTCGCGCGTGACTTCGCCAATAGCCGCAACCGGGTTCAAGGTACCGATCTCGTTGTTCGCGTGCATGATGCTGACCAGTACCGTGTCGGCGCGCAGCGCATCCGCGACCGCCTCTGCACTCACCAGGCCATCGCTGGTGGGACGCAAGTACGTGACCTCGAAGCCCTCCCGCTCAAGCTGTGCGCAACTGTCCAGCACCGCCTTGTGCTCAATGCAACTGGTCACAATATGCCCGCCTTGCTCCCGATACTGGCAGGCAACGCCCTTGAGCGCGAGGTTATCGGCTTCGGTAGCACCCGACGTCCAGACGATTTCGCGCGGGTCCGCGCCCAGCAAATCGGCCAGTTGTCGACGTGCGTTCTCCACTGCCTGCTCCGCCTGCCAGCCATAAACGTGGGAGCGCGAGGCCGGGTTGCCAAAATTGCCTTCCAGCGTCAGGCAGGCGGTCATCTTATCCGCGACACGCGGATCGACGGGCGTGCTGGCCAGGTAGTCGAGGTAGATCGGTTTTTGCATATCGCTCATGTTCCGCCGTGCGAGCTGTTCGCGGTAGTTCCCCGCTTAGACAGCGTCATCATCCTGAGGTGCCCGGGCAATCCATTTGTCCGTCTCGGTCAGTATGCCACGCAGAATATTCAACTCCATTTCGTCCAGGCGCACGCGCCCGTACAGGCGCCGCAGACGCGCCATGAGCTGGCGTGGCGCCTTTGGATCCAGAAACTCCAGGGCCGCGAGCGTCCGTTCGAGATGGGCGTAAAAACGCTCCATGTTCTCGTGCGTGGCAAAAGGGGCGTCCCACCCGGCATCTTCCGGTGCGCCATCCCGGGCCGCGCCGCCCCCGGCCGCCATCCGCAGCTCATAGCAGACAATCTGCACCGCCATGGCCAGGTTGAGCGAGCTGTACTCTGCGGAGGTGGGTATATTCAGGTGCAGGTTGCACAACTGCAACTCTTCGTTGGTCAAACCCCTGTCTTCCCGCCCGAACAAAATGGCTACCTGTTCCCCGGTGGAGGCAAGCGCTGCGCGTTCGGCGCAGCGACGCGCATCCTGCAGCGGCCAGGGGATGCGCCGTTCACGGGCGCTGGTGCCCACCACAAACTGGCAATCGGCGATGGCCTCCGACAGCGTGCTGCAGACCACCGCTCGCTCAAGCACGTCGGTCGCCGAGGCGGCGCGCCACTCGGCCTGCGCATCGGGAAACTGCCGGGGTTCAACCAGGTAGAGGCGCCCTAGGCCCATGTTTTTCATGGCCCGGGCGACACCGCCAATATTGCCTGGATGGCTGGTGTTGACGAGTACGATGCGTATGTTATCGGGATTCATAAGGGCAATGCGCAACGCGGCACCGCACTGGAGACTAACCCAGCAGCGGTTTGACCACTTGTAGTACTGCTTTGAAACACTTCGGGTTACCGCACACGATATTGCCGGATTCGAGGTAGTTGTCCGAGGCGTCAATATCCGTTACCAGGCCGCCCGCTTCACGTATGAGCAGCGCCCCCGCCGCCATGTCCCAGCGGGCCAGCCCGATTTCCCAGAAGGCGTCGAGCCGCCCGGCGGCCACATAGGCCAGGTCCAGCGCCGCGGCGCCCGCGCGGCGAATGCCCGCACACTGGCCAGCCAGCAGTCGCACGGATTCCGCATAGGGGGCGAGTTGGTCATCGCAATGGTTCTTGAACGGAATGCCCGTGCCCAGTAGCGCCCCGTCAAGGCTGTCGAGCTTGCTCACCCGCATGCGCCGGCCATTGCACTGCGCGCCGCGCCCACGGCTGGCGATAAACTCCTCCCGCCGCACCGGGTCGACAATCACCGCATGCTCCAGCTTTCCCTTGTGCAGGCAGGCAATGGAAACCGCGTAGTGGGGAATGCCGCGAATGAAGTTCGTGGTGCCATCCAGCGGGTCGATTACCCAGCAGTATTCGGCATCGGCACTGCCTGTCAGGCCGCTCTCCTCGGCGAGGATCGCGTGATCGGGAAACGCCTTGTTCAGGTGGTAGATGATGTCCTGCTCGGCCTTGATATCGACTTCTGTGACAAAATTGTTGACGCCCTTGGCCATCACCTCGAAGCGATCCAGATCGTCGGACGCACGCACGATAAACTCGCCGGCCTTGCGGGCGGCTCGCAGTGCGATATTGATCATCGGTTCCATGCGGGGTATCCAGGCGGATGGTGGTGAGGCGCGCGATTATAACAGCAGTGCATCAAGGCGCGAGTTCTTCCTGCTCCGCGCCCTCTTTTACGGGCACCATGAGATCTTCCTTGCTGACGCCCATCAACAGCAGCACGTTGGATGCCACGTACACCGAAGAATAGGTACCCACCAGTACGCCTGCCACCAGCGCGATGGCGAAACCGCGAATGATCTCACCGCCGAACAGGCCGAGCGCCATCAGCACCAGCAGCGTGGTAAACGAGGTCACCAATGTGCGGCCGAGCGTCTGGGTCAGGGAGATATTGATGACCTCGAGCGGCTCCTCCCGGCGGATCTTGCGAAAGTTTTCGCGAATTCGATCCGCCACCACAATGGTGTCGTTCAGGGAGTAGCCGATGACCGCGAGCAACGCCGCCAACACCGTGAGATCGAACTCCATGCCGGTAATGGAGAAAAAGCCGAGAACCAGCAGCACGTCATGCACCAGCGCTACCACCGCCGCAACCGCGAATTTGAACTGGAAGCGAAAGCCGATGTACAGCATGACCAGGCCCAGGGCGAGCAGCATCGCCAGGCCGCCCTGTTCGCGCAGTTCGTCGCCCACCTGCGGGCCCACGAACTCGATGCGCCGCAACTCAACGGCGCCCTCGGTGTAGGTCTCCTGCAGGGTAGTCAACAGCTGCGCGCCCTCGGAGTCGGAGTAGCCCTTGGGCAGGCGGATCAGTACATCCCGATCGCTGCCGAAACTGACCACTATGGCCCCCGCATAGCCCCTGGCATCCAGCGTCTGGCGGATCTCGCCCAGGTTCGCCGTGTCACTGTAATGCACCTCGACCAGGGTGCCTCCGGTGAAGTCCAGCCCCCAGTTCAACTGCCGTGTGGCAAGCGACCCGATGGTGACCAACAACAACAGGACGGAAAACAGCGCGGCCAGTTTGCGCTGGCCCATGAAATTAATGCTGCGCGTTGGCGCAGTGTCCGTGCTCTGCGTGTTCATGCCGCCACCTGCTTGCCGCCGATCGACAGCTTGCGCAGCCGTCGGCCTCCATACACCAGGTTCACGATCGCCCGTGTCCCCATGATTGCGGTGAACATGGATGTCACAATACCCACCGACAGGGTCACCGCAAAGCCCTTGATCGGACCGGTGCCCACCGCATACAGGATGAGCGCAACTATCAGGGTCGTCAGGTTGGCATCGAGGATGGTGGATACCGCCCGCTCAAAGCCCGAGTGAATCGCCATCTGCGGCGATGTCCCCCCCTGCAGTTCTTCGCGTATGCGCGAAAATATCAGCACGTTCGCGTCCACCGCCATACCGACGGTCAACACGATTCCGGCAATACCCGGTAGCGTCAGCGTGGCGCCCAGCACTGACATGATGGAAATCAGCAGGACCAGGTTGCAACTCAGCGCCACCACCGCGGCAATACCGAACACCCGGTAGTACAGCACCATGAATAACGCGACCAGGGCCAGGCCGATCTGCACCGAGAGAACGCCGAGACGGATGTTCTCGGCACCCAGCGACGGGCCCACCGTGCGCTCCTCGACAAAGTTGATAGGCGCCGCGAGAGCGCCCGCGCGCAGCATGAGCGCAAGCTCCGACGCCTCGTGCGGGCTGTCCAGCCCGGTGATCTGGAACTGCGCGCCCAGCGCGGACTGGATTACCGGCGCGGTCAGTAGCTTCTTCTCATCGTAGGGTACTTTCACCGCCACTTCCGTGCCGTCTTCCCCGACCTCGTAACGGGTGCGGTACTTGCGTTCAATGAACAGCACGCCCATGCGTCGCTTGATGTTATTGCGCGTTGCCCGCGACATCATGGTGCCACCGGCGCTGTCGAGGCCGATATTCACATTTGGCTGACCGTTCTGGTCAAAGCTCGCCTGCGCGCTGTTCACCCGTTCACCGGTGATGATCACGTCGCGTTCCAGCCACTCGCTGGTACCGGCGCGCTCCGGCGCCCGATACTCAAAACGCTGTTTCTCCGAGGGTGGGGCATCGGTGCGCGCCACCAGGCGAAACTCCAGGTTCGCCACCTTGCCCAGTATGCGTTTGGCCTCGGCAGTGTCCTGGATACCCGGCAGTTCGACAACAATCCGGTTCTGGCCCTGGCGCTGCACCAGCGGCTCCGATACGCCCAGTTCGTTCACCCGGTTGCGCAGGGTCGTGAGGTTCTGGCTCACGGAGTAATCGGCTATTTCCTGGCGGGTCTGGTCGGACATGCTGGCGTAGAGGTTCCAGCTATCGCCTGTCTCCACCCTGTCGAGTATCAACTCGGGGTTGTTCTCGGCGATCAGCGCGCGCGCCTCCTCGCGCTGCGCTTCGGTGTTGAACTTCGCTTCCAGCCGGCCCGAGTCATCCAGAGCGACATAGCCGCGGATTCGCGCCTCACGCAGGGCACGCTTGGTATCGTTGACATAGAACTCCAGGCGGCGCTCCACCGCGGCATCAACGTCTACCTCCAGCTTGAAGTGCACGCCACCGCTCAGGTCGAGGCCCAGTTTCATCGGCTGCCCGCCCAGGTCGCTGAGCCACTCAGGGGTTGTGGGCGCGAGATTCAGCGCCACGATAAAACCGTCCCCCAGCGCGCGCGAAACGGCAGCCTGGGCCACCAGTTGCGCATCCGCATTGCGCAGGCGAATCAGCGCATTGCGTCCATCCGCATCGATGAGTTCGCCAAAGTGCTCGATCTCTTTCTCCTCGAGCGCATTGAGCGCCCGCTGCAGCGCCGCCTCGTCGACCAGTTGCGCGCTGCTGGCGCCGGTAATCTGGAGCGCCGGATCCGGGGCATACAGATTGGGCGCCGCGTAAAATGCGCCAAGCAGGATCACGCACAACACGAGCAGGTACTTCCACACAGGGTATTTATTCAGCATAGACCGCTCTAACAGACCTCTTCAGGAGTGAACCCGAAATGAAAAGTGCAACAGTATAAAGTAGCGAGCTCAGGCCAGCCACCGGCGGGCATTGCGAAACAGTCGCAACCAGCCGCCCTCTTCACCCCACCCGGCCGGCGCCCAGGAATGCTGCACCGTGCGATAGACTCTCTCCGGGTGCGGCATCATGATGGTCACGCGCCCATCGCCACTGCTCAGGCCGGCCATACCATGCGGGCTGCCGTTTGGATTGGCCGGATAGCGCTGCGCAACAGTGAGATTGTTCTCCAGAAAGCGCAGCGCAACCTGGCCACTTTGCTCGCAGGCCTCCATCGCCGCGGCATCGGCGAACTCGACCCGCCCCTCGCCATGCGCAATTGCAATCGGCAGATGTGAACCCGCCATACCATCGAGCAACACCGAGGGGCCCGGCTCGATCCGCACCAGCGAAAAGCGCGCCTCAAACTGCTCCGAACGATTGCGCACAAATCGCGGCCAGTGGTCCGCCCCCGGGATGAGTTCTTTCAGTGCCGACACCATCTGGCACCCGTTGCAAACACCCAGGGTAAAGCTGTCCCCGCGCTCAAAAAAAGCCTGGAACCCGTCGCGCAGCGCGGCATTGAACAGGATATTCTTGGCCCAACCCTCTCCCGCTCCAAGTACATCGCCGTAGGAAAACCCGCCACAGGCCACCAGGCCAGAGAAATCTGCGAGTGTCGCGCGTCCGGCGTGCAGATCGCTCATGTGCACATCGACAGGCGCAAAACCGGCAGCGTGAAAAGCCGCTGCCATCTCCACGTGCCCGTTGACGCCCTGCTCGCGGAGAATCGCCACGCGAGGGCGCACGCCGCTACTGATGTAGGGTGCGGCAACGTCCTCGGCGGGATCAAAGCTCAGCTCGGCGGAAAGCCCGGGGTCGTCCTCCAGGCAGCGAGCGAATTCCTCTTGCGCGCACTCCGGGTTATCGCGCAGTGCCTGCATCTCGAAACTGGTACGGGACCACAGGTGCTGGAGCCGCGCGCGGGAGTCATTGACTACATCGACGCCGTTGGCAACCACGCCGATACGATCACCATTCTCCGGGTGGCCGATCGCGTACACACAGTCTGACAGGCCAACCGACCGCGCCCGCTCACGCAAGTGTGCATACTGACTGCGCGCTATCTGCAGCACCGCGCCCGCCTCCTCGCAAAACAACGCGGAAAGCGCTTCACCCGGCAATTCGCTGATATCGATGCGCAGCCCACAGCGGCCCGCAAAAGCCATCTCCAGCAGTGTCACCAACAAACCGCCGTCCGAGCGATCGTGGTAGGCCAGTAATTCACCGCCTCCGAGCCACTCCTGCACCAGGGCAAAGAGGCCGCGCAGGTCATCCGGGTGATGAATATCCGGCACATCATCACCCAACTGCGCCCAGGCCTGCGCCAGGGCGGAACCACCCAGCCGGTTCGAGCCGCGCCCGAGGTCAATCAGCACCAACACGGAATCGGACACCGGCTGTAACTGCGGGGTCACCGACTTGCGCACGTCGGTGACCGGGGCAAAAGCGGAGACAATCAGCGACAGGGGCGCCGTGACCGCTTTGTCGACATCACCTTCGCGCCACGTGGTGCGCATGGACATGGAATCTTTCCCCACCGGAATGGTCAGCCCGAGTGCCGGACAGAACTCCATGCCCACGGCGCGCACCGTATCGTAGAGAATTTCATCTTCGCGGTCGTAACCCGCTGCGCACATCCAGTTGGCGGAGAGCTTGATATCACGGATATCGCCAATTGCCGCCGCGGCTATGTTGGTAAGTGCCTCCGCCACCGCCATGCGTCCGGACGCCGGCCCACTGACCAAAGCCAGCGGTGTCCGCTCTCCAATCGCCATCGCCTCGCCCGCGTAACCCACGTAGGACACCGTGGTTACCGCGCAGTCCGCCACGGGCACCTGCCAGGGCCCCGCCATCTGGTCGCGGCTGACCATACCCGTGACCGTGCGATCGCCGATAGTAATCAGGAACCCCTTGGCGGCCACCGATGGAATCTGCAATACGCGCTCCAACGCGTCGCTCACACTCACCTGCAACGCCAGTGCACTTGCGTCACATGCCCGGCGCACAATTTCACGTCGCATGCGCGGCGGTTTACCGAACAGTACCGACATGGGCAGATCCACCGGTACGTTGTTGAAGTGCCGGTCACTCAGGGTGAGATGTGACTCGGCGATGGCCTCGCCCACCACGGCGTAGGGGCAACGCTCCCGCGCGCAGATGGCCTCAAAACGCTGCAGATGCTGCGGCTCAACGGCCAGCACATAGCGCTCCTGGGATTCGTTACACCAGATTTCCAGTGGCGACATGCCGGGTTCGTCACTGGGCACCTCGCGCAGTTCGAAGCGCCCGCCACGCCCACCATCTTTCACCAGCTCAGGCAACGCGTTGGACAGCCCCCCGGCTCCGACATCATGAATGAAGGCAATCGGGTTCGCGTCCCCCAGCTGCCAGCAGCGGTCGATCACCTCCTGACAGCGGCGTTCGATTTCCGGGTTCTGGCGTTGTACGGAAGCAAAATCGAGCTCCGCATGGCTTGCTCCGCTGGCCATGGAAGACGCGGCGCCGCCGCCCAGCCCTATCAGCATCGCCGGGCCGCCGAGAACGATCAGACTTGCACCCGCACTGAAGTCTCCCTTGGCGACGTGCTCCTCGCGGATATTGCCGTAGCCACCGGCGAGCATAATAGGCTTGTGGTAGCCGCGCATCTCCTCGCCGTCACGACCCGGTGCCGCCAGCTGGAAGCTGCGGAAGTAACCACACAGGTTGGGCCGCCCGAACTCGTTGTTGAACGCGGCCCCGCCGATCGGGCCTTCGAGCATGATATCCAGCGCGCTGACAATCCGCCCGGGTTTGCCGTAATCCACTTCCCAGGGCTGGCGCAAGCCGGGAATATCGAGATTCGACACGGAGAACCCGGTGAGGCCCGCCTTCGGTTTGGACCCCCTGCCCACCGCTCCCTCGTCGCGAATCTCGCCTCCGGCGCCGGTACCCGCGCCGGAAAACGGCGCGATAGCCGTGGGGTGGTTGTGAGTTTCGACTTTCATCAACAGGTGCACGAACTCGTCGTGATAAGCGTATTCCCCGGCGTCCGCCCGGGGAAAAAACCTGCCGGCGCGCTGGCCCCGGACCACGGCCGCGTTATCGGAATAGGCCGAAAGTACGTTGTCGCCAGCGCACTCGTGGGTGTTGCGGATCATGGCAAACAGCGAGTGCGACTGTTCCTCGCCGTCGATCACCCAGTCGGCATTGAAAATTTTGTGCCGGCAGTGTTCCGAGTTGGCCTGGGCAAACATCATCAGTTCCACATCGCTCGGGTTGCGCCCGAGGCGGCCGAAGCTCGCAACCAGGTAATTTATTTCATCCTCCGCCAGGGCCAGGCCGAGGCTGCGGTCGGCCGCCACCAATGCGTCGCGGCCCCCGTTCAACACATCAATGAGCGCGAGCGGTCGCGGCTCGGCGCGCGCAAACAGGCAGCTCGCCTGCTCGCTGCTCTCAAGCACGGTTTCCGTCATGCGGTCGTGCAGCGCTGCCGCAACTTCCGCGCGCTGTGCGGCGTCAAGTGCTGCCGGCAGCGTGAGATACCAGGCGATGCCGCGCTCGAGACGCTTAACGGCGTCCAGGCCACAGTTGTGCGCGATATCCGTCGCCTTGCTTGACCAGGGTGAAATCGTTCCCGGACGCGGCACGACCAGCAACAGGGTTGCATCCTGCGGAGCCTCAAAATGCGCTCCAGCGGGCCGGGGGCCATAGTGTAGAAGACTATCGAGGACGCCTCTCTGCGCTGGTGAGAGCGGGGCCTCAAGACTGGCAAAGTGCAGGTATTCAGTGTGCAGCAGTTGAATGGCGGGATGGATCCGGGACAACTTCCGCGCCATTTTGTCCATGCGAAAAACGGACAACGCTGGACTACCACGCAGGGTCAACATGCTGCACACAACTCCAGGGGGGAGGTATCGAAAGGGGCGGTATTGTACTGTATTTGACCAGTGCCCGTTAGCCGAATTTGCCGTACCGGCCGCCTGAAATTCTGGCTGCCGCGCAGCAACCGGCGGCGCTACAATGGGCGCATGCCCTACCGCACTGCCATACCTGTATTGCTTCTGCTCACGCTGCTGAGTGGTTGCGCCAGACAGGATTCACTCGACCGCATACTCACCCGCGGCGAGTTGTTCGTGGTCAGCCGCAACAGCCCGGCGACTTTCTACCAGGATAAAACCGGCCCCACGGGTTTCGAGTATGCGCTGGCCGGCCTGCTGGCCGAGGAGTTGGGCGTTGCGCTGAACATGACGCCGGCGTTCAGCCTGGGAGGAGTCTTCGAACGCCTGCAGCGCGGGGATGCCGATATTGCGGCTGCGGGGCTCACCCTCACCGAACGGCGCGCGGCCCATTACCCGCATTCCGTGCCCTACGACTCCCTGGTCACGCAGGTCGTATACCGGGCGGGCAAGCGGCGTCCGCGCAGCGTCGGCGACCTGGTGGGCAGGGACATCGTCACGCTCGCCGACTCCAGTCACAGCGAAACCCTGCAGGCGTTGCGCGCTTCACTCCTGCCGCAGCTCACCTGGGAGGAGATTCCCGAGGCCGGCACCGCGCAAATGCTGCGCCGCGTGCGCGATGGCTCCGCCGAGCTGGCCCTGATCGACTCCGGCGAGTTTGCGGTACAACAGGGTCTGTTCCCCCGTTTGAGAGTCGCTTTCGAGCTGGCACCGGAAGAGAAAATGGTCTGGTACCTGTCTCCCGGGCGCGACAACCAGCGACTGCTGCAGCGCATCAACAGCTTGTTCCGGAACCTGAAGGAAAATGGCACCCTGGACCGGCTGCGGGACATCCACTTCGGCCACGCGGAAAGCGTATCGCGCATGGGATCACACACCTTTATGCGCAACCTGCAGGATGCGCTGCCACCCTACCGCGACCTGATCCAGACTGTGGCCGAAGAATATCAGGTGGACTGGCACCTGCTGGCGGCGATCGCGTACCAGGAGTCCCACTGGAACCCGCGCGCGGAATCGCCCACCGGCGTGCGTGGCATGATGATGCTGACACTACCAACGGCCCGCGAAATGGGCATCGACAATCGCCTGAGCGCCGAACAAAGCCTGCGTGGCGGTGCCCGCTACCTGAAGAACATCAAGCGCCGCCTGCCGGCGGATATCTACGAGCCCGATCGCACCTGGATGGCGCTTGCCGCCTACAACATCGGCCTGGGGCACCTGGAGGATGCGCGCGTGTTGACCGATCGGCAGGGCGGCGACCCGCATCTGTGGGAGGACGTAATGCAACGACTGCCCCTGCTGGAGCAAGCGGAATTCTATCAAAGCGTGCGCCACGGCTATGCGCGCGGCAATGAGGCGGCCACCTACGTGCAGAACATCCGGCACTATTACAGTGTCCTGCAGTGGCAGGACATTCCGAAAAATCACGCCCTGCCGCCGCTGCGCCCCGAAGAGTACCTGCCTGACGTGCTGCAGAATTTGAGCCTGAAGATGCTCTAGTCGCGGCGCTCAATCGCCCCCGCGACGCGCCCTGAAGAAGGCCTGCAGCCTGGCCGCGCTCTCCTGCGCCAACACACCCTCGTGCCACTCGACCCGATGATTATAGGGTGCTTCCTCGAGCAGGGCGGCATTGCTGCACACCATGCCGGCTCTCGGTTCCCGGGCGGCAAACACCAGGCGTGCAACGCGCGCATGCACCAGTGCGCCCACGCACATGGTGCAAGGTTCCAGTGTCACGTACAGCGTGGCGCCCGGCAGGCGATAATTTGACCCGGCCCTGGAGGCTGCGCGCAAGGCCTCAATCTCGGCATGCGCACTCGGGTCACAGGCGCCGATAACGCGATTGTAACCACTGCCCAGAAGTTCACCAGCGCGCACCACCACGGCGCCAACCGGCACCTCGTCCTCCGCCGCTGCGCGGTCGGCAAGCTCCAGCGCCAGCCGCATCCAGTGTTCATCCGCCATGTCAGCCTCCCGCTCCCGCGCTGACGTCATTACGCGGACCACGTGCCTGGCAGCAGGCGGCCGGCTGTCGCTGCGGTGAGTAAAACCTGCTATTTTCGAAGTTCGACACCTGCTCTACATACTTCCCGGGGATGCTGCGCCATGCCAGTTAAACGCTTCAAATTGTACCATTACCCGGCTTCGCGCAGTGCACGCGTTCGCTGGCTGCTGCACGAACTACTGGAAGACGACTTCGATATCGAAGTCGTGCAACTCTACGCTGGCGAGCAGTACGACGAGCACTACCTGGCAAGGAACCCCAACCACAATGTACCCGCCCTGGAAATGACGCTGGAGAACGGGGAATCCTTCAGCATGCTGGAGAGCGGCGCGATGGTGTCCCTGCTGGCCGACATGTTCCCGGAGCGGGGGCTGGCACCGCCACCCGATTGCTTCTCGATCGCCCGGGCCGATTACCTGCAGATGCTGCACTTCGGTGCCTCCTGGATGGATATGATGTTGTGGCAGATTCGCATTCATACCCACCTGCTGGATAAAGACAACGACCCACGGACCATCGCACGCTACGAGCACAAGATGCGCACGGAGGTAGAACCGCAACTTGTCGGCCGCCTGGGCAGCCACGCCCATATCTGCGGCGACAGCTTCTCAGCAGCAGACTGCGTAATGGGCCAGAACGTGCTCTGGGCACGTGCCTACGGTCTGTGCCAGGGTGATCGCTTTGGCGAGTACGTCGCGCGCCTCGCCGAACGGCCGGCATTCAACAAGGCGTATTCGGATCTGGGGGGCTTTTCCCTGGCACCGCCAGCGTCCGGCGACGACACCCAAAGCGGCCGGTTTACCGGCTGATATTTCATGGAACAAACCACCGGCGCCAAAGTGCGTTGTCACTCCCTGTTTCTTGGTTTGACACCCTCCGCTACGAGGAGTATCAACTGATAGTCGGTTTTTATTGATCGCGCTAACGTCTCGCCGGGTAAGGATAACTCTATGAACGTCGCCGTGCAGAGCAAAATCCTGATAGTTGAAGATGAAAGTATCGTCGCGCTGGACATCAAGCGCAGGCTGGAGAAACTCGGCTACCAGGTAACGGGTATGGCGGCCAGGGCACAGCAGGCCATGACCCTGATAGAGGACGACCTGCCGGATGTCATCCTGATGGACATCCACCTCAAAGACAGCATGGATGGCATCGACATCGCCAACGTAATCAATCAGAAGTATCAGGTGCCGGTCATTTTCATCACCGCCTATTCAGAAGATACAACCGTGGGGCGCGCCAGCCAGGCGCGACCGTATGGCTACCTGTTGAAGCCCTTTTCAGAGCGCGACCTGTACGCCGTGATCAAGATATCGCTGGAACGTTCAAGATGGGACAGGGAACTGCAGCGCCGGGAAACGCACCTGAGGCTCGCTATTGAAGCCGCCAATATGGGCACCTGGGAGATTAATGACCAGATAGACAGTCGCTTCGAACTTGCCAATCTGCCAAAAGAGGAGCTGGCGAATATTCTCTGTTGGGAAGACTTCCGCCCATTAATTATGGATACCGACAGACTCAGGGTGGATGGGGAAATCAACGCCCTGCAAAACCGCCTCAGGGATTCCATCGAGGTAGAATTTGAAATTGCCCATTCAGTCGCCGGACAACGCTTCTACGTGCTTTTTGGTGTCGCAGTTGAGCACGGGGCGGAGCGCCCTTGTGACGCCGTGGGTGTTATCCAGGACATTACCGAGCGCAAGCTGATCGAGCGGGAACTGGAACAGGCCGCGCTGGTATTCAATACCAGCTCGGAAGCCATCGTCATCACTGATGAAAGCCTGTCGGTGGTGAACGCCAACAAGGCGTTTTACCGGATTACCGGGCTGAGAGAAGACTCGGCGCTGGGCCGGCCGCTGGCACTGCTGTCTGCATCCAATCTTGGCCAGGCGACGCGCGAGGAACTGGAGGCTTCGCTGGCAAAGGGCGCAAGCTGGCGCGGTGAAATCCGCGCCTATCGGCAGAGTAATGAACTCTTTCACGCCCTGATCAATATTTCAAGTTGCGAACATGCGGGCAACACTGACTGGCAATACGTCGTGATGATTTCCGACATATCGGAAATACGCAATGCCCAGGCAGAGCTGGCCCACATCGCCTACTACGACTCACTGACCAAGCTGCCCAATCGCCACCTGTTCCTCGACCGGTTGAATATGGCGCTCGCCCACGCCGAACGAACGGCGCGAGCGCTGGCAATACTGTTTATCGATCTAGACCATTTCAAGCGCGTCAACGACGCCCTGGGGCATCAGGTGGGCGACCAGATGCTGCGCGCAGTCGCGGACCGGTTGCACCCCGCCTTGCGGGGCTCGGACACACTCTGCAGAATTGGCGGCGACGAATTCATTGTGATCGTCGACACCTTTGACACCACCGGGGACCTGGAGGCGCTGGCGCAAAAAATCATCACCGCGGTGCAACAGCCACTACAGTTGGGCAATACCCGTCTCAGCCCCAGTTGCAGCGTTGGTATCAGTATCTACCCAACAGACTCCAGCGACCGGAATGATCTCGTCACCATGGCCGATACCGCCATGTATTCCGCCAAGAATCGGGGGCGCGGCTGCTACGCTTTCTATCAGCCGCAGATGACGCGGCAGGTTGCGCACTACCTCAACCGGGACCAGGAGTTGCGACAGGCCCTGTTGAAGGACGAATTTCTGCTCTACTACCAACCCCAGTACGACGCAGACGGGCAATCCATCATCGGCGTTGAGGCCCTGATCCGCTGGCAGCACCCCGAGGCGGGCCTCCTCTCCGCGGCGGAAGTGATTCCCACGGCAGAAGACAGCTTGCTGATAGTCGATATCGGGGAGTGGGTGATTTACGAGGCCTGCAGACAGTACCGGGAATGGATTGATGCGGGTGCCCGCGACATACGCATGGCGGTCAACGTTTCCGCCAGGCAGCTCAGGGACCCGAAGTTTGTCAGCATTGTCGCCGATGCCCTGGAGACACACCGGATGCCCGGCGAATTCCTCGAGCTTGAAGTGACAGAATCCTCACTGCAAAACTCCGAGGCCAGTGTCGCCGCACTGCGCCGGATAGAATCGCTCGGCGTCAGCATTTCCATTGACGACTTCGGCACCGGCTACTCCTGCATGAGTTCTTTGAAGCTGCTGCCCATACACCGCCTGAAGATTGACCAGTCGTTCGTACGGGACATTCCCGGAGAGCGCGACGACTGCGCCATTGCCACCGCGATCATTGTTCTTGGCCACGAGCTGGGAATGCGAGTGGTTGCGGAGGGCATAGAAAAACCTGAACAGGCCGACTTCCTGCGGGCAGCAGGCTGCGACGAACTGCAGGGCTATCTCTTCAGTGTTCCACTGTCTGCGCAGGCGGTGTTTATGGAGTTACCCCAACGCGGTTCACTCGACAACTGATCGCGGACGGAAATCTACCGGGTCGCACGGGACATGTATGGCAATAAAATACCGGCCAGACCTGCTGGACAATGACAAACTCATGCACTTTGCCATTGAGGCTGCACCCAATGGCATGGTCATCATTGATGACACCGGCAAGATCGTGCTGGCCAATTCCAGCGTCGAAACCCTGTTTGGTTACGCTCGCCACGAACTCCTGGGTGAGGCCATCGAGCGGCTGGTTCCGCAACGTTTTTCACAAGCGCATCCGCAGCTACGCGCCAGCTATTTTGCGAACCCGCAGGCTCGCGCCATGGGCCATGGCCGGGACCTGTTCGGCCTGCACAAGAGCGGCAGCGAGATTCCGGTAGAGATCGGTCTCAATCCCATCGAGATCGGCGAGCGCCTGTTTACCTTTGCCACCATCGTCGACATCACCGAACGCCAGCGCTCACAGGAAATGGTGCATCTGGCCGTGGAAGCAGCGCCCAACGGCATGGTGATGACAGACAAGAACGGCACCATCACCCTCGTCAACTCGATGATCGAGACCATGTTCGGATACAGTCGCGAGGAGCTGATAGGCGCCAATATCGATATCCTGGTGCCCGCCCGGTTCCGGGAGCACCACCCGGAAGTGAGACAAGCCTACACCGCCCAGCCGGTGTCCAGAGCGATGGGCCAGGGCCGGGATCTGTACGCATTGAACAAACAGGGCGAAGAGTTCCCGGTCGAGATCGGGCTGAACCCCCTGCAGACGGCAACGGGTGTGATGATCCTCGCATCGGTGGTGGATATTACCGAGCGCAAACAGCAGGAGGAGTCGCTCAAGTCGGCCCTGCTCGCCAAGGAAACCCTGCTGGCGGAAATTCATCACCGGGTAAAAAACAACCTGCAGATCATCGACAGCCTGATCGGTATGCAGGTGGACAAGGTGGCCGGCGAACAGGCACGTACCGCCCTGCTGGACAGCCAGAACCGTGTAAAGACCATCTCGCTTATCCACCAGATTCTCTACCAGTCGCAGGATTTCGCGCAGATAGACGCCGGCGAATTCATCGCTTCGCTCACGCATAACCTGGTGCAGTCCTACGGCGTGGACCGCGACCGTATCGAAGTGCGGATCGATACCGATACGCTGTATCTGTCGATGACCCGCTGCCTGCCCCTGGGCCTAATCGTCAACGAACTGGCCTCCAATGCAATGAAGCACGCTTTCCCGGACAACATGAGCGGGATATTGACCGTCGCCCTGAAAGTGCTCGATGACACGCAGGCTGTGCTCACGGTTTCAGACACGGGCATCGGCCTGCCGCCTGCCGCCACGGCAGGCGAAGGCGACACCCTGGGTCTAAGCTTGATGGAGGCACTGGCATCACAGCTCGAGGCAGAATTGCAGGTTTCAGCCCGCCACCCTACCCGCTACGAGTTGCGCTTTGACCCGTGTCACAACGGAGCAGACACCCCGACCGGCTAGTGGGCCGCGCTCACCCGGTCAGGCAGCGTGCTCCGGCGAGTCATGCCCGGCCGATGCTGATTTCACTGTATTGGCAGGAGAATCCCGGGGTGTCTCCAGCGCACCCGGCTCGCTTGCATTCGCGGCCTGCGGACCGCGTATCAGGCGCCCGGGCCGGGCACCGGTTTCCTGCCCGTCCTGGAAAATAATTTCACCGCTGCACAGCGTGAAACGGTAACCATCTACCCGCTGTACCAGCCGTCGCGCCTGTGCCGGCAGGTCGTACACCATCTCCGGCGGATGGATGCTGAGACGCTCGTAATCGATCACGTTCACGTCGGCTTTCATGCCGGGCGCCAGCAGGCCGCGATCGTCAAGGCCGTAAAACTCCGCCGTGCGCCGCGTTTGATTGTGCACGAGTTGCTCCAGCGGCAGGCGCGGGCCGCGCGAGCGGTCACGCGACCAGTGCGTGAGCAGGTAGCTCGGCATGCTGGCATCGCAGATCAGCCCGCAGTGCGCGCCGCCATCCGACAAACCAAAGACGGCATGCGGGTGCTGCATCATTGCCCTGAGCGCTTCGAAGTCGCCGTTGGCGTAGCCCAGTAGCGGCATGTAGAGCATGCCCTTGCCATCGCGCTCCAACAGCGTGTCGTAGGCCAGCGCCTCCGGGCTGCAGCCTTGCTGCTGGGCGAGCGCATGCAGGCTCCGCTCGGGCTGGGGCTCGTAATCAACCGGGTCGCCAAGGGGGAACATGTTGCGCCAGTTGGTAAGTGTTTTCGTGAACACCTCGGGGATACCGCTGAGATCCGGCGGGTTGTCGAGTATCGCGCTGCGCACGGCGGGGTCGCGCAGCGCCGCCACGCGCTCGGGCAACGGCAGCAGCGCCAACTCCTGGTAGGCGGCGTGCAGGATGAACGGGTGCCCGGTACTTTCGAGACTGAACAGCACCCCCGCCGGACGCTGCGCCACCTGCGGCGTGAGCGTGCCGCCCTCGGCGCGGTCGGCGTCCACCGCCGCCAGCAGGCGCTGCCACTGGTCCGGGTCCTCATTGTTCTGCAGGCACGCGAAGGTCACCGGGCGTCCGGTTTCACGGCCGATCTGGCGCATCCAGGCGAGTTCTTCCTCCTCGGGCGCAAGATCGCTGGCCACCTCAAATACGCCGTGGCCCACTTCGCCCAGCATGCGGCCGATGCCGATCACCTCCTCCCGGTCGGCGGTGGTGCCCGGCGCCAGTTCGCCATCCTTGGCGCGGTGCAAAATAGTGCGCGTGGTGGAAAAACCCAAAGCACCCGCCTCCAGGCCCTCACGCACGATGGCCGCCATGGCCGCCACGTCCTCCGCGCTGGCCTTCTCGTTGTTAGCGCCGCGCTCGCCCATCACATAGGTGCGCACCGCGCCGTGCGGCACCTGCGCCGCGAAATCAATGGCGTGGGGAATGCGCTCAATGGCGTCGAGATACTCAGGGAAGGTTTCCCAATCCCAGTTGATACCCTCGGCCAATGCCGCGCCGGGAATATCCTCCACCCCTTCCATCAGTTGGATCAGATAGTCTTCTTTTCCCGGCACCACAGGGGCAAAGCCCACGCCGCAGTTACCCATGACCACCGTGGTCACGCCGTTCCAACTCGAGGGGCTGAGCATCGGGTCCCAGCTTACCTGACCGTCGTAGTGCGTATGGATATCTACCCAGCCGGGGGTGACCAACATGCCACTGGCATCGATCTCATGTCTGCCAGGACCCAGGTCCTTACCCACGGCGGCGATACGGTCGCCGCTTATCGCCACATCCTGCTGCGTGCCTGCCACGCCGCTGCCGTCGACGACCGTGCCGCCTCTGATTACCGTGTCGTACATGTTGTCATCTCCGTTGGACTGTGGGTGGCAGTGACCAGCGCTTCGTAAACTACGATGCACGGTATTGACTACAGTTTGAGTCAAGTGCCCGGTGCTTCACCTGCATAAGCGGCTGCGATATCGCTGTCGAGGTCCTGCTGCCTGGCCAGGTGGGGCCTGGAGTCAGGCTTGATCGCATAGTCATCGGCATGCTGTGGCCAGACCTCCCCGGTTTTCGGATCGCACAACCAGTTCATGGCGTAGCGCTCCGGCACGATCACCTTGCCGGGTGAAACATGCGTTGCAAACACAAAATCAAAAAAAGGTGTGGTAACGCCGTGGTTTTTCCGGGGGTTCTGAAAGTGATGGGAAAAATGGTTGCGACGCACCCAGCGACTGTAGGGACCGGTGGGGCCATGCGTATGCGCGCGCCGGTGGATCACCTCGTAGGTGGTGTACATCAGCGCAAAGCCGGTGGTTAGTGCGATGGCATTCAGCAGCCCGCTGATCAGGCTGAAAATACACAGCAGCACAATAAATACGGGCAGGGCAGCGGCAATTTTCTTCGCGGTGGGTGCAAAATAGTCTTTTTCGGCGTGATGGCGTAGATGCTCTCTGGAAAAAGCGGTTTTACCGCGAAGAAACACATGCCCCAGCCCTGAATGCAGGCCGTATTCCAGCGCGGGCCACAGACAGACACCCGCGAGAAAAAACCAGAGATTGCTGATTGCAAAACCAGATGTCATGGCTGCACTTCCCCGTTCACGCTATGTGCAGCAGATTAACGAAACCGATAGATTTCGGCAATGTGCGCGCGAAGGTCCGGTCACCCTGGCGACGTATCGGCCTGCCTGTCCGCGCCATGCCCTCAGGGAGCAACCAGTTCCAACTGCATCCTGGCTTCGCGCTTGCCAAGGTTGCGCACAGCAACCCAGTCGGCAAGTTGTTGCGCACGAGGCTTCGATTTACCCTGTTCCCAATTGTAGATCGTCACCGCTGAAACACCCACCAGCGTGGCGTAATCCGCCGCCGAGAGACCCAGTTTCTCGCGGTGTGATTTCACGTATTTGGGTGAAAAACGCACCTGTTCGGCCTGCTCCACCGGCGCATCGGCCGTGACACGTTTGCGTTCCTGCTTCTCTATGAACACCAGGCGCTGCTCCAGGCTTTTTAGCTGCCGCTTCAGCCCGGCAATGTCGCGCCGGTACTGCGCAGACGCTTTCTGTAGCGATGCCACCTCGGCACGGGCCTCCTTGCGGGCAAGGCGGGTTATTTCATCTTTGAGAACTTTGGCAAGTGATGACAAAAACAGCTCCTTTCGAAATTGATTAATGTTGTACCAGACTTTGATTGCTCAGACACAGTGGCCTATACAGGAGAACTTCCTGTCATGTCGACGCAAACAAGCGATTCGCATTGTTCCGAACCCGATGGATACAAGCCATTCCGGTCGTGCAGGGTCACGGGCCTGACTACTTCAGGCACTCTCCGCCGGCAGAGTTTACTCCAACGGGCAACGTTTCAACACTGTTGCGCCTGCACAATTGTGCCAGCAGAGTTTGGGCGGCGGACAATGGCAAGAGCGCGGCCGATCTGGGTATCGCATCACCCTGACCGCATACCCTACACCTCGTCGGGCACACCGTAGGTCGTTTGATAGCGCCTGAATAACGGTCGCGCTTGCAGGTGATGCGCCTGCACCGCGTAGCTGTGTGCACCGAACTTTCCCTGCGGCTTGTTGGCCAGGTAGTCGCGCATACGCTCGCGGGCGGAGTCCTCCAGGTGCATGGAAAAGTGCGCGTAAATGCGCTCAATGCACGCCATCGGCTCGGCCATCAGGTCCTGGTAGCGCGAATCGGCGATGTTGGCCGCTGGCACAATACCCGCATCGCGCTGGTTCATCACCTGTTCCAGACGCTGCGCGGTGGCCTCCCCCATGATGATGTTTTCAAACAGCCGCGCATCGAAGGCTTTGTCGGAACGCATGGCATACAGCGTGGCCATCAGGCTGGTGGCAGAGGCCATGCATTTCAACGGGTCGCGATGCGTTTGCACGATGCGTGCATCCGGGTATACGGCCAACAGCGTGGCGAGGTGCACCTGGTGTTCCGGCGCTTTCAGTAGCCAGCGCTGTCGGGGGTTCTTCCACTGCAGAATCTGCAGGATTTTTTTGTGGTACTCATACACGGGAAAATAATCGGCACTCGCCAGCCAGGCGGCGTAGCTGGGTGTCTGGTGCAGGGAGGCGTTGTGGTCGGAGATAAACGTACTGGCCATCAGCAGCCCACATTCGGCGGGAATATCACCACGCATCTCGTGCATGCTGGCAAAGCCGGGCGCCACCCGGTTCCACTGGGTGAATAGCGCGTGCGCCTGGGCAATGCGCGCATCGCTGTGGTAGCTCTCGGCTGTCGGTGGCGGACAGGGCTGCAGGGCCTCCCACATCAGCGGCACGCCGACGGCCGGGTCCTGCGCCAACAGTTCGTAGAGAATGGAAGTTCCCGAGCGCGGCAGGCCCACGATCACCATGGGCGCGGTAATCTGTTCCTCCAGAATCTCGGGGTGCCGCGCGAGCGTATCCACCACTCGCAACCGGGTGCTCAGCCATAGCACAATATCGCTGCGCGCCATCAGGCGGCCCATCAACGTCAGCTCCGCCTCGTCCTCCAGGGCACGCACATACACCGCAAAGGGCTCTCGCCATAAGTCGTCGCCGAAGTTATCCAGGCCGGTGGCGCGCCGCGCACTGTCGAGCAGGGATGCGGCATCCAGCGGCACCACCGAGGGCAGGTCAAAACAGCGGCCCTCGGCATTCAGGGCCTGCAGCCAGGCCGGTGGCCCGGGCGGCGTCACCATGGCCCCAGGTACCCGAAGCGGCGTATCACGCCGCGCCGACGGGCCTGTAACTGCGCACTGCGCTGATCCGCCGTGATGCGTTTTACCCCGGGCGGTAGCGCCTGCTCCAGCTGGGCGCGCGGCACCTGCTCACAGCTGGGCCTCGGGTAATCCTGGGCGCCTATCCAGCGCACCGTGATATAGCCCTCAAGGTGCCCGGACGGGTCCAGCCAATTGGGGTGCCCGGGGTCGTCGTGCGCCACTACCAGCAACAGCTCGCCGTTATCCTCCAGCACCGCATGATGGCAATTGGTGCTGCACAGGCGGTAGCGGTAATCCATCGTCTCCCACCAGTAGTTGCCGAACTCCACAGCCCAGTAACGCGCATCCGGCGGCACCACCCGCACAATCAGCGCCTCATCCGTGGGCACACGCCAGTAACAGATGAGCGGCTCGCCACCGGGAGTGGCATCAATCGCATTGTCATCCAGTTGCCGATAGGAGAGAAAAGTATTGGGCTGGCACTGCCAGCGGTCGAGCATGTCGGCCCAGTACAGGGTGGAATCGCGCACCCAGGCGACCGCCCCGGCCAGGCCTTCCACGACAGCCGCCGGTGTCAGTTGCGGGTCGTGCGCCACGGGGTCCAGGCAATCGATCACCGCTTGCATCGGCGCCTCGTTCTCCCAGTCGGCGAAGAACTGCCGGACCGTTACGCGCCAGGCCCCGGGCGTCGTGCGAATCCAGTTCCCCGGGTGCTCATGCGGGCTGAGAATGATCTCGAAGCGCCCCTGCGCATCACACACCACCTCGTCATCGATCAGGCTACCCACCACGGCACCTCCCCAGGGCGTTGCGCCATCTTCGAGCACGGTCACCGCGAAGTAGCGAGCGCCGCCGCGTTGCCCCGCGATGCGGTACGTGTGTTCACCGTTGATCGGTGCACCCAGGTAGAGCGCGTCCGTGTTGTCCCCGCCCTGTTTGCGGATAGGGTCGAAGTAGTGCAATAACTCGGGAAAATGCGGGTCGTTGTTTTCCAGGCAGAATTGCAGCCCCAGCGCGATATTGCGCGCCAGCAGGCGCAGGCCCTTGGCGCGCTCGATATCAGTCTGCGGGGTCGTATCGCGAAATACCAGCGAACCGGCCTCTTTCAACTCGTCACAGAAATGCCGCCAGCCCGCTTCAAGTTCCGCGTCGTTGATGTTATCCCCAAACACTCGCTCTCCTCCGCTGTCCTTTCAATGGAAGCAGATCGGCAGGCTGCCCTGGCAGGTGCCGCGTCCGCGTTTAATCAACTATACTCCCCTACCCGGCAAGGGATCAGCAACCTGACACAGGACACCACAATGATCTACCAGAGTGACCAACTCTCGATACAGCGTCTTGATGGCGACATAGCGGAGCTGAACTTCGACCTCAAGGGCGAATCGGTCAACAAGTTTGACAACGCGACCGTTACCAGTCTCGCCGCCGGCCTTGATGCACTGGAGGCGGAGAGCAGCATCCGCGGGCTGCTGGTCACCAGCGCCAAACCGGTGTTCATCGTTGGCGCCGATATCACGGAATTCACCAGCCTGTTCGGCGCCGGCAAGGAAGAGGTCAAACCCTTTACCGCGGCCAACAACAAAAATTTCAATCGTATCGCCAGCCTTCCCTACCCCAGTGCGGTAGCCATCAACGGCTATGCGATGGGCGGCGGCCTGGAGTGCTGCCTGGCCTGCGATTTTCGCGTGATGAGCACCGCGGCAAAAATCGGTCTGCCGGAAACCAAGCTCGGCCTGCTACCGGGCTGGGGCGGCACGGTGCGCCTGCCGCGCCTCATCGGCGTAGATGAAGCGGTAATGTGGATGGCTACCGGGGCCGAGAAACGCCCCGATGCCGCGCTCAAGGCCGGCGCGGTGGACGCCATTGCCGCACCCGAGCAACTGCGCGCTGTTACCCTCACAACGCTGCAACGCGCCATGGATGGCGACCTGGAGTTTAAAGAACGACGCAGCCGCAAACACGGGCCACTGCCATTGAACGACACCGAGGCCATGATGTCGTTCTTCACTATAAAAGCCATGGTGGCAGAGCAGGCCGGACGCAACTATCCCGCTCCCATCAAGGTGGTGGAGGTGATAGAGGCCGCGCGCAGTATGCATCTTGAGGAAGCGCTGGATGCAGAGGCGGATGCCTTCGCGGAACTGGCCACAACAACCGTGGCCACGGCCCTCGTCGGGGTGTTCCTCAACGACCAGCTACTGGGTAAAAAGACCCGGAAGTGGGAACAACAGGCCGGCAAGGAAATCGAACGCGCCGCGGTCCTCGGTGCCGGCATCATGGGCGGCGGTATCGCCTACCAGAGCGCTTTCAAGGGCGTGCCCATCAAGATGAAGGACATCGCCCAGGAGGGGCTTGATCTCGGCCTCTCCGAAGCCAGCAAACTGCTCGCCAAGCGGGTGGATCGCGGCCGTATGACAGCCAGCGAAATGGGCAGCATCCTCAGCAGTATCGACCCGACCCTGTCCTACGCCGGCTTCGATACTGTCGATATCGTGGTCGAGGCCGTGGTGGAAAACGCGAAGGTCAAGCACGCGGTGCTGGCGGAGGCGGAAAAACAGATACAAAAAGACACCGTGTTGGCCTCCAACACCTCTACCATCTCCATCACTTCACTGGCCGGGGCGCTCGAGCGCCCCGAAAATTTCTGTGGTATGCACTTCTTCAACCCGGTACACGCCATGCCGCTGGTGGAAGTGATCCGGGGCAAGCAGACCTCCGATGCAGCAATTGCGCGCACGGTGGCCTACGCGAACAAGCTCGGCAAAAAAGCCGTGGTGGTGAACGACTGCCCGGGATTCCTCGTCAATCGTGTGCTCTTTCCCTACTTCGGTGGCTTCACCGCGTTGATCCGCGACGGCGCTGACTTCCAGGTGGTGGACAAGATCATGGAACGCTGGGGTTGGCCGATGGGCCCGGCCTACCTGATGGATGTGATCGGCATAGATACCGGCGTGCACGCAACCGGGGTCCTGGCCGAAGGCTTCCCCGACCGCATGCAGCAGGACTATACAACCGTTGCAGACGTGATGTTCGAACACGAACGCTACGGCCAGAAGAACGGCAAGGGCTTCTACGAATACACCACGGACAAGCGCGGAAAGCCGCAGAAGGTCGCCAGCGACGAAACCTACCGGTTAATCGCACCGGTGGTTGGCGAACGCACCGAGTTCGAGCGTGACGACATCATCGCGCGCATGCTCGTGCCGATGGCGATCGAAATGGCGCGCTGTCTGGAGGAAGGCATCGTGGAAACTCCGGCGGAAGCTGACCTCGCCCTGCTCTACGGCGTGGGATTCCCGCCCTTCCGCGGCGGTATTTTCCGCTGGATGGACAGCGTCGGCCTGGCGTATCTCGCAGAGGCTTCGGCGAAGTTCGCGCACCTCGGCAAAGCCTACGAGCTGACTGACACCATGCAGAAAATGCTGGCCGACGGCAAAACCTATTATTGAGCAGCCTGTTGTTGAACTCCCTGATACTCAACAACGGGCCGATGCAAGGAGAAATACTGTGAGTGTGAACCCGCGAGACGCAGTGATAGTCGATTACGCCCGCTCAGCCATGGGGCGCTCCAAAGAAGGATGCTTCCGCAACGTGCGGGCGGACGATCTCTCTGCCGCCGTCATCAAAGGTATGCTGGCGCGCCACGCTGCGCTGGACCCGGCAGAGATCGACGATCTTATCTGGGGCTGCGTGATCCAGCGCGGCGAGCAGGGCATGAACCTGGCGCGCATGATCGTGCTCAACGCCGAACTGCCGCACAGCATTCCCGCACAAACCGTCAACCGCCTGTGCGGCTCGTCCATGTCGGCCCTGCATACCGCGGCGGCCAACATCATGGCCGGTGTGGGCGATGTCTACCTGGTGGGCGGCGTAGAACACCTGGGGCACCTGCCGATGATGGACGACGCCAACATCGACCCCAATCCGCGCATGGGACGTTCAGTCGCCAAGGCCGCCGGCATGATGGGCATGACCGCGGAAATGCTGGCGCTGATGCACGGCATCAGCCGGGAGGACCAGGACAAGCTGGGCCTGCGTTCACACCAGCTTGCTCACAAGGCCACGGTCGAGGGCAAGTTTGCACGCGAGATCATCCCGATAAACGGCCACGACGAGAACGGCGCACTGATCTCGGTCACAGAGGACGAAACCATCCGCCCGGAAACCACGCTGGAAGGTCTCGCCGCACTGAAACCCTCCTTCAATCCGCAGGGCGGAACGGTGACAGCCGGCCAGTCTTCGCAGATTTCGGATGGCGCCTCGGCCATGCTGGTGATGTCCGCGGCCAGGGCGGAGGCGCTCGGCCTCAAGCCCATCGCCAGGGTGCGCGCGATGACACTCGCGGGAGTGGACCCTTCGATCATGGGCTACGGACCGGTGCCCGCCACGCAAAAAGCACTGAAACAACTCGGTCTGGGCATCGACGATATCGAGATGGTGGAGTTGAACGAGGCGTTTGCGGCGCAGGCGCTGCCCGTGCTCAAGGACCTCGGGCTGCTGGAGCAAATGGATGAAAAGGTCAACGTACACGGCGGCGCGATCGCGCTGGGTCACCCGTTCGGCTGCTCCGGCACGCGCATTACCGGCTCACTGCTCAATGTCATGGAGGACCGCGATCTCACGCTGGGCATCTCGACCATGTGCATCGGCCTCGGCCAGGGCATCACCACGGTACTGGAGCGCGTCTAGAGCGCCTGTCTGCGCAGAAAGTCCCGCAGCCAGCCCGGGTAGTCCACACGCTCTACCGCCGCCACGGCGCGGTTGAGAATTTCCGCCATCAAGCTGTCCTGTTCTTCATTCAGCGTGCCGAAGCCAACTGCAACGCAGATCGTGAACAGGGTGTGAAAGGTGAAGCTGCGGTACTCCTCCCAGGTGGCCGCCGCATCGACCGGCGCACCGTGGGCCGCGCGGCGCTCCACGTAGTAGGCCACCAGGTCCCGCTCTACCGGGGCCAGCGTTGCCGCCGGCAGAGAATCAATCAGGAAGTACTGCACATCGCGGATGCCCTTGCCCCAGTGGGGCGCCTGCCAGTCGAGCATACCCATGTCATCGCCGCAGACAAAAAAGTTGCCGAGGTGGCTGTCGCCATGCAACAGGGTCAGGGGTTCACTGAACCAGTGACCGAGCAGTGCATCCCAGTGCGCGATAGATTCCCTGTAGGCCTCGGCCACCCGCGCCGGAATCACCCGCGGCTGACGGCGCATACACGGCCCGAGGGCGAACTGGTTCAGGCCGCGCGACACCGGCGCCAGCGCCGGCGACAGAAACACATGAAATGCCCGCGGCAAAATAGCCTCACGCTCGCGCGCACTGAGCCCCGCGTGGCTGGCGTGCAGCCGCGCGAAGGTATCGAGGCAGCGATGCACAATGGCCATTGACGGGCCACTCGCCATGTCCGGGTTGGTGAACAGCTCGACCTCGGGGTTGGCGTGGAGGTTTTCCTGCACCAGGTAGAAACGCGTGCCGCGGCTCGCCGTGGCGTAGGTTACGGGCGTGCGCAGGGGCAGGTTCGGCGCCACGCGCCCACTGAAGTAAGACTCCAGTTGCCAGGAACGGATGATATGCATGAACCATCGCGTCATCCGGGTCTCCATGGGCAGCTTCACAAACACGCTGTCGGGCAAGACGGACGCCCCCGCCTGCTCCAGCGTCAGCACGAGGTTGTGGCAGTTGCTGCTGATTGACGGAATGTCCTGCCGTTCAATCGCCGTCACCGCGGGTGGCCGCGGCCAGGGGGCAAGCGCGCCGGCACTCAGCAGCCGGTTGAAGGTCTCCGGCCGACACACACTCTCCGGCCGGTACGGCAGGCTGCGACCGGTGACATCGCCGAGAGCATCGCGCGCCAGCGCAGCCGCCCCGGCTGCTGCGATACCCGCCAATTTCACGCCGTCCACGAGGTACATTGCGACTCCTTTTGCGCCAACCGCTGAACTTTCCCCGAACCTGTCCCCTGACCTGTGCGCTGACTGATCGCGCCAGTTGTCCGTATCGGACATTTTTTATAATATGTCCGAGAGCAGGCCGACACAAGTGAGCGCGACCGGAATGCCCGGCGGGGAGCAAACCACATGACCCAACCCATGACCACGACGACCGAGCCGGGCAAGCCCGGCGCACAGTTTGACTGCATCGTGATCGGCGCGGGCCACAACGGCCTGGCCACCGCGCTGGTGCTGGCGCGCAACGGTCGCCGCGTGCTGGTGCTGGAGAAGAACGACTACGTCGGCGGCATGGGGGGCACGCGGGAAATTTTTCCGGGCTGTCGCAATGAGGTGGGCGCGAGCTGCCTCTTTCCGCTATCCGCGGAGGTGAAACGCTACTTCGACTTTGAGGCGCACGGCGTGGAGCTGATCCCGCTGCCGGTCATGGCGGTCAACCTCGTGGGCAGCGACGGCCGGCCACTGATTTTTTTCAAGAGCCCGCTGCGCACCTCCGTCAACCTGCTGCGTCAGTTCGGCCCGGGAGCCATGCTGGGTTTTGCCCGCTTCCTGAAGTTCTGCCGTTACCCGGCGCAGATGCTGGATCGCTTCACCGCGCGCAAGGCGCCGCGCAAGCTGGAAGACATCATCGCGCAGGCGCAAACCAGCGAGCAGCGCGAACACCTCAGGCTGGCTTTCAACGGCTCTGCGATGGACATCATCGACCGTTTCTTTCCCAACCCGGTAAAGCACCGGGAACTGCGCGCCGCCATGGCCTTTGCCGCAGTGCAGGCCACTTACAAGGGCCCCTACTCACCCGGCTCCGGCCTGTGTCTCATCTACACCATGGCGCAGGAGGGTTCCGAGGGGCTGATGCAGCGCGTCAAGGGCGGCATGGGCAGCCTCTCGGAATCGCTGGTGCGGCAAATTGAAAGCCGCGATGGCGAGGTGCGGTTGAAGCAGCGGGTGACGCGCATCCTCACCGGGGACGACTGCGCCATCGGCGTCGAACTGAAGAGCGGCGAGCGGCTGTATGCACCGCTGGTGGTCTCCAACCTCGACAAGCAGGCCACCTTTAACCACCTGTTGGCAGACCACCCGCTGGCCGAGCCGGACCGGGCGCGCGTGGACGCCTTTACCCACCGCGGCGCCTTCGTCCACATGCTGTTTCGCCTAAAGGGACTGCCGCGCTACGCGCAACACCTCGAACGCCTGAACCGCATCGAGGGGTCGCGCTTTGGCGGCGCCATGGTGCTCGACCCGCAGGAACTGCAACGCAGTTATGAAACCTGCCTGCGCGGCGAACTGCCGGAGCAGGTGCCACTGGCATTCCAGATTCCCACGGTTAACGATCCGACCCTCGCACCCGCGGGCTTCCATATCGCCAGTGCCTACGGCTTCTATTTTCCCTGCGAGGCCGACAAGGCCGAGCGCGGCAAACTGCGCGACCGCATGGCGGAAAAAATTATCGATCACTGGTCACAGTACATGCCGGATTTTCGCGAGCTGATTGTCGACCAGGCGATCTTCTCCGGCGACCACTTCTCCAGCATGCACGGTGTCACCCAGGGCGACTGGACGCACGGGCTATTGCATCCCGACCAGATGATCGGTGAGCGCTGCCTGGTGCAGGGTACGGGACACACCACTCCCGTTCCCGGGCTGTTCCTGTGCGGCGCCTCCTGCCATCCCGGCCCGGGCGTGACCTTTCTGCCGGGTTATAACTGCGCCCACGAGATTATGGCCACGGCAGCGACGCAGGCCGGGGCGACCTTGTCGGCACCCACATCCACGGCGCAGGCCGCGTAGCAGCCCGACAGCTTGACCACCGGGACCCGCTGCGAGTACACGTCGCCAGCGACACGCCAATTGACCGAAATTACGGGCAATCCCGCGGACCTCTAGCGCTGCAAGCGCAATGAGAGTTGCCAGGAATCAACAGGATACATGCGTGAATGTTGCCATGGCACGTTTCGATACGACGATGGAGCGCGCCGAGCCCAGCTGCGTAAAGCTCGACAATGCGCGCCTGCTGGGTCAGGCTATGCATAAGCATGACAAAACCCCGATGACTGGATATCCCCGGGTCCATCCAGAGAGCCGCTCGCAACGATGACACAGCCTGACCTTCCGACAGACGAGAACTGTCAACGACTTTCCGCGGAACTGGATGCGGCACTGGCCGGCATGGCCGCGGCGAGCGAGGCTGTGAAACACGCCTCACTGGTGCAGGTGCTCGGTGTCGCCCGCCAACTGATGCTGACTGAAGGCGGTTTCGCGGCCATCGAGGCGCGCAGCGGCGCGCTGGAGCAGGCGGACATTTTTGCCGGCTCCGATTGGGCCCAGCCACATATCCTGGTGCCCGCGCTCAGCGGTCTCTCGCTGCAAAGCCCCGACGCCGACACGGTGGTCATAGAAGCCTTGAGTGAATTGCGCCTGCTCGCCGCCGCGCGAGGTGAGGTGACCCTGAAGCAGTTTTCCGCCGAGCGTGCGCACCACTATCTGACGCAAGTGCTGGCGATTAACCTGGCTATGCTGTTTACGCCCATGAGCGAGGCGGAACGCGAATCCCAGGGCCAACTGGCGGCGATACCACGCGGCTTGCTCAAGCACCTGGCGGCAGAAATCGGCTATGAACATATCATCGACAAACTGATCGATGAGATCTGGCGGATACTGCGCCAGCGTCCTGTCCAGGTCGATTCGGTGAAACAGATGATTACCCAGATCGCCGTCTGTCAGAGTGCCGGCGAGCTCAAAAACAATGCGGTCGGCGTGGCTGGTGATACTCTCGTGCAGGGTGTCGACCGCCTGGTCAGCAGCCTCTTCGGGCCGACCCAGCTCTGCCGCGAGGACCCGGGCGTGGATGTTTACCGCGAACGCCTGACCAATCTCGATAGCAATGCCCTGCAGACGGAGGCTACCGGCTTTGCGCGCGCCATGCACGATACCGGGCTGGTGTCTCCCTATCATGCCGTGCTCTTGAGCCATATCTGCCAGGTCAGCCCGCACCTGGTGGTCGATGCCCTGGGTTTATCCGGTACAGGGCGTGACAGCCTGCTCTGCTATCACGAGCTGGTTATGGCGCTGGTGGAAAAGTCGGTCACGCCCTATACGCCGCAAGCGGTATTCGGGCTGACCCTGATCCTGGAACGCGGCATCCTGTATCACCCCGCGGTCGCGCCAGCGCTCTGGCGTCAACTCAACCTCAAGCTGTCAGACTGGTCCGGGAAGCGTTTGCTGACGAGTTTTGGCGATGCCCTCCCGGCGCAAACACGACTGCTCGAGGGGGTACTGCTCGTATTGGGCCTGCCCCTGGGTATCGGCCAGGGCAACAACCCTACCTGCCAGTCGGCGCGGGCAATCTCTATCTGGTCCTATGCCGATCCGGACTACTTGCTGCAAATTATTGCCTCGGCCGCGCGCGACGATGAAATTGTCATGCACTTTGAAGGGCAGGCAATTTCCTCGAAGGCGGTTACCGCGCAATTGGCTGGACTCCCGGTGGACCTGGACCCGGTCTCCATTATTCTCGTGCCGCACCTGGATTACATCTACAACGAAATGGGCCAGCTCTGCCTGGGGCGCGAGGGCGACCCGCATCGCTGGATCAACCCCGAGTTCCACGGCTGGCATGTGGGTCGCGGTTTCCGCATCAACGTCGATGTCGACACCGGTCAGCTCATTGACCTGGAGAACTTCTTCCGCGATTTTTACGCCTATTACCACCCCTATTACAACGGCAATCAGCCGCTGATTCACCCGCAGCCAGCGGGGCTTGCGATTACTGACAGTGCCGCGCGTTTTATCGGCTGGCACGCCATCACGGTTCAGCGGGTGGCGCTGGACCCCTCGGGCAGAATGCGGGTCTATTTCTACAATCCCAACAATGACAGCGGGCAGGATTGGGGCAATAACATTGTGGTCAGCACCGCCGACAACGGCGAGCTGTTTGGCGAATCCTCACTGCCGATCGAGGAGTTCGCCTCGCGCATCTACATCTTCCATTACGATGCACTCGAGCGCGGCGACGCCACCGGCGTCCCGCAGGAAGATGTCGATGTCATTATCGATTACATTCATCAAAGCTGGGGCGTAGACCGTACGCCCAATGTCGCCTTGCAGGCCAGCCCCGGGATTCCATCGGCATAGCGCGCCGGCGCGGCCATTGAAGTTTCGCCATGCCACCCACAACCCGGTGCCGGGAAAAGCTCCCGACATCGGGTTATGCGCAGGCCGCTATTTCAGCAGTACCGGTACCAGCAGCGCGTGCAGCGTTGCACGCAACTGGCGGTCACTTTTAATCCAGTTACTCGGCAGGGTGAGGAAGGAAAGCAACAGCCGGTACACCCACTCCACCAGCACTTCAGGTGGCACCGCATCCTGTAGCACCCCGGCCTGCTGCGCCGGGCCTACCACATGGTCCATCAACTCCTCCCCGAAACGCACGATGACATCCGAGCTCCACACCACGCGGCGCGCCCTGCTCCCCGCTTCCGAGGCAAACACCGCGCGCAGCAATGGCCGCCGTGGTATCTCTCGCAGCGCGAGGATAAGCCCCTCCACCAGTTGATCCGCGGGGGCGGGGAACCCGCTGAGGCGCACGCGAATGCGCGCATTCGCCGCCAGCATATCCTTCTTGATTACCGCAACCAGCAGCTCGTCCCGGCCGGCGAAGTAACGATACAGCGTGGAACGGGCCATGCCGGCACACGCCGCCACGTCGCGCATGCTGGTACTGTCGATGCCAACTCTGAGATAACACTCGCGGGCGGCAGCGAGAATCGTACTTTCAGGGTCGGGCGTGACAGACATGCGGAATGAGAAACCACCGGGATAGCGTCGGAGTCGGCCATTCTTTCGCAATTGGCGCGGGCCGTAAAGCGGACAACCCGCCTCCGTTATGTCGGGAACATTCCGATTCTACTTGCGCCCGACTGCGTGCATAATACAAGCAGGTTCCTGTTACCGGAGCCGCCACACGTAGATTGTCGCGCATCTGCCGGCCGGGACGAACAGGTTTCCACTATGGATAAACACATCAAAGACGTACCTACCAAGCACATTAACCCCTTTCGGGAGAGCGCGGTAGATACCGGGCCAAAACCCGCAGACACCGCCAGGCACGCCGCCACGCGGCACTTTGTGCAACAACTCGCCAGGGACCTGGAAGCGGAAGATTTTGATCTGCCACCGTTCCCGGATACCGCCATGCGAATACAGGAGTGTATCCGCGACCCGAACTCGGACAACCAGTCGCTTTCCGCCATCGTCGCGACGGAGCCTCCACTCGCCGCGCGCCTGATGCGCATGGCCAATTCGGTGATGATGCGTCGAGGGCCGGTTGAAGTCACGGACATTCCCACGGCCATCTCGCGTGTCGGTATGGAAATGGTGCAAAACGCCGCGACGTCTTTCGCTGCCCGCGAAGCGTTCAAGCCCAGGCCCGGGAGCCCCTGCATTGAAGAACTGAAAAAGCTCCGCCGCCACAGCATCAGCATGGCCGCTATTGCCTATTTGTTGGCGCGGCATGTCAAGGGCATTCGCAAGCCGGACGAGGCGATGCTTGCGGGGTTGCTTAGTTCCGTCGGCAAGTTTTACATTTTCACCCAGGCGGGCGACCAGCCCGAGCTGTTCAACGACCGGGAGGAGCTTGACCTGCTGGTCGCCGAATGGCACACGGGTGTAGCCAGGGCCATTGTCGAGTCATGGCATTTTCCCGACACCATCGCCGTGGCGGTTGACGAGCAGGAACTCAGGCAACGCGACCGCAATGCCTCTGCAGACCTGAGCGACCTGCTGTATATCGCCAACATCATCGCCCGCACGGGGATCGGCTCAGCCCAACACCTCGGCGACAGCGACGCGCTCGCGCGCATGCGCCTGGACGCAACAAGACTGCATACGCTGCTCACCGAGAGCGAGGAGGAAATCCAGTCGATGGTCTCCGCGCTGAGCTGACATGACGGTTACGCGCCGGCGATTCCTCGCCAGCTCGGCCGCGGCCACGGCACTCGGTTTAAGCAGTTGCAGCGCCAACCCACCCCCGGAAGATGGCTGGGAAAAAGGTTTCCTGCGACACCTGATTCCCGTTGTCTCTCACAGATCGCTGCATATCAAAGCCTCGTTTGCCGTTCCCCTTGCAGAGACGCCGTGGCTGCGTGTCGGCGACCGGCGCGTGCCCGGCACACGCATGGATTCCGGCGGCCGTTTCTGGGCCTTCCGCATGGGAGAACTGGCGAGCGCAACGGAATACACGCTGCAACTGCTCACAGCCTCCGGCGAGGCACTGTGCGCGACATGGCCGCTGCGCACCTTCCCGGCCAACGACGCCAGCCCCGAATCCCTGCGTGTACTCTCCTTTACCTGCGCGGGCGGCATCAGCCTGCCGATCCCCCCCTCAATAATTGATCCGTTCCGCCCGCCGGCCTATCGTCGCCGACTGTTTGATCTCGCACTGGAAACCGGGCCCGACCTGGTGATCGCAAACGGCGACCACGTGTACTTTGATCTCTCGCGCATGCAGCAGGTTCAGAACCATTTCCTGCAGTCACTGGTCACCCGTGCGATGCGCAACGTTGCGTACCGTTTTGACGCTCAGGCGCCGGTCTTCGGGCACGCCAACGAGGAATCCCTGATCGGTGTCGGCGACGACCAGGTCGCGCAGATTTACGGCGTCCGCTTCCGCTCGACGCCGGTGTTTTTCATTACCGACGACCACGACTATTTTGAAAACGACGATGCCACGCCCGAGCTGGTCACTTTCCCGCCGCCCGCTTTTCATCGCGCACTCCGCGATGGGCTGCAACGTCTGTTTTTCCCGGAGTTTCCCGCCGACGACCCACTGCCGAGGGGCATCCCCGGTCTCCACGTCGAGCAGGGCCTGCCGATCAGCCGGACCTTCGGCGAAGTGCGCTATGGCGACCTGTTCAACGGCATGCTGTTCGACTGCGGCGGTCACCTCAGCCTTAACGGCCGCCAGGCCGGGCTGGTGCCGCCCTCAGTTGAGCGCTGGCTGATTGCCAGGGCGCGACAGGAGGACACCCTGCATCACCTGCATCTACCCTCGCACCCGATGGGCTGGACAGCGGGTAAATGGCGCGAATGGTATCGCGACTACCTCGACCATTCAGGTTCCCTGGTGCGCAGCGTCCAGGCGGACGAGCACGGCAACAAGTACCAGTGGCAGGAAGGCTGGTGGCTCCAGCACCAGCGGCTGGTACAGGCACTCTGCGCACAGCGAACGCGCACGCCTCTCACCGTCTCCGGCGACCTGCACGCCCTCGGTGCCGTGCGCATTGAGCGCTCCGGCGAACTTGCCCTGGCTGGCAACCCGCTCTACAGCGTGCTCTCGGGCCCGATCGGCACGGGCGCCGTGGGCTGGCCTTCCAGGGCCCGGGGCGTCAGCCCCCGCGCGCCGCAGGACCTGCAGGTGCAAACGCTGCTCGAACTGGAGGAACGCAATGGATTTACACTGCTGGATTTTGACCGCAATGGCTGCCGCGTGGCTACCTGGCGTTGCCCGGAGGGCTATGTCTCCCCCGCCGAACTGACACTCGAACGCGCTCTGGACACGGTCATTCCGCGACCGCACCCATCGCAGGCGTGACACACGCATTTTTCATGCTACCCTCACAAACCACCATAACCGCTTTGTCATTTCCGCTCGCCAGAGTAGAGCCATGACAGCGTCGACATCCAAAAAAATAAAGAGGCACGACAGATCATGAGCCGCGAGATTCCCCCCACCACCATGCACAACGGCGACCCGAACGAAGCATCACTCTCGCGCAGCAGCTCTCCACCGATGGAACAGATACTGCAGGTTCGCCTCTCCCGCCGCGACACACTGCGCGGCGGGCTCGGCTTCGCCGCGAGCACGCTGTTCGCCGGGGCCGGCCTTTCGGGGTGCAGCGATGGCAGTGATGCCACCGGCGGTGGCGCGGCTGCGATAGAACTGGGCTTCGAGTCTATCGCAGGCAGTTCCGCCGACACCATCAGCCTGCCCGAGGGCTACCGCATGCAGGTGATCATCCCCTGGGGCACTCCCATCACCGGTTCATTTCCGGAGTTCGCACCCGACGCCAGCAACAGCGCGGCCGACCAGGCCCAACAGGTGGGCGCCTGGCACGATGGCATGCGCTTCTTTCCCATGGGCGAAGGCGAGGAGCGCCACCGCCACGGGTTGCTCGTGCTCAATCACGAGAATATATCGCGCAATGTGTTTTTCCCTGGCAGCCGCACCCGGAATGCCGACGGCTTGCCCACCGACCCCGATCAGGTGCGCAAGGAAATCAACGCGCATGGCATCAGCGTCGTGGAATTACAGGCCGATGCCGGTGGCAGCTGGGAGGTGGTGCAGAGCGGTTTCAATCGCCGTATCACTGCCGCCACAGAAATGATTTTTTCCGGCCCGGCCGCAGGGAGTCGCTTTTTCGTTACACCTTTCAGTCCCGACGGCACCACCGCCCGCGGCACCTTCAACAACTGCGGCCGTGGCTACACGCCCTGGAACACCTACCTGAGCGGCGAAGAGAATATCCAGGGCTATTTCACCACCACCGAAAGCGACCCACCGCGCGAAAAGGCGCGCTACGGGCTCAACCGCTTCGGCTTCGGCTTCTTCTGGCACGGACCGGCAGGACAGCCCGGTGAAGTCGCCGGCGAGTTCGCGCGCTTCGATACCACCCCGACCGGTAGCGGCCCAACCGCGGACTACCGCAACGAGGCCAACGGCGCCGGCTGGGTCGTGGAAGTGGACCCCTTCGACCCTTCCTCCATACCGGTCAAACGCACGGCGCTGGGCCGCTTCCGCCACGAGGGCGTGGAGCCCAGCCCGATTCAGCCGGGCCGCCAGATCGCCTTCTACATGGGCGACGACGCGCAGGGGGAATACTTTTACAAATTCGTTACCGCCGCGAGCTGGGACCCGGACAACGCCGACCCGGACATGCTTGATAACGGCACGCTGTACGTCGCGCTGTTCAACGCCGACGGCTCGGGGGAATGGCGGGCGCTGGATATCGTCAACCCGGCCCTCCAGGCCGATTTTGCCGACCAGGCAGACGTACTGGTCAACACCCGCTCAGCGGCCGATGCCCTCGGCGCCACGCCCATGGACCGGCCAGAGTGGGCCGCGGTAGACCCGGTCAGTGGCGAGGTGTATCTCACCCTGACCAACAACACCAACCGCGGCAGGCCGGGCGAAGAGCAGCCGGACGCCGCCAACCCCCGTGCCGACAACACGCACGGCCACATCATCCGCTTGCGCGAGGACAGCGACGACCCCGCCGCCGAACGTTTCACCTGGGATATCTTCGTATTCGGCTCCAACGCCAGCGCCGATCCGGCCTTCAATCGCTCCGGGCTGACGCTGGACAACGAGTTCGGTGGTCCCGACGGTCTGTGGTTCGACCCGCGCGGCATACTGTGGATTCAGACCGACAACGGTGCCCCGCTGGACTCGCAGAGCAACGACCAGATGCTCGCGGTGATTCCGGCCCGGCTCGCCGGCGAGCGTACTGTGAACCCCGCCACCCAGGCGAGCCTGAAGCGCTTTCTCGTGGGCCCACTGAACTGCGAGATCGCCGGCGCGGACATGACGCCCGACTACCGAACGCTGTTCATCAACATCCAGCACCCGGGCGGGGGCAGTAGCTGGCCGGATGGCGGTGACGCCCGGCCGCGCTCGGCCACCGTGGTTATCAGCCGCATTGATGGCGGCGAGATCGCGCTCTGACACAGGGAGCAGCGGACAAGCCACACCCAGGCCCAAGACTCCAACCAATAATTAACAGGAGCCCTGAAAGCATGCAAGCTCGTGCCATCAAACTATCTATGCGCATCGCACTGTTCCCGACGCTGCTGTGCGCCACGCAGGCAATGTCCCAGAGCGAGCCACAAGAAGCGGCCGCCCGCTCTGCCAGTGGCGGCGGGGCGATGCTCGAAGAGGTGATTGTCACCGCGCGGCGGCGCGAGGAATCACTGCAGGATACGCCAGTGGCCGTCAGCGCGTTCAGCGCCGAAGACCTCACTGCCGCGGGTATCACGACAATTACCGACCTCGAACAATCGGTGCCGGGCCTGCAGTTCGGCGAGAGCGGCTCCAAGACACCCGCCATTTTCATCCGCGGTATCGGCCAGCGCGAAGGCTCGGCGGTACTCGACCCCGGGGTCGGGGTGTACATCAACGACGTGTTCATACCGCGGCAGGATGCCCAGTTGCTCGACACCGTCGATACACAAAGTGTACAGATATTACGCGGACCGCAGGGCACGCTGTTTGGCAAAAACACCACGGGCGGCGCGATTCTGGTCAACACGCGCGAGCCGAATTTCGACGAGGTCGAAACCACCTTGTCTGCGCGCCTGGGCAATTTTGGCCGCCAGGACGCCATGCTGCGGGGCAATGTGCCGCTGGTCGAGAACAGCATGGGACTGCGCTACGCCGTCAACCGCAGAACGCTTGACGGCTACCTGGAAAACGTCCTGGATGGCAAGGAATTCGGCGATGAGGATCGCTGGGCCGCCACCGCAAGGCTGGTCTGGGATGTCTCCGACAACTTCAGTTCGGAGGTTTTCGCCTACTGGAGCCGTCAGCGGGAGCGGAGCGCTGCCCTGAGCTGCCTGTTCCAGAACCCCCAGTCGAACCTCGCCACGCTGGAAACCCCCGGGGGCCTGCCTTTCACAGATGCCTGCCGACGCAGTGAGGCGCTGGCCTCCAGCAATAAGGTTGCCATCAACAGTGCCGAGAGCGTGGTGGAGATGGACAGCAGTATCCTCGCGCTCACGCTGAACTGGTCCGCCGGCGACCTTCTCGTCAAGAGCGTCACCGGCTATAGCAGCTGGAACAATATCCAGCGCAACGACGACCAGGACGGCAGCGAAATCAGCCTGATAAACAACGGAACCCGGGCGCTCAGCACAATTCTGCGCGGCAGCAATCTGCCGGTCGAGGAAGAAGAGCGCTTCCAGATCAGCCAGGAGTTGCAGCTTCACAACCTCGCCTTTGACGACCGTCTGCAGTACACGCTCGGGCTGTTCGGCTCACTGGAAAAGATAAGCAACAACCCCTTCACGCAATTGATCGGCCCGGGCGGCTTGCAGGGGGTGCCTTTCGCCGAGGGCTCCGTATTGCCCCTTGCCACCGCGTTTGCGAATCGCAGCGACCTGGAAAACCTCTCCGTGGCAGCTTTTGCCCAGGGCACCTGGGACCTCACCGAAGAGTTCCAGTTGACGCTGGGCGGACGCTATACCTATGAAGACCGTGAACGCGATATGGATGTATTCGATATCGACTTCGACACCTACTGCCCGCGGCTGGGTTCGGTCAGCCTGGGCAACGGCCTGTGCGCACCGATCACCACGACACAGTTCCAGCAGTTTGCCGACGCCCAGCCGCCGCTACCGCTGGATTTCCGGCCGTCGGCCGACAAACGCAGCGTGGACTTCGATGAATTCACGCCCTCGGCAACGCTGGCCTACATCGCGCCGCAGCCAATGCTGGACCGCCTGGGAATGGACAACCTTATGAGTTACATCACCTACAGCGAGGGCTTCAAGGCCGGTGGTTTCGAGCCGCGTGGCGATGAACTGGTGCCCTTCGACCCCGAGACGGTCACCAACTTCGAGATCGGTGTGAAGATGGATGCCTTCCAGCGACGACTGCGTTTAAACGGCGCCGTCTATCACATGAACTACGATGACATCCAGGTGCGCGTGGCCGAACAGGGCGAATCCATCACCGATATCTTCCTGTTTCTTTCCAATGCCGGCAAGGCCAGCGTCTCAGGCGCGGAACTGGAAGCCACCCTGCTGCTGGACAACTGGCTGTTCAATGCCAACGTCGCCTATACCGATGCGCGCTACGACGAATTCGACGGCCAGGTGGTGGATCCGATCTCGGGGCAGGCCAGCACCGTGGACCGCAGCGACGAGGATTTCGCCCTGGTGCCCGAGACGACCTTCTCGTTCGCGGCGCAGTACCAGTGGATGTCCGCCGTAGGCGCCATCGTGCCCCGTGTGTCCTACTATTTCCGCGATGAAATCTTTACCGGTATCGACGAGCGCGCCATTGAGTTCGACAGTTCCACGATAGATTCCCTGCACCTGGTCAATGCGCGCTTGAGCTGGCTGCCGCAGGAGGATTTCCGGCTCAGCGCCTTCGTGGACAACGTGCTGGACGAGGGCTACTTCGCCAGCGGCTTCACGGTGAGCGCCGCCCTCGGCGCGGCCACGCTGGCGCGCGGGCAGCCGCGCTCCTACGGCGTGGAGTTGTCCTATACATTTTGAGCCTGCGCTTCAATGAACCGAGGTGAATAAATCATGCAGTGTCCGCCCGTCAGGATGAAAGGCACTCCGGGCTAAGGACGGCTGCTCATGGAAAGTGCATCTGGCCGACGTTAAATGAAAACGGTGAAGTCTTTCAACCCCAGGGACTGAAGCAACGTGGCCAGCGCGTTCAGGTCGTTGCTGGCGATGGCTTTGTCGTCATTGTCGGCAAGAATGAACGCTTTATTTTCCATGTCATGCAACATCACGAACCAGTCAGTCCGGCTCCCCGGACTGAGTCTCAGCGCGGCATTTTTCCAGGTACCCTCTTTACCCAGTGCAATCGCGTTGTCCAGCTTCATGGTTTGTACTCCCCTGCAGAACATCAGAAATCGCCTGGTCCAGGGTAGCGAAAGATACGTCGAGTGGGCCCAATGCCTCACCTCGCGCCCTCGCCAGGGTCTTTAGCGGTTGAAAGGGCCAGTTGGAGAAACAGAGTCGCACCTGGTGCTTCTCGCAGTGGGCCATTAACTTTTCAAGCGCCGAGAGTCCACCGGCATCCAGATACGAACTGTACTGCATGTGGAGAATAAGGCCGTCAAGACCTTCGATCTGCCGGGAAATGTCTCCGAAGACACGATCTGCAGCCGCAAAGAACAGTGCTCCGCGGACCTTGAAGACTCTCCAATGAGGTGGCAATTTCGCATGCACAAAATCGGGATTTTCCGTGATGTCCACTACCTGCGTCAGCGCCGCAATTTCTTTCATGAACAGTAACGAAGCCAGCAAAATCCCGACCGTGATAGCGATCACCATATCGAACAACACCGTCAGCGACAGGCAGGTCAACAGCACCAGCACATCGCCGGGCGGCGATTTCCTCACCAGTTTCAACGCTTTGGGCGCCTCACTCATGTTCCAGGCAACTACTATCAGCAGCGCAGCCAGCGCCGACATCGGTACGTAAGCGAGCGCACCGGTGAGCAGCAGCAACCCCAACAATACGACAAGCGAATGAATGCACGCAGCGATCGGCGATACGGCGCCGGCTTTAAAGTTGGTGGCTGAACGCGCGATAGCCGCTGTCGCGGTAACGCCACCAAAAAAAGGTGTGACCAGGTTGCCCAGGCCCTGCGCCAGAAGCTCGCTATTGGCGCTGTGGCGTTTGCCTGACATGCCATCCAGCACCACCGCGCACAGCAATGATTCAATGGCACCGAGCATGGCGATGGCGAAAGCCGCGGGCAACAATTCGGAGATCAGTTGCAGTGACATTTCCAGAGGCCGCCCATCGGGTCCCGGGCGTTGCCATGGCCATTCCAGGGATGGCAGATAAGGCGGAATACCGCTCGCTTGACTCCCATCGGGAAGCAAGTAGTGAAAACGCGTGCCGATGGTATCCACTTCAAAGCCCAGCCAGCCGAATATCACCCCGAGCAGGCAAGCCAGTACCAGCGCGGGTAAATGCGGCGGAATTGACAGACGCAGCCGTGGCCAAAGAAGCATTACCACAAGTGTGAACACAGCAATCAATGTGCTGCCAGGATCAATCTGCTGAAGCTGCCCCACTATCGCCGCGAGCTTGCCGGAAAAGTGTTCCGGCATTGCATCGACCGCGACGCCGAAAAAGTCCGGTATCTGCAGTAGTGCAATCACGATAGCAATACCACTGGTGAAACCCAGCGTAACGGCTTCCGGAATGTATTCAATGAAGCGGCCAAGGCGGGCATAAGCCATGGCGACAAGCATCGCGCCGGCCATCGCGGATGCCAGCAGGAGACCCGCCAGACCATACTCGGCGGTGAGCGGATACAAGATCACCACGAAGGCCGCGGTCGGCCCCGAAATGCTGTAGCGGCTCCCTCCCGTGAAGGCGATGATGACACCGCCGATAATCGCCGTGTACAGGCCGTACTGCGGGGCAACACCGCTGGCGATGGCTAACGCCATGGCCAGCGGAATCGCGATGACACCCACTGTCATCCCGGCAATCAGGTCTCCAGCCAGCTCACTACGCCCGTAACCTTCGCCCAACGCCTCGCGCAGGGCATGCCCCAACCGCAAGGAAAGAAGCTGTTGGCGATAAGGCATGCTGGCTTCTCGCTAGAGAGTTAAACGGCGGAAACAATCCACCCGGGGAGACGGCAAGGCATTGCCATCAATTCGCGCCCTGAGCGGTCTACGTGAGTCGTAACCTGGCGGCTCACCTGCACCGGTCAATTCTATACATGATAATATATTTATAACACAATTATAATCAGATACAATTTCCCCGTTTTGATTCTTCCGTCCCCGTCTGGTTGCGTCCAACGCTGTCGGGCTCAGGAAAATGAAATAGCAAGCCAGTCTTTCTGCCAATGAGCTACTGCATGGAAAAACGCACCGCACGACTAACCATACTGGTTGACCCTCATAAAAAGGCGGCCTTTGAAAAACTGTGTGATCTGGACGACGTCACGCCATCGCAGAAAATCCGCCAGTTCATGCGCGAGTACATTGAGGAGGCGCTGGGGCCTGATTGGAAGGAGCAGGTGTTCAAGAGCGACGATGGGGAGGTATAGAGAGCGAACAAAGCCTGGGACAATCGATGTCGCTGCCAAGACGCAGCGCGAGACCAGGACAGTAGCCCGGCGCCCGCTGAATTCGATACCCACATCCAGCTTGAATTATCTCGAATACCTTTTCCTCGTGCGGATGTTGTATCACCGCCAGTTCAAGACACTCTTCACTAACCGGGCTGGTCACAGCCATTGAACCACATTACTCGAATGCACAGCCGGGCTGTGACTGACTTCACACGGTACGATAGTTTACACTGGGTTCCACTGAAGAAGAGTAGCGGCGGACTCTCACCGCAGGGAGAGCCCGCCTTGATCACCTTGGGAGACGCTCCATGCCAATTTCTATCCGCGTAAGCGATTGTATGCACCGCAATCCACTGACCATAGCGCCAACAGACAGCCTTGCAAAAGCGATATCAACCATCGTCGAGAACAAGCTGACGGGCCTGACGGTCACGGACGCAAGCGGTGCGGTGGTCGGCATCCTGTCTGAACTGGATTGCATCCAGTCCGTGCTGAATGCGCTCTACAACGAGGGGGACCCACAGCACCTGCAGGTACAGGACGCAATGCAAGACGAGCTCAATACCTGCACCGCGGGAGACAATATCGTCGAGGTGGCACAGTCCATGGTCACCACACGCCAACGGCGCAGGCCAGTTCTGGAGGCAGGCAAACTGGTGGGACAGGTCAGCTCAAACAACATTCTGTGGGCGCTGATGGAGCACTCCCGCCGCCGGGTAATGGAGTCGCGCTCGTCCTCCTGATACAGCGCGTTCAGCTCGCAGCCCCCGGTAGCAGCATTGCAGGAATCTCTTCGGCAGGCACCGGTTTGCTGAAATAAAAACCCTGGTAAGCGTCACAGCCATTTTCGCGCAAAAACTGCCATTGCTGGCGGGTTTCCACCCCCTCTGCCACGGTTTTGAAACCGAGCCCCCGGGCAATCCCGATAATTGCCATCACGATGGCCTGATCCTCACTGCTGTAGGCGAGCCCATCCACAAATGACTTATCGATTTTGAGCTTGCTCACCGGGTAGCGCTTCAGGTAGCTCAGCGATGAATAACCCGTACCAAAATCGTCAATCGCCAGGCTAACGCCCAGTTCGTGTAGCTGCTCGAGTGTCAACAGGGTCCGGTCGGAGTGCTCCATCGCGATACTTTCCGTCAGTTCCAGTTCAAGCATTGCGTTGCTCGGCGCAACATCCCGCAGCGCGGCTTCCACTCGCGCGCAGAAATCGCCGCTGTAAACCTGCACAACAGACAAATTGACCGCCAGCGGTACCAGCTCCACTCCCTGGGCGAGCCAGGCGGCCTGTTGTCTGGTGGCCGTTTCCAGTACCCAGTTGCCGATATCCACGATCAACCTGCTTTGTTCCGCCACCGGGATGAAGCGGTTCGGCAGAATCAGGCCCCGCTCCGGGTGCTGCCAGCGAATGAGGGCCTCCATGCCCGTCACCCGTCCGCTACGCATGTCGACCTGCGGCTGATAGTGCAAACGTAGCTCATCCCGCTGCAGCGCCTCGCGCAGCTCGCTCTCCACCAGCAGCGTTTTACGCGCTCCGCGCAGCATGTGTTCTGCGAACAACTGAACCTGGTTTCGCCCCTTCTCCTTGGCCGCGGCCAGGGCCACATCGGCACACTGCGCAAGCTCCTCCAGGTTGCCGCCGTGCTCCGGAAAGCAGGCCACGCCGATGCTGGCGGACGTGGCCAGGCGCTGGCCTTCAAGCTCCAGCGGTTGGGCGATAATCTCCAGAATCTGCGCGGCATTTTTCAATACCTTCGCCTGGGCCATACCCGGCATCAGCAGGTAGAACTCATCACCACCCGCCCGGCATAGAGTCACATTCATGGTTAGATGCGTCTTCAGGCGCTGCGCAATTTCTACCAGCACCCGATCTCCCATACTGTGACCCAGTGAGTCATTGATGATCTTGAAGCGGTCTAGATCAATATACAAAAGCGCCACCGGGCTCTCCGCCGTCCTGGCCGAGGCGAGCGCGACCCGGCCTCTTTCCTGTAGCAGCGTACGATTCGGCAGGCCGGTCAATGCGTCGTAGCTGCTCAGAAAGCGGATCCGGTCCTGGGTGGCCTTGTGGTGAGTAATGTCAGTAGAGATACCACACAGCCCATAAATTTTACCGGACGCATCCCGCAGCGGAATCTTCACCGACCAGAAGGTACGCATGACCCCGTCGGACCGGACAGTATCACTCTCCTCAATCTCAAGGATCTCGCCACCGTGCAGCACCCGCTGATCGTTGGCACGGACCCGGGCTAACGTTCGGGGATCATAAAACTGGGAATCATCGCGACCGAGTATCGTCTCCCTGTTCATACCCCAGAGGTCCATTACCTGCTGATTGACAAACGTGTAACGTCCTTGCGTGTCCTTGAGATAGATACAGGCGCCCACGTTTTCGAGGATGGTGTTCAGGCGCGACTCGCTCTCAACCAGCGCCTGCTCATAGCCCCGTCTCTGGCTTTCACGATCGAAGTTCTCCAGCGCGAAACTGATATCGTCGGTCATTTCGCGCAACAGGCCGACCATATCGCCGTCAAAGGCACCGGGGCGGCGATGGTACACATTGAATACGGCGACGAGTTCGCCATAACGGTGCACCGGGAGGGCCGCGCCGGAGCGCCAGCCCAGACGTTGCATCTCGGTGTGCCAATGTACATCCTTCGCCTGCTTCTGAAAGTCGTTGACGATCACGATGCGATTCTCGCGCAGGACGATGCCCATGGGACCGGCGCCTCCAGGCCTGTCTACCAGGGATGCAACCGTCATGGGCTGGAGTGCTTCCACCCCCTCCCCGCGCATTGCCACGGGCACCACACTTGCGGATGCCTCTTCCAGTTGCCCCACCCAGGCCATGGCCACGCCGGCCTCCTCGACCGCGAGACGACACACCATGGGGAACAGGTCCGCCTCGCGGTCCATCCTGACAATGGCCTGGTTGACCTCGCTGAGCGCGCGATAGAGTTGGCTCAGGCGCACCGCCCGGCGCTGGTTGTCGCCCCGGCTGCGCGCGATCAAAAATACCAGCAGGCCCAGTGCCAGGCTACTCGAAATACCGAATAGCAGCAGCAACGAGGAACCCCCTGTCAGCGCACGGTTGGCTCGATACTCGGGGGTGCTGCTGAGCGCAAGCCGCCATTCGCGACCGCCCACGGGCAGAACGAGTTCTGCCTGTAGCTCGCCCGCTTCCGCCCGCTGCTGATGCGTGGTGTTATCGACCGCATGGAGCAGACCCGCGGCGCCGTCTATCGCCGCGTCGTGGATTTCGATATCGATGGTCGCGTCCAGCTCAGCGGCGACGCTGGCCATCAGGTCGCGCATCCGAAACGGTACATCGATCCAGCCCAGCAACGCGGCGCGCCGGTCGGCAATACTGTTCAATGTTAAATCCGGATCGTAAATCGGCAGGTACATGACAAATGAAGTCTGTCCGTGATACGGCTTATCCTGCACCAGTTCCATCGGCGGGCTGATAATAACCTCTCCGCTGTCTCTCGCCTTTTCTATCGCGCTGCGCACCAACGGATTGCTGAGAATGTCGTAACCCAATGCTTCGAGGTTCGGGCCCTCGAGTGGATCGATATAGCCGATAGGGGCGTAGTGAGCGCGCTTGCCCGCCGGATGGACACGATAGGGCACCGGCAATTCCAGCGTCATTTGTTCGTGATGTTGCTCGAGGTTCGCGGCGGCAACGGACATGGCGTAGGCGACCGCCTGCACGCCCTGGAGCTCCTCCGTTAAGTGGAGCGCCGACACGTACTCGGCAAACTCGGAATAGACAACCCTTTCCGAGCCGATAAAGAATCCCTGCAAGCCACGCATAACCGCCTGGTAAAGCGATAGCTGCCTGGAGATAGTGGCACGCGTGCGCTCGCTGTCTGCTCGAAACAGCTCATCCAGGGCTACCTCGGACTGCTGCTGGGTTTGCTCCCAGTAAATCAAGGTGGCCATACAGCCGGTTGTCAGCACCATTGCGGAAAGGCACCACGGCATCCACCATTTGGCGGCGCGCGGTGGCAGTGGTGCAGTCTTGAGCGACATACTGGCGCTCCCACTTGCCGATGACGCCAGAAGTAACACCGGCGCACTCGTGGGTCAACACCTGTGCCGCGGGCCTGCGAAGTCTTTCGAGCCACTCACGCGCCCGCCACACCGTCATCCGCGTGCAAAACGCGTGGTTTGCGCTTGAACAGAGTGGCTTTAAACTGTGTGCTAAACCTGCCGCCGCAACATACTGCGCGATTACGACGTTTTCTACGTATCATTGGAACAATTCGGTCAATACTGCATCAGACTGGCATTGTTGATCGAATGCGTCGAATTGTAGATCGAGTGCATAGAGAGGAGCACCGGATGTACGACAAGCTTCAGGAATACTGCGGACAGGGCTGGCCCCATGCTCCGCAAAGCGGGCAGAATAATGACCGCACCGAAGGCTGTTACTCGTGGAATTGATTGAGACACAGGACCTCAGCCGCAGGAAAAAATGGCTGTATACACCACAAGGCGAACCCCGGGGCTATATCGATACCGAACAACTGCGGGAGCTTTGGTTTCACACCGGCACCGCATGTAACCTCGCCTGTCCGTTTTGCCTGGAGGGCTCGAAACCCGGCGATGACCGTCTTCAATTAATGACCCTGGCGGACGTCAAACCGTTTATTGATGAAGCGGTTGGTCTGGGCGTGGAGGGCTTCTCTTTCACCGGCGGAGAGCCTTTCGTAGCGCGCGATATGCACACTATTCTGGCCTATGCATCACGCCATCGACCCTGCCTGGTGTTGACCAACGGCACCGCGCCCCTGCGCCAGCGGTTGGACCAGGTCGCGGCGTTGGCCTCCTCCGAAAACCCCATCCGCTTTCGCGTCAGTATCGACTACCCTGATCCACAACGGCACGACGCCGGCCGCGGTGAAGGGACATTTGAAGAATCTTTCGCGACCCTGCAAGCGCTGCACGGCCTGGGTTTTCAGCTGTCGCTGGCACGCCAATGGGAACCAGACGAAGACACCGCCAGCATAGAACAGGCGTTTCGCCAGCATTTGTGCCGTTACGGCTTACCGCAGGACCTGCCACTTGTATCCTTCCCGGATTTTTTCCCGCCCGAGAGCCAGGTGCAGACGCCGGAGATCACGGAGAACTGCATGACCACCCACCATACGTCGACA
>CAZFJQ010000010.1:0-73963 GCA_964519755.1 uncultured Halioglobus sp.
TGAGCTGCGCCCTCAGTGACAGCCGGGAGGACAAGCTGTGCTCCATGCCGGAAAAGGCTGTCGTTATGCTGCTATCCTGAAACCTCGGGCTTTCATATGTACTGGACCGATAGCTCACCCCACCGAGAAGCCTGTTCTTTTCCGACAACGCAAAATTCATAAAGCCCCTGGCTGTGGAGCGCTCGACCCTGCTGGCAGAGAACCCCACCACGCCAGTATCAAAAAACGCGGTATCGCGGGTGGAAGCGAGAACAATCCCCGCACCAAGATCAAAGAATCCACGCTCGAAAAGCCCGCGATACCGACCCTGAAGTTCTCCATCGTTACTATCGTAGCCACTTTCATCAAATTTGGATGTCGACACCTCAGCCAGAATGCTGGCTTGTGATTCTTCTGTACGCACCATAAACGTAGCAGGAAGCTTGACTGTCACACCGGAAATATCAATTGAGCGATCCGGGCTCATGCCAACATTGTCGCGATAATTAGCTCGACTCTCCACGCGGTAGTCGAGTGAATATTCAGCGCTGATACTCAGGGAAGAGAACAGCAGAAGCGCTATGGCTGATATCAGCGCCATACGTCCCGCGATATAAGTTTTATCTACAGCGCACATCGGCGAACTATCACTTTTTTATAATGGTCAAGGGACTACGACAACGTCCCTGCTCTGGAGAACGATATTCGTCTCGAGATTTTTACCGCTCTCTACTTCATCGTACTCAAACGGAAGGGCGACTTGCGATCCGTCCTCGTTGCGGCGCAGGACTACTATGTCGTCTCCCGCGGCAAAGGTATTCAAACCGCCCGCGAGGGCCAGGGCCTGCATGATGTCAGTTTGACTACTGATGCGGTATTCGCCCGGACGCTGCACCTTGCCGAGGACGTAAATTTTATAGCCGGGGCTTTCCACAAGAGATACCACAACCTGGGGCGCATCCTTCATGAACCGCGACAGGGCATCGGAAATCTTCTCTGAAACCTGGGAAAGCGAGTTGTCCCTGGTATCGATTTCGCCCGCCATTGGCATGCTGATAAACCCGTCGGGACGCACCAGCACCAACCCGCTCAGGGCCTCTTCATTCCAGACGTTCACCATCAGCTGGTCGCCAGGGTTGACAAGATAGTCGGACCCGAAGGCAGGGGCAAAACCCGCCATCGTAACTACCAGAAAAACCGCACAAAAGTGGCGAAAATACCTGTTAAGCATGGACTCTCCGAGCTCAGAACTTTGATCGCCGAGTATATATTGTTCATATCACCGCGACACAGTGTATCTGTGAATTTGCGACGCAGTACCACCCCGCCCCGAACGGGTGTTGGCATGCTGTGCAGACCGGTACTATGCACCGCGGATACCCGGTTCCGCTGCGGCTGACTTCCCAGCCCGCAGGCCACCCAGCAGTTTACGCCTATCTAACTGTATTTGATAGATTTTCTATCGCGTGCTGGGCCGGGAAACGAAGCGCCGACGGCATGGAGCACATTCAGAAATTTTGAGAACTACCGATTGCGCGTCTTAACCCATTGCGGGTGGGACGGTATCATCAATCGGGTTTAGTGAATCTCGGTGCATCCCCCCTTGGTGGGGAAGAGCCGAAGAGCCAAATAAACTGTTACCTATGTGCCCGAAAAGGATAGCGGGGTATTGGCGGGAGTAGCAGGATTCGAACCTGCGACCATCGGCTTAGAAGGCCGGTGCTCTATCCAGCTGAGCTATACCCCCGAGGACGGGCACTATACACCGGAACCCGGGACACCGGGATTTGGGGTGGCCGACGGGTCTTGAACCCGCCACCTCCGGAGTCACAATCCGGTGCTCTACCTGATGAGCTACGGCCACCATAGATTCCTGATTTGGCCCTGGAGGCCGCCTGAAACGGTTGAATGTAGTGGATGAAAGTGGTCGGGGTAGAGAGATTCGAACTCCCGACATCCTGCTCCCAAAGCAGGCGCGCTACCAGACTGCGCTATACCCCGATACTATAAGCTTCCTGACCCTTGCTGCACCCCTGTTTTCAGGAGGGCGCATGATACTCACCACCTTGGGGAGCGTCAACGACATTAAAGCCTCGTCTCCCTGCCCCCGGTCAGTATAACCCAGGCAGCCGGCCTCTTTAACTTGCACTCGCACACGTGGGACAATAGCCAGTCCCAGGGGCGTCGACCGGCGCACCGTTAGTCAGGAAGCCAACGCATGTCCGCTCTCATCCTGGACGGCAAAGCCCTCGCCGCCACTACCGAATCTGAACTGCTGGAGCGGGTCGCGCGTCTCCGCGAAAAATCCGGCGGAAAAACACCGATCCTGGGGACTATCCTGGTCGGCGATGACCCCGCCTCCGCCACCTACGTGAAAATGAAAGCCAACGCCTGCAAGCGCGTGGGCATGGAATCGCTGGCGGTGGAACTGCCGGCCAGCACCACAACGCAGGAACTGCTGGCGGAAATCGGCCGGCTGAATGCCGATCCGGACGTACACGGCATTCTGCTGCAACACCCCGTCCCCTCCCAGATTGACGAGCGCGCCTGCTTCGATGCCATCGCCCTCAACAAGGACGTCGACGGGGTTACCTGCCTGGGATTCGGGCGCATGGCGATGGGCGCGCACGCCTACGGCTGCGCCACGCCGCAGGGCATCATGCGTATCCTGCAGCACTACGAAATCGAGATTCAGGGCAGGCATGCGGTGGTGGTCGGCCGCAGCCCCATCCTCGGCAAGCCGATGGCCATGATGCTGCTGGCGAAGCACGCCACCGTCACCATCTGTCACTCGCGCACACGCGAACTCGAAGCACTGGTGAAGCAGGCGGACATTCTGGTGGGAGCCGTCGGCAAGCCGGAGTTCATCCGGGCGGACTGGGTGAAAGCGGGTGCCGTGGTGATCGACGCCGGTTACCACCCCGGCGGTATCGGCGATGTTGAACTGGGCCCACTCGCAGACAGGGTCGCCGCCTACACGCCGGTGCCCGGGGGTGTCGGCCCGATGACCATCAATACCCTGATTCTGCAGACCGTGGAAGCGGGAGAGAAAAGCCTCGGCAACTAGCTTCTGCGCGCCGGGGTTTCCCGAAGCGACACCACATCAGGCCCGCTTCCACCGCGTGCCTTCACGCGAATCCTCCAACAGGACCCCGCGGGCTGCCAGCGTCTCGCGAATCTCGTCAGCGCGGGCGTAGTTGCTCTCCAGTTTGGCTTGCTGCCGCTGTGCTATCAGCGCCTCGACCTCTTGCTCGCTGATACTGCTCTGGGCGGTAGTGTCCTGCAACCACGCTTGAGGATCCTGCTCCAGCACGCCCAGCAGGTTACCCGCCGCCAGTATACGGGCTTTCAGCGCCGGTTTATCGGCTTCGCCGGCCTTATGCAGCGCCTTCGCCAGGGCGTGAACCTCCGCGATGGCAACCGGCGTATTCAGGTCGTCATTCAGCGCGCGGTAGAACGGCTCCTCCGCCAGCACTACCTCGGTGTCCAGCGGGATATCCTGCACATCACGTAGCGTCGCATAGAGCGCGTTCAGGGTGGCCTGCGCCTGCTCCAGCAGCTCCGCGGAGAAATTCAGCGGGGACCGATAATGCGCCGAGAGCAGCGCAAAGCGCAGTACCTCCCCGCGGTAGTTCGCGAGCAGGTCGCGGACAGTGCGAAAATTCCCCAGGGATTTGGACATCTTTTCGCCGTCAATGTCGAGATAGGCATTGTGCATCCAGTAGCGCACATAGTCCCCACCGTGGGCACAGCGGCTCTGCGCGATCTCGTTTTCGTGATGCGGGAAAATCAGGTCCCGGCCGCCCCCGTGAATGTCTATGGTTTCGCCAAGGTGCGCCCGGATCATCGCCGAGCACTCCAGGTGCCAGCCTGGACGGCCACGCCCCCAGGGGCTTTCCCAGCCGGGGTCCTCCGCCGATGCCGGTTTCCACAGCACGAAATCGCCCGGGTGACGTTTGTAGCTCGCCACCTCTACCCGGGCGCCGGCCAGCATATCGTCCAGGGCACGGCCGGAGAGCTTGCCATAGTCGGGCATGGATTCCACCGCGAACAGCACATGCCCCTCGGCCTCGTAGGCATGGCCCTTGTGCAGGAGCGTTTGCGTCAACTCGATCATGGCGGCGATATTGTGCGTGGCATGCGGTTCCAGTGTGGGCGCCAGCGCGTTCAACTGCGCCATGTCTTCGCGGAACTTGCGCGTGAACTCCTCGGTCACGGAATCGATACTGCGCGCCTGCTCTCTCGCCGCCACGATGATCTTGTCGTCGATATCGGTGATGTTGCGCGCGTAGGTCACGTTCGTGAACTGTGTCTGCAGCACCCTGAACAGCGTATCGAAGACCACCACGGGGCGCGCATTGCCGATATGCGCGAGGTTGTACACGGTCGGCCCGCATACGTACATGGTGACCGCGTCCGGCACCAGCGGTACGAAGGGCTCTTTGGCGCCGCTCAGCGTGTTGTACAACGTTAGACTCATTGGGCCTTCCTACTCGTCAGTCCAGGTGTCGCGCAGGCCGATCGTGCGATTGAACACGGGGCGGGCCTCGCTGTGGTCATACCGATCCGCGACAAAATAGCCCTCGCGCTCAAACTGAAAGCCCTCTTCCGGCGCTGCGTGCGCCAACGCGGGTTCTATCCAGGCCTCGCGAACAACCTTCAGGGACTCCGGGTTAATGAAATCACTGAAGGTTTTGTCACCCCTGTCGGGCGACTCATCGGTAAACAGGCGGTCATACAAGCGCACCTCGGCCTGAACGGCGTGGCTGGCCGATACCCAGTGAATGACGCCTTTGGGCTTGATGCCGTCTGCCGGGTTCTCACCCAGGGTGCCGGGAATGAGCCGTGCATGCACCTCCACAACGGCTCCCTGTTCATCCTTCAGGACATCGCACGCTTCAATCACGTAGGCATTGCGCAGGCGCACTCGCTTGCCCAGCACCAGCCGCTTGTACTTCTTGTTGGCTTCCTCGCGGAAGTCGTCGGCATCAATGTACAGCTCGCGCGTGAACGGCAGTACACGCGTGCCCAGGTCCTCGCGAACAGGATGTCGCGGCGCGTGCAGTTCTTCCACGCCATCCTCGGGATAATCCACCAGCACCAGTTTTAACGGGTTGAGCACGCACATCGCACGCGCGGCATGCTCATTCAAATCCTCGCGAATCGCAAATTCGAGCATAGCGACATCGACGATGCCATCGCTGCGCGTGGTGCCGATCATGTCACAGAACCTACGCAGTGCCGCGGGTGTATAACCTCGCCTGCGCAGACCCGAGATTGTGGGCATGCGCGGGTCATCCCAACCGCTCACAACGCCCTCCTCTACCAGCTGCCGGAGTTTACGCTTACTGGTGACGGTGTAGCTCGGGTTCAGCCTGCCGAATTCGTACTGCCTTGGCCTGCTCGGCACCGGCAGGTGATCCAGCAACCAATCGTAGAGAGGGCGGTGATCTTCAAATTCCAGGGTGCAGATGGAGTGGGTGACGCCTTCAATCGCGTCCTCCTGGCCATGTGCGAAATCGTAGGTGGGGTACAGCACCCACGTGTTACCCGTCTGGTGGTGCGCGACTTTTCTGATACGGTACAGGATCGGGTCACGCATATTGATATTGGGCGCGCTCATGTCAATTTTGGCGCGCAGCACTTTCGCACCCGTGTCGAACTCACCCGCGCGCATGCGCGCGAGCAGGTCGAGATTCTCGGCAATGCTGCGGCTCCTGTAAGGGCTGTTTCGACCCGGCTCGGTGAGTGTTCCGCGATACTCGCGCGCTTCGTCGGCGTCGAGGTCGCACACGTAGGCATCGCCGTGCTCTACAAGGTGTACCGCCCAGGCATACAGTTGCTCAAAGTAGCTCGACGCAAAACGCACCTCCCCGTCCCACGTATAACCCAACCAGCGAATATCCGCCTGGATCGATTCGATGTACTCCTGGCTTTCCTTTTCCGGGTTGGTATCGTCAAAGCGGAGGTTGCAACGGCCCCCATTGGCGAGTGCCAAACCGAAATTGACACTGATCGATTTGGCGTGGCCGATATGGAGGTAGCCGTTGGGTTCGGGCGGAAAGCGGGTAACCACCTCGGCCACGCGGCCGCTTGCGAGGTCTTCGGCGATTATCGCTTGCAGGAAATTATTGGCAGGTTGGTGCTCCATGATGCGTCAGTCGCGGCCTCTGCTAAAAACGGGCCGGTAGTATAGCCCCTGGCACCACGCGCATCCTATAGCCGCGCCATCTTCAATATTGCCACTCGCCCCTGTTTCGACGTCGCGAATGTTTTCCTGATGGCGAAAAGTCCGTATCATTGGCCGGGTTTTGACACCCATCAATAAGGATACCGGAATGGTCATTATTCGTACCACGTTTGGTGAAATCACACTCGAACTGGACGCCGAACGCGCACCGAAAACCGTTGAGAATTTTCTCAACTACGCTCGCGATGGCTATTATGACGGTACGATATTCCATCGGGTTATCGACAATTTTATGATCCAGGGCGGCGGCTTCGATTCCGATATGCGTCAGAAGGAAACGGCGGAGCCGGTCGAGAACGAGGCCGACAACGGCCTGAAAAACGATTTCGGCACAATCGCCATGGCCCGCACCAGCGACCCCCATTCCGCCACGGCGCAGTTCTTCATCAACGTGAAGGACAACGATTTCCTCAACCACACCGGCAAGAACATGCAGGGCTGGGGCTACACGGTGTTCGGCAAGATCACAGAGGGCGCCGAGGTGCTGGACAAGATTCGCACCGTACCGACAGGCAGCCAGGGGCCCCACCAGGATGTGCCGAAAGAGCCGGTGATTATCGAGTCCGTCAAGGTCGTGGACGGCTGATCAACCTGTCCGGCGGACGTGCGCGCTACGTTCTTCATCTCCGATTTGCATCTCGACACCTCCCGGGGCCAGGTCCGCCGCGCGCTGGCCTCGTTTCTTGCCGATATCGCCACTTGCGACGCCCTCTATATCCTTGGTGACCTGTTTGAAGCCTGGGTAGGTGACGACGACGATGCTCCGCTGGCGCAGGATGCCGCGCAGTTATTGCGAGACTTTCATGCGCGCGGGCCACACCTGGCATTCATGCCCGGCAATCGGGATTTTCTGCTCGGGTCCGACTTCTGCGCGCGCATGGGAGCTCAGCTACTGCCAGACCCAAGCCTGATCGATCTCTATGGCACGCCGACGCTCCTGCTGCATGGCGACAGCCTGTGCTCGGACGACACCGAATACCAGGCGTTCCGCAGACTGTCGCGCAGCCCAGCCTGGCGTGAGCGTGTCCTGGCGATGAGCCTGGCCGAGCGCCGCGCACTCGCTGCAACAATGCGCCACCTCAGCCACGAGGCACAGAGTCTCAAGGCGGAGGATATCGTCGATGTGAACCGCCGCGAGGTCGGCAACGCCATGGCGACCCACGGCGCGGCACAAATGATACACGGGCATACCCACCGACCCGCGCGGCACGTGGAGGCCGGGGGTCTGCGCTGGGTGCTGGGCGCATGGGACGCGTCGGCGCAGGTGCTGCGTGTTGACCCCTACGGCGCTGAACTTATAAATATTCCAATAAAACAGTAGTTTATGTAGTTTATCTGCAAACTATCTGAAGATTATTGTGTATGCGGCGATGGCTGCGGCAGGCCACTGTGAAAACGAAATTCGGGATCGGGTGACTCAATCAGCCATTGCTCGCGCGCAAGCAGCTCCGGCAGCCGCGCCCTCACGGCTTCGGGAGACGTGACGGCCTCGGCGAGGCGCAGATAGTCCTTGAAATGGCGCGCTTCTGACTTCAGCAGCGAGTTGTAGAACGCGGCCAGTTCATCGTCGAGTGCCGGCGCCAGCACCGCGAAACGTTCACAGGACCGCGCCTCGATAATAGCGCCCACCAGCAAGGTATCCATGAGCCTTTCAGGCTCGTGAGTTCGCACAGCCTGGCGCAGATCACTGGCGTAGCGGGAAGCCGTAATCTGTCGATACTCAACGTCGCGGTCGCGCATCATCGCCACAACCTGCTCGAAGTGACGCAGCTCCTCCCGGGCCAGCTTCGACAGCGTCAGCAGTAGCCCGGTATTCTCGACATAGCGGTATATCAGGTTCAACGCTGTCGAGGCCGCTTTCTTTTCACAGTTGGCATGGTCGATCAGGAGTAGCGCGGGCTCGGCCAGGGCCCGCTGCAGCCAGGCCTGCGGTGTGGCGCACGGCAGGAACGCGCGGATGTCCGCGAGATCGGCATCCAGCGTCATTCAGCCGGCACCGCCGAACAGGTCCGGGGTTTGTAAATAGCGTTCAAAGTGCGCCTGGGAAAGCACATAAAAATCCTGATCAATCTCCTCCCGTAACTGCACAAGACTCAACTGGCGGTAGTGCAGGTCGACCTCAAAGCCGAAATCAAGGGTGTTGCCGATCTGGCCGGCACCGGCCTTGAGGAGGCTGAACACCCAACAGAACGCATCGTGATGGACAGCGAACCGGATCTGCTGAACTTCAAGTTGCCATTTCAGCAACTCACTGTCGGTCACGCGCAAGCGATTGCTCACGCATTGAGACAGAAACCCCGACAGGCGTCGGTCGATAATGCGCTTTTGCTCAGGTGTGTAACTGTTCCAGTGTATGACCTCGTGACCGAAGCGCTTGCAACCGCGGCAGACGCTGTCTCCAATTCCGGTGGAACATACACCGATGCACGGCGTTTTGATGGCGATATCGAGCATTTTCAGAGCGGCGGATTACGGCGTGACAACACCGGCGAGTCTACGTTATCAGTGCAGTGAATGCACGGTATCGACAGTGGATTCGTTTAACTTGCACAGGCCGTGGGCTATACTTGCGGCCCGCCGCACAGCGATCTTATACACGCGTTCAATACCTGAATGCGCGTGCACCAGCCACCAAGGAGCCACACCAGTGCTTGAAGCATACCGTGAACACGTTGCCGAAAGGGCCGCCCGGAACATTCCGCCGAAACCGCTCAACGCGGAGCAAGTAGCAACCCTGGTAGAATTGCTGAAGAGCCCACCGGCAGGCGAAGAAGATTTCCTGCTGGAACTGCTCGCGACAAGGGTCCCGCCAGGCGTGGATGAAGCGGCGTACGTCAAGGCGGGTTTTTTGTCCGCCCTTGCCCTGGGTGAAACACAGAGCCCCCTGATAGACCGCAAAGCCGCGGTAAAGCTGCTTGGCAACATGCACGGTGGCTACAACATCGAAACGCTGATCTCGCTGCTGGAAGACAGTGAGCTCGGGGGCGATGCTGCAACCGAGCTGAAGCACACGCTGCTGGTATTCGAGGCTTTTCACGATGTCGCGGAGCTGGCGAGCGCAGGCAATGAAAACGCCCGCGCGGTCATGCAGTCCTGGGCCGATGGCGAGTGGTTCACCTCGCAACCGGCCGTGCCGGAAGCCATTCGGGCAACCGTGTACAAGGTCACGGGTGAAACCAACACGGACGACCTGTCACCAGCGCCGGACGCCTGGTCACGCCCCGATATTCCGCTGCACGCGCTCGCCATGTACAAGATGGCCCGCGATGGCATCGTACCGGACGAGCCGGGAGTCACCGGCCCCATGCAGCAGATTGCCGAGATTCAAGGCAAGGGTTTACCGGTTGCCTTCGTCGGCGACGTGGTGGGCACCGGCTCCTCGCGCAAGTCTGCCACCAATTCGGTGCTCTGGTTCTTCGGCGAAGACATCAACGGTGTGCCGAACAAGAAAGGCGGCGGCATCTGTATCGGCGGCAAGGTCGCCCCGATTTTCTACAACACCATGGAAGATGCCGGCGCACTTGTATTCGAGGCGCCGGTCGACGATCTGGAAATGGGTGACGTCATTGAAATACGGCCCTACGACGGCAAAATTCTCTCCGAGAGCGGCGCGGTATTGTCCGAGTTTGCGCTCAAATCACAGGTGCTGCTGGATGAGGTGCGCGCCGGCGGGCGTATCAACCTGATCATCGGTCGCGGCCTCACGGCTCGTGCCCGCGAGGCACTGGGCCTCGGAGAGTCCGACCTGTTTCGCCGGCCGGAGCAACCCAGGGACTCCGGAAAAGGCTTTACACTCGGCCAGAAAATGGTGGGCAAGGCCTGCGGCGTAGAGGGCGTGCGCCCCGGTACCTACTGTGAACCCCGCATGACCACCGTGGGCTCCCAGGACACCACGGGGCCGATGACCCGCGACGAGCTCAAGGATCTGGCCTGCCTCGGTTTTTCTGCCGACCTCACCATGCAGTCGTTCTGTCACACGGCTGCCTACCCGAAGCCGGTAGACATCGAAACACAGCACAGCCTGCCGGATTTCATCATGACCCGCGGTGGCGTATCGCTGCGCCCGGGCGACGGTATCATACACTCGTGGCTGAATCGCATGTTACTGCCCGACACTGTCGGCACAGGCGGTGATTCACACACGCGTTTCCCCATGGGTATTTCCTTTCCGGCGGGCTCCGGCCTGGTGGCGTTCGCTGCCGCCACCGGCGTGATGCCGCTGGACATGCCCGAGTCGGTACTGGTGCGCTTCAAAGGTGAGCTGCAGCCGGGCATTACGCTGCGTGACCTGGTACACGCCATACCGTATTACGCGATCCAGCAGGGCCTGCTGACGGTAGAAAAGAAAGGCAAGAAGAACATCTTCTCAGGCCGGATTCTCGAAATTGAAGGCCTCGGCGAACTGACTGTCGAACAGGCCTTTGAACTCTCTGATGCCTCTGCTGAGCGTTCTGCCGCCGGCTGCACGATCTCCCTGAGTGAGGATTCGGTGAGCGAATACCTGCGTTCCAACGTCGTCCTGCTGCGCTCCATGATCGCCGAGGGTTACGGCGATCCACGCACGCTCGAACGCCGGGCAAAGAAAATGGAGGAGTGGCTTGCCAACCCGAGCCTGATGCGGGCGGATGCAGACGCCGAGTACGAGGCCGTGATCGAGATCGACCTGGCAGACGTGACCGAACCCATTGTGTGCGCACCCAACGATCCCGACGATGCGCGACTGCTGTCTTCCGTGGCAGGTGACAGTGTCGACGAGGTGTTTATCGGGAGTTGCATGACCAACATCGGTCATTTTCGCGCGGCCGGCAAGCTGCTCGAGCAGCATAAGGGCACAATATCCACCCGCATGTGGATCGTCCCACCCACGCGCATGGATGAGCACCTGCTTATGGAAGAGGGCTATTACAATATCTTTGGCGCCGCGGGTGCCCGCACGGAGATGCCGGGCTGCTCGCTGTGTATGGGCAACCAGGCGCGGGTGGCAGCGAACTCCACTGTGCTGTCCACCTCCACCCGGAACTTTCCCAACCGGCTGGGCGACGGAGCCAACGTATACCTGACTTCAGCGGAGCTCGCCTCGGTCGGTGCTGTGCTGGGCAGGCTACCCACCCCTGATGAGTACCGTGAATACGCGCAGAAAATTGATTCAATGGCAGACGAAATCTACCGCTACATGAACTTCGACCAGATCATTGAGTTTCAGAAAAGCGCAGAACAGGGCGCGCGCATTGCCAGCGTGGAGATCACCGAACTCAGCGCCTGACTACTGCCAGCCGGTCAGCGCTAATGTGCTGGCGCGCCGCCACCGGGCCGACGCAGTGCGGAGCCGGTGCGCGCCGCGGGCCTGAAGGCCCGGACCGATCGCTCAAACGCTTGCAGCGCCCCTTCCTGTGCCTCACCTGGGGCGTAGGCCAGGCTTTCGTAGGCACGCGTAATGCGTTGCGTTGACTCTGCATACTCGGGTAGTTCGCGCATGGCTCGACGCGCAAATTCGCCCGGTGGTTCAGACGGTGCGCGCTCCACTCCCGCAGCACGCAGGCGCTCACAAAACAGCCGGTAATGTGCCTCCAGGGGGTCGAGCCCGGGCCCGCCCCGGCGGCGCAGCAACGAGATAGCCACTGGCACCAAAACCAGCGCCCAGCTTCCCAGCAGAACCGTGGCAAACATCCGGGTACTGATCTCGCCAAATAAATCCTGCAACAGCGCAAACTGGCGCTCATTGTCAAAACCGGTCACCCAGCTTTGCCAACGGTAGGTGAGCGCGTCGTAACGCAGGCGCAACAGGTTCACCAGCGGCACCCCTCGGTAACGCAAAGGTGACAGCGGCGAGGATTCGAGAAAGCTGCCCTCGGTCTGCATGGCATCTTCCAGGCCCAGTTCAATGCGCAAGGGGGACACAGCCGCGGTGGGGTCAATTCGCCGCCAACCCTCCCCCGCCAACCAGATTTCTGTCCAGGCGTGGGCATCAAACTGGTGCACGATCACGGTCTTGTTCACCGGGTTCACTTCCCCTCCCTGGTAGCCTGCAACCACCCGCGCGGGCACCCCGGCAGCGCGCATCATAAAAGTGAACGCGTACGCATAGTGCTCGCAGAAACCGCGCCGGCTCTCAAACAGGAAATGGTCCATGCCGTGGTCAGCGGGCAGGGTGCCCGGCTTCAGCGTGTAGACGTATTCCTGTGTATTGAAGCGCTCCAGCACCGCCTGCGCGAAGGCGGCATCGTCAACGGCCTCGGCGCGCAGGTTACGCGCCAGTTCCCGGGTGCGGGGATTGCTCCCGCCGGGCAGTCGCGTCTCGATGTTGCGCCGCCAGTCGCTCAACTCGGTCTCCAATGCCGTATCCGGCCAGGAGGCCGCCTCGTACATGAATTCGGACTCGATCGGCACCGGCGAATACAGGCGATAGTCCGCGGTTTCAATCACACCACTATGACTGGAGTCGGCATAACGCAGCCCGTACAGCCAGTTCTGCTGCGAAGGCTCCATGATGACGCGGTAGCGCAGGGCATCGCCGCTTTTATCCACCTGCGCAGGCCTGACCTCGCGCGGCGGCAGGTCGAAATAGCCCAGCGTGCGCCAGGTATCCTCGTCGAGGCGGCTGAACACGAGACCGCGCCAGTACAAGTCGGACTTCTGCGGGATGGCACCCTCGAACTTCACTCGAAAAGCCACCTCGGCCGACTGGCTCAGGCTGGCAATGTCTCCGGGCTGCATGTAGTCACTCATGCCGGTGGTACCGACATTGCTCTTGACAGGTACAGTCCACAGGGGCCCGATACGGGGAAAGATAAAAAACAGCACCACCATCAGCGGCATTGCCTGCAGGAGCATAACGCCCGAAACGCGCAAGGGACGCCACCTGAAGCGCTGTTCGCCCGGCTGGTGCAGCGCCACCAGCGCGGTGGTAACCAGCCAGACACAGATCACCGAATAAAGTGTGATCAGCAGGTCCTGGCTGAACAGGAATTCGGTAATGCACACGAAGTAGCCGAGAAACAGCAGCACGTAGGCATCTTTGCGCCGGACCAGTTCAATCAGTTTCAGTGCGAACGCCGCGAGCAACAGGGCAACGGTCGGCTCCAGTGCGACAAGGGAACCGTAGCTGAAATAAATGCCCGGAAAGCAGCTCACCGCCATGGCTACCTTCACCCAGCGACCGGGAAACGACCAGCGGCCGGTGTGCACGCATACGCGCCATACGACCGCCAGCAGATAAACCAGCAGCACCCAGATCGGCAGCCGTGGCACGTGCGGTGCCACCAGTGCAAACAGACTGAGCAAAATCCAGGCCAGAGCGTTGCGCGGAATCTGGTCTTCGAGTTTCACGCGGCCTCCCGCGGCAACCCGTACACCGCAAGCGCATGCAGCACGGCGTCCCGGTGTTTTTCCCCCTGGGCCGGCTCGATGGTCACGCCCGGTAAGCGCAGGCCGTATTCCTCGCCCCGACTCTCCAACGCCAGAACCCAGTAACACAAATGCGACAGGCGCTGCTCGGTTCCCACCCCGGCAAAGGCGTTCCAGTCGAGCCAACGACCACGCTCCTGGTGCGCAGAGTACTGTTTGCTTTGCAGCCCCTGTCCCTTGGCAAGCCCTTTCCAGTGCACATGTCGCAGTGAGTCGCCACGCTGGTAGAGGCGAAAACCGTAAAAATCATCGTTGCCCGGAACCACCACGGCCGTGCCGTCGGAGCTGTCACTGTCCACGCCGGGCAACTCGGCCGACGCCCGTGGCCTGGGATAAACCAGTGCATGCAGATCAAGATCAACCCACGTCCAGGCTCGCAACAGGCCCAGCGGATAGGTCGACTCCAGCAGCAGGCGTCCAGGCCTGAACCAGCCGCGCTTTGCCACGCGCAGGTGCAGACGAACCCGCACTGTAGCCTCCTCGACAAGATTCACCAGGGCGTCGGAGCTGTCTGGCCATTGCACGTGCAGTGCGTAATGCTCATGTCGCCCGCCCTTCTCCAGCAGCAGTTCAAATTCGGTCTGTTGATCCGGAAATGCCGGTCGGGCGCGTACCGCGCGCAGCGTCAAGCCCGAGAGATTCGCATAGGTATGCAGGGTGGCAACAATGAACAGTGTCGCCAGCAGGAAGGTCAGCGCGTAACTGAGGTTGTTCTGGAAGTTGATCGCCGTCAGCAACATGACGAACAGGCAGACAATGAAGAACAGCCCCGCGCGGCTCGGAAAAATAAAAATACGCCGCTGGTCGAGTGTCACCTCCCTGGCCGGCGGGATGCGCCGGGTGACCCAGCGCGTAAATCGCTCTCGCGCGCGTCCTCGTATACCTTGCCACCGACTACTGAAAAACCCCGCGGCCATGCGCAAGCTCCCTCAGGCGGCAACCACGTCTACGCTGCGCTGGGTGAGTTCAACCAATGCGGCGCCATCACCCGCGTACTCACCGCTCGGCACCAGCCGGTGCGCGGCCACGGAGGGTAGAACCGTCTGGATGTCTTCGGGTACCACGTGCTCACGACCCTGCATCGCGGCCCAGGTTCTCGCGCAGTCGAGCAGCGCCAGGGCGCCGCGCGGTGACAGGCCTACTTCAAATGCCGGTGACTGCCGGGTAAAGGCGACCAGCCGCTGCAGGTAATCCAGCAGGCTGTCGGAGGTATGCACCTGGCTTGCGGCGGTACGAATTTGTTCGAGTTGGGCCGCATCAATACAGCGTTCCGCCCGGCTTGTACCCGACGCGGCGGAGCCCCCTCGCCGTTTGAATAATTCGCGTTCCGCGGACGGATGTGGATACCCCAGTTCCAGGCGCATCAGGAACCGATCCAGCTGCGATTCGGGCAAGGGATAGGTACCTGACTGATGCAGTGGATTCTGGGTGGCAATGACAAAAAACGGGTCGGGCAGCGGGCGCGTCTGCCCTTCTACCGTCACCTGCCCCTCTGCCATTGCCTCGAGCAGGGCGCTCTGGGTACGCGGCGTGGTGCGATTTATCTCGTCCGCGAGCAGCAGCTGGGTAAAAATTGGGCCCGGATGAAAACTGAAGCTCGCTTCCCTGGTATCGTAAACGGATACGCCAAGGATATCCGCTGGTAACAGGTCACTGGTGAACTGCACCCGCTTCCACGAAAGGCCCAGAACTTCCGCCAGTGCATGCGACAGGGTGGTTTTGCCCATACCGGGCAAATCCTCTATCAGCAGGTGTCCACGAGAAAACAGGCAGCACAGGGCCAACCTGATCTGTTGCTCTTTTCCCAACAGTACCCGGCCTACTTCGCTGACTGCACTGTCGATAACGCTCGGCACGTCCACTCCTTGGCGTTCGCCAGAACCGCGGGCTGTACTAATCGTCTGTCTGATATTCATTTCGTTAACCGCCTGACAGTGCCTGGCAGACGCAAGCACGGCGCCGCTGCACCAACGGACAACCGATTCCCGCGCACGACCGCGGCACCAGAATCGCACATAGTCGGCACAGTGTACCCGCTGTTTTGATTACCCGGCCACGAGAACCTGGTGAAAAAGCGAGATAATACGCGCAAGCGTTAAGCCGCCAGAGCCGCCGGCCACACGCCTTTGGTCATCCCCGGCGACTCACCGCCGCCTCCTGCAAACCCCCTACAGCGCGGCAAGCCCACGGGCAAGATCCGAGGTGATATCATCGACGTACTCCAGGCCCACGGCAATCCGGATCAGGCTGTCGGCAATACCGGCTTCCGAGCGCTGTACCGGCGTGAGGCGCCCGTGGGTCGTGGTTGCGGGGTGCACGATCGTGGTTTTCGCATCTCCCAGGTTTGCCGTCAGCGAAAGCATGCGGGTGGCGTCAATGCAGCGCCACGCCTCTTCCCGGCCGCCACGAACACGAAACGACAGCACGCCGCCGAAGGCGCTCTGCTGCCGGGCGGCGATCGCGTGCCCGGGGTGGTCCGCCAGGCCCGCGTAGTAAACCTTTTCCACCTGCGGCTGTTCTTGCAACCACTCGGCCACCGCCATGGCGTTGCGACTATGGGCCTCCATGCGCAGGCGCAGCGTCTCCAACCCTTTGAGGAAAACCCAGGCGTTGAATGCGCTCATTGTGGGGCCACAGGTGCGCAGGAAGGTCACAACCTCCTCCATATGGCCACGGCAGCCCAGCACAACACCACCGATACAGCGACCCTGGCCGTCGAGGTATTTTGTCGCCGAGTGCACCACAATGTCCGCCCCGAGTGCCAGCGGCAACTGCAAAGCCGGCGTACAGAAGCAGTTGTCCACGACCAGCAGCGCATCGTGCGCGTGCGCGAGATCTGCCAGCACGCGCACATCCGCCACCTCGCAAAGTGGATTGGAGGGCGTTTCCAGAAACAGCATACGCGTCTCGGCGCGTATCGCGGTTTCCCAGGCACGGGTATCAAGCAAGGGTACGAACGTCACTTCGATGCCGAATTTGGCGAGGTACCTGGCAAACAGATTGACTGTGGTACCGAACACGTCCCGCGAACACACGACGTGATCTCCCGACCGCAACAGCGCCATACAGGTGCTTAGAATGGCCGCCATTCCCGAGGCTGTTCCCACGGCGGCCTCGGCTCCTTCAAGCGCCGCAATCCGCTCTTCAAAGGAGCGCACCGTGGGATTGCTGTAGCGGGAATACACGTTACCGGGAAGATCGCCGGAGAAGCGCGCAGCGGCCTCCTCGGCACTGGCAAACACGTAGCTGGAGGTAAGAAAAATAGGTTCGGAGTGCTCGCCCTCGGCCGTGCGATGGATGCCTGCACGAATCGCCAGGGTATCACTGTGCGCTCCGCCCGGGACTTCTCCGTTGTCGCTTTCGTCGCTCATGGTGTTGTTTTACGCGTCATTGTGCAGACCGACGACAGCGCCCTCCTCCTGAAAGTGTGACCGCATCCGGGACTGCGCATCATCGTTGCGCAAGCGGTCGATGTGTTCAAGATAATGTTGATCCACATCGCCGGTGATGTAGGCACCGTCGAATACAGAACAGTCGAAGCCGTCTACTTGTGAGTTCCCCTCGCGAGAACAGGCCACGAGGTCCTCGAGGTCCTGGTAAACCAGCCAGTCGGCACCGATCAGCTCGCAAACTTCCTGGTCACTGCGATTGTGGGCTATCAACTCGGACGCCGAGGGCATGTCGATTCCGTACACATTGGGGAAACGTACCGCCGGCGCCGCCGAAGCAAAATACACATTCTCGGCACCGGCATCCCGCGCCATCTCGATGATCTGTCGGCAAGTGGTGCCGCGTACGATCGAATCATCCACCAGCATCACATTTTTCCCGGAAAACTCCAGCGGAACCGGGTTGAGTTTCTGTCGTACTGACTTCTTGCGCTGGCTCTGGCCCGGCATGATAAAGGTGCGTCCGATGTAGCGGTTTTTCATCAGGCCCTCCCGAAACTTGATGCCAAGATGGTAGGCCATCGACTGTGCTGCAATCCGGCTGGTATCGGGCACCGGTATTATCACATCGATTTCAAGTTCGGGGCGCAACCTTTGAATCTTCCTGGCCAGCGCTTCACCCTGGCGCATGCGGGTCTTGTAAATGGAGACACCGTCGAGCATGGAATCCGGTCGTGCAAAATACACGTGCTCAAAAATGCAGGGCACGAGCTGCGGCTTCTCGGCACACTGTCGACGATGCAACTGGCCCGCCTGATCGATAAATATTGCTTCACCGGGCTGCACGTCGTCGATCAGGGTGAAGCCAAGTACATCGAGCGCCACACTCTCGGACGCCAACATATACTCGGTGATGTCCTCTAGCTTGCGTTTCCCCACAACCAGCGGCCGAATGCCATACGGGTCGCGGAACCCGAAAATGCCGTGGTTTACCAGCAATCCCACCGCGGCATAGCCGCCCCTGCAGCGCCGGTGCACCGAACTCACTGCGGAAAAAATATCATCCGGCCCGGGGTTCAGTTTGCCCAGGGTCTGCAATTCGTGCGCAAATATATTCAGCAGTACTTCCGAATCCGAATCAGTATTCAGGTGACGCAGGTCGTCCTCAAACAGTTCGCGCGTTAGCTGATCCGAATTGGTCAGGTTGCCATTGTGTGCGAGCGCGATACCGTAGGGGGAGTTGACGTAAAAGGGCTGCGCCATCGCCGGCCCGGAGCTTCCCGCTGTCGGATAACGCACATGACCGATACCCATGTTGCCGGTGAGCCGCTGCATGTGCTGCTGACGGAAAACATCGCGCACCAGCCCCTCGCTTTTGCGCAGGCTGAAACGCCCTCCAGCGCAGGTCACAATACCTGCGGCATCCTGCCCGCGGTGTTGCAGTACCGTCAGCGCATCGTAGATATCCTGCGCGATATTGTACTTGCCAACAACTCCGACCAATCCACACATTCGGTGTCTTCCTCGCTTCAATCAAGCATCAGGGCTGTAAACCAGGGCCGAGCTCTTCACCCATCTCATGGAATGTCAATTGTACCCATTGCACCAGCATATCTATATGGGGCATCAGTTGTGACTGTTCCAGCCACAGCAGGTTCTGTGGCGGAGCCAGCTGTCGAAGCAGGTAGACCGCGACCACGATCAGGATAACGCCGCGCGCAAAGCCAAAGACGGTGCCGAGCAGGCGATCCAGCAAGGACAGGCCCGTCACGCGAATCATTTGCGTCGCCAGCTTCGACAGCACCCCCGCGAGCAACAGCGAACCCACAAACAGCATGGCGTAGGCGGCGACGTAGCGGCCCGTGACGTTGCTGATCCAGTCCGAGAGCAGTCCGGCCAGCGCCACGGCGTACAGATTGGCGATAACAAACGCAGCGACCCAACCGGCCAGGGAAATCGCTTCACGCGTGAAGCCCCGCCAGAGACTGAGTATGATTGAGGCGCTGATCACCGCGCCGATCACCCAGTCTGCGGCGGTTAGCAATGTCCAGTTGATCACCGCCCCCTACCCTTTCTCCGGCGCATCAGGGCACATACCGCCGCAGCATGGAAGTGACACCGAACTCGGCATCGATCTGCGGGCGCAGTGCCTCCAGTTTCGCCTGCTCAAATTTGGGACCGATATACACGCGATGGTAGGTACGCCCATCGCTGCTGATTTTCTGTACATAAGCCTTCTGTTCCAGGGCGAGCAGTCGCTGACGCAGCGCTTCCGCCTTGTCTGCATCACTCACGCTGGCTACCTGCAGAATCCAGGCGACGGGTACGCCATCCGCGTCCAGTACAAGTTCTTGCGGTGGCTCGGAGCGCGCACGCTCCGCCACTACCGATGCGTCGGCGAGGGCCGCGACCGGCTGCCGCACGGGTTCTGGAACTACCTCAACATCAGCCTCGTCGGCCTCGATCTGAACAGGTTCAGAGCTTCGCAGGCCGGAGCTGTCAGGCGGCTCCAGTGGCTGGGTCGATACCTCGGGCCGGGGGGGGACAACGCCTTCGCGAGCGACCTGCTCACTGCCAGGTTGCACGAAAATAATCGGCCAGAATATCACCCCTAGCGCGAGGAGAATGAGCGCACCCACCAAGCGCTGTTTGACGACCTCGTTCACCTACTGCGCCTCATTAAGCGAGCTTGCACGGTCCAGCCACGGCAGCACCGCGGCCAGCGTATAAAACGAGCCGAACACGATTACGCTGTCACCCGGCCTCACGACCTGTCGCACACGCGCCATGGCCTGCTTGAGATTCTTGCTACAACTGAGCTGCGAAACACCCCTGGCCCGCAGCAGCCCGGCGATATCGGCCGCGGGGGCAGCCCGGGAATTTCCCGGTTGATCGGCCAGAAACCAGGCATCAAAACTCGTCGCTGCCTGCTCAATCATGCTCGGGATATCTTTGTCTCGCATCGCAGAAAAAACCGCTATTCTCCTACCCTTACATGGAGTTGTGTTGATATATTCAAGTAACTTTGCAACCGCAGCCGGATTGTGGGCGACATCCAGTACATAGTCTACTCCCGCGAGTTCCAGATGTTCGCGCCGCCCCCTGGGCGCCGCCGCCTTCAGCACTTCAGGCAAGGCCGCCGGATCGATGTCCACGCCCAGCAGCAATACCGACTGCAACGCAGCGCAGACGGTCTCGGGCACCAGTGACCGCGGACACTTCAGGGCAAACTCGCGCTGCTGGCCGCTGACGTCGCGAAGAGCGATCAGCCAGTGATCCGGCTTCCGCGAGAGACGCATATCCCGCTGCATGAGCATCACCGGCTCGGCTTGCACGCGCTCGATGTGCTCGAGTAAAGCGGGCGGAGGGTCGACATCGCCGATCACAGCAGGTACGCCCGCACGGAGAATGCCCGCCTTTTCCAGTGCTATCAAATCCCGTGTCTCTCCCAGCCACTGCTGGTGATCCAGATCGATGCTGGTGATCACTGCCACCGTGGGGTCAATGATATTCACCGCGTCCAGGCGACCGCCGAGGCCGACCTCGAGAATGACAAAATCGGGTTGTCGGGACCGAAACACACACAGCGCCGCGAGAGCGGCGAACTCAAAGTAGGTCAGGGACACATCGCCGCGTGCCGCCTCAATCTCTGCAAATGCCGCAGTGATCTCGGCGTCCTCGACGTCGACGCCGTCGACCCGGATCCGCTCGTTGAACCGCAACAGGTGGGGCGACGTGAAACTGCCCGTACTGTAACCGGCCTGCCTCAACAGGCCGTCTACGACGGCGACCGCAGAACCCTTGCCGTTCGTTCCGGCGACGGTCACCACGGGCACTGTCACGGGCAGCAGGGCCAGCCTGGCCGCAACCATCGCCACCCGCTCCAACCCCATATCGATGGCGGTGGGGTGCAGCGTTTCCAGGCGTTGCAACCACGCGTCGAGGGACGTTCTAGTCATTCTCCCGGGCGGCAGTTGACTCCGCGGACTCATCAGGCGCTGCTTCTGGTTGGGCCTCAGGTATCAGTTCCGGTTCTGGCTCGGGATCAAGCTCCTCTTCCACCACCGTAACCGGCGCCGCCGGCAAGCCGGTCAGCTTGGCGAGCAACCGCGCGACGGTGTCGCGCATATCGTTGCGGTGCACGATCATGTCGATGGCTCCGTGCTCCAGCAAAAACTCGCTGCGCTGAAAACCCTTGGGCAATTTCTGGCGAATGGTCTGCTCAATAATATTGGGGCCGGCAAAGCCTGCCCGCGCATCGGGCTCCGCTATATTGATATCGCCCAGCAGGGCGAGCGACGCAGACACGCCGCCATAGATGGGATCGGTCAGAACGGATACGTAGGGTACGCCAGCGACCTTCAGCCTCTCCAGCACGGCGCTGGTCTTGGCCATCTGCATGAGCGATATGAGCGCTTCCTGCATGCGGGCGCCGCCGGAGGCCGCGAAACACACCAGAGGCGTGCGCTCCTCAAGAGCCAGTTGTGCCGCGCGCGTAAACTTTTCACCGACCGCGTAACCCATGGAGCCGCCGTGGAACTCAAACTCGAAGGCCACGGCAATCAATGGCTCGCCCGCCAGCGTACCGCGCATGGCGACCAGCGCATCTTTCTCACCGGTCGCCTTCTGGGCCGCACTGAGCCTGTCCCGGTAGCGTTTCTTGTCCTTGAACTTCAGCCGGTCGACCGGTTCGATCTCGGAGAGAATCTCTTCTCCACTATCGCTGTCCAGAAACGTGGCCAGCCGGCGCCGCGCGCCAATGCGCATGTGATGGCTACACTTGGGGCAGACATCCAGGTTCCTTTCAAGATCCGGACGATAGAGCACCGCCTCGCACTTGAGGCACTTCTGCCACAGCCCCTCGGGGACGCTGCTGGCTGACGCTACTTCGCCCACATCCCTGCGGACACCGGAGGGCAAAATTTTGTCGATCCAGCTCATGCCAATTCTCGCCGCCTGGAATATACCCGCATTATAAACGGTCGGCGATGCTTCTAGGAAGCGGCGTCATCAATACCTCTTCGAATACTGGCCAGCAGGTTTGCCGCCGCTGCACAGGCCTCGCTGGACGTTGCACCCGCTTCCACCGCCTTTGCCATACTCGCAACCAGCGCGCTGCCGACAACCACGCCGTCGGCAATTGCCGCGACCTGCGCCGCGGACCCAGCGTCCTTGATGCCAAAACCGACGACCACAGGCAATGCACAATGCGTGCGAATCCCGGCTACATGGCTCGCCACGTCCTCGGTATCCAGATTGCCCGCACCCGTAACACCCTTGAGCGATACGTAATAGATAAAACCGCTCGCCTGGGCCGCGATGCGGGCCACGCGGGCATCGGGAGTGGTGGGCGCAACCAGGAAGATGTTGTCCATTTCCGCCCGCTTCAACTCGGTGTTCAAACGGGAGACTTCCTCCGGAGGCATATCCACAGTCAGCACCCCATCGACTCCCGCCGCACTCGCGGCGTCGACGAAGGTCGAGTGACCCATATGCTCCAACGGATTGGCATAACCCATCAGCAGTAGTGGCGTATCGGCATCGCGCTGGCGAAAGTCACGCACCATCTCCAGCACCTGTCGCAGGGTCACACGGTGCGCCAGTGCACGCTCGTGTGCCAACTGGATAACTGGCCCCTCCGACATGGGATCCGAGAAAGGCACGCCAATCTCGATGATGTCGGCGCCCGCCGCCACCAGGCTGTGAAGCAGATCTACGCTCACGTCCGGGTGCGGGTCCCCCGCTACAACATAGGGGATCAGGGCGGTTCTTCCCTGTTCCGACAGGCTGCGAAAACGCTCCGCGATGCGGCTCACCGTTGCACCTCCATCAGACGGAGATACCGTCGAGCTGGGCGACCGTGTGAATATCCTTGTCGCCGCGACCCGACAGATTGACCACGATGAACTGTTCCCTGGACATGTCGGCGGCCAGCTTCTCCGCGTAGGCCAGCGCGTGTGCGCTCTCCAGGGCTGGCATGATACCTTCCACGCGAGTCAGCGTATGAAAGGCCGCCAATGCCTCATCGTCGGTTGCCACCACGTAGTTCACGCGGCCGATGTCTTTCAGCCAGGAGTGCTCAGGCCCCACGCCGGGGTAATCCAGGCCCGCCGAGATGGAGTGAGTGTGCATGATCTGTCCGCCCTCGTCCTGCATAAGATAGGTACGATTACCATGCAGCACACCCGGCGAACCGGCCGAGAGAGGCGCGGCGTGCTCGGCGGTATGCACACCGTGACCACCTGCCTCGACACCGTACATGGCAACGTCGGCATCCTCCAGGAAGGGATGGAACAGCCCAATGGCATTTGAACCCCCACCGACGCAGGCCACCAGCGCATCGGGCAGTCGCCCTACCTGCGCGAGCGACTGTGCGCGCGCTTCCCGGCCGATAACGCATTGGAAATCGCGCACCAACAGAGGGTACGGGTGCGGGCCGGCCACGGTACCAATGATATAGAACGTGTCATCCACATTGGTTACCCAGTCACGCATGGCCTCGTTCATGGCATCTTTCAGCGTGCGCGAGCCGGAAGTAACCGGCACCACCGTGGCGCCGAGCAATTTCATGCGGTAGACGTTGAGTGACTGACGTCGGACATCGTCTTCGCCCATGAATACGTGGCATTCCAGGCCGAGCCGGGCAGCAATGGTCGCGGTGGCAACGCCGTGCTGGCCCGCGCCAGTCTCCGCTATGACGCGCCGCTTGCCCATATGCTTCGCCAGCAGCGCCTGCCCCACCGTGTTGTTAACCTTGTGCGCGCCCGTGTGATTCAGGTCTTCCCGTTTCAGGAAAATCCGTGCGCCGCCCACCCGTTCCGACCAGCGCCGGGCTTCATACAGTGGCGAGGGCCTGCCGACATAATTCGCCAGGTCTTCGTCCAACTCCCGCTGGAAATCTGCATCGGCAGAGAGCCTGCGGTAGAGTTCCTCAAGATCCACGAGGGCCGACATCAGGGTCTCGGCCACGTACTTGCCACCATAACTGCCGTAATGCCCTTCAACATCAGGCACTGACGCGTAAATGGCTTCGCTGCTATCACTTGTCATCGCTGTTTACCTTTTCCAACCCTGCGTCCGCGCGCTGCACTGCAGCTACGAAACGCGAAATCCTGCCTGTGTCCTTGATTCCCGGCGCGCTCTCCACGCCGCTGCTAACATCTACCGCCCAGGGGCGAACCGCTGCGATGGCTTCCCCGACGTTTTCATCGCTTAACCCACCGGCCAGTATCAACGGCATACTCGAAGCAGTTTTCGCCAGTTGCCAATCGAAGCTCTCACCCGTGCCACCGGGCACGCCCTTGCGATACGTGTCGAGCAGCAGTCCACTGGCCGCGGAATAACGCTCGTGCAGGGCACCAAGATCGACTCCTGCTTTCATGTGCACCGCCTTTATCCACGGCCGCCCGAAACTACTGCAAAACTGCGGCGCCTCGTTGCCGTGAAACTGCATGAGGCCCAGTGGTACCTGCCGCAGAATTTCCCTGACCTGCCCCTCGTCCATATCCACAAACAACCCCACCAGGGTAACGAAAGGTGGCACCACGGCAGCGATCTGCCTCGCCTGCTCTATCGTCACCGCTCGCCCGCTCGGGGGGTAGAAGACCATTCCCAGTGCATGCACGCCCGCCGCTACCGCACTTTCTGCATCTTGAGCGCGAGTAATACCGCAAACTTTTACGCGGGTGGCTGGCATGCTCTGTGAACCATGAAAAAAACAGGGGCGAAGCATAGCAGACCACCCGTCATACTGTCTTTACAGTCGCGCGCTCCACCCATTCGCCAGAGGCGGGAAAGTCGGGCCCGGGGGGTATCGGGGGTAACCCGAAGTCCTGGCCATAACCCACCTCCGCCAGGTACAACCCGCAGGCGGGGGCAGTTTCTCCTGCCCGCGTCCTGTCACGGCCCCGCAACACTTCCGCCAGCCAGTCGACGGGCTGCCTCCCGTCACCTATGGCGAGTAGAGACCCTACAAGGTTACGCACCATGTGATGCAAAAACGCGTTGGCGCACACCTCAATCACAACCCAATTTCCACAGCGAACGATGTCTACACGATGTACGTTGCGCATGGAGCTACTGGATTGGCATGCGGCCGAACGAAAGGCGCTGAAATCCTGCTCCCCCAGCAATACTTGGCCCGCGCGCTGCATCTTTTCTGCGTCAAGAGCTGGACGATGCCACGCAACCCTGTCGTGGAGAAGCGCCGGGCGAACCGCGGTATTGCTGATAATATAGCGATAGCTGCGAAAGGTAGCGGAAAACCGTGCGTGAAAGTCAGACGACACCGGCACGGCCCAGTGCAGCCGAATATCGCGCGGCAGGTTAGCGTTGCCCCCGATCACCCAGGCCTTGCTGCTTCGCTCGGCGACGGCATCAAAATGCACGATCTGGGCGTGGCCATGCACGCCGGTGTCCGTGCGTCCCGCACACAAAACGCTGACCTTTGCGGCAGCCACACTGCCCAGGGCAGACTCGAGAGCACCCTGGACGGTTGCCACTGGTTTATCGGGCTGTGCCTGCCAGCCACAATACTGGCCGCCGTTGTATTCCACGCGACAGGCGATGCGCGTGCCGACCGGGACAGGTTCTGTTGAAAAGTACCCGCTAGTCAATGCGGCCAAGCAGTGCCCGCGCCTCTGCCTGCAGTTCTTCACTGCCCTCGGCTATGATTTCGTCGAGTATCTGACGCGCACCGTCATCGTCTCCCATGTCGAGGTAGGCACGGGCGAGATCGAGTTTGGTAGACAAACCATTACTGTCAGCGGCAACGACAAGCTCTTCATCATCCTGCTCGTCCGCCCCACTGTCTTCGAAATCGGCAGAGAGATCCAGTTCGTCGTCACCTTCCGCAGGCGTGCCGGTTTCGATTTCCAGGCCGCTGAAATCAGCCTCCAGATCTTCACCGGAATCTTCCATCAAATCGAGAGGATTCGGCGGCAGGCCTGGACCTTCATCCTTTGCCCTGGCCGTGGCAGCGCCACCCTGGGCAGGTGCATCTTCATCCTGCGCGGCATCCAGGCCGGCAAACAGTTCTTCGGCACGCTCAACACTCTGCGGGTCACCGCTGCGGCGAATGTGCTCGAGCTGCTCCATCGCAGAGCCACGATTATTGAGCTCCGTGTGAATCTCAAGCAGCTTCAGGCGGTACACCGGGTTGTCTGGCTCGTTGGCGAGCGCATTATTCAACAGCGCAATCGCCTGCGGATGACGGCCGTAGGCGATATAGATATCCGCTTCGGCGAGCGCATCGGCCGCTTCGACATCTGACGCGTAGGCATCGTGCTTGCGCTCACCATAACCCCGGCTACCTGAAGGCGGTGGCACGGGCTCCTCCTCGGGCTGGCTGATTGCGGTTCCCAGTGGAGCAGACTGTTCTTCAATGGCGAGTTCGTCGTCGCGCAGTGTGACATCCGCAAAAACTTCGTCCGAGGATGTCGGGTGCTGCTGCTCATCCTGTTCGGGGTGATCGGCGTACGTGTCGTCTGCGTCTTCATCGCGTTGGCGTCGGCGTGCCAGCAGCAGGCCCAGCGCCCCGAGCAGGGCGACCCCGAGCGCATACGGCCAGTAACGCAGCAAGCCGCCTTCTGCCTCTGCAGACCGGGGTTGAGTGTCCGCCACGGCGGGCGCCGCACTCACTGGCTCAGCAGTCACATCCTCGCCGGGTGACAGCTCTGTCTCCGCATCCACGGTTGCAGTGTCCGAACCATCACCCGCGCCCGCTGCTATAGCATCTGTGCCTGCGGGTTCGATTTCATCGGCAGCGGCAACCTGATCGTCGGCAGTGTACTCGAGGCCAGGCTCGGCAGAGTCCTCAGCCATGGGCGCCCGGTCGGTATCGTCTGCTTCGGCAAAAACGGCTTCCTCAGCTGTCGCGTCTGTGCTGTCTGGCGCCGGGTCATCCACGCTGGGAGCGCCATCGGCATTCTGCAGCGCCGCCTGCAACGCGGCTATCTGGTCGTCCTTGACGCTGACTATCCGCTCCAGGGTGGTGAGTTGCTGTTGCATCGCAGCAAGCTGTGCAGCGGCATCGGCGCCAATCCCGGCGGGCGCGGCAGTGTCGTCGCCAGCGGCATCTTCACCCGGCGAAGCGCTTTCGTCCGCCCGCGGGGACGACCCGCCTGACACCGCCGACTCCTCGGGCTCGGCAGAGATACGCAGTGATGGGCTGCCGGCCACCGCGAGTTCAGCATCTCGACCCTCGCGCCACGCCGCGTTCTGCTCTCTCACCTCCGCGAGTGCCGACTCGAGGTCACCCGAGCTGATGTCATCCGCACTCGGCAGGTAAACGATGTAGCCTGCCTTGATTCGATTGATGTTGTCGTTGATAAAGGCGTCAGGGTTGAGGCGCTGGATATCGAGCATCATCTGATGCACGGACACACCGTCCGGCTTCGCTCTCGAGGCAACATCCCACAGCGTCTGGTCTCGACGGATCATGTAGCGGCTGCCGGGCCGCGGCTCGCCGGCGGTGCTGGCGTTGAACTCCCTCTCCGGCATCTCGCCGGGTCCGAGTTCCGAGCGTTTTACATCGACACGTGTGCCGGCCGTTGCATCATCGGCCTTTTTTTTTCCGGCCGTAGACGTTTCTTCCAACTCCGCCACCCGCTCGCTGGCGGAGACGACAACGCTGCTCTCGCTGAAATCGGGAGGGTCCATCAGCACCGTGTATTCACGCAACAGGCGACCGCTCGGCCAGCGCGCTTCAACGATAAAATCCAGGTAGGGTTCGAGCACCGGATCGTCTGTCGTCATAACAATGCCGGCTCTGCCGTTATCGTCGACCACGACCTCAAACTGAATGCTGGTCAGGAAGAACGTGCGATCCAGGCCGAGGCGCTGAAAATCCTCGCGCGTTCCAAGACGTATTTTGATCTCGTCCTCGTGCAGGTTCCCCGTGTTGAGCAGATCAACACTGGCACTCAGCGGCTCGTTCAGATACGAATCCAGCTTGAGTTCCCCGAGACCCAGCGCCAAGGCAGAACTCGCCTGTAGACACCCCAGGGAGAAAACCACGGCAGCACACTTACGTCTCATACCCGCCCCTTATTATTTTCCCACTAACGCTTACAGCCGCCCTCCCCCCGGTACGGCCGTGTATTCGAAATGCCACTGCATCGCCTGTCAATTTATATCCCCTGAAGGCGACGAGCACGGCGCTATCAACGCCCTTCAAGCGGCGCGATTTGCACCACCCAATACCTCGAAAACCTCTTCAAGTATCAATTAACCAGGGGTATTAATCAAGGTAAGTCGACACCAAGCTCTCGGCAATTTGCACACTATTCAGCGCCGCACCTTTGCGCACATTGTCGGAAACGACCCACAAATCCAGCCCTCTGGGGTGGGAGATATCTTCGCGGATACGCCCGACAAAAACCGGGTCCTTGCCTGCGGATTCGCTCACGGCGGTAGGGTATCCACCGTCACAGTGCTCGTCGAGTACCGTGATTCCGGGCGCGCCAGTAAGCAGCGCGCGCGCATCGGCGGCCGAGATTTTATCCACGGTCTCGATATGCAATGCCTCGGAGTGCCCAAAAAATACGGGAACGCGCACGCAGGTTGGATTCACCTGGATACTCTCATCGGCAAAAATCTTGCGGGTCTCCCACACCATTTTCATTTCTTCGCGCGTATAGCCGTTATCCTGAAACGTATCGATGTGCGGCAAAACATTGAACGCAATCTGTTTCGGGTATACCTCGCATTCAATACTCTGGCCATTCAGCAACCGCGCTGTCTGGCCGGCCAGTTCCTCAATCGCCTCTTTGCCAGTGCCGGATACGGCCTGATACGTTGCCACGTTGATCCGCTCGATACCCACGGCATCGTAAATCGGCTTCAGCGCCACGAGCATCTGGATCGTCGAGCAGTTGGGGTTGGCGATAATATTTGTGGTGGTATAACCCGCGAGCGCTTCGATGTTGACCTCCGGCACGATCAGCGGAACGTCCGGCGCCTGCCTAAAGTGCGAGGTGTTGTCGATAACAATGCAACCCGCCGCAGCCGCTTTCGGCGCGAATTCCTCGGAAATCGAACCGCCGGCGGAAAACAGGCCAATCTGCGCCACGCTGAAATCAAATTCGGCGAGATCGGTGATTCTGTGTGACTTGCCGCGGAACATCATCGACTTGCCCGCTGACCGGGCGCTGGCCAGCAGATAGAGGTTGCGTACAGGAAACGCTCTCTCCTCAAGAATGGAAATCATCACTTCGCCAACGGCGCCTGTAGCGCCGACCACGGCGACATCATATTCCTTGCTCATCGTTTTCTCCTGAACTGGTTAGCCTGCGTTCCCGCCGGGCCTTTGCAGCGTACCAAACAGCCACGGCGCCTGCTCGCGCCAGCGCAATTCAAAGGACTTGATCGCGTCAGCGCTCTCGAGTGTCAGACCGATATCATCCAGGCCGTTGTACAGGCAGTGTTTGCGAAAGGCGTCCACTTCGAAGCCGAGCACTTCACCCGAGGGCGTGGTGACAGTCTGCGCTGCAAGATCGATAGTCAGCGTATAGCCCTCGTCCGCATACATCTCCGCAAACAACCGGTCGACCACCGCCGCGTCCAGCTCTATCGGCAGAATACCGTTCTTGAAACAGTTATTGTAAAAGATATCGGCAAAACTCGGCGCTATCAAACAGCGGAAACCGTAGTCTTCCAGCGCCCAGGGCGCGTGTTCCCGGCTGGAGCCGCAGCCAAAATTCTCTCGTGCCAGCAGCACCGACGCGCCCTGATAGCGCGCCTGGTTGAGCGGAAAGTCCGCATTCAGCGGCCGGTCACTGCAATCCTGGCCGGGCTCACCCTGGTCCAGGTAGCGAAGCTCATCAAACAGGTTCGGGCCGAACCCCGAGCGCTTGATCGACTTCAAAAACTGTTTCGGGATGATCAGGTCCGTATCCACGTTGGCCCTGTCGAGGGGCGCCGCGATACCCGTTAAAACCGTAAAGCTTTTCATTGCGGTGCCTCCTGCCAGTCACGCACATCGACAAAGTGGCCGCTGATAGCCGCAGCAGCAGCCATCGCCGGGCTCACCAGGTGTGTTCTGCCACCGAAGCCCTGCCGCCCCTCGAAATTGCGATTGGATGTGGAAGCGCAGTGCTCCCCGTTACCCAACTTGTCGGAATTCATTGCCAGGCACATGGAGCAACCCGGCTCCCGCCACTGCAGGCCGGCCGCGGTAAACACCTGGTCGAGCCCTTCGGCTTCGGCCTGTGCCTTGATCTGGCCCGAGCCCGGCACTACCAGCGCCCGCTTCACGTTTTCGGCGACGCGACGGCCCCTGACCACCGCTGCGGCTGCGCGCAGGTCCTCGATCCTCGAGTTGGTGCAGGAACCGATGAATACCGTATCGAGCCGGATGTCGGTGATCGCCATACCCGGGCGCAGCCCCATATACTTCAGGGCGCGCTCGACAGCCGTTCGCTCGGCGGGGTTATCGATCTGCTCTGGATCGGGAATGACGCCATCCACCGGCAGCACCATTTCCGGTGATGTACCCCAGGTGACCTGGGGCTTGATGTCTTCCGCCTGCAACACGACAGTGCGGTCAAACTCGGCATCCGCATCGCTATGCAGGTCGCGCCAGGCGGCAACCGCCTGCTCCCAGAGCTCTCCCTCGGGTGCGTAAACGCGCCCCTTCACGTAATCGATGGTGGTATCGTCCACGGCGATCATGCCTGCGCGGGCGCCGGCCTCGATCGCCATATTGCAGATTGTCATGCGCCCTTCCATGCTCAGGCTGCGCACCACATCACCGCCGAATTCGATCGCGTAACCGGTGCCGCCGGCAGTGCCGATCTGGCCGATCACCGCCAGTACCACATCCTTGGCGGTAATGCCCGGACCCAGTACGCCGTCCACGCGCACCAACATGTTCTTCATTTTCTGCTGCACGAGGCACTGGGTGGCAAGTACGTGCTCCACTTCGGAGGTGCCGATACCGTGCGCCAGGGCTCCCAGCGCGCCGTGCGTGGAGGTATGCGAATCACCGCACACCACCGTCATGCCCGGCAAAGTCGCGCCCTGTTCCGGACCCACCACGTGAACGATACCCTGGCGCACGTCGTTGACCTCAAATTCGACGATATCGAAATCCCGGCAGTTGTCATCCAGCGTTTTGACCTGCAGCCGCGAGATCGGGTCCAGAATGCCGGCGACCCCCCCGCTTCGCTCCTTTAACTCGGTGGGTACATTGTGATCCGGCACGGCCAGGTTCGCATCCACGCGCCACGGCCTGCGACCGGCAATGCGCAGCCCCTCGAACGCCTGGGGAGAGGTCACCTCGTGAATCAGGTGGCGGTCGATATAGATCAACGCGCTGCCGTCTTCGCGCTGATCAACCAGGTGGCTCTGCCAAAGCTTGTCATACAGGGTTTGTCCGCTCATCGCTTACCTCGCAGAAAATCTCGTGAGAATGCAGGGAAGTATGGGGTTGCGAAACAAATTACACAAATTTATTATTTTCATAATTCGAATTCCTTATAGGAATAGGTAAAATGGATACCCAGAACCTGGCTGCCTTCCTGCAAGTGGCCACAACAGGCTCGTTCTCACTCGCCGCCGAAAAACTGCATTTGACCCAGCCGGCCGTCAGCAAGCGCGTGGCGCAGTTGGAGGCGCGGCTAGAGGCCCAGCTGTTTGACCGCATAGGTCGGCACGTGAGCGTGACGGAGGCCGGCGCCGCGCTGTTGCCGCACGCCCGCGCAGTGCAGCGCGACCTGTTGGCCGCGGAGCAGTCGGTGCGCGACCTCGCCGGGGAAGTCGCTGGCAGACTGAAACTTGCGACCAGCCACCACATCGGACTGCATCGCCTGCCACCCGTGCTGCGCCATTTCAGCACGCAGTACCCCGGGGTGCAGCTCGATATCGATTTCATGGATTCCGAGCAGGCCTACGACCAGACCCTGCGCGGTGAAATCGAGCTGGCGGTAGTCACCCTGGCACCGGAGACGCTACCGCACATCGTGGCGCGGGAGGTGTGGCCGGACCCGCTGGACTTTATGGTGCAACCGGGACACCCACTCACGCGATACACCAGCCTGGATATCGCATTGCTGAGTCCCGTGCCCGCGGTACTGCCGGGCCTGAACACCTATACCGGCCAGATCGTTGAGCGCACTTTCGCGCAGCGCGGTGTGCCCCTCGCCGTTGCCATGACAACCAATTACCTTGAAACCATTCGCATGATGGCATCCGTGGGGCTTGGCTGGACGATCCTCCCCCGGAGCATGGCAGATGCCTCATTGGCTACCTTGCCGGTAACCGGTGCGCGCCTGCAACGATCACTCGGCGTAATTTATCACGAGGGACGCAGCCTCTCGCGCGCGGCGCGCGCCTTCATGCAGAGCCTCGGCCTCTTTGGCGAACGCGCCGCCGATGCCTCCTGACAACGCGGCCCGACCTGCGCGGCCCGACCTACGCGGCCCGACCTATTTACCGCGCAAGACGTCCTCTCGGGTCTTGTCGTCGGCCCACATGCCGTCGTGGTCGGGGATGTAGAAGGTGCCATTAAAGCGCGCAACCGCGCGACCCGAGGCGTGCAGCATGCCGTTGCAGAAGCCGAAGCGGCGCTTCATGTGCACCTGCTGCGCATCCGCCTGCAACCACTCACCCTGGCGCGCCGCGGCGATAAAATCCAGGCTCAGGTTGATGGTGACGCAACCGGCACGCTCTCCGCGCGCGAGGTTCACACCCGAGGCCCCGGCCATATCTGCCAGCGTCATGAGGACCCCGCCGTGACAGATTCCCATTGAGTTACCGTGCTGCTCCAGCACGATAATGCCGAAGCTCGCCCCCTGCGCGCCCATGCGGTGATACAACGGTCGCAGGGTATCGGCGAAGCCCAAACCCTGGCGAAGGAGTTCAAAATCCTCTGGTACAGTCACTGCGGATTCATCATTCATGCATTCACTACCCTAAAAAATCCCCATCTCCAGGCCTGTCGCAAACGCTTCACCCAGCTCGCCCGCTGCTCGCGCATGTTCGCCGCAGAACTCTCCGCGCAGAATCATCGGCTCCGCGGCCTCGGTAAACGGAATACCCGACAGGATGCGCTGGGCCTGGCGCCGGGCGCCGCGGCCGTCATTGCCGGCGCTGATCAACAGCGCGTAAGGCAACACGAGGCCCCGCTCGATGGCGGGGTAAAACACCCGGTCGAGAAAATCCTTCATGCCGCCATTCAGGCTTGCGGAATTCTCAGCGCCGACCAGCAGCACCCCGTCGGCGTCCGCGAGCTCCTTGATCCCGGTATCCCAGGCGCGCTTCACAATTGGCGCAACCGCCGCTACTTCGCGCGCTCCCCGACAGGCAGCGAAAGCGAGCTGCGCGCAAGTACCGCTCTGGCTATGATAAACAATCAGCAGGGATTTCATGTGTGCATCGATCTGCCCGGGCAAGGCTGGGATTGGAACACAGCCGTACAGCGCTGTTCAAATAAGCTGGCGGGTGCTGTAATGACGACCCGCCAGGTCGACGCGGTAAAGGCTTCAGCAGAATCGCCGCGCCGGCACGGCGAACACATCGGAATAACGGAGTGACAAGATGGCAACAGTAAACAGGCAATGGCTGCTGAAGGAGCGACCTCTGGGGATGGTTGGGCCGGAACATTTTCAACTGGTGGAATCGCCAATGCCGGAACCGGACCTCGCCGCGGGCGAAGTACTGTTGAAAACATTGATGCTGGGTTTTGACCCGGCGATGCGCGGCTGGTTGATGGATGTCCCCAGCTACCTGCCGCCGGTGGCCATTGGCGAACCGATGCGAGCCAGCGGGGTGGGCCAGGTTATCCGCTCGGAAAACCCGGACCTGCCTGTCGGCACGCTGGTGCAAGGCCTGAGCAACTGGCAGGAATACAGCATCGGGTCGCCCCAAAGCCAGCTGCCACCCATGCCCTTACCCGCGGGCACACCGCCAAATCTTGCACTCAGCGTTTTTGGTACCACCAGTCTCACGGCCTACTTCGGGCTGCTGGATGTAGGGCAGCCCAGGCAAGGCGAGACCGTGCTGGTGTCTGGCGCCGCCGGGGCAACCGGGTCGGTGGTCGCCCAGATCGCCCGGCTGAAGGGCTGCAAGGTCGTGGGCATCGCCGGCGGGCAAGAGAAATGCGACTGGTTGCGTAATGCCTGCAACATCGAGGCGGTGATCGACTACAAGCAAGAATCGCTGGACAGCCGCATCGGCGAACTGTGCCCCGAGGGAGTCAATGTCTTTTTCGATAACGTCGGCGGCGATACGCTGCAGGCGGCAATCAACCACATGGCGGATTTCGGTCGGCTGGTCCTGTGCGGCGCTATAGCGGGTTATAACGATGAAGCGCCACAACCCGGCCCCAACAACCTGATGCTGCTGACCACCCGGAGGCTGCGGATGGAGGGATTCATTGTCATCGATTACCTTGACCGGGCCGCGGAAGCAATCGATGCGCTCACTGAATGGGTGATGGCCGGGGAGATCGCCTGGCGCGAGGATATCCAGGAAGGATTCGAGAACATTCCCGCCACATTGCAGCGACTGTTTACCGGCGCCAATGAAGGCAAGCAACTGTTAAAACTTGCCGAACCCGTATAGTTATCCACAGGTCAGCCTGTGGATAATACTGGGGACAGTCCTTTTCCGGTGCATGCACCAATGTGGACCCAGCGCCGGCGCAATCCCTCGAGGGCACCGGTGGGTTCTTCCTTTTTCCTTTAAATTAGAATGGCATACAGACATTTCCTGAGAACACCTCACACCCAATGGGTATAGCCCATGCGAAAGCAAGCAGTTTTTGCGGCGTGTGGACAGTTGCGCTCGACAGGGTTTGCAGGCGCTAACTGTCTATACCTTGTAACACAACGCATCACGCTGCTGTACCTCCCCCGTAACGGCGCCCCGCCTGCTAAAAAACACCCACGCCTTTGAGGGCACGAAGCAGCTCTGTCAGCCTCGATGCCGCACACGCCAGCACTGGTGAATACGGGGGTTGCGGGCAAAATCCGGGTCCAGCGTCTGCGCGCTGATATCGCTGATGTCGAAGCTGTCGGCAAGCCCGGGATCAAGCTGGAAACCGCGACGGTTATTGGAAAAATAGAGCTGCCCGTGTGCGCGTAGCACACCCATTGCAGCGGTCACCAGGACAGCGTGATCCCGCTGCACATCAAAAGTCTCTTCCCGGGACCTGGAATTGGAAAACGACGGTGGGTCAAGAAGAACAGTGTCGAAACGCGCCTGGCATCCGTTGAGAAAATTCATGCAATCGTCACGAACGATCTCGTGGGGACCATCCCCTTCGCCGTTCACACTCAGGTTCTTGCGCAGCCACTCGAGGTACGTTTTCGAGGTATCGACGCTCGTGGTGCTGCGCGCACCGCCCACCGCTGCATGCACGGTAGCACTGCCCGTGTAGCAGAACAGGTTGAGGAAATCCTCGCCGCGACACTCCACGGCGAGTCGCCGGCGCAGGGGGCGGTGATCCAGGAACAGGCCGGTATCGAGATAATCGTGCAGATTCACCAGCAGGCGCGCTTCGCCCTCGTTTACCGTGAGCAGTTCGCCGCGCGCAGCCTGCCTCTCATATTGGCTTACGCCGCGCTGGCGTCGACGCTGTTTGTAGACCACCCGTTCCGGAGCCACATCAAGCGCCGATGGCAGAGCGTCTGCCACTTCCTGTAGCCTGCGCTGCGCGGCCTCCTCCGCCACCGAGGCTGGCGCCTGGTATTCGGCGACATGCACGTGGCTACCGTAGATGTCCACCGCAACGGAATACTCCGGCATGTCCGCATCGTACAGGCGGTAACACTCCACCCCTTCCCGCCGCAGCCAGGGCGCGAGGCGCTTGCGATTCTTGCGCAGCCGATTGGCGAACATGCGGGCGCCATCACTGAGCGGCGGTGTCGCGTCGACAGTTGCCGGCGCATCCTTCAGCGTGTTGTCGCTGAGGTCAAACAACAGAAGCTGGGTCTCGATTGCGCCATTGAACAGGGTGTAACGCTTGTGACTGCGCAAGCCAATACTTTTGCCAAGCGCCAGCTCGCTGGTGAACACAGCGGCCGTCCAGCCGGTAAATTCGGCGGCCATGCGCTCGCCCAGTTGCCGGTAGAGCGCCGGCAGCCCGGCGCGGTCCCCCAGGCGTTCGCCATAGGGAGCGTTGGTGACGAGCAGCCCCGAGGTGAGCGGTTTATGCGTGGGTTTTACCAGGGCCGACAGCGGCCGTGCCGAAACCCTCACGGCCTGTTGCAAATCGGCGCGCGCAATATTCTCTTGCGCGCGACGTATAACCCGGGAATCCAGGTCGTAGCCGCGAATCTCCGGGAGCTCCGAGGCCCTTCCCCGCTGCGCACGCCCGGTCGCCTCGGCCAGCAGCGCTCGCCACTGGGCATGTTCATGCATGTGCAGCTTTTCAAACCCGTACCTCGGGCGCCCCAGCCCGGGGGCGATATCCGCCGCCAGCATGGCGCCCTCGATCAACAGCGTGGCGGAGCCGCACATGGGATCGATCAGGGCGCCGCCCCCCGCCGCCACTGCAGGCCAGTCCGCGCGCAGCAGGATTGCAGCTGCGAGGTTTTCCTTTAACGGGGCGGCGCCGGTACTGCGGCGATAGCCCCGCTGGTGCAAACTGCCTCCGGCAAAGTCGATGGAGACCCGTGCCGTCGTCTTCGCCAGGCGCACGTTGATGCGCACATCGGCGCGCGCTCGATCAACGGCTGGCCGGCGCCCGCAGGCCTGGACAAAGCTGTCAACAATCGCATCCTTACAGCGCTGCGCACCGAACTGGGTGTTGCGGATCTCGTCATTCGTGCCGACAAAATCCACGGCGATGGAACTCTCCGGGTCGAACAGCCCGGGCCAGTCCAGTTCGCGCAGGCCAGCATAGAACTGCTCGCTATCGGCCGCGTCCACGCTGGCCAGGGGCCAGAGAATGCGGTTTGCGAGGCGGGACCAGAGGCAGGCCCGGTATGCCACTGCCCGGGAGGCATTGAAATGGACACCCGCGACGGTCTCTCGTACCGTATCGGCCCCCAGACTGGAGAGCTCCACTGCAAGCAACGACTCCACGCCCTTCGGGCACGTGGCGAACCAGTTGTCGGGCATACGTGCACTCATGGCATTGGTGAAGGGGGTGCTATCAGGCCAGGACAGAAAATAACGTGGGGTACAGTATACGAGAAGCGGTGGAAATTCAGCGCTTGCGCGGGGGAGATTTTTTTCGCGCGGCGGGGGGCCGGCCAGCGCTCCTGGCAGTCGTTCGGGCCGTGCTTTTTACCCGGGGCTTGACTCTCGCCTTGGTACCCGCAGCCGCCGCAGAGCGTTTACGCGGCGCCGGTGCCATCGCGGCAGGCACGCCTGCATCCGACGCGGCGGCCTTTTCTTTCAACATGACATCCAGCACCAGATTGCAGGACGCGTCCATATACTGAATAAAGCGTTCGTATTCGGCATCGCTCAACGTGCGCAACTTGTCGTGCTGACGCACCAGGTTTACAAAGCGTCTCTCCCGCTCGAAATGGCGCGGCAGTGCCATCACGCCCAGCTGTTCCAGTGTCTGTTCGAGCGCGGGATTGTAGGTACGCATGAACTTGATCAGAAAGGGAATCGGGTCGTGGCGCGCCAGCAGTGACGCACTGCGCAGCATCATTTCCAGCGGCATGAGGGTCTGGCCGCTCTCGATTTCCTCCAGTACGTTGCGATCTGAAACACCCAGTAGGTCGGCCATTTCTTTCACCGAGATACCGGCGGTTTCACGCGCGTCGCGCAGAAAGTGCCCCGCCTCCGCCATTGCCTCAAGCCGCTCTGGCTCCAGCTTGTTGAGCAGTGCCGTGCGCAGCCAGTTTTCGCCGAACATGGCGGTCATGGTTGCCGTATTGCGCGCGAGATCGAACGTCCCCTCGGCGACCTGGCCGGTGAGCTTCATCAGCGATTCCAGCAGGGAGTCGCTCTCTTCACGTCTGTCTTTAGTGACCATGCATAAAGCATAGCAGAAATCGCTACCGCCGCTTCAGGTACGTTTCAGCTCGGCAATGATATCGGCCCACATGGCATCAGGCGCGGCATAGGGTGCGTAAATGGCGAGCCGGTCGGCGTGCTCGCCGTAGCGCTGACGCAGCTTCGCGGCAATCTCGCCCGGCTCGCCGATCGTGGCGAACGCCTCCAGGAAGGTGTCGTCAATCTGCTTGCCCAGTTCCTCCCATTGCCCGGCTTTGGACAGCCGGTTGAGCTCCGGCTGCAGATCGCCGTAGCCCACGGCATCCATGGGTGGCCGGTACGCGGGCGTGGAGGCGTAAAAGCCCAACAGGTCGCGCACCGACTTGCGCGCCGCAGCCATCGCCTGCTCGTCTTCACCGGTAACCACAATGGCGTTGATCTGCAGGGTAAACGCCGACCGCTCGCGACCGGATTTCGCCAGGCCTCGCTCCACCGCCGGCAGGGCATGACCGGTCAGGAAGGGCATGCTGTTGAACGGGTGCACGATCAGGCCGTCGGCCACCTCACCCGCCACTTCCGTCATCAGCGGTCCGAGGGCCCCCAGCAGCACCGGCGGCGGGCCAACCTCAAGCGGGCCCGCATTGAACATCGGTGTCATCAGGGTGTGCTGGTAGTACTCGCCCCGGTAGTCCATCGGGGCGCCGTTCTGCCAGCAGTCAAAAATTGCCTTCAGTGCCAGAATATAATCGCGCATGCGCGCGGCCGGCGGGCTGAAAGGCACACCAAAGCGCTTCTCTATGTGCGTTTTTATCTGTGAGCCGATACCCAGCAGGAACTTGCCATTACTGAAGCGCTGCAGGTCCCACGCCTGGTAGGCCAGGTGCATCGGGTTGCGCGGAAACGCCACCGCGATGCCGGTGGCTATATCGAGATGCGGTGCGTGCTCGGCAGCGAGCACGAGCGGGTAGAACGGATCCCAGCTACCCTCCAGTGTATACACGCCATCGTAGCCTATCTCCGCCAGGCGCCGGGCTTCGTCCACGGCGCCTGCGAGTTGCGCATAAAAAGGACCGTCTATTTTCATTCTCATTGCTCACGTGACAGACCCTTGACGGGTACTGGAGATCCAACTGATCGCACACGGTACACCAGCGGCCACTGGCGGCCAATATTCGGAAGCGCCGCGCACTCCTCGAGCCTCGGCAGTTCAGCTTTCTGAACGGCCGACATATCAAATTGCGATACCATGGGCGGCACTTTTAGTTCTCAGTTCTCACTTTTCACCCAGCAGGGGTAACGTATGAAAATCGGCATTTGTCTTCCATATATGAAAGCCGGCCTCGGCCGTGAGGATTTTCTCAACTGGTTTCGTGCCGTGGAGAGTGCTCCGTTTCACAGCGTTTCCTGCGGTGAGCGCGTGCACGGACCTACATTTGACATGCGCGTGATACTGTCAGCCGCCGCCGCTGTTACCGAGCGGGTGGAAATTACACCAACACTCTATGTCCTGCCGATGCACAGCGCCGCACGCGTGGCCAAAGAAATCGCCTCACTGGATATTCTCTCGGGGGGTCGTGTAAAGAAAGTGGCGGTCGGCTATGGCGGACGCGATCTTGACTACGCTGCAGTGGGCGCCCCCTTCAAGGGCCGTTACGGGCGCATGGATCAGCAGGTGGAAGATATGAAAAAGATCTGGCGCGGCGAGGAAATCATAGCGGGCGCGGGTCCTATCGGCCCGGCATTGCAGGACCCTGACGGCCCGATGCTGCTCGCCGGGGTCCTTGGGCCGAAGAGTATAGCGCGCTGCGCAAAATGGGCGGACGGCCTCTATGCCTGGTCGGGCAACGGGGAAACGCACGAACTTGCAAACGCCTTCAACCTGGCCGAGGTGGCCTGGGAAGACGCCGGGCGGGAAAAGGCGCCGTATCGCCTGGGCGGCTTCTGGTACACGCTCGCCGAAGATGGCCAGCGCAAGCTCTATGACTATGTCTACGATTACCTGGCGATCGCCGGGCCGGAAATCGCCAGCATGATGGCGAAATCCGTGCACCGAAGTACGCCCGACACTGTACGCGCAGCACTCGACAACGCACAGGCGGCCGGCTGTGAAGAGCTTTTCGTGGTGCCGGCGACAGCGGAAATTCGCGAAGTGGAGGCTTTTGCCGACATACTCGAACGCCGCTAGCAGGCGCGGCGACCTTGACAGGTGGCCGCGTGCGCAAGTTCGCAGATTATTCCGCAAACCTCCCCCGGGCACTTGCTAGCCGGTATACTCGCTGCTTTCGCAGTTGACCGGCGCGGATAACAACTATGGCAAAGCGAGTATATCTGTTCAACGAGGGCGCCCGGGACGACCGGGACCTGCTCGGCGGCAAGGGCGCGAATCTGTGCGAAATGACGCGCCTGGGATTACCGGTCCCTTTCGGCTTCATTATCACCACGGACACGTGTCGCGAATTTTTTGAAGCTGGCAACAAATTGCCGTCGCTACTTGAGCAGGAGTATCGCGTAGCGCTCGACCTGGTAGAAAAGAAAATGGGCGCGCGTTTCGGCGACCCGGAAAACCCGCTGCTGTTTTCCGTTCGCTCCGGCGCGCCCGTATCCATGCCAGGCATGATGAACACTATCCTGAACCTCGGCTTGAACGACGATATCGCCGAAGGTCTCGCGAAAAAGACCGGCAACGCGCGCTTTGCCTACGACAGCTATCGCCGTTTCATCCAGATGTTCGCCGACGTCGTGCTGGCCGTGGATGCTGCGTGCTTTGAAAAAGAGTTGGAACGCTACAAGGCGGAGCACGGCAAGTCGCAGGACGCCGACATGCAGGCCGACGACTGGCGCGAGATCGTAGAGTGCTACAAGCGCCTGGTCGAGTTCCCCGATGATCCATTTGAGCAGCTGAAAATGGCCGTCCAGGCGGTATTCCTTTCATGGCACACACCGCGCGCCGTTGTTTACCGGGAAATGAACAATATCTCCGACAGCCAGGGCACAGCCGTCAACGTACAGGCCATGGTATTCGGGAACTTCGGCGACGATTCCGGTTCCGGCGTCGCTTTTACGCGTAACCCGTCCACCGGCGAGCGACGATTTTTCGGTGAGTTTCTCTTCAACGCGGCGGGTGAAGACGTGGTAGCCGGCACTCGCACGCCGCTCCCGATAGAGGCCTTGCAGGAGAAACTGCCACAGGTCTACGACGAGTTGTATAGCACGCAGGCGCTGCTGGAAAAGCATTATCGCGATATGCAGGACATCGAGTTCACCGTGCAGGAAGGTCGCTTTTACATGTTGCAGACGCGCAGCGGTAAACGCACCGGTCGCGCATCGGTGAAAATTGCCGTGGAGATGGTTCGCGAAGGCCTGATCAGTGAACGTGAAGCGCTCATGCGTGTCTCGCCGGAACACGTGGAAGCCTTTCTGCACCCGATGGTAGACCCGGCGGCGAAGACCGATATCGTGGCGCAGGGTCTACCCGCCAGCCCGGGTGGTGCCACCGGACAGATTGTCTTTTGCGCCGAGGAAGCCGAGGAGCAGTCCGCTCTCGGAGTACCGGTTATCCTGGTGCGCCGGGAAACCACGCCCGAGGATATCCACGGCATGAAAGTCGCGGCGGGGATCCTGACTGAGCTGGGAGGAATGACCTCTCACGCGGCAGTGGTGGCCCGCGGCATGGGCGTGTGTGCGATTACCGGCTGCACCGATTTGAGCGTGAACTCTGAACAGGGGGTCGCCACCACCAATGCCGGGGTCGAGCTACGACGCGGCGACACCATCACCCTGGATGGCACTTCAGGTGAAGTAATGCTGGGCGATATCGCCAAAACGGAGGCCAGCTCCAGCGATGATTTCCAGGCACTGCTCGGCTGGGCAGACAAATTTCGCCGCCTGAAGGTGCGCGCGAATGCTGAAACACCCGATGACGCTGCACGGGCCCGGGAGCTGGGCGCTGAAGGGATCGGGCTGTGCCGCACCGAACACATGTTTTTCGATGCCGAACGCATCGATGTCATGCGCGCCATGATCCTGGCGCAAACACGCGAGGAGCGCCAGCAACACCTGGACGCCCTGCAGGTTTTCCAACACACGGACCTGCTGGAGATCTTTCAGGTCATGGACGGCCTGCCGGTGACCGTGAGGCTCCTGGACCCTCCCCTTCACGAGTTTTTGCCGCATACGCCGGAAGATATCGAGTCGCTTGCTGAACGCATTGGCAAGAGTGCTTCCCAGGTCAGGACGCTGACAGAAAGCCTGTCAGAAACCAACCCGATGCTCGGCTTCCGTGGCTGCAGGCTCTCCGTGGTGTACCCGGAGATTACCGCGATGCAGGTCAAGGCGATTATCAATGCCGCGGCCGATGCCGCGGATGCCGGCTTCCGGCCTTTCCCGGAAATCATGATTCCCCTGGTGGTGAACGTGCGGGAAATCCGGCTGATCACCAAAATTATAGACAAGTGCGTGCGCGAACTGACGCAAGCGCGCAATATCTCGGTGCCCTATCGGGTCGGCACCATGATGGAGACACCCCGCGCGACGCTCGGCGCCAGCCGGCTGGCGCCGGAAGTGGAATTCATGAGTTTTGGTACCAACGATCTGACCCAGATGACCTACGGCTTTTCACGCGACGACGCCGCCCGTTTCATTCCCAAATACCTCGGGGAAAAACTCATCGACGTCGATCCCTTCGTCTCACTCGACCGCCGGGCCGTGGGCCGCTTGATGGAAATAGCCGTGCGCGAAAGCCGCGCAGTGAAAAAGGGCATCAAGTACGGCGTCTGCGGCGAGCACGGTGGGGACCCGCGCTCCATACGGTTTTTCCACGATCTCGGGCTCCACTACGTGTCCTGCAGTCCGTTCCGTATCCCTGTTGCACGCATTGCCGCGGCCCAGGCATCGGTCGGCTTCGACACAAACGATTAACACCGGGGAAGGCAAACGCGCACAGGTCCGCACCGGCATCAGCACAGCTTCACGCAGCGCGCCGGCGGCCGCCATGCGCGGGGATATTATCGACGGGCAAAACTACGTAGAATAAGAGATTGGCAGGTGCATTCGGGACAGTATCAGAGTAATGGGTGATAACAATATGTGGCAGGTCTTCGACCTCGATGAAATCAAGGGGAAACTGCGTGGCGAACCCGTGGAGTACCTGGAGTTTCTCAATGTGCCGTCGCTCAACTGCGGGCTGTACTTTCTGACTGCCGGCAGCACGGACATGCAGGCGCACCACGATGACGACGAGGTCTACCTGGTACTCAGCGGTCGTGCCAGGATGCGTCTTGATGACGAAGAACGCGATGTCGGGCCCGGTTCCCTGCTGTATGTGAGCGCCACCACAGAGCACTCATTTTTCGAAATTGAGGAAGACATGACGCTGCTGGTGCTGTTTTCGCCCACCCCACTGGAGCTCAACCAGGAGTAGCCACCGCCAGCGGGATCAGTACTGCAAATAGGCACTATTGCGCCCGCCACGTTAATTGTAGCGCGGAAATCTGCTACCGTTGCGCTCCCTTTCCAGCGGAGCGACCCCATGACCAGCAGTTTCTATCCCCCTCGACGCACCTTGATGGGCCCCGGCCCCTCGGATGTATCGCCGCGCGTACTGGGCGCGCTCGGGCGGCCCACGATCGGTCACCTCGATCCGCAGTTCGTGCACTTGATGGATGAGATCAAGGCCCTGCTACAGTTCGCTTTCCGCACCGAAAATACACTCACGCTGCCGATTTCTGCTCCGGGGTCGGCCGGCATGGAGGCGTGTTTTGTCAATCTCGTATCCCCTGGCGACACGGTCATCGTGTGCCAGAACGGCGTATTTGGCGGCCGCATGCGCGAGAACGTCGAGCGCTGTGGCGCCACCGCGATCATGGTGCAGGACGCCTGGGGTGACCCGGTATGCCCGGACAAAGTCGCCGCCGCCTTTGCTGCCAACCCCGAGGCCAACCTGCTGGCGTTCGTGCACGCGGAAACCTCGACCGGCGCGGCCAGCGATGCCGCCGCGCTGTGCGCGCTCGCCACCGCGAACGATGCGCTGTCGATCGTCGACACGGTAACGTCGCTCGGCGGTATACCGGTGAATGTTGATGAATGGGGAGCGGACGCGGTCTACTCCGGCACGCAGAAATGCCTGTCGTGCATTCCCGGTATCTCGCCGGTGACCTTCAGTCCGCGCGCGGTGGAGCGCATCCAGAAGCGTTCACGGCCCGTGCAGAGCTGGTTCCTCGATATGCAACTGATCATGGGGTACTGGGGCGGCAGCAGCAAGCGGGCCTATCACCACACGGCCCCGGTCAACAATCTCTACGCACTGCATGAGGCCCTCCTGATGCTGCAGGAGGAAGGCCTGGAGGATTCCTGGGCGCGGCACCATCGCAATCATCTGGCGCTGTCAGCCGGACTCGAGGCGATGGGGCTGGCAATGGCGGTTGCTGCCGACTACCGCTTGCCACAGCTCAATTCCGTACGCATACCCCCCGGCGTCGACGACGCCGCCGTGCGCGGTGCGTTGCTTGCAGACTTCGATCTCGAGATTGGCGCGGGGCTGGGCGAACTGGCAGGCACAACCTGGCGTATTGGCCTGATGGGCCACGCCAGCAACGAGTGCAACGTTTTGCGCTGCCTGAACGCATTGGAGGCGACGCTCGCAGACCAGGGCGCGGAGGTCGGCCGCGGCCTGGCCATGCAGGCTGCCCGCGCTGTCTATGCTGGCGCCTAGTCGCGCCCTGTCAGCATCTGCCAGATTCGACTGGCGCCCGCCCGGTCCGCATCGCGGTGCACGCGATACGCCGCGTGCGCTTCAGGATTTGCGCCAGGGCGCAATTCAAGGCTCCACAGCGGAGCGACCTCGTTGGGCACCATGGAGTAGCGGATATCAATCACGCGATTCGCGTTAACCGGGTCGCGTGCTATGTAACCATTACTGAACCAGCGGAATCGCTCGATGTCGCGCGCCTGTTGTGAAGCCTGATCCAGCCAGGGCATGTCGCGCTCAACCTCAAACTTCGCCACCGAGGCACCTGGAAAAACCCGCGGCGCCAGGCCGGCGCGCACCGCGTCAACATAGAATCGCTCCGGCGTGGCATAGACGATCTTCCACACCAGGATGTTGGCGAAACTGGGCTTGGCCTCGAGCCGCTGAGGCGTGTGGCCGCGCTGGGCAGCCAGCGCATAACCCATCTCCTGGGCGTTATTGCGTTGCACCAGGCCCAGGGCCATGTAACAGCACGCCCAGAGCAATGCCAGGCGCGCGTAGTGAGACCGCTGCCGCGTCGCACTCAGAACAATACCCGCGAGCAGCGGCACGCTGAACAGCGGGTCGATAATGGAGATGGTATTCCAGGCGATACGCGCATCGCTGAATGGCCAGAACAGCATGGTCCCGTAGGTGGTACAGGCATCCAGCAGGGCGTGCGTCGCGTAGCCGAGTGTGCAGAAAGCCCAGCTCTGGCGAAACAGCAGGCCCCGCCTGCGTCCCAGCAAAGCATGCAACACCAGCGCACAGATCAAGCCACCGACAGGGATGAAAATCAGCGCGTGGGTAAACTGCCGGTGGTACTCCAGAAACAGCAAAGGGTCCGTGCTGGAGCGAATCAGCACGTCGAGATCGGCCGCCATGCCCGCCAGAAAGCCGAGCAGCCCCGCGCTCGCCGCTTGCCGGCCACGCGCGGCCGACTGCGGCAACACGGCCCCCAGCGCGCCCTGTGTCAGCGGGTCCATAAGCTACCCGATACGCTTGAAGAATGGTTGAAAAGTCTCGTGCCTCATACCGGTCTGCTCCCACAGGGTTGACGCAAATGTACCCGAATCATTTTCCGGCCACCACCTGGCGCCGGGTTTTATATAAACTGTGGCGGTGAACCCGCAGGCTTTCAGCGAGTCAAAGCTGCGACAGAATAAAACCCTCTTCCAGCGCAGCCAGACATTATCCGGAGACCCACTATGCGACCAACACCACTCTTACTCAGTGCCTCACTCATTTTGCTGACTGCCTGCACCACCAACCCTTACACCGGCGAGCAACAGGCGAGCAAGGCGGCCAAGTACGGCGGCGGCGCGGCGGCCGTCTGCGGCATCCTCGGCGCGCTGGATTCACGAGAGAAGGCAGCCAAGGCCGCTCTCGGCTGCGGCGTCGTCGGTGCCGGGGTGGGCGCGTACATGGACGTACAGGAACAGAAACTGCGCGCGCAGTTACAGGGCACAGGGGTACAGATAGTGCGCGAGGGTGACAACATCCGGCTGATCATGCCCGGGAATATCACCTTCGAGACTGACGCTTACAACCTAAGGGCCGATTTCTACCCGGTACTGGACTCGGTTGCGCTGGTACTGGCGAAATACACCGATACCCGCATGCGCGTCAGCGGCCATACCGACAACACCGGCTCACGCGCTTATAACATGACGCTCTCCGAAAAGCGCGCGCAGGCAGTGGCCGACTACCTGGCAACCGCGAACGTTGCGCGCTCGCGCATGTTCGTGGAGGGCGTGGGCTTCGCCCAACCTGTCGCAGACAACGCGACCGCCGAAGGACGGGCACGTAACCGGCGTGTGGAGTTACACATACTGCCCGTGGCTCCCTGAGCGCGGCACTCGCAACAGGCGTATTGTAGTCCCACGATCGCGTTATACTGTTTGCGAAGTGACGGGGCGGGTTTGCTGATGGGGTAACTGCATGTTTGAAACGCTGAACGCAGGCAACAAACTGAGCGGAGACGAGTTCGACGAGGCGGAAATGCCCTTGCGTCAGCGCCTGCTCGGCGCGCAAATGACGCTCGCAAAACGCGACCACCCGGTAATCATCATCGTCGGCGGTGTCGACGGTGCAGGCAAGGGCGCATTGATTCACCGTCTCAACGAATGGATGGATCCCCGCGGCATCGACACCAACACGTTCTGGGAGTCCTCGGACGAAGAGGAATCGCGGCCCTTTTTCTGGCGGTTCTGGCGCAAGCTGCCGCGGCGCGGCCGAATCGGCATCTTCCTCGGTTCCTGGTACACCTACCCCGCCCAGGCCACGGTGGCGGGCGCACTTGACGAGCATCAACTGGAGGCAGAGGCAGGGAATATCGTGGCGTTCGAGCGCCTGTTGGCTGACGACGGTGCCGTGATCGTCAAACTGTGGCTACATGTGAGCGAACAGGCGCAACGTGACCAGTTGCACGAGGATGCCGGGAAACAGCAGAACCCGCGGGTAACGGACCAACCCTATGAACTGAGCGGCAACTACGAGAAAACCCTGCAGGTTGCACAGCGGCTGATCAACTTGACCGACGCCGAGGACTGTCGGTGGCACTTGCTGGATGCCGAAGACCGTCGCTACCGCGACATCGGCGCAGGCGAAATTATTCTGCACGCAATGGAGCAGGCGCTACAGGAAGCTCCTGGCCCGTCGACAATACTGACGCGAACACAGGACTTTAACGCGCCGACGATGCTAGACCGCGTCGATCTTGATGCCTCAATGCCCAAAGATGAGTACCGCGAGAGATTGACTGACAGCCAGGCGCGCCTGCAGGACCTGGCCTGGAAAGCTTACCGCGCCAAGCGCTCCATGATCGCGGTGTTTGAGGGCTGGGACGCCGCGGGCAAGGGCTCTGCTATCCGCAGGGTCACCCGCGCCATCGACCCTCGCCTGTTTCACCTGGAGCAGGTGGGGGCGCCCACGGATGAAGAAAAGGCCCGGCACTATCTCTGGCGTTTCTGGCGGCAACTGCAGCGCGATGGCCGGGTCACGTTGTTTGATCGCTCCTGGTATGGGCGCGTGTTGGTCGAGCGCGTCGAGGAGTTTGCCACTGAGCCACAGTGGTTGCGGGCCTACGAGGAAATTCGGCATTTCGAGGCGCAACTTGTCGGGCACGGTTGTGTCCTGGTGAAGTTCTGGCTGCATATAAGCCCCGAAGAACAACTGGCGCGCTTCGAAGCCCGCGCGGCAACGCCACATAAACGCCACAAAATCACGGACGAAGACTGGCGCAACCGGAAAAAATGGGCCGACTATGCCGCCGCCGTCGAGGACATGGTCGACCGCACCAGCACTGAAAGCGCGCCCTGGACACTGGTTGCAGGTAATGACAAGAAAACTGCTCGCATCCAGATCCTGGGCGCCTGCTGCGAGGCATTGGAGGGAGCCCTTGAGTAAACGCATGCGAGCGATGGTGCTGGAAAATCCGGGCGAACCCCTGGTACCGAGAGAGTTGCCGATTCCCGAGCCGGGACCCGGACAGTTACTGATCAAAGTGCACGCCTGTGGTATCTGCCGCACCGACCTGCATGTTCTGGACGGCGACCTCAACGAGCCAACACTGCCCCTGATCCCCGGGCACCAGATCGTCGGGCGGGTCTGCGCAGCGGGGCCCGACACACCAACGTTTGCGCCCGGCCAGCGCGTGGGTGTGCCCTGGCTCGGAGGGAGCTGCGGAAACTGCGACTACTGCAAGGCCCAGCGCGAGAATCTCTGCGACTACGCGCGCTACACGGGCTACCAGATTGACGGCGGGTTCGCCGAGTACACCGTCGCCAATGCCGACTACTGCTTTCCCTTGCCGAGCGACTACAGTGACGAACAGGCCGCACCCCTGCTGTGTGCAGGGCTGATCGGCTATCGCGCCTATCGCATGCTTGGCGACTGTCAGAGAATAGGCTTCTACGGCTTCGGCGCCGCCGCACACATTCTCATCCAGGTGGCATCGCACCGGGCACAGGAAGTGCTGGCCTTTACGCGCGCGGGCGACGAAACGGGGCAGCAATTTGCCCGCAGTCTGGGTGCCGCCTGGGCGGGCGATTCCTCGCAAGCTCCCCCCGAGCCCCTGGACGGCGCCATCATCTTCGCCCCTGCGGGAGAACTCGTGCCGCAGGCGCTGCGCTCCGTACGCAAGGGCGCCTGTGTGGTGTGTGCCGGTATTCACATGTCTGAAATACCCGCGTTTCCCTACGCAAGCTTGTGGGGTGAGCGGCAGTTGCGCAGTGTGGCCAATCTCACGCGTCGTGACGGCGAGGAGTTTCTGCCGTTGGCCGCCAGCATACCGATACAAACGCACGTGACCTGCTATGCGCTGGAGCGTGCCAACGAGGCGCTGGAAGATCTGCGGGAGGGGAACTTCAGCGGTGCCGGCGTGTTGATACCCTGAACAGGCCCGCTCTGGAGGCTCCGCTCAGGCCTTGCGCCGCACGATCATTTTACGCCGCGAGCCTTCAGCTCCTGTACATGCACTACACCAAACAGAAACACCTGCAGCAGGTGAACCGGCAAAGAATCGCCGGCACGCCTGCAGAGACCAAAAAATATGGCAGCCTCCACCGCGTGTACCGCCGCCAGGATGAGCAAAATGCGCAGCGACCAGACACCCACGGCTGCGTCCCCCATGCCCAGGGCAAGGCCTCCGAGTACCGCATAAATAATCAGCATTACAATTTTTGTAGTGGACATGCTCTGGTCTCCAGCGGGTGAAAATTCGAATATAACTTCAAGGATAGGCCTCGGGATCGAGACGCCGCATCTCACTCTCGATCCAGCGTTCCACCTCGGACATCATTTCCTCGGGTTCGCGTCCCTCGGAGGCGATGGGCGGGCCAATCGACACGTTGATGACCCCGGGAATGAAGGAGAAAGACCGTCGCGGCCAGCAACGGCCCGACGTCAGGGCGATCGGGATCACATCCGCGCCGGTCGTGACGGCGAGGCGCGCAGCCCCGGTCTTGTATGCGCCCTGTGAGCCGCGTTCGGTGCGCGTCCCCTCGGGAAACATAATGATCCACTTGCCACGGTCCATCAGTTGGCGCCCCTGCTCCGCCACCTTGCTCCAGGCCTCGGCACGTTTCGACCGGTCGATGTGGATCATACCGAGCAGTCCGATGCACCAGCCGAAGATCGGTATACGCAGCAGTTCTTTCTTGAATACATAGGCGAGCGGGTGCGAGGTCATGCTGGGAAAGAAAAAGGTTTCCCATGTGGACTGGTGCTTGGAGCACAAAATCGTGCGCCGCATGTTATCGACACCGGGCAGGTTATGCTCTCCCTCAATGCGATAGCGGACGCCGCCGATCACCCGCGCGGCCATGACGCAGCCCTTGAGCCAGGGGACAGCAAACCACCACCACAATTTGTCATCCCGGAGTACCGGTGACAACGCAACGAGGGAAAGACCCAACGGGATCACGGTCACGACCATCCAGAGAAACACCAGGGCTGAGCGAAAGGCATTCATGCTAGAGCCCGCTCACACAATCTGCACCGGGCCTGCCTTCATTGTATTCCCGTCGGGTAGAACCAGAAAAAGCGCTACTCTTCGTTGCTCGTCTTTCTTGCGGAACAACCAAACTTTTCTCCCGGCGCCTTCATTGGCGCTTCTTCCAGGCCCACAGAACCTGCCCGGCCAGTGTGTACAGATACCAGGGTTACTCTCACACGGCGGGTGCGGCGTGCATGCATTAAAGCAGAACGAGAGGAATACAGGCAAACCCCGGAACAATTTAATCCGGCGCCCCCCTGGCGCGCGCAACCGCATAGCTGCAACCGGGTGCTGCAGCGTGTGCGGCGCGACAATAGGCGTTATTATTACTTGATGCGAGAAGGCGTACACAGACATCCCGTGCGCAAGCAGCGCTGCTCAACGCGACGCTGCGTTGGCAGCGTGCGCCGACCCCGAGAGCGTTGTTACCGGGGCCGGAGCAGGGCCGGCTCCAACACCGATCGCGCGTGCCCGGGCGCTTGTGCGACTCATGCGCCCGGTTGACTCGATGTCCTTGAGGATGTGTATTTTTCTGGGCGCTTTACTACTGGCGACAGTGCCCTCGACAAGCCTCTCAGATACAACCCTGCTGATGCGTCAGGCGCGTATCCTGGAACTCGATATCAGCGAAGAATTCTCGGCCGAAGACCGCGCCGAACTCGCCGCATGGGTGAAATTTATCAGTACATCGCTTGAACAGGTGTATGGCCACTGGCCCACTCGCCGCTGGCGAATAACCGTGTCGCCGGCCTCAGCCGCAGGTGCGGACCCGATACCCTGGGCGCAGGTGCACCGGGAATCGCTCGACCGCGTGGAGTTTTTTGTCGCCCCCGGAACAACCGCCCGGCGTCTGCGCCAGGAGTGGACAGGCTACCACGAGCTGGCGCACCTGCTGATTCCCTACCGTGGCTGGGGTGACTTCTGGTTCAGCGAGGGGCTGGCGACCTATTACCAGAACCTGCTGCGGCGACGTGCCGGTGTGCTGGACGAGCAGGCCATGTGGCAAGCCTTTGTCGATGGCTTTGAACGTGGCGCAGGGGATGACGCATTCGACGGACAGGCGCTGCACTCCGTCAGCAATGCCATGCACGAGAGGGGCGGCTTCATGCGCGTGTACTGGAGCGGGGCCTGGTATTTCCTCAAGGCGGATGCCCGGCTACGACAGCAGTCCTCGGGCAGGCTGACCCTGGATGACGCCCTGCAAAAGCTGAACAAGTGCTGCGCACACACGCGATTGTCGGTGCCCGAAATGGTCGCGAAACTGGACGCTCTCAACCAGGTCTTCGTATTCCAGCCGCTCTATGACCGCCTGCGGGCAACGACGAGCATGCCCGATACCAGCTCGCTACTGGCCAGCCTCGGGGTGAGCGTGATTTCGGGCCAGGTCGTGCTCCAGGACAACGGGCCGGGCGCACGGCTGAGGGCGGAGATCGCCCGGCCCGACACTCTGTAATTCCCCGGTCACAGCGGTATACTGGAATATTGTTCAACCTCGCGCGGCGATGGTGAGACCATTGAAAAAGAGCGTCTCGAAAGCGGAAGTCCGGGAAAAGCTGGAAGAGGAAACCGAGCGCTTTCTCCGCAAAGGTGGCGAGGTCAAGGAAATCCCTGTTGGCGAGTCCGGCAAGAACCCCGACGACCCGCCACTCTATCTGAATCGCCGGCTGTTTGTGGAACCGCGAGAATCGCGCACTCTCGTACCGGAAGTGGTGGCTGCCATTGAAGCACGACGACTGGAAAAACGCAGCCGCAAATCACAGCGCGCAGCCCGACGCACACCCCAGAGACGGCGCAAAATGATCTACGATGACTTTGGCGAACCATTGCGACAGGTGTGGATTGACGACTGAGCGAAGATTCATCGTCACGGGGCTTGCAACATCACAAAGCGCTAGCTAGTTTATGCAGTCCGCCATTTGGGAGTGCACACGTGAGCAGCGACATTACACCGTACAAGGTTGCCATACCTGACGCAGACCTGCAGGAATTGAAGCGACGCCTGGAGAATGTTCGCTGGCCGGACCGCGAAACCTGTCGCGGCTGGGACCAGGGCATGCCGCTCGACTACACACGCGAACTCGCCACCTACTGGGCGTCCGACTATAACTGGCGCCGCTGTGAGAGCAAACTCAACGGCTGGCCGCAATTCACCACAAATATTGACGGCGTGGACATACATTTTATTCACGTGCGCAGCCCGCGCGAAGACGCTTTACCGCTGGTCATGTCACACGGCTGGCCGGGCTCCGCGATCGAGTTTCACAAAGTGATAGACGAGCTGGCCGACCCCGCCGGTTATGGCGGCGATCCGGCTGATGCCTTCCATGTCATCGTGCCCTGCCTGCCGGGCTACGGCTTTTCCGGCAAACCCTCCGAGGCCGGCACCTCGGTGGAGAAGATCGCGAGCATGTGGGGCGAACTCATGCGGCGGCTCGGCTACGACCGCTACGTTGCCCAGGGCGGTGACTGGGGCAGCATGATCACGCTGAGCATCGGCATGACGGAAACCAGGCACTGCGCGGGTATCCACGTAAACATGCCCATCGTGGCGCCCGACCCGGACACCATGGACAACCTGACCGAGCGCGAGCAGGCGGCACTCACCGACATGGGAGCATACGGTGACAAAGGCTCCGGCTATTCCAAGCAGCAATCCACCTACCCCCAGACACTCGGCTACGCCTTGGCGGATTCGCCGGTAGGACAAATGGCCTGGATTGTCGAAAAGTTCTACAACTGGACAGACTGCGAGCTGGATGGCAGCAAGCATCCGGAGAATGTGCTGAGCAAGGACGAACTGCTGGACAACGTGATGTTCTACTGGCTGAACAATGCCGGCGCCAGCTCAGCGCGCCTGTACTGGGAAAGCTTCAACAATCCCGGCATGGAGCCCATCAGTATTCCCGTCGGCTGTTCGATATTTCCCAAGGAGATTTTCCGTAGCAGCCGCCGCTGGGCGGAACAGCGCTTCAGCAACCTGGTTTACTGGAATGAACTTGATCGCGGCGGGCACTTTGCCGCATTTGAACAACCTAAACTGTTTATTGACGAACTGCGGGCCTGTTTCAGAACCCTGAGGTAAACCGCGGATCGCCCTGTGCCATGGCCAGGGCGACCCGGCCCTGGCCCGCACTTGCCTAGTCGTCGCGGTCGAAATGTTTGTTGGTGATCAGGCCACTACCAAACGGGGGGCCCGATTCCTCTTCATTCGCCTCGTGGTACCACGCTCCGGGTGTGCGCTCCCGATCGCTTGCCGGTTTGCGCTCGCTATGCTGGGGGCTGTCCATGTCGACAACTGATTTTCGCTCCTGCTGTGTTTCAGACAACGCCTCGAACCAGGCGTCCGCGCGCCCGTTCCCGGTGTCGTAATCCGGGGGCAGCAACAGCGGCTCGGGCGCGCGTTGCTGATAGGTCTCCAGGTCGATCAATTCAACCTCGTAGCCTTCGATCATCGGCTCGGGCACCGGTATCTCCCGCAAACTGGGCGAAGGCGCCGGCACCGCGTCAAACCTCGCTTCCGCGCTTTCCGTTGTTTCGTCGGCGGCTGACACATCGACATCGGTGCGTCGCGGCGCCTCTTCAGCGGGCTGCGAACGCGAGGCTGCCGGGCGCACAGGCCTCGAGTCGTACAGAGGTGCCGGTTGACTGCTGCCGATAAATTCCAGGTTCTCCAGCACCTCTCCCGCGTCGTGTTTCGCTGCGGGTGCAGCCGCGGGTGCAGTCGTGGATGCGGCTGGTGCACTGGACGCGACATCCTGCACCGGGAAATGCGCGAGGTTGGGCGTTCTGCCGGGCATCTTGCGTGAGCGGTAGGCGTCCGGGGACAGGGAGCGTGCCTGCTCGACCAGTGTCAAGCCACCTCTGGACCTTCGCGTTTGCCCGTCCAGGGCGACCGTCGCCGTACCCGTTTCGCGCTGCAACACGGGGCGGCCCACATCGCGCAGGGGCGCTTCACCGGCCACTGCCGCCACGGGCATTTCCGCCACCGCGTAGGCAGTTTTCTCATCTGGCTGTTCACCTGCCTGCGCCGTTTCGTCATGCAACGGCGCTGCACCCGGCGCACTGTCGTGCGCAGCGGCCGTTTCCTCGGCATCCCGCTGGTGTCCCGCACTCTGTGCGCGCTGCTTGAGCACTTCCGCGGCGCACTCCGACCAACGACCGAAGTGTGAAGATTCTGCGGGGTCGGGCATGCGGTGCTTGCGGAAGCTGTCCATGGCTTCAACAAAACGCTGTTTGACCGCGCGGTAGTAATGAATGTGATCTTCCGTCTGCAGCGGTACCACCTCCGCGTCCGGGTAGATCACCAGGAGCTGGGGCGGTAACTGCCCCTGCAGGCTTTGCAACAGGTCGGCAAAAAAGGCGAGGCGAAACCCTGCATCGAGGCCCCTGCCGCCCTGGGTATCGCAGGGGATATAAAGAAAATCGCCCAGTTCGGAGAACCCGCTGGTGCGCATCAGCATGTTGACGTTGCCGCTGAGCGCGCCCAGGGCCAGCACGCCATTGACAATAAAATCGGCGCCGGAGCGCATGGCATCCAGGGTGTCAGCCCGCCGCTCGGATTCATCGAGTTCCCAGTCGACCAGCACGACGTCCCTGCCCTCGGCACGCAGCGTGTCCACCAGGTCGTCCTGGCGTTCTGCGACGTCACACGGAGGTTGGCTGTTGGCGTCCGGAGGAATCCCGTGATCGGGGTTCTCGAGCGCGAGGCGCTCCATCCAGGCCGCGAAGGGAGATTCCCTGAAAAGAGTGATGTCACTGGGTAGATACGTTACGGCATTATCGACACTGTAGCGATACATAGTTTCCAGCCTGTTGCCCCAAACCGCCTGAAAACAGCATAAGCCACAAATCACTTAGGCCGTTTGTGTATTTATATCGGAATGACCCCTCACTGTAAACGCCAGCAGGCCAAAAGTCTCATGCTACATGCCACGCATGGGTCAATCAGCGCCCGAATCTACCCGAAATTACTGCTTTTGGTACACGGTGGCACCACCGATAACGGTGCGTCTGACCTCCAGTTCACGCATCGCCATGGGCTGCTCCAGCGGGTTACCCGACAAGACCACCAGGTCGGCGTACTTGCCCGCCTCCAGAGATCCTACACGCTCCTCCAGGAACACCTGCCACGCGGCGTCGATAGTCACGGCCCGCAGGGCTTGCATCACGCCGATACGCTGCTCCCCGCCCAGCGTGTCGCCACCGTGTGTGATGCGATGCACCTGGCTCCACACAGCCTGCAAGGGCTGCATGGGCACCACCGGCGTATCCAGGTGCGAACTGAAACGAACCCCGTAATCCAGCGCCCAGCCGGTGGGGCTGATAACGGCGGCCCGTTCCGGGCCGATGAAAATATCCCGATGCCGATCCCCCCAGTACCAGGTATGCGCACTGAAAAAACTCGGGGTAACACCCAATTCTCCCATACGCGCGATCTGATCTTCACGCGCCATCTGGCTGTGGATGAGCAGCATCCGCGGGTCCTCCACCGGGTGCGCCTGCTGCGCGGCCTCGAACGCGTCCAGGATGTCCTCGATGGAGGCATCGCCATTGCCGTGAATGGCGAGCTGGTGGCCCGCGCCGTGCAGCGCCGCCACCTGGCGGAACAGGGCCTCTCGTGGAATCGTCGGGTAACCGACATACGTGGCATCGCCGTGGTACGGGGTGTGATAGGGTTCGCTGAGGTAGCCGGTATAGCCCTGGATACTGCCGTCGGCAACCAGCTTTATCGGGCCCATGTAGACCCGCTCCGAGGCGTACTCGGCGGGATCGTAGTCGCCGCTGGCGAGTGCCTCGGAAAATGCCGTCTCGAAGGGCAGCACCACCAGCCGCTGCGGGACGACGCCGAACCGGCTGAACAGGGAGAGCCCTTTCGCCAGCTCCGGCGTCACGCCCCCGGATTGCGCCGTGGTGACCCCCTGGCGCAGGTAATCCACCGCGGCGGTTTTGAACAGGCGCCACGTGTCGAGCAGGCCCATATCCTGCATCAGCAGGATCACCCCCATACGCGCTGTCTCTTCCAGCAGCCCGTTCGGCTCCGATGAGCCGGCACGCCGACCGATGACCCCGCCCTCCGGATCGGGGGTGGCGGCGCTGATACCCGCCAGTTGCAGCGCCATGCTGTTGGCAACCAGCATGTGCCCGGACACGTGCATCGCCACCACGGGATGCTCGCTCGATACCTGGTCCAGCTCGGCGCGGGTCGGGTGACGATTCTCCTCAAGCAGCGTGTCGTCATAGCCGAAGCCACTGACCCACTCGCCGGGATCGCGTCGGGCCGCCTCCGCGCGCAATGCCTCCAGCACCTCTGCCATGCTGGTTTTGTCGCCAATGGGCGGGCTGTTGAGGTCGGCGGCGATGGCCTTGATACCCGAGCCCGGAAAATGACTGTGCGCATCCACAAAACCCGGCAACAGCGTTTGCCCGCGCAGGTCTACTATCACGGTGTCATCATCGACCAACGCCATGACCTCTTGCGTGCTGCCGACGGACTCTATCAGCGTATCGCGGACCGAGATCGCCTCGACGATGCGGTTCTCAGCATCCATGGTCAGCACGTTGCCGTTGATAAACACCTGGTGCGCCGGGGGCGCGGGCGTGCGCGTGGCGATGGAAAACAATACCCCCAGGCCCACCAGGAAGGTGAGCAGGATGGCGCTCGCAATTTTCCAGTTCATGCGCGATGGGCTCCCATGCATGGCGGTTGCGGACAACGCGGCATTCAGGCCGCGGGGTCAATCAGCAGTTCGGCAAGACGTGCGCGGTGCCAGGCGGCATCGCCCCACAACATCTGGCTGTGTTTCTGACGCTTGAAGTACAGATGCAGATAACACTCCCAGGTAAAGCCGATGCCGCCGTGATACTGCACCGAGCGGCCGGAGGCGAACGCCGCGGTCTCACTGGCCGAGGCCTGGGCCATGTGCGCATAACGCGCTGCACGCTCCGGCTCGGTATCCCAGGCGCAGGCCGCGTTGTACAGCAGGGACCGGGTCTCGTCGATCTGGATCATCACGTCCACCAGCGGGTGTTTCACCGCCTGGAAAAATCCCAGCGGATGATCGAACTGCTGCCGGGTACCCACGTACTCGACCGTGGTCTGTAGCTGCCATTCCGCCGCACCGGCGATATCGGCGGCGAGTAGCGTGTAGATGGCGGGCATGGCCTGGTCGAGCGCGGCGGCGGCGTCGTCACAAACAGGCTGCGCGGCTGCGCCGTCAAAACTCACATGTGCCTGGTCCCGGGTGAGATCGACGATGGCGTCAGCGTTCACGGTGACACCCGGTGCATCCGTGGCGACCCAGTACAGGGCGCTTCCACTCCCGCTGCGCGCGCTGACGAGCAGTCGCTCCGCCTTGCGCGCGTCCTGCACAAACCATGCACGCCCCGATAGCTTGCCGTTTTCGCACACGACTTCCGCTGACGCGGCATCCCAGCTACCGTCGGCACCGGCAACTGCCAGTGTAGCCGCCCTGCCCTGCGCTATATCAGCCAGCGCATCGGCAGCGCCCGCGCCGCACGCCCGCAACACGTAGGTCACATTCAGGGTCGCGAGCAACGGGCAGGGAAACGCAGCGCGGCCCACTTCCTCGACGAGGCCCGCCACGGCAACCAGCGGCATGCCCACCCCGCCATTGTCCTCCGGCACGGCCAGCGATGCCCAGCCGAGATCCACCATTTGCTGCCAGAGTGAACGCTCGAAAGGCGCATCTGAGATGCGTTCCGGGTCGGGGTCGCCCGCCACCATGGCGTGCAGTTTCCCCGCGGGGAAGTGTTCGCCCAGGAATTTACGCGCGGAAGCCTTGAGCAGCGCAGCCTCCTCCTCAAAACCAAAATTATCCGGCTGTGACATATGCTTCCCCTACTTGGATTTGGCCAGGCCGAGCACGCGCTCGCCCAGGATATTGCGCTGCACCTCGCTGGTGCCCGCGGCGATGGTCATGCCGTAGGAATTCATGTACGCCAGCGGCCACTGTCCACCCGCGGGGGCGTTCTCATCGGCCAGGTACAGGGACGCACTCGGGCCGGCCACTTCCAGGGCAAGTGCCGCCGTATCCTGCGCTATTTCGCTGGCCAACAGCTTGTTTTGCAGCGGCAGGCGCGCCGGGTGGTCCTGCAGCGCTGTCACCCGCGCACGACGCTGGTTCTGGTTCAGGCCCTCCTCGCGGATAACCTGCTGCATGATCCGGTCACGCAGCAGTGGGTCGGCGGCCGCCGAACTGCCGTTTCGCCGGCTCGCACGCGCCAGCTCTATCAGGTTCGCCGTGTTGGTCGAGTGGGTGGAGCGGCTCTTCAGACCGCCCGCCCTGGGCGTGACTTTTTCTCCCGCCCCGCGTTCATGCGCCAGCGTGGTCATGGCCACCTGCCAGCCGCGCCCGGTCTCGTCCAGGCGGAAGCCGTCGTCTACCTCGAGATTCTCGAAGATCACCTCGTTGAACCCGGTTTCACCCGTCATCTTGATCAGCGGCCGCACCGTGACACCCTTACCCAGCGCCGAGCGAATGGGCACCACGAAGTACGACAGGCCTTCATACTTGTGGCCCTTGTCCGTGCGCAGGAGGAGGATCATCCACTCGGCAAAGTGCGCCAGCGAGGTCCACACCTTGTGGCCATTGATCACCCAGCGATCGCCACGTTTCTCGGCGAACGTCTGCACGCTGGCGAGGTCGGAACCCGCGCCCGGCTCGCTGAAGCCCTGGCACCAGATGTCCTCACCGGAAAACAGCCGCGGCAACAGGCGTTCCCTGAGGGCGTCCTGGCCATGGTAGAAGACCGTCGGCGCGGCCATGCCCAGGCCGATTACGTTGGGAAAAAATGGCGTGCGTGCCCGGATCATCTCCTCGTTGGCGATCCGCTGACAATCCTCGCGGCCGCCGCCTCCCACCGCCACCGGGTAGTCACAGCCCACCAGCCCGGCGTCGTAAGCCGACTTTTGCCAGTGCTGCAGGTATTCAAGCTGCCCCGTGGTCATAATCTCCAGGGGCGACAAGGGCAGGCGCACCGTCGGTGCCGCAGGGGTGTTGCTGCTGAGCCAGTCACGGCAGTGTTGACGAAATTCTGCCTGTTCCGGGCTATCCGTGGCGGCGCTCTCTGACATGTCGACTCTCCTGGGTTTAGCAAGCCAGCCGCGGATTCTACCGGCGCGGCGCGCAACTGGAAAGCAACGTCCATGTTTCGCCAATACAGTGAGCTGGGTTACAGTACCGGCAGCAAACAGGAGTCACCCGGCATGAGTTTCTACGAGGATCGCATTCTTCCGATCTGCATCAATGCGGCCTGCGGCAGCCGGGCCATCACCTCGGAGCGGCGCAAGGTGGTGCCACTGGCGCGCGGCCGCGTGCTGGAGGTGGGCATGGGCTCGGCCCTGAACCTGCCTTTCTACAACCCCGACCAGGTCGAATGGGTCTGGGGGCTGGAGCCATCCGTTGGTATGCGGCGCAAGGCACAGGGCAATCTTGAGCGTTCTCCCGTCGAGGTGCGCTGGCTGGACCTCCCCGGCGAACAGATACCGCTGGAGGATCGGTCCGTCGACACGGTCCTGCTCACCTTTACCCTGTGCACGATTCCCGACTGGCGCGCAGCGCTGGCGCAGATGCATCGTGTACTCAAGCCGGATGGCCAGCTACTGTTTTGCGAACACGGGCTTGCCCCGGATGCCTCCGTGCGGCAGTGGCAAAACCGTATCAACCCCGTGTGGAAAAAGCTCTGTGGCGGTTGCAACCTCAATCGCTCGACAACCGGGGCATTGGAGAGCGGCGGCTTTCGCATCGCCGAATTGCACAACGCCTATCTGCCGAAAACGCCACGTTTCGCCGGCTACCTGTCTCGCGGTCTGGCGACACCGGCCTGATCGCGCAGACTGATACCGGCCTCATCCGGCACGCATCGATGATTCGCACCGCAACGCTCACCGACATAAAACCGCTTGTGCGCCTGGAAGAGACCTGCTTCCAGACCGACCGGCTCTCGCGCCGCCAGTTCCGCTACATGCTCACCCGGGCCAATGCCGCGGTACTGGTGGACGTCGAGCAGCAGGAGTTGCGCGGCTACGTACTGATCCTGTTCAGTCGCGGCACTTCCATGGCTCGCCTGTACTCGATCGCGGTAGACCCTGCCGCGCGCGGCGGGGGCGTGGCCCGCGCCCTCGTCCTGGCGGCCGAAGCGGAAAGCCGGGAACGCGATTGCGCCTACCTGCGCCTGGAAATACGCAAGGATAACAGCGCCTCGCTGGCCCTGTTTCGCGCCATGGGATATCGCCAGTTTGATGAGCGCGCCGACTACTACGAAGACCATATGGATGCCTTTCGTTTTGAGAAGTCGCTGGCTCCCAATCTCGCCCCTGACCTGGCGCAGGTTGTCTATTATGAGCAGACGCTGGATTTCACCTGCGGCCCGGCAGCGCTGATGATGGCGATGAAGTCGCTGTCGCCCGGTCTGGTCCTTGATCGCAAACTTGAACTGCGCCTGTGGCGGGAGGCGACCACCATCTACATGACCTCCGGTCACGGTGGCTGCGGGCCTTTTGGTCTCGCTCTTGCGGCGGCCAGGCGTGGCTTCCATACAGAAGTCTACGTGAGCGACGAGGGCGTGCATCTCATCGATACGGTGCGCAGTGAAGAGAAAAAGACCGTCATTCGCCTGGTGCAGGAAGACATGCGTGATGAACTGCTGCAACTCGGCGTGCCTATCCACTACGAGAGCCTGAGCCTGGATGACCTGCAACAGCGCCTGAACGAGGGAGGCTTGCCGGTCGTGCTGATAAGCTCCTACCAGATTTACGAAGAACGTTTTCCGCACTGGGTGGTCGTTACCGGCATGGACGAGCACTTTGTGTATGCCAACGATCCGTTTGTCGACTACGACAACAACGAAACTCCCGTGGACTCCATCAGCATGCCCATTCACAAACGCAATTTTCAGCGCATGGCACGCTACGGAAGGGCGGGGCTGCGCGCCGCACTGATACTCTACAAAGGCGCCGACGGCAATGGAGAGCGCGCATGACGGAGCATGTGATACTGATTGAAAACGCACGCGACTGGAAGCCGGGTTACCCACAGCTTCCGGTGGTAGAAGCACGCGAGTACCTCGCCGGACACACCGGCCTCAATCGCTCCGGTGTCCATGTGATCAACCTGTGTCGCAGCCAGCGCTATCTCAGCGAGGGCTACTACTGCTCGCTCCTCGCCGAGGCCCGACGCCATCGTATTCTCCCGTCGGTGCGCACGCTGCAGGATCTCAGCCGGAAATCGATCTACAGTCTCGATACCGGCGATCTCGACAAGGTGGTGCAAAAGGTATTCCGCAAGAACCGTCACGACTTCACTACCACCGCGTTCGAACTGGACATCTTTTTTGGCAAGTGCAACGTCGATGAAATGGCGGATTTCGCCCGGCAGCTGTTCGAAACCTTTCCCGCACCGATGCTTCGGGTTGAGTTTCGGCTGGCGGACAAATGGCGCATTGCCAGTATCAAGCCACTGGTGTTCCGGCGTCTTGACGAGGTCCAGGAGACACTGTTTTTCGAGGCGCTGGACCAGCACCTCGCACGCCGCTGGCGCAAGCGACGTGCGGCATCGACCACACGCTACGACCTGGCAATTCTGCACAACCCGCAGGAGGAGTTGCCGCCTTCCGACGAGCGCGCGCTGCAGAAGTTCATCCGCGCTGCGCGTGAGCAGGGCATCAACGCCGAACTCATTGGGCGGCGCGACTACGCGAGACTGGCTGAATACGACGCACTGTTTATTCGCGAGACGACGCAAATAGCACACTATACCTATCGTTTTGCGCGCAAGGCCGACAGTGAAGGGATGGTGGTTATCGACGACCCGGACTCGATTCTCAAGTGCACCAACAAGGTGTACCTGGCAGAGCTCCTCGCGAACAACAAGCTGGGCACGCCGCGCACCGTGATCGTCAGCCGCGACAACGTCAAGGCCCTGGAAGACAAGCTGGCCTACCCCATCGTGCTGAAAATACCCGACGGCGCATTTTCTCGCGGCGTATTCAAGGCCGAGAACAAGGCGGAGCTGAAAGATATCGCCGCGCGCCTGTTCAAGGAGTCGGACCTGATCCTCGCGCAGGAATATGTCTACACGGAATTCGACTGGCGGGTGGGCATTCTCAATCGAGAGCCGCTCTTCGTCTGCCAGTATTTCATGTCCAAGAAACACTGGCAGATTGTCAATCACAGCGGCGAGGGACGTCCCGACGAGGGCGATTTCAAGTGTTGGGCCGTCGACCAGGCACCCCCTGCCGTGGTGGCTACCGCGCTCAAGGCCGCCAACCTGATCGGCGATGGCCTGTACGGTGTCGACCTGAAAGAGACCCCGCGCGGGGTGATGGTCATAGAGGTCAATGACAACCCGAACCTGGAGGCGGGTGTGGAAGACCAGGTGCTGAAGAACGTGCTCTACGAGCGGCTGGTATCGGAGTTTCTGCGCCGCCTGGAGAAACGCCACGCCCCGACAAACGGGGCGCGGCGCCCTGATTGAGCCCGGCGCTGCGCGCGCATGCGCCCTGTTAGTAGTGCGGGGGCTTTTCCTCCAGCGAGGACGATGTGCCCTCAGCTGGCTGCTCGCTAAACTGGGCCTGCCGCTCATGCAGCAGCGCTATCTGCCTCTTCAATACCAGTATGTCCTGTTGCTGGGCAGCCACGGTCGCGTCCAGGCTCGCGACAGCATCCTCCTGAAACGCGAGTTGCGCCTGCAGGTTGGCCACTTCTTCCCGCAGGTGTCCGGTCTGGTCTGTCATGTCGTCTCCTCCTCCGGTTCCCGTGAGCGATTGCCGCCACTATACTGCCAGCTTCTTCCCCAAGTCACGCCCCCCGTATGAGTCAGCGCCATCCTCGTGCTTCACGCCTCGTCTATTCCACTGAGAGCGGACGTTTGTGTCCGGGCTGCCAGCGACCCACTGCGCAATGCGTGTGCAAAAAGGCGTCCTCGACGCCGTCCGCCGACGGCCCGATAAAACTGCACCGCCAGAGCAAGGGGCGCGGGGGCAAACCGGTAACGCTCATCTGTGGGCTGCCACTCGCCGGCGAAGAACTGAAACTGCTGGCCAGGGAACTGAAAAAAAAATGTGGGGTGGGCGGCACGGTGAAGGGACAGGACATCGAAATCCAGGGCGATGCCCGAGAAAAACTCAAACTTGAACTGGAGCGCCGTGGCTACCAGGTAAAACTCGCCGGAGGCTGATTTTTTCAGAATATGGCAACATATTGCCTATTTTACAGAGGATTTTTGCCGACATTAGACGGTCATGAGTTCCCCTCCTGTCACCCTTGAAGTTCAGTTAGACGCTGTTTCCAGTTTTCTCGTGAAATAACCTGCTCAACCCTCTATTTTTATTGGATTTATTCTTTTTATGTGCTAAAAAGGTACTCGTGAGCGCGAAAATGCCGCGAAACGGGCGCCTTCTCCCGGGCGCGGTGACAATAATCACGCCACACAATAAAAGCCATGCAGTATCTGACGGATGAGTCATCCCTGCGAGGAAGTAGGTTATGTACGTGACCGCAGAACACCTGAGAGATCAGGTTATTCGACCAACGCTGAAGTACCTGGGGGCGTGGACCCACAACAGCGAGGAATTCCTTCTGAATGCCGCCATCGAGGCGCCGGAGCTCGGCTTGTTCTCCGTGCGCAACGACGGGCTCGGTCTGTTCCATATCACGGCCGCACAACACCGTGATCTCTGGGACCGCTACCTGGCATTCAACCCCGAACTGGCCAGTCGCGTCAGGGGGCTGGCCAGCCAGAGAGCTTTCCTCAGCAACCCGGACAGCGAGCTGCAGACCAACCTGAGCTATTGCACTGCAATCGCCTGGCTGCTCTACCGCCGCGCTGGCGGCACGGTTAAGGAACCTGAACCGGGTGCACTGGCCACCGCCTGAGACCGCTTGACCCGGCGGTCGCGCTGCCTGCAACCGCAGGTATCGGCCTGTCAGCTTAATAGCTGTCAGGGCAATGTCTGTCGGCGCAGTGCGTTCCAGACGGGCAGGTCCCCCGGGGTATCCACATCCGCCAACGGTTGCAAGGAGCTCACCGCCAACCCGGCAGCCGCTATGTTCGCCAGCGTTTGCGCATAGACCTCTCCCGAACCCCACGGCACCGCCTGAAAAATCCTTCTGTCCATCTGCTGCGCGCCGATAAGCACGTAACCACCGTCCAGTGCGGGGCCAATCACCACCGGGACCTCATCCAGCGCGTCCAGCGCGGCTTGCAGGTAATCGGCATCCAGCTGCGGGCAATCGCTGCCGACCAGCAGTACCTTGCGGTAACCAGTGAGGCCCCGCTCCAAAGCGGCGAACATTCGCTCGCCCAGGTCGGCGCCACGCTGCTGCGTGACACGCGCCGCGCCCAGCGCCAGGCACTGCCTGAACAGCGGGTGCTGCCGTGAGCCGGCCACGCAGACTTCCACATCGCCCAGCCGCGCCCCGACCAGCCGCTCGCAGGTCCACAGCACCATGTCACTGTGGAGCTCGCACGCCTGTTCGGCACTCAACTGCACCAGCATGCGCGTTTTCACCCGCCCGGGTACGGGTTCGCGGGCAAACTGTAGCAGCAGGCAATCGCTATCGGACGCCGACGGTGCAGTCGTGCGACCGTCACCCATAGTAGTATCGCCAGAGCCGTTGCGGCGACACGCCCAGGGCGTAGGCAAGTCGCAGGGCCCACATCCGCAGCACCGTGCGCACAACGCCGCCCTCCTCCCAACGCCTGCTGGCGGTGATTACCGGCTCGGCGATAATCAGCGGCGCGCCCTGACGCCGGAGCCGCTTGCAATAGGCAACGTCTTCCATCAAAGGCTGCGCATCGAAGCCACCCGACGCATCGAACAGATCGCGTCGTATAAACAGCATCTGGTCCCCGGTGCCGACACCCGTTGCGCGACTGCGCTGGTTGATAAACCACTCGATAACGCGAAAGACGCGTCGTTGCCCGCTGAGACGCACTCGGCAGAAGCCCCAGGCGGGAGCGCATTCGAGATACGTCTGCAACGCGGGCGCGTCTGCTGTCGGCAAGCTGTCGGCATGCAAGAAAAACAGGTAACCGGTGCGGGCCACACTGGCGCCCAGGTTCATCTGCCGCGCCCGACCGGCCACACACAGCAGTAATTCATCACAGCGCGGCATGGCGGCACGGACGGTGGAATCGCTACTGCCGCCATCTACCACGATCAACCTGGCAGTGGGGAAACGCTCTCGCAGCGCCTCCAGCAGCGGACCGATAGTGGCCGCCTCATTCAGGGTTGGAATAACGAAGGCGATCGATGCGCTCATCAGACGGCCGGCGCGCTCAATAGACGGCCTGTCTTTCACCATTGCTGAGCAGCGTCGCTTTCTCGCCCATCAAGTGCTGGAAAACGACGTTGTACGAAAGCACAGCCTGCACATAGTTGCGGGTTTCACGATAGGGGATGGTTTCTATCCACAGCTCTACCGGCACCGCATCCCGGGGTTTGTTGCGCCAACGATCCACGCGGTGGGGGCCGGCGTTGTAGGCGGTGAGTGCCAGTACGCGATTGCCATTGAAACGATCGAGCAATTGGCGGTAATAGGTGCTTCCCAGCAGTACGTTGTGCTCCACCTGCAACAGGTCTGTCCTGGTGTGGCGCTCACCCAGACCGGATGCCACCTGCGCGCCCGTGGCCGGCATCACCTGCATCAGGCCGAGTGCGCCCACCGGCGATCGCGCCTGTGGAAAGAACGCACTCTCCCTGCGTGCAATGGCCATCAACTCCGTACCGGGCACCTGTTGCGCGGCGGCACTGGCATCAAACACGCTCCGGTACGGCGTGGGAAAACGTATCTCGAGTGCATCCCAGGCCTGTGCGCGGGTCGCGGCATCTATCGCCATACGATACCAGCCCTGATCGGAGGCCAGCAGGGCGAGTTGCTGCTGCGTGGCTGTATCCGGGGTATCCGTCAGCACCTTGTACCATTCCGAGTGCGCCAGCAATGCCTCTTCGTGAAAGTGCAGTTCTTCAATTCGCCGCAACGCGGGCAGCTCGCGCAGCGGAGCCGTATCCGCGCGCTCCAGTGGCCGGTGATTGAACGCGTAGGGTTGGTCCAGTTTATCCGCGGCGAGAAAGCCGTAGTACTCGCGCTCGTTCGCCAGGTCCTCGAGCAATTCGCGCGCGGCATCGGCCGCGCCGCGCTCCGCCAGCGCGACAGACGACCAGTACCGCCAGACGGCTTCCTGGCGTGCGTCTGCGGACAACAGCACCCGCGTGCGCTCAAAGCCGGGCCAGTCCTGCTCCGCCAATGCCCAGCGCAGCCGGATACCCACCAGGGTATCGTCCTCCAGGCGCTCCAGCGCCGCGTGCAGCCACTGGCGGCTGGAGTCACTGCGGGCAAACAGCAGGCGCTGGGCGATTGCATATTCCACATCGCGCTGCTGTTGTGCGTTAAACGTAAACTCCGTGCTGTAATCCTGCCACAGGAGCAGAGCCTTCTCCGCGTTGTAACGCGACAGGTGCATCAGGCCATGGCCAACTATGTCGGGCGCGTACGGGTCCTGCGGCGAAAGCGTCAGGCGCGACAGCTTGTCGGGGCTGGCGTACACGGCCAGCAGCTTTTCGACCGCGGGCTGCAGGCGCGCACTACCCTTGCTGGCGACATAGCGCATGAGCGAGCGCTGCCTGGCTTCGAAGGCCGCCAGGAGTCGTTCCCACACAATGTCGTCAGTCAGTTCGCCCGACGCCTGCCAGGCCGTGAACAGCGGGTCGCATTCCTGCGGCCGCGACTGCCCGTGCACCCACAGCGATTTGGCGCCCTCCCAGGCGAGCTCACGCTCGCCGGCGTCGAGCTGCGCCCGGAAGTAGTAGCACTTGAGCACCACGCTGTTCGGCTCGCGCGGCATCACCGCAAGAAAATCACGCCAACGTTGCTGTTTGCCTGCAGTGGTGAGGTACACATTGAGGAAGCGGTTGGGCAGCGGCGAATCCGCACTGCGGCGCAGAAAGCGCAGCGCCTCGGGAGGCCGCACCCGGGGCGCTTGCCGGGTGAGCTGGAAATAGTCCAGGTAGAGGGACAGGGGGTAGGCATCGAGATCGGCGCGCAGCCGGGAAAAATCATCCCAGCGGCGCTTCTCCAGTGCCTCCATGGCGTCGCGGTAGTCCTCGCGGTTCTCCGCGACCGGCGCGGGTATCGCCCAGGTAAATGACGCACTGAGAGCGCCCGAAAGCAGCAACCCGGCGACCCATTTAAACTGCGCGATACGCACCGTGAACACACCCCGACCAGCTTTCGTCACAATCCCCCACCCCAATCGCCGAAGCGGCGCGCTTGCGCACCACCGACCCGATCTAGATTGCTCTGCGAATGGTAAGATTGCAAGCACCCAACTGGCTTAATCTCGAGAAACACGGCGACGGAAACACCTAGAAAAACAGCCCCAACGTCGGCTGGCCGATATCCGCGTAATCCAGGATCACCTCCCGTTCCAGGAGGCGAAAGCCATCTTCCTGCGGCTGCAAAGCGTCACGTCGCTGGCCACTGTAGAGGTGGTTGTCGGACCCGGGGCGCGCGTAGTAAAGGTGGAAGTTGCTGAGCACCTCCCAGCTCCGGGCGGTACGCCGCATGAGCTCCACATTGCCGATGATGCGCCGCGTGCGCGCCGGCGGGTTTTCCGACCAGGAATTGATCTTGTAGGCCCGTTCAACACGCAACGCCAGGTGCACAAAGCCTTCATCCCGCAACGGGTTGCCCTGCCCCTCCGCGGTTTCAAGCTCACGCTCGATGGCGAGCATCGCCTCGCCGCCGCGCTGGCGATTATCCACCTGGACATTCACCCTGGCCGGCATGCGGTAGCGCACCGACTCAGCGACCAGTGCCAGCCACTGCTGATACTGCCGGTTGTCCAGCAGGCGTGCCTCGTGGTAGTAAAACCGCTCGAGTGCTCGCTGTTCCCCGGGCGTTGTAGCTATCGCCTCAGCAGTCATCGCCGTGCCTCCGCCGCGCGCAAGTCGTCACGCCAGCGACGGAAAAAATGCCGCGCATAAAACTCGTTGGCGGTGACGCTCACCAGCCCGGGCAACTGCGGGTGTGGCCCCTCCTCGCCCAGCCCCAGGCCGTAAAAATACGGGCGGTCGTCCGCGAAATCGATGTCACTGCCGATGAACTGCTGGGTCCACACTTCGGAGTCTTCCTGTTCCAGTATGCCGGCGGGGCCAAAGAACGAACTGTAGTTGGTGCGCAGCGCCCGCTTGATGGCATCCGGGGCATCCGCGGGCACAACCGCCCAGGACCAGTATTCCACTTTGCCCGGGCCGCGCGGATGCGACACCTTGAACGACGTGTTTGACCACAGAAACGACAGGTTGGGATACACACCGTAGGTGAGCCCTTTCATCCGGGCACGCAATTCGCCCACACGCTCGCCGGCCCGGGCCTGCACCTCGGCAAGATACTCGCGAACGTCCGCAGCGCCGAAGATGGCCCCCATGCCCTCCATGCCCCAGGCCACATCCTCCCAAGGGCTGTCCTCCGGCATCAGGCGGAATGTTGCCCCGTGGCCGGGCCGGGGTACCACGCTGTAGCCCAGTTGCTCAATCGCGGTCTGCGCCTCGCGTGGAATGATTGCGCTGTGCAGAAACGCGCCGTGATTCACATCCCCGAGCTGGTTCTCCACCGGGAGCTTCCAGTTCGCGTTGATCACCCAGCGGTGCGGCGCGCCGAGAAACTCGATGCCGTCGGGAAACCGTTGCAGGAATGCATCCAGGTAAAAACGCATATCACCGAGGTAGTCTTCCAGGGGTTCAATCTGCACATTGAAACTGCCGAAAACCAGGCCTCGCCAGCTCTCCACCCTGGGCACGCGTTTCAGGCCGAGGGTGGATTTGTCAGGTTTGTTGCGCACCTCGCTTTCCTGCGGAATGGCTTGCAGGGACCCGTCTACCGCGTAGGCCCAGTTGTGATAGGGACAGATGAAACGCCGGGTATTGCCGTGGTCTGCGCGGCACACCGGCAGCCCGCGGTGGGTGCAGCTGTTGATGTTGGCGTGGATAGCGCCGTCCTCGCCGCGCGCGAGAATAACCGGCGTCTCGCACATGTAGGCCTGCACGAAATCCCCGGGCTCGCGTATCTGGCTTACATGTCCGAGGAACAACCAGGCCCTGCCGAATATTCCGCGCTTCTCGAGTTCATACACCTGCGCGTCGGACCAGCAACGCCGACTGATGAGAGAGGCGTCTTCGTTGACCAGTTCATCAATGGCAAAATCCATGTTTCAGGCCTATTATATTATCGACTGTTAATATTTAAGCAGTATAGTCGCTCCCGGATCGGTAATTCGAGGCCTCTGCACAGCCAGTTGCCGCTTTTTTAGCAATCAGGTGTTAATTTTATGCTTCAGGACCCTCCCGCACTCGAACCGCGCACAAAGGGTGAACGCACCGCACAACGTATCCTGGATGTCGCAGAGAATTTGTTCGCGCAGCAGGGCTACGAGGGCACCAGCCTGCGACAGATTGCACAGGGAGCGGCGCTGACTGAACCCGCCCTGTACAACCATTTCAGCGGTAAGCAGGCACTGTATGAGGCCGTGTTGCACCGGGCCCTGAACCCGATGGCCGAGGCGATGGCGCAGCACATTGGCGGGGCCGCCCGGCTGCGCGATTATACCGAACTGCCCGCGGTGATGACGGACCTGCTACTGGCACACCCGCAAATGGCGTCCCTGTTCCAACAGGCCATGCAGGGCGACGCCCACTCGATGGGCAACAAGCTGGTGGCCGAATGGCTGGCGAAGCTGTTCTCCCAGGGCATGCAGAGCCTGCAGCAGTTGGGAGCGACGGGAAGTGCGGGGCTGGAGCCGGAGCACAGGGAAGTGCTGGCAATCAACCTGATCGCCATGTTCAACCTCACCACCGGCTATTTCCTGTCCCAGCGCGCCTTCGCGACCCTGGCCGAGGGCAACCTGCAGGACCCGGACAACATCGAGCGGCAGAAACGCCTGCTGCACAAAGTGATCCGGGCCATGCTCATCAACTAGGCCCTCCTGTACTCAGGACACTTCGATGCGGCGTCGCTCCGGTTCCTTTTCAACGGCTTTCGGCGCCTTCAGGGTCAATACGCCGTCCTTGAACGTCGCCTGAATATCAGACTCCTGAACGTCTGCGCCAAGATTGAAGCTGCGCATGAACTTGCCGTAGCGCCGCTCCTGGCGTATGACCCTGCCGTTGTCTTCCTGCTTGTTTTCCTGCGTGGATTCCGCTTCCAGCGTGAGCACACCGTCTTTCACATGCACGTGAATGTCTTCACGAGCAACGCCGGGTAACTCGGCGGTGATTTCGTAGTGTCCATTGTTGTCGCGGATATCCACGCGCGGCGCAAAAAATGTCGAGGTATCGGACCTCGCCGCCTGCGGCCAGGAATCATTGAAAAAGCGATCCATGTCGAACAGGTTACTTCTGGGCATTAAAGACATATCACACCTCCTTCTGGGTTATCGGACTGTCTCTGCCTTGCTAAATGGGGGTGGGCAAATTCATTTCAAGAGTAAAAACTTGCGCGCATTCGCGTTTCTTGATACGGATCAATGGCTACAGTCGGACACTGGCGACGCAGGGCGCAAAAAGGATATTCTGGGCCCTGCAAGTGGCGGCTCCCGTTGCCGAAACGACAATAAAATTGAGCGATAACCCAGCGACAATGACACCACCAGAGCAGTCTACCGGCACCGGCTGGGCAGGCAGCGGACGCCAGCCGCGCATCGCCATTATCGGCACGGGAATGTCCGGCATTGCTGCCGCGGTGAAGCTGGAGAAAGCCGGTTATCGCGACCTCACCCTGTTCGAGAAGGCCGACCGCGTGGGCGGCACCTGGCGGGAGAACAGCTACCCCGGCCTTTCCTGCGACATCCCCTCGCGGTGGTACTGCTTCAGCTTCGCGTTAAAGGCCGACTGGTCACATCGTTATTCCTACGGTGCGGATATCCAGGCGTATTTCGAAAGCGTGGCGCGTGACTTCGGGGTGCTGGAAAAAACGCGTTTCAATACCGCGGTGACCGAAATGCGCTACGAGTGCCCGCAGTGGCGGGTGCGCACCGACGCGGGCGATGAAGAGTTGTTCGATGTGGTGGTCTCCGCCACCGGCATCCTGCACAAACCGGCCTACCCGGCTATCGACGGCCTGGACACCTTCGCCGGCGCGAGCTTCCACTCCGCGCGCTGGGACCACAGTATCGAATTGCGGGGCAAGCGCGTCGGCGTGATCGGCACCGGCTCCACCGCCAGCCAGATTGTGGGTGCCGTGACCCGCGATGCGGCCGAGATGCACGTCTTTCAGCGCACCCCGCAGTGGATGTCGCCGCTGCCGCAAAAGGCCTATTCCGAGAGCTGGAACCGACTGCTCGCGCGCGTCCCGGTGCTGCAGCGCATGGCCTATCACTTTTACTTTCAGTTACTGGTGCGTACCTTCAGCGCGGGCACGGTAGGGAACAAACTCATGCAGCGCTGGATAAGCTGGCTGTGCCGGCGCCATCTTGAGAGTGGCGTACCCGATGAGGCCTTGCGCAAAAAACTCACACCGGACTACCAGGCTGCCTGCAAGCGGCTGATTTTCTGCTCGGATTTCTACCCGGCCATCAGCAGCCCGCATGCGCACCTGGTCACCGAGCGCATTACCGGCATTGAACCCGAAGGCGTGCGCACGGCAGATGGCGCACTGCACGAACTCGACGTACTGGTGCTGGCAACCGGTTTCGATTCCACGGCTTTTATACTCCCTACGAAGGTGATCGGCGAAAACGGCGTTGAACTGGAAGCGGCCTGGGCAGGCTCCCCGCGTGCACACCGCGCGGTAGCGATACCGGGCTTTCCCAACTTCTGGATGCTTGAAGGGCCAACCGGCCCGGTGGGCAACCTATCGCTGATCACCATCAGCGAATACCAGGTGGACTACATCATCGCCATGCTCGATCGCATGCGCGAGGACGGCCTCGCGTCAATCGCGGCAAAGGAAGCAGCATTCGCCAGTTACAATGCGGCCATGGCCGAAGCCATCACCGACACGGTGTGGTGGACAGGCGGCTGCGATAGCTGGTATTTCGACGCGAGCGGCAAACCCAATCTCTACCCCTGGAACCCGATGCGCTACCTGGGGGACATGCACAACCCGGTGTTCAGTGAGTACGATCTGTCGCAACAACCTTGAACTGCCGGGCACGGCACGGAATAATGGCCGGTCCTCACCTCCGCCCTTAGCTCAGACGGATAGAGCGTCCCCCTCCTAAGGGGAAGGCCCCAGGTTCGAATCCTGGAGGGCGGGCCACTACATACGCCAGCATTCGATGTCACGTTTCCCGCACCCCGGACGTCTTCAGGGTGACCGTTCCAAACAGGGATTCCTGCAATGCTGAAAACACTTCAGGCCGTCACCGGCCTCATTTTCGCCGCGTTCCTCGCACTGCATCTGGTCAATACCTGGCTGGCGAGCTTCGGAGCCGCAACCTACAACATCACACAAAGCTCGCTGCGCACTGTGTACCAGTCGCCGCTGTTGGAACCGCTGATCCTCGCGGCACTGCTGGTGCATATAGTTGTAGGCCTGATCAGGCGCAAACGCGAAGGCAGCGGGCCAGCCGGGCCACGGGCCCGCTGGCACCGCTATACCGGCTACGGGCTCGCCGTGTTGATCGGCGGCCACATCCTGGCGGTGCGCGGCCCGTCCTGGTTTTACGGTATCTACCCGGGTTTTGAGGGCGTTGCGTTCAGTCTCGACTTCGCGGCCTGGTATTTCTTTCCCTACTACCTGCTGCTGGGCACGGCGGGTTTCTATCATGGCTTCAACGGCGCCGGAATAGCGCTATCCCGGCTGGGGATGGCCAAGGCAGCCACAAGCCGCCTGGTGCGCAATACCACTATACTGGCAGCACTACTCACAGCGACAGCTCTGCTCGCCTTTGCGGGACTGTGGACCGATACGGGCGATCCCTACGCAAGCGAGTTTGCACAACTCTACTTGAGGGTGATGGATGAAATCGCGTTTTGAGGCGCTGGCCTACAGCATGCTCGGATCGGTTGCCGAGGCAGAGGAGGTAGTGCAGGAGGCGCGGTTGCGCCTGCACCAGCTCGACGCCCCGCCGAGCTCGGACGAGGCCTTCCTGTACCGCGTGGTGAGCAATCTCTCAATCGACCGTCTGCGCAGGGCTAAAACCGAGCGCGAAGCCTATTTCGGCCCATGGCTACCCGAGCCTGTGCTGGGTGATGTGAGCGACGAACTGGAACTCACGCAGGAGTTGAGCATCGGCTTCATGCACCTGCTGGAGCAATTGCCGCCCTCTGAGCGCATCGTGTATGTACTGCGCGAATCCTTTGACCTGCCCTTCGATGAGTTGGCCGCACTACTAGGTATCAGGGTCGACACCGCAAGGCAACGCGCTTCCCGTGCACGCAAGCGTATGCGCAACCAATCCCGCGTACAGAGTTTCCCCGATGCCGAAGGCAAACAACTGCTGGAACAACTGGTGGCGCTAGTTGGCAACGCAGACGTTGAAGGGCTGATCACGCTGCTGGCTGAAGACGCGATTGCCTACACCGATGGCGGCGGTGTGGTCAGTGCAGCGGTAAGACCGATTCATGGCGCGCAGCGAATCGCAACCGTACTCCTTCACCTGGCGGCGAAAGCGGGCGGGGAGGCGCCACTGGAAATGCAGCTTGAACGGCTCAGCGACTCCTGGGCGCTGGTGATACACCAGGGCCAGCAAGTGCATTCAATTCACTTCATCGCGGGAACGGAGGGCAAGCTTCAGCGACTGTATACCCTGCGCAATCCGCACAAGTTCGGCCATCTGGTTTTCTGATGTCACAAGAAAAAGGGG
>CAZFJQ010000011.1:0-73811 GCA_964519755.1 uncultured Halioglobus sp.
GAGGTAGAGCATGTTACCCAGCCCCGCGGTACCCACCGTTTCATAGGATGAAAAAGCTGCGCTCTCGGTGTTCCAGGTCAGTGAGTTGCCCTTGTCGGTAGTGAAGGTGACAGACTCGGAAACCTGCCACTGCCCCAGCCGCACTGAATCCACCGTGACCAGGGTGGAAAAGTTGATCCGCAACTGTTCGCCGTTGCCGATTGCGTTGGAAGAAAGAAACCCACCGCTATCAATACCAACGCCGCTTTCCGGCTCCAGGATGCCAGTCCGGGCAACATAGGCCACATTCTGGCCCGATTTAGGCGCGGTAAATGAAACGGTAATTCCATCAATTGTTTGCGCGCCGGCGGCCGCACTGTTGTTTTCGTAGGTAAAGGTAGCTGCGCTGGCGGCCTGGGAAAAGCCGAGTACAGCAGCTGCCACTAACATCGTTTTCTTCATTGCGATCCCTCTTGATTTATTGTTGAACGCGTTCGTGGAGCCCGGAGCCACCTCTTTGCGAACACTGCCCCTCAATGAAGAAGCTGTTCACGGAGAAGGTCGCTCGCTGGCCGCTTGCCGTCAGAAGACCCGGCGGCCGGGGCTTTGTCCAAATTACTTCCACTCGCCTTAAAGAAAGCAATATTTGTGCCCATAACTGTAATTTGGCGCCATATCATGGAATTAAGGTCGTGCAGGCTTCAGGCGCGAGCGCGTGGTGTAAAATATTTCGACGAATGCATAAGTTTGCAGTGCGGAAACGGCCAGCCTGCAGTGGCTCAGGTCAGTTCCGACTTCGCGGTTTCACGCAGGCGCAGTGCAATCAATGGCAGTGCCAGCAGTGAACTTAGCGCCATAACCGACAAAGCGGCAGCATGACTGCCGAGCCAGGTGTAGAGATAGCCTTCAGCCAGCAGCCCCGCGGCGCCCGCGAGCACTGCGCACAGCACCTTGAGCGTCGCGGCGGTTGAGCGACAGCTCGTTGGAAACAGTTCGCCGCTCACCGTGTTGAGTATGACCTCCACGGCGAAAAAACTGAACAGGGCCGCAATCCATGCCAGCGGCAACCACCAGCCGCCGGTATTGTAGAAGGCAATCAATGCGGCGCTGTTGACGCAAATGCCGATAGTGAGTACCGGGCGGCGCCCGATGGCGTCGGAGGCTCTTCCCGCCAGTACATTGCCGAAAATGGCCATGGCCCCCGCGAGCACAAACAGCGCGCTGACCTCGCCGGAGGAGTAGCCATGAATGGTCTGCAGGTGTTTCGACATGAAGTTCAGCGTTGCCCCGATCTGGAAGAAAAAGGCACCGGCAATGAGTAACAGGGTGATGGAGGCATGACGATGCCGGGTGACTATTTCACGCAGCGGCTGCAGAAACTCTCCGGGTATGGTCGCGGTTGTGTGCGCCTCAAACATGGGCGATTCCGGCAGGCTGCGCCTCAGCCAGGCCACGTAGAGAATGGCCAGCCCCCCAATCAGGTACAGCGCGCGCCACTCTCCGGGCAGGAAATCCACCGTGCCGTAGAGTACTGCCGCAAGGCCCGAGCCCAGCGCACCCATCGCGGCGAGAAAACCCACCCCCCAGCCTCGATGTCGGGCCGGCAACATTTCCAGCGCAAAGGTTACGGCAAGTATTTCTTCCAGCGTGGTGAACAGCCGCGCGCTGGATTGAAACAGCATGAACTGCGCGCTGTTCTGCGCGAAAGCGGTGGCGAGGCATGAGAGGGAGAGTCCCACCAGTGTCAGTACCAGGAGTTGACGCCGCCCACGCCTGTCGGCGAACAGTGCCAGCGCCAGCGCGGGAATTGCGCCAAGCCGAGCGATGGCAATGAGTTCGCCAATCTTCTCTTCGGCAACGCCAAAAGTCTGTTGCACGTCGGGCAGTGCCAGTGTCAGCAGTGTCATATCGTACTGCCCGATGAAAAATGCCGCGCCGAGAAGAAACAGCAAGCGCTTTTGTTCGCGCGTCAGGTCATCGGGCAGCGCCAGGAATGCACGCGGGGACCAGAGCCTGCTCATGCGTCGAACGCAACCGCTGACAGCGCGTCGTCCAGCCTGATTTCCGGCTTTGCTTCACCTTGTAAAGCGCGCCCGAAACGCCTGCTGCGGGTTGAATTCTTCATGTAGCCGGACGCTGTCATTGACTGGCGGACCCGGACAGCAGCAACGCTGCGCCACAGGCAATTCGGATGGTGGGTGGCATGCAGGTGTCCTTGAACAACGCGCCGCGGCGCACGATTATTATGCGGGCAGGATAGCGGTTTTAGCGGACGGGGTGAACCGCGGCGCCCTATGTGCCGGCCCGCGCTCTCAGCGCGGCCTGAATTTTTCGCTGGCCCGCATACGTGAGATCGATGCGGAACGCCATCCAGACGGGTATCAGCATGATCAGTGCAAGGCCTGGCCCCATAATAAGGCCGAGCCCCCAGTCGACACTGACCGGAGTCTGCCCCGGTTGCGCGCCCGCTTCGAGGCCTATCAGGTCAAGCACCGGGCCGGCCACAAGGTAACCAAAGCCGCTGATAAATTTCGCGGCGAAGAACGCGGCGGCAAACATGATGCCTTCCTGCCGCTGCCCCGATTCGAGATCGTGCTCATCCGCAATGTCGGCGAGCAGTGCGTGGGCCGAGATCGTGCGCAATATCGACATCGCCACAAATATCGAGTAATTGAGAAATATCATCGCGAATACGATTTGCTCAGAGCCAGGCAACAGGTCGAACAGCTTCAAAGGCGTGAGCCACAGAAGATTTAGCAGGCCGAGGATGCAACTCAGCCGGAGAAGCTGTTGTTTCTCCAGCCTACGATTGAACACTGGCGAAATGACGGCCACGAAAAGAACTGCCATGAAAATCGGCCCGGCCATGAGCAGCGATATTTCCCTGGCATCGAGTTCCCAGAAGTAGGTGTAGGTGATCATCAGCAGGGCGCTGGTGATACCGCCCATGCCGCCGAGGGCAGTTTCGAGAAACACGATCTGGCGAAAATTGCGATTGCGGAATGTCTGCAGGATATCGCGCACCATATTCCTGCTGTGAACGGTGGCCTTGCGAACGAGCTCCGGAATGTAGTGCCAGGTGCCCAGGATGCAAACGGCGCTGAAGATGACGACAGCAAGGGCATTGAACCAGCCGTAGGTGCGATAGTGGTCTACGACGAAGCGGCCATCAATGCCATCGCTGAAATCAAATAGGAACAACAACGCACTGGCAGGTGCGAGTACGCCGAGAAACCACCCGAGGTTGGTGCGCATACCGGCCAATAACGTGCGTTCATGATAGTCCGTGGTGATCTCGGCCCCGAGCGCGAGATAGGGCACCATAAACAGCGTGAGTGCAGTTCGCAGCAGGATCACGCTGGCAAGCAACCAGAAGAACAGGCTCGACTGACTGTCGAGAGCGATGGCGGGTGGCGAAAACAGTGCGACAAAGCTGAGGCCCAGCGGGATGATCGACGCGATCATGAAAGGGTGGCGCCGCCCCCAGCGTCCACGCACGCGATCAGACCAGGCCCCGACCAACGGGTCTGATACCGCATCCCAGATAACCGAGAGCGCGATGGCAAGGCCGGTGAGTGTGCCGGAAAGGCCCAGCACCTGTTTGTAGTAGAAAAGGACGAATGCCCCGAAAGCGGCATCTTTCAGGGCGTAATTGACGACGCCCGAGCTATACAGCAGCCGTCGCTTGAGCGTGAGGCTCAGAGTACCAGCTCGGCCATGTTCCTCAGCAGCGGTATATCGCCGTGGATCAGCAGCGAGGTCACGGGCGAGTTCTCCCAGTCTTTGAGCTTTTCCTTGATGCGGTCTTTCGGCCCGCACAGTGAAATTTCATCGGCAAATTTATCGGGCACTGCAGCCACCGCCTCGTCACGCTTGCCGTCCATGAACAGGCGCTGTACCTCGTCGGCCTCGTCCGGGAAGCCCATGCGCGCCATGAGTTCCTTGTGGAAATTGCGTTTTGCAGAGCCCATGCCGCCGATGTAGAAGCCCAGCATGGCCTTCACTGGATACAGCGCCTCTTCGAGATTGTCGTTGATATAACAGCCCACGATGGGGGATATCTCAAAGCCCTCCCTGGCAGCTACCAACTGGTCGGCGTACACGTCCTGACGGTAGGGGGAATAGTAGAGCGGTAGCCAGCCGTCGGCTATTTCGGCTGTCTGCGCGACGTTCTTCGGGCCCTCCGCGCCGATAAAAATTGGCACATCCGCGCGCAGCGGGTGGGTGATGGGTTTCAGCGGCTTGCCCATGCCCCAGGCGCCGGGGCCGTTGTAGGGCAGGGGGTAGAATTCACTGTCGCTGGTAACGGGCTCTTCGCGCGCGAGCACTTTACGGATGATGTCGACGTAGTCTCGGGTGCGCGTCACCGGCTTGCTGTAGGGCTCGCCGTACCAGCCTTCTACAACTTGTGGCCCGGACACGCCCAGGCCCAGAATCATGCGCCCGCCCGAAAGGTGGTCGAGTGCCAGGGTGGCCATGGCGCAGGCGGTGGGTGTGCGCGCCGAGAGCTGTGCCACCGCCGTACCAAGACGTATGGTCTGCGTGTGGGCGCCTATCCATGCCAGCGGTGTGAAGACATCGTTACCCCAGGATTCAGCACTCCACACCGAGTCGAAACCCAGGCGTTCGGCCTCTTGCGCGGACTCGACGTGCGCATTGCCGGGCGGTAGCGCGCCCCAGTAGCCCAGCGCCAACCCCAATGACAGTTTTGCCATATACTTTCTCCTTTGTCAGGCGGCTAACTGTACGCTATCGCGCGGCCCCAGAGGAAGTATTCGGCGGCCAAATTCACTGACCGCAGCGCTCACCACCTGTCATTCCGCCACCGCATTGGCTAGACTCTGCCGATTCACGACAACCGGCGAACGATTAACCATGAGTCAACTGACACACCTGGACGAAAGCGGCGCCGCTCGAATGGTTGACGTCGGGGCGAAGGCGGAGACGAACCGCAGCGCTACTGCCCGCGCCAGCGTTCGCATGCGCCCCGAAACGCTCGCGCTCATTCAGTCTGGCGGGCATAGCAAAGGTGATGTGCTGGCGGTGGCGCGTATTGCCGGCGTTCAGGCGGCAAAGAAATGCGCTGATCTCATTCCCCTGTGCCACCCCCTGATGCTCACCGCGGTGGACGTGGATTTCGAACTCGATACGGCCCAAAGTATCGTACAGATCACGGCAACCTGCCGGGTCAGCGGTAAAACCGGCGTGGAAATGGAAGCACTCACGGCTGCGTCGGTGGCTGCGCTGACACTCTATGACATGTGCAAAGCGGTGGATCGCGGCATGTGTATCCAAAGCGTTGCCCTGTGGCAGAAGTCGGGCGGAAATTCAGGCGACTGGCGGAGAGAGGCGGGCGCTGACTGATGCTCACGGTGCGTTTTTTTGCGCAGTTTCGCGAGGCGCTGGATTGCGACGCGCTGGAGGTCCCGTGGCAGGCAGAGCTATCGGATCTGGACGCGCTGGAGGCGGCCCTGCGTGCGCGCGGCGAGAACTGGCGTCAAGTGCTGGACGGGGACAATCTCATCCGCGCACTTAACCACGTGGTGGTGGATTCGAACGTCGTACTGAATGATGGCGACGAGATCGCGTTTTTCCCGCCGATGACCGGGGGTTGATATGCAGGCAACTCCTCACGGTGCCAAGCCAGAACTCCATGTGAGTATCCAGCAGCAGGATTTCGACGTCGGTGTCCTGCAGCAATCATTGCTCGGCAACGCCGCAGCGGAGGGCGCGGTGGCGACCTTTACCGGCTATGTGCGCAACCAGCCTCCAGAACAGGCGCTGACAGCGCTGGAACTGGAGCATTATCCCGGTATGACCGAGGCCAGTATTGCCGCTATCATCGAGCGCGCGATGGAGCGTTGGCCGTTACTGGCCGCCGCCGTCGTGCATCGGGTGGGGAAGCTGCGCCCGGGTGAGCAGATCGTATGGGTCGGCGTGGCCGCGGCGCACCGCGAAGCGGCTTTCGACGGCTGTGAGTGCATTATGGATTACCTGAAGACGGGTGCGCCATTCTGGAAAAAGGAACACATGGCGGGCGGGGCCCGCTGGGTGGAAGCGCGCGCTGGCGACGCAGACCGCGCCGGACGCTGGGCTGTGACAGAACGCTTTGGCAAACAATAAATATGGACCGCCTGAATTCGCGAGAGGCCAGGGTCCGCGCCGGGCAGGCCCACGGCGAAAACGCTGCAATGAGCTTCGTCCACGCGGCGAAGACAAACATTTTGGGTTAAGGGAGAAAACGCGATGAATTTTGACGGGCGGCAACTGCGCAACGCCATGGGAAGATTTGCCACTGGGGTATGTCTTATCACCATCTACACCGATGATCGGAGGCCGCTGGCCTTAACCGCCAATTCCTTCTCTTCTGTATCCCTGGACCCGCCACTGGTGCTCTGGAATCTACAGAACAACTCGGATGTATATGCGGATTACGCCAGCCAGCGCGCGTTCGCCATCAACGTGCTCGCGGATGAACAACAGGCCATGTCCAATCAATACGCCCGCAAGGGGCAGCATGAACTTGACCCCGCACATTTTCGCGAGGGCAGTTGTGGGGCACCGGTCATTCGCAACGCGCTGGTGAGCCTGGAATGTGAGTTGCATGCGACCTACGAGGCCGGCGACCACCTGATAATCCTTGGGCGGATTCGCAACATGCACGAACGGCCCCACGGCAAACCGCTGCTGTTCTACGCTGGCGGCTATGGCGAATTGCGCTGACGGCGCGAGCCGGATTGCTGCAATGTCTCCCCGGCGCGCTATCCCGCGGGCTTTTCCAAAACGCATGCCACGCCGTATACTGGCGGGCTACGATCAGCTGCGGTGTACCCGATGAAATTCTGTACCAGTTGCGGCAGCCGGGTGCTGCTCCAGATTCCCGAGGGGGATGACAGGGAGCGCTTTGTCTGCGGCAGTTGCGAGCTTGTTCACTATGTTAATCCGCGCGTGATTGTCGGCTGCCTGCCGGTTTACGAGGGCCGGGTATTGCTCTGTCGTCGGGCCATCGAGCCGCGCAGGGATTACTGGACGCTGCCCGCCGGGTTTATGGAAAATGGCGAAACCACGCTGCAGGGGGCGGCGCGTGAAACCTGGGAGGAGGCGCGTGCAAAAGTCAGTAATCTCGATCTCTACCGGGTTTTCGATGTGCCCCACATCAGCCAGGTCTATATGTTCTATCGGTGCAACCTGGACGACGGGAACTACGGCGTTGGCCCCGAGAGTCTGGAGACCGGGCTCTACACGCGGGACGAAATTCCCTGGGACAGGATCGCGTTTCCCGTCGTCAATGAAACGCTCAAGGCGTATTTTGACGATGAGACGTCCGGCCACTTTCCCGTACAGGTGTCAACGATTGATCTGTCGCGCGCTCTCAATGCGCGACGCAAGGCCTGAGTCAGAGTGCTGCTCCATGCACCGACCACGTCGTCACAATATCGGCTCACCCCGCTCAAGGAGCACTAAAGAATGGCATTTCCCAAGATAGACAACCTGGCACCGGCCTTTACGCTGCCTGACCAGGCCGGCGCGAAGGTGGCGCTGAAGGATTTCCGCGACAAGCGCAATGTCGTGCTGTACTTCTATCCGCGCGCGATGACGCCCGGCTGCACGGTTCAGGCCTGCGGCATCCGCGACAGCAAAAGTGCCTTTGCGAAACTGGATACCGTGGTGCTCGGTGTCAGCCCGGATCCGGTGGCGAAACTGGGGAAGTTCATCGACAAGCAGGGTTTGAACTTCACGCTACTCTCGGATGAGGACCATGCGGTGACCGAGAAGTACGGCGCCTGGGGTCTGAAAAAGTTCATGGGCAAGGAGTTCATGGGCGTACTGCGCACCACCTTTATCATTGGCAAGGATGGCCGCCTGAAACATGTGATGGACAAGGTCAAGACAAAGTCCCATCACGACGATGTGATTGCACTGATCAAAGAACTCGGGTTGTAGCCCCGCGTGCTGACTTATCCGTACCCGGAGCCGCCCGCTGCGGGGGAGGTGACCGAGATATGCCCGGGCGTGCTCTGGCTACGTATGCCGCTGCCGATGGCTCTCGACCACATCAACCTCTATTTGCTGGAAGACACCGATGGCTGGTGGGTAGTGGACACGGGTATCGCGCTCGGCCCCACGCAGTCACTCTGGGAAAGCGTGTTTGCACAGGTGCTTGGTGACAAGCCGATCAAAGCCGTACTGGCCACCCATTTCCACCCGGACCATACCGGCATGGCCGGCTGGATGTGCGAGCGTTGGCGCGTGCCTTTCTACATGACGCAGACGGAATACCTGCAGGGCCTCGCCTACAGCCGCACAAACGCGGAGCATTACAGTTGGTCGACCGAGGAGATGGCGCGTCGCGTGGGTTACGACGATGCCACGATAGCGCAGATGAAAGACAGCTACGGCGGCTTCGGCTCCGTCATTACGCCCCTGCCGGGCGCATTCCAGCGCCTCGTCGATGGCGCTTCACTGACTATCAATGGCAATCACTGGCAGGTGTTGATTGGACGCGGACACTCACCCGAGCACGCGTGTCTCTACTCGCGTGCACTGAACACGCTGATTTCAGGCGACCAGGTCATTCCGCGCATTACATCAAACATCAGCGTCTCGGGCTCGGAGCCGGATGGTAACCCGCTGCGCGACTGGTTCAGCTCCCTTGAGCGATTTCTGGAATTGCTGCCCGCGGACACACTGGTGTTGCCCGCGCATAACACCCCTTTCTACGGTCTCCACGAGCGGCTGCGATTCCTCATAGACCACCATGCAGATCACCTGCTTGCCCTGGAGGAGGCGTGCCTGGTGGAGGCACCTGCAGCGGCCGAAACAGGCCCCACGGCGCTGGAACTGTTACCGGTGATGTTCAAGCGGGAACTTGCTGGACACAACCTGGAACTGGCGGTGGGCGAGTGCCTGGCGCACCTCAACTTTCTGTGGCACCGCGGGCAGTTGAGGCGCGAGTTGGACGACACTGGCTGTTACCGCTACCGCTCGGTGGATGAAACGCTCCCGCTCAGGTTACGGCAAAGCCATCACGCTGCTGTCAGCGAAGAGCCATTTCAGGTTTAATATATTTTACAACAACTTATATAAGCAATTTAACCCTATAAACCACTTTAAGATAGAATCGTTATAGCCCTTGCCGGCTGGAGATGGACAGCGCGGAGACAGGTCGAACGAATAGCGGCGCTACAAGGAGATATGCACAGTGGGTATGCCGACAGATATTGGCGTTATCGATCTCATGCTCGGGATTCCCGGCGACGATAGCAGCCACTTCTACGAATGGATCAAGCCGATGCTCATGGATAAAGAGAGCCATGAGATGTTCAGAATGCCGGCGCAGTACATGTTCAAGGACCTGCCGGATACGGGCAAGCAGACGGACTATGTCGCCTACACCCTGGCGCAGATGGACCGTCACGGCATTCAGCGGGCGATGATCGACGCGGGTTTCAACCCACTTCAACAAGAGGCATTGCGGCGGCACCCCGACAGGTTCTTTGCCTCATACGAGGCCAACCCCAATCGGGGTATGGATGAGGTGCGCAAGATTGTCGCCATGCACGAGGAATTCGATATCAAGGCGGTGACCGCGGCGCCGGCCATGATCTGCCCACCGGTGCCGGTGAATGACAAGAAGTGGTACCCGATCTACGCCAAGCTGGTGGAGCTGGATATCCCCTTCTGCCCCTGTATGGGCGTACCCGGCCCGCGCGTACCCATGGGCCCCCAGAAAGTGGAACTGCTGGATGAAGTGCTGTGGTTTTTCCCGGAACTCAAGGTAGTGACTCGCCACGGCTGCGAGCCATGGACGGATCTTGCGTGGAAGATGATGCTGAAATACCCCAACCTGCACTACATGACCAGTGCATTCGCGCCCAAATACTACCCACCCGACATCATCGAATTTGCCAATACGCGCGGTGCGGACCAGGTCCTCTACGCGGGTTACTTTCCCATGGGTATTTCACTCGAGCGCATCTTTCGCGAATTGCCCGACGTACCCCTGCGCGACGAGGTGTGGCCAAAATTTTTGCGCGAGAATGCGCTTCGCGTGTTCAAGCTGGAGCCCTGACATGGAGTACGTTTCTGTTGCGGAAGCGGTTGCAGCCCCCGGCCTGCGACTGGTGCTGACCGCGGGTGTTCCCGGCCCCTGGGGGGAGTCCGCCAAGGCGATACTGTCCTACAAGGGGCTGGATTACCTGCCGGTTTTCCAGGAGGGCGGCGGCGAGAATGCGGAACTGCTGGCGTGGACGGGCCAGAACTCGGCGCCGGTCGCGGTCTACGAGGACCTCCCCCCTGTGTGTCACTGGTTCGATCTGCTGATGCTGAGTGAACGCCTGGCGCCGGACAAACCACTGGTGCCACGGGATTCTGCCGAGAGGACACAGGTGTTGGGGTTGTCTGCGCTGCTGGCGGGAATAGACGGTTTTGCCTGGAACAGGCGCCTGCAGATGCTGGCGCCGATGATGGAACTGGATAACCCGCCCGAGATGATTGCGCGCATGGCACACAAGTACGGCTGGTCAACGCAGGCACTGGCTGCGGCTACCGGCAGGATTCGCGATATAGCCGCACACCTCGATGGGCTACTGGCGGCGCAGCAGGCGCAGGGGCGCGACTACCTGGTAGGGGAGCACGTCACCGCGGTCGATTTTTACTGGGCCAATTTTATCGGCATGATCATCCCTCTTGGGCCGGCCGACAACCCCATGCCGGATTTCATGCGCGCCACCTACGAGGGAGCGGACCAGGAGACGCGGGAATGTGTCACGCCGCGCCTGGAGGCCCATCGGGACATGATGTACGAGCGGCACATCGCACTGCCGCTGGACTTTTGACAATAAACAGGGAGGAAACCCGGCATGCTATCGCAACAGGAACTGTCCGATCGCTTTGAAATTCAGGACTTGATATTCCACTATTCCGATCTCATCGACCGCAAGCAGATTTCACGCCTGCGGGATGAGGTGTTCACCGCAGACGCGCACATAGACTACAGCGCCATGGGAGGCTCAGTCGGCGACCTGGATACCACGCTGGAATTCCTCGAGGCATCGCTGGTGAGTAGCGTATTCCCCAACACCCAGCACCTGAATGCCAATGTGCAGATTCGCGTCGACGGCGATAGCGCCAGCGGACGGGTGATGTGCCTCAACCCGATGGAAATGACCATGGGCAAGGACAGCACGCAGACCTGGTTCCTGGGGCTCTGGTACGTGGACGAGTATCGTCGTACAGAGCGTGGGTGGCGCATCAGCCGTCGCGCGGAAGAGAAGAGCTGGGCATTCAATACACCCGACTTCATGGACCTGTAGCGCGGCGAGCGTGCCGGGGCGGTTTCCGGCAATGCCCGCAGTATGCGCTCACGGGGGTAGCAAGCAGGGATAGCTGATGCCGCGTGATCAGGGCGCGGCAGTAGTCGATGCCCGCGATGCGGGCAGGTCGGCCAGGTCGAGCCTGCTGACGGTCTCACGCACATCGCGGTCGAGCTGCGCCAGGAGTTCTATGCCGACTTTCTCCGCGTAGTATGCGTGTGTCTTCCGGTGAGCCTCGAGACAGTCGATCGTCAGTTGCGTGCCGAGTACCGTCAGGCGAATCTTGCGTGCGCGTTTATCGCCGCTGTCGACATCGCGGCGGATATAACCGAGTCGTTCCATTTCTTTCAGCATCTTGCCCATGGCCTGCTGCGTGACCCTCGCGTGTTCCGCCAACTCCGTGACGCGCACGGCCCCCGTGCCGAGATGGGAAAACACGGCGATATGCGCGGGCCGGATTTCGCTATAGCCGCGCAGGAGCAGTTCGCGATGAATACGCCGCTCGAAGTCCATGGAGAGTTCCCGCAGCAGGCGGGCCAGGTTGGTGGACAGCCCGTGGGCTATCTCCCGGCTGGATTCAGGGACTGTTCTTATCATTCGAGAATTCCCGATAATCGCAAGCAGAGGTTCTTCTGCACTAATCTGATACTGCGTGCAAGATTATAGTGCATGCAGGCCTTTTTATCGCGGCACGCGATGAACCCCCGCGCGTTTGCTCGATCTACTGCCTCTTCGCTAGACTGGCGCCGGCTTTACACTCGGGAGAGCGGCCTTGGCACGCATTATCACCTGTAACACCAACGGTATTCGCGCGGCTGCGCGCAAGGGATTTTTCGATTGGCTGGCGACGCAGGAAGCGGACGTGGTCTGCCTGCAGGAAACCCGGGCACAGGTTGCGCAGTTGAGCGACCCGATATTCACGCCGCAGGGTTACCACTGCTACTACAACGAGGCCGAGCGCAAAGGCTATAGCGGCACGGCGCTGTTCAGCCGCGTGCAGCCCCAACGTGTGTTGACACGCCTGGGCTGGGACCCGGCCGACTCCGAGGGCCGCTATCTCCAGGCCGATTACGCCGGGGTCAGCGTCATCTCGCTATATATGCCCTCCGGCTCCAGCAGCGAGCAAGCGCTGGCGAAAAAGTACCGCTTCATGGATGCATTCCTGGAACACTTGCGTGGTCTGCGGCGCAAGCGCCGGGAATTTATTATCTGTGCGGACTGGAATATCTGCCATAAGCCGATTGATCTGAAAAACTGGCGCAGCAACCAGAAAAATTCCGGTTTTCTTCCCGAGGAGCGCGCCTGGCTGGACGTGCTGTATGACGAGGTAGGCTATATCGACGCCTTCAGGCTGGTTAACCAGGAGCCCGAGCAGTACACCTGGTGGTCCAATCGCGGTCAGGCGCGCGCGAAGAACGTCGGTTGGCGACTGGACTACCAGGTGATCACCCCGCGACTGGCCGAGCGCGTCACCGCTGCGGAAATCTATACCGGGGAGCAGTTTTCCGACCATGCACCGCACACCATGCACTATGACCTGGAGATCAGCGCTTGAACCGCCCGCCCTGAATGCGTGGCGAACAGTCTCCGCCGCGGGTGTCGGAGTGTTTGCGGGGGTGCGGTAAAACGGGTAAATTAGCCCGCGTTAGAAACCTCTTCCCGTAGACACGCCAAACCCGCGAGATCCTATTCAATGAGTCTTTTTATTGCCAGCGCCCATGCACAGTCAGGCCCGCCCGCTGCCCAGGGTGGCGAAATGTTCCAGATACTTTTCCTGGTGGGCCTGTTCGTCCTGTTTTATTTTATTGCCATCCGGCCGCAGCGTAAGCGACAGAAAGAGCACGCTGAGATGGTCTCGGCGCTCTCCAAGGGCGACGAGGTGGTCACCAGTTCCGGCATTCTTGGCAGGATCACATCTCTGGACGACAATTATATGGTGCTGAATGTCGCCAATAATGTGGAGATGAAATTCCAGCGTGTGCATGTGCACGCCGTGTTACCCAAGGGCACGCTCAAGTCGATCGGCTGAATATGGCCGTGGAGTATCCGCGCCGGCTGAAACTGGCGCAAACACCGACCCCCCTGCAGTTGCTTGAACGCGCCTCGGCACGCTGGGGCCGCGGTCATCGGTTGTGGGTCAAGCGTGACGATCTCACCGGCTGCGCCCTGAGTGGCAACAAGGTGCGCAAGCTGGAATTTATTGCCGCCCACGCGCTCGACAAAGGCTATGACACGCTCATCACCTGTGGTGGCCTGCAGAGCAATCACTGTCGGGCGACCGCCCTGGTGGGGGCGCAAACAGGCCTTTCCACACACCTGCTGTTGCGTGGCGACGCGCCCGCGGAGAACGACGGTAACCTGCTGCTCGACAAGTTGGCGGGCGCTACCGTGAGCTGTTACCCGAAATCGCAGTACGTGGCGGAAATCGACAGTTTGTTCGAGCACTGGCAGGCACATTACAGCGCCGCGGGCCGACGCGCCCTGAGCGTGCCGACGGGTGGCAGCGACGGGCTGGGTATGTGGGGCTATATCGCGGCCTGTGAGGAGCTGGCGGGTGATTTCGAACGCCACGACATTGCGCAGGCGCATATCGTTACCGCCACGGGCTCCGGTGGCACCCAGGCGGGCCTCACCCTGGGCGCTGCGCTGCACTCCCTGGCCGCCACCGTCTGGGGCATCAACGTGTGTGACAACGAGCGCTACTTTCTCGACAAGGTGGCCCACGATACCGCGGATCTGTATCGGCGTTACCCGGCGCTGCCCCGCTGTGAGACTCGGGTACGCGTGCTCGACGGCTATGTCGGTGCCGGCTACGGCATCAGCAGCGACGAGGTATTTGCGCTGATCCGCGATCTCTGCCGCCTGGAAGGCCTCGTGCTGGACCCTGTCTACACCGGCAAGGCCTTTGCAGGTATGTTGAGCGAAATCAACGCCGGCCGCTTTGAAGGTACCCGGGATATCGTATTTGTACACACCGGTGGTATCTTCGGAGTATTTCCCCAACGCAGCGCCTTTCCGGTCTGAGGCGATGGTGCGCGGCCCCTGCAACCGGTGTGTGCAAGGGACCTGTGAAGAGTCAGTTGGAACGCCCCGGTAATACGTATAACAAGCGGATAAACAGCCAGTGGAGCACGGCCCTGCAATGATTGCCGACGCCATCAGTCTCGTCAACGCCCACGCCTGGGGCCCGGGGATGCTCGTCCTGCTGCTGGGAACAGGCCTCTATCTCAGCATTGGCCTGCGCTTCATGACGCTGCGCTATATTCCGGCCAGTTTTCGGCTGCTGGTGCGGGGCGGGCGCGGGCGCGGCAAGGGCGATATCTCTCCTTTCAGTGCCCTCATGACCTCGCTCTCCGCAACTATCGGTACAGGGAATATTGCCGGTGTCGCCACCGCAATCGCCCTTGGGGGGCCCGGTGCGCTGTTCTGGATGTGGGTGACCGCGTTGGTCGGCATGGGCACCAAATACGCAGAGGCGGTCTGCGCGGTGCGGTTTCGCGAACGCGATGCGCGCGGCAACTACAGCGGCGGCCCCATGTACTACATCAAAAATGGCCTCAAGGCGCACTGGCACTGGCTGGCCTTCGCCTTCGCGATTTTCGGCAGCCTGGCCGGTTTCGGCATCGCCAATACCGTACAGTCCAACTCCGTATCGCAGGTACTGTTGGATGAATTCGCCATCCCCCCGATTGTTACCGGCCTGGTGCTGATGACACTGGTGGCGGCCGTGATTCTCGGCGGCATCCAGCGCATTGCCAGAGTCGCAAGCTACCTGGTGCCTTTTATGGCCGTCGCCTACGTCTTGCTCAGCCTGGGAATTATCCTGCTGCATGCCAGTGCCGTGCCGGCAGCCCTGGCAACGATTGTCGAGAGTGCGTTCTCTCCGGTTGCGGCCACCGGGGGGTTTGCGGGTGCCACGGTGTGGGCGGCGCTGCGCTTTGGCGTTGCGCGCGGAATCTTCTCGAATGAGGCGGGCCTGGGGAGCGCGCCGATCGCCCACGCGGCGGCGAAAACGGATCAGCCGGTGGAGCAGGGCATGATTGCAATGCTCGGCACCTTCATTGACACCCTGGTGGTATGCACAATGACCGGGTTGGTGATTGTCATCATGGACGTCTGGACCACCGGCGTCAGTGGCGCCAGCCTGACAGCGATGGCCTTTGAAATGGCGATTCCCGGAGGCCAGTACATAGTAACCGTAGGGTTATGCCTGTTTGCCTTCACTACCATGCTCGGCTGGTCATTCTACGGGGAGCGTTGTATCACCTTTCTTTTCGGTACCCGCGCGATCCTGCCCTTCAGGATTGTGTGGGTGGCTGCCGTCCCGGTGGGAACGCTGGTACAGCTGGATACAGTCTGGTTGATTGCCGACACGCTGAACGCGTTTATGGCGATCCCGAACCTGGTGGCGCTGGTGCTGCTGGCGCCGCTGGTTTTCAAACTCACACGAGAGTATCTGGAGGATAAGCGGTGAGCGAAATCACAGATGATGTTGAGAAGTGTGTTGATCGAGCAATTGCCGCGGTGGGCCCACACATTGTGCTGGGTGCGCCACTGGGTCTGGGCAAGCCCGTTCAGCTCCTGAATGCGTTTTATAGACGCGCCGAAATCGATGAAAACCTGAGTTTACATATCGTTACCGCGCTGTGTCTTGAAGTGCCCCGCCCGGGCAGCCACATCGAGGAGAACCTGGCCGGCCCCATTATGCAGCGCCTGTTCGGTGATTATGAAGAGCTGGCGTTCATGGCGCCGATGAAGGCCGGCAAGCTGCCGGCGAACATCAAGGTCAGCGAGCTGTATTTCAAGGCCGGTTCGATGAAGGGGGTTCCCCGCGCGCAGCAGAACTATATTTCCAGCAATTACACGCATATCGCCCGCGACATGGTCGCGCTGGGCGTGAATGTGGTTACACAGCTGGTCGCCTCAAGAGAGACGGATGGCGTTACCCGGCTGAGCTTGTCGTGCAACACGGATGTCTCCCCGGAGATGGTCCAGCGACTCTCTGAAGCGGGGCGCAACTGCTACAAGCTGGCGCAGATACATCCCGAACTGCCGTTCATGGAGCACGACGCGGAGGTAGCGATCGATACATTTGACCTTGTCGTGCGCAACCCGCGCTACGATAAAGCCCTGTTCGCAGTGCCCAACGGGGCCGTGCCGGTGAAGGATTACGCCACCGCGCTGCACGCCAGCAGCCTCGTGGTCGATGGCGGCACCCTGCAGATCGGTATCGGATCACTGGGTGATGCTGTAGCCCACGCCTGCATTCTGCGTCATCGACAGGGCGACCAGTACCGCGCAATGCTTGAGGCCATCAGTGTGCAAGACGTTGGCATGGCGAGTGACAAGGGGTCATTTGAGCACGGCCTGTACGTCTCCACGGAGATGTTCGTGAACGGCATGCTGCAGCTTATCGAGCATGGCATTGTGCGTCGTCGGGTGTACGACGATCTGATATTACAGCGCGGGCTGAACAAGGGCGCCATCAGCACGGACATCGACGCGCGGCTGTATACGTACGCCAGCGATGAGGGCTTGTTGCCGCGGCACCTGGACACGACAGGCCTCGAACGGCTGCAGCACTGGGGGATTATTGACGCGGAGGTTACGCTCGACGGGCAAGAGCTGTGTATCGGCGGCGAACGGTTTGCCAATGATACGACCGATAGTGAAACCCGTGGGGCTTTGCTCAAGGGCGTCGCCGGTCGCGAATTGCGCAATGGCCGCTTTCTGCACGGCGGTTTTTTCCTCGGCCCGCGAGACTTCTACAACAAACTGCGGGACATGGACGCACCCGGCAGGGAAGGTATCTGCATGACGGGTGTCAACCGCACCAACCAGTTGTTGCTGGACTATCCCCTGTATTGCGCCCAGCGACGCGATGCACGGTTTATCAACACCGGGATGATGGTGTCCCTCGGCGGTGCCGTGGCGTCGGATGCGTTGGAAGATGGCACAGTAATCAGTGGCGTGGGCGGACAGTACAACTTCGTTGCAATGGCCCACGACCTCCCGGGCGCACGCTCGATCCTGTGTATTCGCAGCACACGGGGAACCGGCAAGCACCTGCAATCCAACGTGGTGCCGTTTTACGGGCACACCACAATCCCGCGCCACCTGCGGGATGTGATTGTCACGGAATACGGTGTTGCCGACCTGCGGGGCCAGAGTGATTCGGAAGTGGCCAAGCGGCTGATTGCGGTGGCCGACTCCCGCTTCCAGGAAGGGCTGCTCGAGTTTGCGCTCGCGCACGGCAAGATCGAAAAAGGCTATCAACTGCCGGAGAGTGCGCGCCACAACACGCCTGAGCGTCTGACGGCGAGCCTGGCGCCGTTCCGCCAGGCCGGGCTGTTGCCCCAGTACCCCTTTGGTACCGAACTCACGGATCAGGAAATAGCCTTGGCTGAGAGTTTGCGCAAGATCAAAGCCCTGAGTGAAGAGCCGGCGCATTTTGTGAGGAGCATTTTCAGGGCGCTGCTGCACCGGGAAGACGAGCATGCCGCAAAACCCTATCTCGAGCGGATCCACCTGGAGCACCCGGGAACACCCCGGGACTTTATCGTGCAGCAACTCCTGCTGCTGGAACTCGAGGAGCGGGGCCTGCTGAAAGTCAGCTGAGCGCCTGTCGGGGCAGTGGTGAAATGCCGCGCAACTGCGTATTGTAGAGGCATGGCAATCAAACTCGACGACAGGCTGGTAATCGCAATCTCCTCGCGCGCCCTGTTCAATCTGGACGACAGTCACCGCGTTTACGAGGAAGAGGGCCTGCGGGCGTTTTCCGAGTACCAGGTTGCGCGCGAAGAAGAGCCCCTGGCGCCCGGAGAAGCTTTTCCGCTGGTGCACAAGCTGTTGCGCCTGAACGATCGCCTCGGTGAAGATCAGCAGGTTGAGGTGGTGCTGCTCTCGCGCAACAGTGCCGATACCGGTTTGCGCGTGTTCAATTCGATCCAGCACTACGGCCTCGCAATCAGCAGGGCCGCATTCTGCGGCGGGGAGAGCCCCTGGCGGTATATCAACGCCTTCGGTTGCAAACTGTTTCTCTCCAACGAGGCGCAGGATGTGCGCTACGCCCTGGATTGCGGCGTTGCAGCCGCGACGCTGGTGTCGACCAAGGGCGGCGCCGGCGACAGTGAGCAGTTGCGCTTTGCATTTGACGGCGACGCGGTGGTGTTTTCCGACGAAGCCGAGCGCGTGTTCAAGACGGAGGGCCTGGAAGCGTTCACCGCGAGCGAAAAGGCGGCCGCCCGGGAGCCACTGCAAGGTGGCCCGTTCAAACCGTTTCTGGCGGCGCTCCATCTGCTGCAACAGGCGTTTCCGCCCTCGGAGGCGCCCATCCGGACCGCGCTGGTCACCGCGCGCTCAGCGCCTGCGCATGAGCGCGTGATTCGCACACTCAGGGCCTGGAATATTCGTATCGATGAATCTATTTTCCTCGGTGGGCTGGATAAAACCGAGTTCCTGCGCGCGTACCAGGCCGACGTATTCTTCGATGATCAGCAGACGCACTGCGTTTCAGCCAGTTCACATGTCACCACGGGCCATGTGCCGCACGGAGTGGCCAACGGCTAACGTGCAGGGCTGCCCCGTGCGCCGGCGGGCTTTATTCCAAACACGCTTGCCAATTATCCGTTTTAGTGGCTATTCTGCATAAGAGCAGGCATGTGGGTGAGCGGGCGCGCGGTGCGGCGCGCGGCGAGACAGGGTAGGGATGAGATGAAGCTGCAGCAATTGCGCTATATCTGGGAGGTGGCCCACCACAACCTCAATGTGTCTGCAACGGCCCAGAGCCTCTATACCTCGCAACCCGGTATCAGCAAACAGATTCGCCTGTTGGAGGACGAACTCGGCGTCGAGGTATTCGCGCGCAGCGGCAAGCATCTCACGCATATCACGCCAGCCGGGGAGGCGATTCTGCGCACCGCCGGCGAGGTGCTGCGCATGGTCGAGAGCATCAAGCAGGTGGCGCAGGAGTACAGCAACGAGAAAAAGGGCACGCTGTCGATCGCTACAACCCATACCCAGGCGCGTTATGCCCTCCCGGCGACCATCGAGGCATTTATCCAGCGCTACCCGGACGTCGCCCTGCATATGCATCAGGGCACCCCGATGCAGATCTCCGAGATGGCCGTTGATGGCACGGTCGACTTCGCAATTGCCACTGAGGCGCTGGAACTGTTCTCCGATCTCATAATGATGCCCTGCTACCGCTGGAACCGCTGTGTGCTGGTACCTCGCAACCACGCCCTGGCGAAGCTGCCCGAGTTGACCCTGGAGGCAGTCGCGGCCCATCCGATAGTGACCTACGTGTTTGGTTTTACCGGTCGCTCGCGGCTTGACGAGGCTTTTGCAACCCGCGGGTTGCAGCCCAGGGTTGTGTTCACGGCCGCTGATTCGGATGTGATCAAGACCTATGTGCGGCTCGGTCTTGGCATCGGTATCATTGCCGGCATGGCGCATGATGAGACGGTAGACAGTGATCTCGTTGCGCTCGACGCGAGCCACCTGTTTGCCAGCAGCGTGACCAGTATTGCCTGTCGCCGGGGCACGTTTTTGCGTGGCTACATGTACGAATTCATTGAGGACTTCGCGCCGCACCTTACGCGCGATGTGGTGCAGGAAGCGTTTGCCGCTCACAGCAAGGCGGAACTGGAGACGCTGTTTGCGACCATCGAACTGCCAGTCTACTGATCCCGCGCCTGCCTGCGCGCCCGCCGGACTCCCGGTTTAAGGGGTTGCGTGTGCGAGCTTGCCTCCTCCGGTGGGCTTTGTTTAGATGGCGCCCAGTAGTCGCCCTTTCGCCCCTGAACAGGAGAACACCGCTTGGAACTTGTCTGCCTCGACCTCGAAGGGGTCCTCGTCCCCGAAATCTGGATCGCGTTTGCCGAGCGCACCGGTATCGAGGCGTTGCGCGCAACGACCCGCGACGAGCCCGACTACGATGTGCTGATGCGCCAGCGGCTGCGTATCCTTGATGAACATAAATTGCGCATGGATGATATCCAGGAGGTGATCGCCGGCCTGGAGCCGCTACCCGGCGCGATCGATTTTGTCAGCTGGGTCCGCGAACGTTTTCAGCTGGTTATTCTGTCCGATACGTTCTATGAGTTTTCCCAGCCCCTGATGCGTCAACTCAACTGGCCGACACTGTTCTGTCACCGCCTGGTGACGGACGCCGAGGGCAGGGTGGTGGACTACAAGCTGCGACAGGTCGATCCCAAGCGGGCGTCGGTCAAGGCGTTTCACAGCTTGAACTACCGGGTGATTGCCGCTGGTGACTCCTACAACGATACCAGCATGCTGGGTGAGGCCGATGTCGGCATCCTCATTCACGCGCCGCAACAGGTGATAGACGAGTTCCCGCAGTTCCGTTCGGTCGAGAACCTGGCGGCACTCAAGCAGGCATTTGTACAGGCCAGCGAGCGCGATATCACGCTGTAGGCTTGCCCAGCGTCTCCAGGGTGGTGAGGAAGCTGCCGACCTTGTCAAAAATTTCCTGGTACTCACGCTGCCAGTTGGAGTCCGCGACAATGCCTCCGCCGCCCCAGCATGACATTTCACCCGCGTCGCACACGAGCGTGCGAATCGCGATATTGCTGTCCATGCGCCCGTCCGCGCTGACATAGAAAATCGAGCCGCAGTAGGCGTCGCGCGGGTCCTTCTCCAGTTCGGCGATGATCTGCATGGCGCGCCGCTTGGGTGCGCCGGTGACCGAGCCCCCCGGGAAACTGTCGCGCAGAAGATCCCACGCGCCGCGCTCTGGCAGCAACTCGCCGCGAATAGTACTCACGAGGTGGTGCACGGTGGGAAAACTCTGCAGTTCAAACAGGCGCTCAACCTGGATGCTGCCGGGCAGGCAACTGCGCCCGAGGTCGTTGCGCAGCAGGTCGACGATCATAAGATTCTCGGCGCGCTCCTTGGATGAAGCGCGCAGCTCTTCGGCCGCCAGCTCATCGGCGCGCGTATCCGCGTAGCGCGGGCGGGTGCCCTTGATGGGTGAGGTCTCCACGTGTTTTCCCTGCAAAGCCAGGAAGCGTTCGGGTGACAGGCAAATGATGGCCCGGTCACTCCGCTGGGGCAGGTAGGCCGAAAACGGCGCAGCGGCGACGGCCCGCAGGGCGCGATAGGCGTGCCAGGGGTCACCTTCGTAACGCGCCCGGAATCGCTGGGCCAGGTTAACCTGGTAGCAGTCACCGGCGTGGATGTAGGACTGAATGCGCTGAAAGGCACCCTGGTAGTCCTGTGCGGACAGGTTCGAACGAAACGGGCCGTCCAGGTGGAAGTCGGCGGCGCGGGCGGGTGGGGAACTGCGCAGGCGGGCCAGCAGGTCAGCGCGGACCGCCGCGTCGACCCGCCCGAGAGTGACCAGCACCGCGCGTGCCCGCAGGTGGTCCTGCACCACGCACCAATCGTAGGCCGCGAGTGACGTATCCTGCGAGTGGGCCTGCGCGCGCGGGTGTTGCATCGCCTGCAGGCGGTTGCCGCTCTCGTAACCGAGGCAACCGAGCACGCCACCACAGAACGGAATGTCGGCGGAGACCGGTTGCACTCCGGCAAACAGTTCGGCGTGGTACCGCCGGAGTTCGTCGAACATCCCGCGGCTTTGTGCCTCGTCTGCGCTGGCCGGCAACACCGGCGGAGCCGGCGACAATGGCAGTGCCGTCATGATGTCGAAGCGTCCGCTATTGCTGTGTGGAAAACTACTGTCGAGCAGCGCCGCCCCCGGCAGGCTCCGCAGCCGCTCAAACAGCTCACAGCTGTCCAGCTGGTACGGTATTTCATCAACACGGGTGGCACTGGGCATGCAACGATTCCCCTGTGAGCCGGGTTCGCTACCGACTGCATGGCTGTCGCCGGCACCGCGCAGGGCGGGAATCCGGCGCGGCACCTCGCCCGACCGGGCCGCGGTGCGCTCGAAAGTGGTTTAACGTCATTAACTGCGGGGAAATTAGTACTATCTGCATTGATCTGACAGGATATTCCCGCAGCCCTTCAAATTGACTTTGAGGGTCTGTGCAATTAATGTATCACGCCGTATTCTGGTCGGCACTCAATCTTGCTCCGGCCACGCAGTTTAGCAACCCATCAGCCTCCCCGGAGGTGTTGTGGGCCCGCCATTCGCCCCCGGGGCGACTCTTGGATCAAGGATATATGACAAGCAAACACAGCACTGATCTGATCGCCTCGCTGGAGAACCCGTTTGCCGTTCACAGTGAGCGGGAATTCGGCGTTCCCGGGCAAATCGATACCGCCCCTGGCGCCTACGAAGAGGCTTTGAAAGCGGGTTGGGAGCTGCAGCAGCGGCCGTACCGCGCGGCTGGCGTGAAAAACATACAGCGCCAACACCAGAAAAACCGCATGACGATCTGGGAGCGGATACGTTTTCTCAGCGACGAGCCGCCGCAGATTCTTTACCAGAACTGGGGCCCCAACCTGGATGGCGCATCCCTGGTCACCGCTCTCGTCAAGATCAACGGTCGTGACGTGGCCCTGTACGGCCATGATTTCACGGTGCGTGCCGGCTCCATGGACGCGACCAATGGCGCCAAGCTGGCGCGGTTGTTTGAGCTCGCAGCCAAGCAACGCATCCCCGTGGTGGGTATCAATGACAGTGCGGGCGCGTATATCCCTGCGGGCGTTGGTGGCCTCGACGGCTACGCCGAGGCGTTTGCTGCACTGCGCAAGATCAGCGGTATCGTGCCCAGCATCATGTGCATGTTCGGCTTTAACGCCGGCGGTGGCTCCTATCTTCCCCGCCAGGGCAGCTTTCTGATTCAACCGAACGACACGTTCTTCGGTCTCACCGGGCCGGGTGTTGTCAAGTCAGTGCTCGGGGAAGACGTCACCCCGGATGAACTGGGTGGTCCAGGTGTGCATAGTCAGTCCGGCGTGACCGATTTCGTGGTGAAGGATGAGGTTGCGGCGCTACGCAAAGTGCGGGCGCTGTTGAATTACCTGCCCAGCCACAACGGTGAACTCGCGCCGCACCAGGCGAGTTCCGACCCGCTCGACAGGAAAACCTGGGACATCGATATTCTGCTGAAAAAGGCCTTCAACTCTCCCACGGGCTTCAATACCCCGATCGATGTCACCATTATCCTGCAGCAGCTTTGCGATCACGGTGATTTTATTGAGGTGCAGCCGGACCGGGCCCGCAACACCATTACCGCGCTGGGACGTTTGGGGGGCAACGTGGTCGGTTTTGTCGCGAACAACTCCGCGGTGTCATCCGGCCAGGTAGACATCGACGCAGCCTATAAAAATGCCCGGTTTATTCGCTTTTGTAACCTCTACAACGTACCGGTTATTTTCCTTGAAGATACCACCGGTTTTTTGCCGGGCAAGGAGCAGGAGACGGGTGGTATCGTGCAGGCGGGCCGGGCCATGCTCGACGCGATTGTCGATTTGCGCACGCCGAGATTCCTGGTACTGGTGCGCAATGCCTTTGGCGGTGCCTACGCGGCGTTTAACAGTTTCGCGGTGGGTGCCGATTTTGTCGTTGCGCTGCCCACGACCCGGGTAGCGGTGATGGGGCCCGCGGGCGTCGAGTATGTGTACAAGGACGAACTGCGTAAAATTCGCGGTTCAGTCGCCGCGCGTATCGAGCAGGAGACCGTCGCGCAGCGCGAGGCGGGTCTTAACGCGGCTGAGGCGCGCGACGCAGCGCGACAGCTTGTAGAGGCCTGGGTGAAGGCGGAAGAAGTGCAACTGGCACAGCGCTACGAGCGTGAGCTGATGAACCCGAACGAGGCCCTGAGCCTGGGGTCGATCTCCCAGATCGTGATGCCCTCTGACCTGCGCCAGGTGCTGGCGGAAAACATGGCGTTTTACCTGCGCCGCTATCGCCCCGAGCCTCTCGCCTCTGTGCAGCGCGAATTCCATTGAGCCGTCCTCTGGCGCCAACCCAAGAAAGGAAACCAGGCGTGTCCAACGAATTTTATCTGAACAACCCATTGATTCATCGCGATCGCCGACTGGGCCAGAGCGAATCCAGTTGGGTGCGGCAGTTTGACTGCACGCATATCCGTCCGCTGATTATCTGCAGGGGTCCGATCCGCAAAGAGGCAATGGATGTGTTCCAGGAAATGGGGATTGCGCATTTCGGCATTCTTCTTTCCGAGAAAGACTCTATCGTTTATCGGAATGCGATCGCACCCGAATTGCGTGCGTTGACCGACCCCGACCGCATACACCGCGTGCCCGATTACAGCGGTGCCAACAAGGAGGAGCGGGAACAGCGCATCGAGCAGATTATCAAGATCGCGCATGAAAACGACTACAACGCGATTTTTGCCGGCTACGGCTTCATGGCGGAAGACCAGATGATGGTAGCGGCGATGGAAGACGCCGGCCTGAATTTCATTGGCCCGTGCTCGCGAACGGTACACGATGCCGGTCTCAAGGATGAGGCGAAGCGTACGGCGCTGCGCTATGGGGTGTCGGTCACGCCCGGTATTGATAACGGTACCGCGCTGACCCTGCTGAAAAAACACGGCGACGTCGCCGCGCTGAAGGCACTTGTGGAGCAACACGGTCTGGACGTGAGCGAGGCCACTCTGCAAGACAGCGAACTGGCGCTGGAAGACAAGGCGGACAGGGTACTTGCAGCGTCTTATGACGCGGGCATTGATCTCTATACCGTGGATGAGCTGTGCAACACGCTCACCGAATCGGTAGAGAAAATGATGGCGGACTACCCGGAGAATCGCGTACGGCTGAAGGCCATCAGCGGTGGCGGTGGCAAGGGTCAGCGCATCCTCGGCAAGGGCGAATCGGCGCGCACCGGCGAGATGGTGCGCGAGATTCTGAACGAGGTCAAAACCACCGGTGTCGGTGACAACAAGAACGTGCTGGTTGAGCTGAACATCGAGACCACCCGCCACCAGGAAATTCAGGTGGTTGGCAACGGCGACTGGTGCATCACCATGGGCGGGCGTGATTGCTCTCTGCAAATGCACGAGCAGAAGCTGCTGGAAGTGTCCGTCACCGTTGAATCGCTCAAGCGCGCCATTGCACAGGCACAAGAGGCCGGTCTCGAAGAAGAAACGAAGGTGTTGCGCCAGGATCTTGTGACCCTGGAGGCAATGGAAGGCGAAGCGCAGGCCTTCGGCAAGGCTGTGGGACTGGACTCCGTGTCCACTTTCGAGTGTATCGTGGATCGCGACAAGCACTTCTTCATGGAAATGAATACCCGTATCCAGGTGGAGCACCGCGTCACAGAATTGTGCTACGCGTTGAAATTTGCGAACCCGGAGAACCCTCAAGAGCACTTCATTGTGGAATCGCTGGTTGAGGCCATGGTCCTGCTCGCGGCGCACGCGCAAAAGCTGCCCCGGCCCGAGCGCGTAGCGCGTGTGAACGACAGTGTGGAGGCGCGGCTCAACGCCACCAACCAGGCACTGCAACCGCACGCAGGCGGTATTATTGAATCCTGGTCGGATGCGATAGAGGGCGAAATCCGCGATGACCAGGGTATCAGCCTGCACAATCCGGACACCGATGTATTCATGAAATACACCCTCGCGGGTGCCTACGACTCGAATATTGCGCTGCTGCTGACAGTGGGCGAGAGTCGCCTGGAAACCTATAAAAACATGGCGGAAACGATACGCCAGACGCGCATGCGCGGGCAGGACCTGGCAACCAACCTGGAGTTTCACTACGGCCTGGTAAACTGGTTTATCGGCCAGAATATCAATGCACGGCCTACCACGCGTTTCATCGTGCCGTATCTCACGGCGGTGGGCGAACTGAAACAGCAGGCCAACAACCTGGACGTGGACTTTGCCTACTCGCGCATCAGCGAGCAGGCACTCGCCGGCCTCGAGGATGAGGCCCGCAGTGCCCTGGCCCAGACACTGCAGTTGAAGGAATCACTGCTTCTGCGCCCGTTAAAACGACTGCTCGCGGAGCCACACGTACTCAGTGGCTGGCTGAGCATTCACCGGGATTGTTGCTCGCATATGGACGGCAGGTTCCTCTGGAATGAGAATCCCATCGAGTTGCTCGCAGAGACCTATCATTTCCTGAACATGGATTACCTGCCGGGTGACAAGCCGCCCGCGGCCTCAATGATCTGGGATCACGACGATGCGATCCTGCAGGCTGCACTGGCATTCTACGCGGAGCTGGACCAGCGCCTCGGCGCGCAGGACTGGATAGAACTGTGTTCAATTCTGGAAACGCCGGATGCCCCCGCGGGTTTTGACGACCAGCTCTGGAGCCGGGTGCGGGGCACGCACCTTGGCTACCAGGCTGGCTGCGATATTCTGACCATGTTGCCGTGCATCGCTGAAGCTACCGGTTTCTATGCGCTGTGCGTCAACCCGGACCTGACCATTCATATTCCGGAGCGACTCGGCGATACCGAATTACAGACCGCCATGGCGAAAGTCCTGGTTCCACCGCCGATGGCGAGTTCCGATGAAATTCTCGCCCAGAGTGGTGGCATGTTCTACGCAAGGGAAACGCCCGAGCACGACGTGTACGTGAGAGAGGGTGACCATTTCGAAGCGGGCGACCCGTTGTTCATTGTTGAAGTGATGAAAATGTTCAACAAGGTCTATGCGCCCTTTGCCGGCACCATCAAGCAGGTGCTGGTGGATACAGACGGCACCATCATCAGCAAGGGTCAGCCCATTTTCAAGATCGTACCGGACGAGGTGATTGAGCAGGTTTCACCTGAAGAGATTGCCGAGCGGCGTCGCGAGGCAACCGCCGGATTCCTGAAAAACATAGTTGGAGAGCAAGCATGATTACAGCGCTCGATCACATCGCCGTGGCGGTGCCGGATCTGCAGCAGGCGATAGAAAGGTTCGTGGAGGATTTCCAGCTTCCACTGGGGGGCACGGAGGACGTTGTCGAGGCCAAGACCACCGCCGCGTTCCTGCCTCTTCCTCCCACCAGCATCGAACTGATACATCCGCTCAACGATGAAGGCCCCGTGAAGACGTTCCTGGAGAAGAAAGGCGGTGGTCTGCATCACCTGTGTTTCCGTTCGGACGATATCGATGCCGATGTGGAGCGACTGAAGGGCAGGGGCTACCAGTTTTTGTCTGATGCGCCGACGCCCGGGGCACACGGTTCCCGGGTGATATTCATCCACCCCAAGAGCGCTGGAGGCGTGCTGATTGAAATCAACCAGCCAGCGGATGAGCATGCGGGGCACTGAGGTGCTTGCAGGCAGCCAGATTCAGGAGTCCGGCACATGAGCAAGGATATCTACGACAGGAAGGCGTCCACCGTGCAAAGCTGGGAGGCACTCGCCAGCAAGCAGATGAAGGGCAAGTCACCGGATGAGCTGGTTTGGCACACGCCCGAGGACATCGCGGTTAAACCACTGTACACCGCCGAGGATGTGGAAGGGCTCGAGTACACCGATACCATGCCGGGGCTTTCCCCATACGTGCGTGGGCCCCAGGCAACGATGTACGCGGGGAGACCCTGGACTATACGCCAGTATGCCGGTTTCTCAACCGCCGAGGCCTCCAACGCGTTCTATCGCAAAGCACTGGCGGCAGGTGGACAGGGCATCTCGGTGGCGTTTGACCTCGCCACGCACCGCGGTTATGACTCGGATCACCCGCGTGTGACAGGCGACGTCGGTAAAGCCGGCGTAGCCATCGATTCCGTAGAAGACATGAAAGTGCTCTTCGACGGCATACCGCTGGAGAAAGTGTCGGTATCGATGACCATGAACGGTGCCGTACTGCCGGTTCTCGCGGGTTATATTGTCGCCGCGGAGGAGCAGGGCGTTGCGCAAGCCGATCTGGCGGGCACCATCCAGAACGACATACTGAAAGAGTTCATGGTGCGCAATACCTATATCTACCCCCCGGCGCCGAGCATGAAAATTATTGGCGATATTATCGCCTACTGCTCACAGCATATGCCGCGCTTCAACACGATTTCCATCTCCGGGTATCACATACAGGAAGCGGGCGCGAATGCCGCACTCGAACTCGCGTACACGCTGGCGGACGGCAAAGAGTATATCCGCACAGCGATTGCCGCCGGTCTGGGCATCGACGAGTTCGCGCCCAGGCTGTCATTCTTCTGGGGTGTCGGCATGAACTTCTATATGGAGATTGCCAAGATGCGCGCTGCGCGCCTGCTGTGGGCGCGCATCGTCAGCGAATTTAACCCGCAAAACCCGAAGAGTTCCATGTTGCGCACTCATAGCCAGACTTCCGGCTGGTCCCTCACGGAGCAGGATCCTTATAACAACGTCGTGCGCACTACCATTGAGGCGATGGCGGCCGTATTTGGCGGGACCCAGTCCCTGCACACCAACGCGCTGGATGAGGCGATCGCTCTACCCACCGAATTTTCGGCCCGCATTGCGCGCAACACTCAACTCATTATCCAGGAAGAGACCGGTATAACCCGGGTGGTCGATCCATGGGGTGGCTCGTACCTGATGGAGAGCCTCACCCAGGATATAGCGGATAAAGCCTGGGAATTGATAGAAGAGGTGGAGCAGGCAGGCGGCATGGCGAAAGCGATCGAAACCGGCATGCCGAAGCTACGCATTGAAGAAGCCGCCGCACGCAAACAGGCACGAATTGATCGCGGCGATGATGTCATCGTCGGCGTCAACAAATACCAGTCTGACAGCGCTGAGGAAGTTGAAATCCTGCAGATCGACAACGACGCGGTACGTGAATCCCAGGTCGCGCGTCTCGCGCAATTACGTGAAGAGCGCGACGAAGCGTCGGTAGAGGCCATACTGGAGGACATATACCAGTGCGCCGTGTCTGGCGAGGGGAACCTGCTCGCGCTCGCCGTCGAAGCCACACGCCGGCGGGCCTCCGTCGGGGAAATTTCGTTCGCCATGGAACGTGAGTTCGGACGCTTCAATGCGCAGGCACAGACCGTGTCTGGTGTTTATGGCTCGGCGTTCCAGGACAACGATGACTGGCAGGGGATCAGTCGCGATATTGATGCATTTGTCGAGAAGTACGGTCGCAGGCCGCGCATGCTGGTGTGCAAAATGGGCCAGGACGGCCATGATCGGGGTGCCAAGGTGGTTGCCACGGCATTTGCCGATGTGGGTTTTGATATAGACCTCTCGCCGATGTTTTCAACACCTGAAGAAGTTGCGCGACAGGCGGTGGAGAACGACGTTCACGTGGTAGGTGCATCTTCCCTGGCCGCGGGGCACAAAACGCTCGTGCCCCAGCTTGTGGAGGCGCTCAAGGCACAGGGCGCGGAAGATATCGTGGTCATTGCCGGCGGCGTCATCCCGCGGCAGGATTACGAGTTCCTGTATGCTGCAGGTGTGAAGTGTATTTTTGGCCCCGGTACGCCGATACCCGTGTGTGCCCGGGACGTACTGGACGCGGTGAGCGCGGCGCAGCCCTGACAATGCCCTACTGCATGCCCACCTTTGCCCCGGGGCCGGGCCCTGTTTGCGCAGCGTTTACCGCGGCCAAAGCCTGTCGGCCTGCTGCAGCATGAGCGGTATCGACCTCGAGGGCTTGCTCGGTGGGGAACGACGCACGCTCGCCAAGGCGATCACGCTGGTGGAAAGCAGACTCCCGGAGCACCGGGAAGCCGCGCAAAAGGTGCTCGAACAGGTGCTTCCCCACACCGGCAACAGTCTGCGCGTGGGCATCACGGGCGTACCGGGAGTGGGGAAGTCGACGTTCATCGAGGCCTTTGGCCTGTATCTGATCCAGCAGGGGAAACGGGTGGCGGTACTCGCGGTCGACCCCAGCTCGCCTATCGCTGGCGGCTCCATTCTGGGCGACAAGACGCGCATGGAAAAACTCTCACGCCAGGAGTCGGCGTTTATCCGCCCATCACCCGCGAGCGGTGCCCTCGGCGGCGTAGCGCAAAAAACCCGGGAATCCATGCTGCTGTGCGAGGCTGCCGGCTATGATGTGATTCTGGTGGAGACAGTAGGCGTGGGGCAGTCCGAGTACCAGGTTGCCAACATGGTGGATTTTTTCCTGGTACTGATGCTGCCCGGTGGTGGTGACGAATTGCAGGGCATCAAGAAGGGCATCATGGAACTGGCCGACGCCCTGGTCATCAACAAGGCAGACGGCGAAAGCGCCAACCTGGCCACGCTGACCCAGCGCCAGTACACCACCGCCATGCACCTGCTGCGCCACACCAGCTTCTGGACGCCGCGCGTTATGACCTGCTCGGCATTAACCGGCGTTAATATCGACGCGCTTTGGGGAATGTTGATCGACTATTATTTCCAGTCGGTGGAGGAGGGTGCCTTCAAAGCCAAGCGCGCCCAGCAGAATCGCGACTGGATGCATCAACTGGTAAACGACATGTTGCTGCAGAAGCTGGCGCAAAACAGCGAAATCAAACGTATCCTGCCGGAGCTGGAACGAGCTGTCGAGAAGCAGGAGACGACCGCTTACGCGGCCGCCAGGCGTATTATGGCGTTGTTATAGCGCGCGCCGAAACTGCCTATTTCTGCTCCCCCACCTGATCCTTGTTCATACTTTTTTCCAGGGTTTCCGCCGTTTCCTGCATGACCTCCCGGGTTTCTTCCTTGGACTGTTGCATCACTTCCTCGGCCTTCTCGCGGCTGTCTTCGAGACGTTCGCTCATATCGTCTGCGGTTTCCTCAACCTCACTGAGTGCCTCCTCGTAGGTCTCGTCAACTTCCTCTCCCGCTTGTTCCATCGGTCCTTCATTGAAATCACAGGCTGTCAACGCCGCGATGGCGGCTGCAGTGCAAAACACGGTTCTGAAACGCATGGGCATTCTCCTTGAGGAAAATTCTCCTTGTGGACATACTCCTTGCGGACAATGTCCTTGTGGGTGTTTGTGCGCGTCGGGATCAATAGAGCTCGTGGCCAGCCTCACCTTCGATTGCTTGCCACAAACGACCAGTTGACCAGCTTCCAGAAGGCGTCGAGGTAGGCACCCCTGTCGTTGCGGTAATCGAGGTAATAGGCATGCTCCCAGACGTCAACCGTCAGCAGCGGCCGCTGCACATCTTCTCGCATTGGCGTATCGGCATCATCGGTGTTGACGATCTCGAGTGTTCCATCGGCGTTCTCTACAAGCCAGGTCCACCCGGAGCCGAAATTGGATGCAGCTGACGACTTGAACTTCTCCTTGAATTCTTTCACGGAACCGAAGGCCGTGTTCAAATCTTCCAGTAACGCACCGTCGGGATCGCCACCGCCATCCGGGCTAAGGCAATTCCAGAAGAAGGTGTGATTCCACACCTGCGCCGCATTGTTGAAAATGCCGCCGGACCGGGTACGTATCAATTCCTCCAGCGGCAGATCCAGCCCCTCTTTCTCCAGCGCCTTGTTCAGCTTCTTCACATAGCCAGCGTGGTGCTTGCCGTAGTGGTAGTCGAGGGTTTCCTTTGACATGTGCGGCTGCAATGCATCGCGAGCGTAGGGTAGTTCGGGTAATTCAATTGCCATATACAACTCCTTGGCGGCTTTTGACGACATTAAATCCAGGATGCTCCATGAGAGCGCAAAGGATAGCACGCCCTGTATGACTCCAAAGACCGCGTACCGCGATGTGAGCTTACAGCCGAACCATCCCGCGCCTGCCGGGTGTCAGGCAGCAGCGTCCCGCAGACGATGCGCGAGCCAATCAATATCGAGCTTGAGAGGATTATCGATGTATTTCTGCGGGTTTTCATTGATGTCTCGCAGGTAATCGGTCGACACTTTCCAGTCGATGGAGGGAGAATCCTTCCCGCGCGACACCAGTTCCAGCCGCTGCTTGTTGGCACGGATGGTGTAGTAGTCGTGCGGTGCGTCGGGATCGCTGGAATATATCTCAACCCCGAATTTGCTTCCCGCGGCCTGTTTGTCCATGAGCGAGATGATGTCCTTGATCACTGGTTTGTCTCGCAGGGCAGACAGGGCATCGTTGATGACATCAAGTGCGCCGAGAAATAGGTCATAGCTATCGTTTGTGGGCTGTTTACTCATGGGCGTATCTCCTGTTCCGAATTTGTCTGATCTGGCGCAAGCCCCGGGCGGGTCCTCGGTGCCGCGTGTCGAGCGCGATCAACTACCGATTCTCCCGGCAGTGCCAGCACTTCTGGCAGCTTTGCTCACACCGTGTGCGATCATTCTCGGGGATGAAGGGTGCAAATGACGTGCCAGAGCGCTGAGAGGTCGCAGGGGCCTGTTTATGTGCGCTCGCTGGCCACAACAGTCCGGGTCACCAGAGCACTGCACTGGAAGAATTTGCAGGTGCGCCGGCATATTTTGCATGCGCCACGGTTCCACTGGCCTGAATGCGTCCCACAGTCGAATCAACAGCGTGTGCCCGCCAAGGGCGCGTTGAACGGGACCCGCATAGCGCTGCGTTGACGCGGGGCCTCGCGGCATCTCCAGGCTGGCATGATTTCTGCTCGATGTCAGTGTGAAGCTTCAATTCATAAGATGGGAGAGTGACCGGCACAAAAAGTGACGGATCGGGCAGATGAGTAGTCAAGGTTTTAACGAGGCTGGCGATAGGGTCTGGGCGCGCTTAACACGACAGCAATCACTGCGCGGTCTGCGTGGCCAGAGGCTGGGCACGGTGGGGTGGTGCGCGGTCGACCTCGCCTCGGGCCGCATTGAAGCCGTCGAACTCCGCACACCCTGGCAGACGCTGGTAATCCCGTGGAGGCGTGTCGCCCGTGACGAGGGCGACGCAGATCTTCGCTTGCTGGCAGACAGTGCGTCGGCCGGGTCTCAGGACGCGTCGGATTGAGCCTCCCCGGCGTATTCTTTGAGGCGGTTGTACAGCGTCTTCAGGCTGACCCCGAGAATATCGGCCGCAGCCTGTTTGTCATCGCCTGTGTGCTCCAGCGTGGCCAGAATCAGGCGCTGCTCCATTTCCGCGATGCTGGTGCCAATGGGCACCGAAACCAGGTTATCGTTGCTTTCGAGGGTATCAGTCTGGCCGGCGATGGCAGACTGGAGTTCCTGGTCTATCACCTGCTCGGACAGGATGTAAGCGCGTTCGACCAGGTGTTTGAGTTCGCGCACGTTGCCGGGCCACGGGTGCTGTCGCAGCGCATCAAGTGCTGCCTCGGAAAAGGCCAGTGACGTTGAGTGTTGTTCGTTCAGTTCGCGCAGAAAATGCTCAGCCAGCCCTTTAATATCGGTGCCGCGACGACGTAATGGCGGTACCCTGAGGGGAAACTGTGCCAGCCGGTAGTAGACGTCCTCGCGCAGCAGGCCGTCGCGCACGGCTTCCTCCGGTGAACGGTTGCAGGCAGAGATAATCCGCACATCCGCATCTATGTCACTCTCTGCGCCAAGCCTGCGCAACTTGCGTGTCTCCAGCACGCGCAGCAGCTTGGCCTGCAGGTCCACGTGCATCTCGGAGATCTCATCCAGCAGCAAGGTGCCGCCAGATGCCCGCTCAAAATAGCCCTGGTGGCGCCGGGCCGCGCCGCTGAAGGCGCCCTTTTCATGCCCGAACAGCTCGCTTTCGGCGAGATTTTCCGGCACCGCGGCACAGTTAAAGGCGACGAAGGGTCCATCTCGGCGGGGGGAGAGCATGTGCAAGGTTTGCGCCACGAGTTCCTTGCCCGTACCGCTTTCTCCCACCACCATGACACTCGCTTCGCTCTGCGCCACTTTGCGGATCTGTCGATACAATTTGCGCATGCCTCGCGAACTGCCGCGCAACATCCCGAACTGGTCTATCCCGCACTCCGCGGAACTGGCCGGCTCAGCGCGGTCCGCGGCAAACTCTGCCGCCATGTCCTCAAGCAGGGGCTGGATATTTGCCGCATCCAGGGGCTTGCAGAAGTAGTAGCTGGCGCCACGCCGCATCGCGTCGTCGGCAACGGCGGGCTCGTCAATGGCCGTCATCACGAACAGTTCTATGCTCTCCGGCAAGCTGCCGTCCGCGAGTGAAAAAACGGCGTTGTTCTCCGGGTAGTCCAGGTCGACAAAAATCAGATCGAACTGGTCGAGCTGTGAGGCGCCGGTATACTGCTCGAGGCTGGCGGCCACCTGTGGCGTAAAGCCGCACGACTCGGCAACCTGCGCGAGTTGACTGGCATGATTATCGTCCGGGTCGAGGATCAGGCACTGAGGTTTTATCACTGAAGTATCCCTGGGTGTCATTGGCCGTGCCGACCGCGCGCCAACGGATTAATCACAGGCCGTAAAGCTCGCGGTACTCGGGGTCTTTTGCCGCAATCATTTCAGCCAGGTCCACCATCACGCGACACTGCTTCCAGGATGCATCATCCTGCATTTTACCGTCGACCATAACCGCGCCCGAGCCGTCTGGCAGGGCTTCCAGTACGCGCCGCGCCCAGACAACTTCATCGGCCGGCGGGCTGAATACTCGCTTGGCGATATCAATCTGGCTCGGGTGCAGGGACCAGGCACCGACGCAGCCCATAAGAAAGGCATTGCGGAACTGGTCTTCGCAGCCCACCGGATCATCTATTGCACCGAAAGGACCGTAAAAGGGCAGTGCCCCCACGGCAACGCAGGCGTCTACCATGCGTGCCATTGTATAGTGCCAGAGATCCTGCTGGTGAGTGTCCCGTGGTGCGTCGACCGCGGCCGGGTCCGGGTCATTGCGCACGAGGTAACCCGGATGGCCTCCGCCAATGCGGGTTGTTTTCATGCGGCGTGACGCCGCGAGGTCGGCGGGCCCGAGACTCATGCCCTGCAGGCGTGGGCTGGCCGCCGCGATCTCCTCCACATTGGCAACGCCCAGGGCTGTCTCAAGCAGGCAGTGAAGCAGTATCGGACGCTTGACGTTGCCGCGCGCCTCAAGTTGCGCCAGCAGTTGGTCGGCATAGTGAACATCCCAGGCGCCCTGTATCTTGGGCAGCATGATGACATCGACCTTGTTGCCCACCTCGGTGACGATGCGGGTCATGTCGTCGAGGAACCAGGGGCTGTCCAGGCTGTTCACGCGAGTCCATAGCTGGGTATCGCCGAAGTCATTGTCGCGCGCGACACCGATGAAGCCCTCCCGTGCAGCGGCCTTGTTGTCGGTCGCGATGGCGTCTTCCAGGTTCCCGAGAATGATGTCGACCTTGGCCGCGATACCCGGCGCCTTCTCGACCATCTTTGGATTGCTGGGATCAAAAAAGTGGATCATGCGCGACGGCCTGATGGGTATTTCCTTTACCGGCTCGGGCGCGCCGATGGCCAGCGGGCGAAAAAAATCTCGCGAACTACGCATGACTTTGCTCCTTCAGCATTTTTGGTTTGAACTACCGGCCCGCAGCGCCCAGGCGCTGGCGGTACTCGGTATAGCAGGTAAATGGATCGCTGTCGCGGTGCGACAGTGACTCCCTGAGGGCCTGTTCGCCGCCCAGGCGCTCAATGCCCGCGCTGCCGAACTCGTTGACCAGGCGCCTGATAATCCAGTGCGCCTGGTGTTCCTGGCGCCGGGCCTCCACGACGCCGCGTTTGAGCAGCGAAGCGTGGTGACTTGCCAGCGCGTCCGCCAGTGCCTCAATGCCCTGGTCCAGTATGGCGCTGGTCGCCAGCACCGGCACCAGCCAGTTGCCCTCGGGATGCTCTTTCGCCAATACGCTGCCCAGCTCCGTCACAGCGCGGTCGGCGACCACGCCCATGTCACATTTGTTTACGACCAGTACATGCGGCACTTCCAGGATGCCCGCCTTCAGCAACTGGACGCTGTCACCTGAGCCGGGTTGCGCGATGAAGCAGGTGGTATCACACAGACTGGCGACGTCTATCTCGCGCTGACCGACACCAACCGTCTCGACCAGTACCACATCATACGCCGCAAGCAGCAGCTGGCTCATTGGCCAGACCTCCGCGCTCAGCCCGCCGAATTCGCCACGGCTGGATAGCGAGCGGATGAAGACACCCTCGTCTTGTGCCACCGGGTGCATTCGCAGGCGGTCTCCCAGTAATGCGCCACCGCTGATAGGGCTTGCGGGGTCGACCGCCAGCACGCTCACGGTCATGCCGCGCTCTCGCCAAACACGGATAAGTGCCGCGGTCAGGGAGGATTTCCCCACGCCGGGTGGCCCGGTGATACCGACCAGGTGGTTGTCGGTGGGAATTCCCCCGGCGCGCACGGCGTGCAGCAACTCCTGAGCGGCATGTTGCTGCTCCGGCAGGCGATTGTCCAACAGGTTCAGCGCTTCGGCAAGGGCGGCTCTGTCCCCCTGGCGTACCCGGCACGCAAGTTCGGTGGTGGCGTGATCCGACATGCCTGGTCAGCGGTCTGCGGATAACGCGTGAGCGTGTCGAATAACATCGACGATGGTGTGCATGATCGCGTTCATGTCCACGTCTTTCGGTGTGAACACCGCTTTTACGCCGCTGGCCAGCAACTCTTCGGCATCGCTTTCGGGGATGATGCCGCCGATTACAATGGGCACATCGGGGGCGTTAACGCTCTTCAGCTCGTTGCAGATATCCTCCACCAGCGCGAGGTGGCTGCCGGACAATACCGACAGCCCGATCAGGTGGACGCCTTCTTCCAGGGCAGCCCGGGCGATTTGCGCGGGCGTAAGGCGTATACCCTCGTAGACAATTTCAAAGCCTGCATCGCGCCCCTTGACGGCTATCTGCTCGGCACCATTGCTGTGTCCATCCAGGCCGGGCTTGCCGATCAGCAGGCGCAGCGGCCGGCCCAGCTCCTCACCGGTTTTGCGTACCCGCGAGCGTAAATCCTGCAGCGCTTTGCCACCATCCTCCTTTGAAGCCGACACAATATCCACACCGGTGGGTGCGCGGTATTCGCCAAAGACCTCGCGCAGCACCTCGCTCCATTCACCGGTGGTCACACCGATGCGCGCGCAGGCGATTGAGGGGGGCATGATATTGCTGCCATCCAGTGCAGCCGCGCGCAGCTGACTGAGCGCCAGCTCGACACCGGCCTGATCACGCGATGCGCGAAACGTCTGTAAAGCGGTGATCTGTGCCTGCTCCGCGTCGGCATCTACCCGCATGATGCCGGCGTCCGCGCCGGCGGTGAGTGGCGACTCGGTAGTTTGTTGGTGACAGTTGACGCCGACGATCTGCAGGTCACCCTGTTCAATGGCTCGCAGGCGTGCCGTGTGGCTTTGCACGAGTTCCCGCTTGACGTAGCCGCTATCGATGCATGCGACCATACCCCCGCGTTCGGCGACCTCTGCCATTTCCGCCTCGGCACCGGCCACCAGTTCTTCCACTTTGGCCTCGATAACGGGAGAGCCGTCAAAAATATCGCCGTATTCCAGCAAGTCTGTTTCCAGCGCCAGAACCTGCTGCATGCGCAACGCCCACTGCTGGTCCCAGGGACGCGGAAGCCCGAGTGCCTCGTTCCAGGCGGGGAGCTGGATAGCGCGCGCGCGGGCATTCCTTGACAGGGTAACGGCCAGCATTTCAAGCACAATACGTTGCACGTTGTTTTCCGGCTGGGATTCCGTGAGACCCAGGGAATTGACCTGTACGCCGTAACGAAAGCGCCTCAGCTTTGGATCTTCTACGCCATAGCGCTCCAGGACCAGCGCGTTCCACATGCGCGTGAATGCCCGCATCTTGCAGGTTTCCTCGATAAAGCGAATGCCTGCATTGACGAAAAACGAGATACGCCCCACCACGTTGTGAAAGCTCTCCGGGTCGACCTGTCCCGATGCCTGTACTTCATCCAGAATGGCGGTGGCGGTACACAGCGCGTAGGCCAGCTCCTGCGTTGGCGTGGCCCCCGCTTCCTGCAGGTGATAGCTACACACGTTGGTGGGGTTCCACTTGGGAATATGCTGGACGGTGTAGGCGATAAGGTCCGTCGTCAGACGCACCGACGGTGCCGGCGGAAAAATGTAGGTGCCACGAGACAGGTACTCTTTCAGGACATCGTTCTGGGTAGTGCCCTGGAGCTGCCCGGGGTCGACACCCTGACGCTCTGCGACCGCGACGTACAGTGCGAGAAGCCAGGGCGCCGTGGCATTGATGGTCATGGATGTGTTCATCTGGCCCAGCGGTATCTGGTCGAACAGGGCCTCCATGTCGCCGATATGGCTGATGGGTACGCCCACCTTGCCCACTTCGCCCCGGGCCAGCGGGTGGTCGGAGTCGTAGCCCGTCTGGGTCGGCAGGTCGAAGGCGACCGAGAGGCCGGTCTGGCCCTTGCTCAGGTTGGTGCGATACAGCGCGTTGGAAGCCTTGGCCGATGAGTGGCCGGAATAGGTGCGGATCAACCAGGGTTTTTCGCGTTGCGGTGATTCCCGAGTCACAGTCTGTCCCTCACGCTGGCCGGCGCCGCACGAGCTGGCGCCGTTCAATTTCAAATATTTTGGCCGCGAGCTTGTCTTTACCCAGTGACCGTTTACTGTCTTCCTTGATGAACAGGTCTTCGCCGTGTTGTGCCAGCGCATCGGCTGCCGACAAATTCTTGACCCCGATCAACTGCATGGTCACTATGCCCAGCTGCCCGGCTCCGGGAACGTCCTCCACCGCCAGTATGCGCGTGAGTGCACCCAGCGTATCGCCGGCGAATGCCGGCTGAGTGTGGTACCCCTCGGTGAAGCCGAGTTCCCACAGCGCGTTTTCACTGACGTCACGGCTGGCCAGGCCCTCCAGCCACGCAAAGACCAGGCCGCCGTACACAATCGGCTCACCGCTCATTTTCCCGGACAGCTTGCTGGAGAATACTCGATCGAAGTGCAATGGATGAGAGTTGCCTACCGCATAGGTCAGCGCCATGTGCTCTTCGGTGATGGTACGGCCGTTGGCATGCACGATAATATCGCCGGGGCGGTAGTCTTCAAACCAGGTGTTCGGGCCGGTAAGCCCTGTGGACGTGGTGTTCTCCGCCAGAGGCAGTGCCACCTGCGGCTCCAAAGCCACGGGAAAATCGACGCGCAGGGGTGGCGCGGGTGTTGTCGGTGGCCGCTCGCCCCGCCAGGCGACAAATATCTTGCGTTCGTACTGTAGTATGACCTCATCGCGCTGGTTGATTGAAACGGTGCGCACGCGCACGATACCGGGCTTGTCCGGGCCTCGATCCTTTCTCTCCAGCACGCGGGTAAACGCGCGCAGCGTATCCCCGGAATACACCGGGCGCAAAAACTGTACCTGGTAGTACCCGAGGTTCGCGATAGCCTTCTCGGAGTCGTTCTGCACGCCCAGCGACAATGTCACGTTGAAAACCATCTGCGGGCTGGCGGGAATGCCCTCAAAGCCCAGCTCGCGCGCATACTCCTCGTTCAGGTACAGTGGGTTGGCCTGCATGAAGGTGCGCGCGAAGTCGAGCATATTACTGTTGGTAAAGCTGAAGCCCCGGGGGTGTTCGAAGGCCTGGCCCGGCTCCAGTTCATCGAGGTAGCGGCCATACTGGGGGTAGCGCACGTTGTCGAGGTCTATCGGTACTTCCGGCGCGTGCTCGGCCTGTTCCCCCAGGGGCAATTTGAACTCCATACAGGGTCTCCTCAGGCGGCCTGTTCGATTAATGCCCGGGTGATTACCTTGAGGGCGAGGGTTTCCTCGGCGCCTTCAAAGATAGACAACACCCGCGCGTCCGCGTAATAGCGACTCACGGGCGTTTCTTCCGCGTAGCCCATTCCCCCGTGAATCTGCAGTGCCTCGCGCGTCAACCACTCGGCTGCGCGGCCGGCAAAGAGTTTTGCCGCGCTGGCTTCCATATCGCCATCGCCGGCGTCCATCTTGTGCGCCACGGCGTAGGTGATCTGGCGACAGGCCAGGATAATGGCAGCCATGCGCGCGAGTTTTACGCGTGTCAGCTGGTACTCTCCGATGGCCTGGCCGAACACAACGCGTTCCCCGGCGTAGGAGAGCGCGCGCTCAAAGGCGGCGCGCATCACGCCCACAGCGCGTGCCGCGGTTTGAATGCGGCCACCGGCAAAGCCTGCCATGGCCGCATAAAAACCCTTGCCTTCTCCTTCCGGGCCACCCAGCATATTCGCCGAGGGCACAAAAAAATCGTCGAAAAAAAGTTCAAAAGAATGCATGCCGCGGTAGCCGATCGTGGCAATAGCCCGGCCGCTGAGTTCGCCGCCAGCGTCTTGTGTAACCGCAAAGCTGTGGCCGCTGCTAGCCGGTTTTTCAACCAGAAACATCGACAGGCCGCGGTGTGCGGGGCTCGCGTCCTGGTCGGTGCGGGCCAGCACCATCAACACGCCGGCTTTGCCGGCAAACGTGCACCAGGTCTTGGCGCCGTTGAGCAGCCAGCCGCCTTCCGTCGAACTGGCCTTGAGACGAACGCCTGCCACATCTGAACCGTAGTTGGGTTCAGTGACAGCTACTGCGCAGAGTGGTTCTCCCACTGCGAGTTTGGGCAACCAGTGTTTTCTCTGGTCCTCCGTGCCGCCCTTGAGCAGGGCGCGCGCGAGGATCTCCGGCCGGGTAATCAGGCTGCCGGCCGCCCCGAGGGAGCCACGGGACAGTTCTTCAGTGACAACGATCATACCGAGGGTGTCTTCTTTATCGTCCGCCTGCAGCCCGCCATAGCTTTCGGGAATGGACAGTCCGAACAGGCCCATCTCTTTGAGAGGTTCCAGAATTGCATCCGGTATATCGAGGTCCTCGCGGTGCACCTCCTCGGCAAGTGGCGCCACCACTTCGTCAGCAAACCGCCTGAAGGTGTCGCGCATCATGCTGTGGTGCTCACCGAGCAGGTCCGGGCCGAGGTCGCCGCTCCGCTCCAGTATCTGTTGACCCAGCGCTTCGACATTGTCTGGCGCGAGCTGCGCTGCAAGAAAGGACCCCGCGGGCTCGGCATCGACAATCGCGTTCAGCGCCTCAGACGTGGTGCCATATGCCGCCGGCCGCAGCCGCAGTCGCCCGAGGCTTTCAGAGACAGCTTCGGCACAGAACAGCATGCCCAGGCGCTCCACGAAGCCGTCCGCATTGCTCGCTTGCAGGTGCCGCGCATGGTCCAGCAGAAAGCGCGCTGCGGTACATTCGGACCAGCTTACCGCGAGGTCATAGGAGGCGAGTTGCTGGCTGTCGAGTCGGGCGGGATCGACCTTGTCGCCCACCATACTCGTCTTGCGTATGTGTGCGGCCGCCGCATCGAGTAGCGCGTGAGTACTCGATAACAATGCATCGGCCGAATCGAGCGAAAGCCCTGAATCCGGAGAGACCTGCGTCATGCTGATTCCTGTTGTCCAGTTAAAAGGTGTGCTGGAGGCTGCTTGCCCGTCGGCGAGCCCCTCACCATCTGGTTTAATGAGTCAAACCGGAGATTTTATCGTCTGGCACCGGCTTTAACAACTCAACGCGGCGCCAGGCAGTGGCCCAGTTTGAATATTTGCCAGGGAGAACGCATGAGGCGGCAAGGGCCCACCGAAACACGCCAGAAAGCGTACATCCCTGTGCAGGCGCGGGCGGCGACGTCCTGTCGCCGCACGGTTTCAGTGGGCCCTTGCCGTCTCATGCTCCGTCCGAGATTTCAAACTGAGCCACTACCCAGCGCCAGCGGAGGGGCGCAGAAGCCTGGTGTGTCGGCCTGCAGCTTGCCGCTCGTGATGCCCTGGCGTTATCCTTGCGCTCTTTTCCGACCCGACCGATTCCCCCGAGGAGACCTACATGAAAATCAGACCGCGTCGCTCCCTGTTGTATATGCCCGGCTCCAATCCCAGAGCATTGGAAAAGGCGCGCACACTGGATGCTGATGGCCTCATTCTTGATATGGAGGATTCCGTCGCTCCCGATGCCAAGGAAGTGGCCCGGGAACAGATCCGGGCGGCGCTGGAGGCCGGGGGCTATGGGCATCGCGAGCTAATGGTGCGTATCAATGGGCTCGCAACCCGCTGGGGCGCTGAAGACATCGCGGCAATAGCGGCATTCCCGACTCCACCCGATGCCGTGCTGATCCCGAAAATCGATACGGCAACGGATGTGGAGGACGCGATTGCAGCGCTGGACGCGGCTGGATTATCCGACAGTGTCGATGTATGGATTATGGCTGAAACACCTGCCTGCATGCTAAACATAGCCACGGTAGCGAATGCGCACCCGCGCTTGAAAGGCATGGTCATGGGCACTTCGGACCTGTCCAAGGATACGCGCGTGCGGCATACGCCCGATCGTCTTGGTTTTATCGGTGCGCTGAATCTCTGTGTCTACGCTGCGCGAGCCAATGGCCTGGATATTATCGACGGTGTCCAGCTCGATCTCGAGGACGAGGCGCTACTGAAGCAATCCTGCGAGCAGGGCAGGGACCTGGGTTTCGATGGCAAGAGTCTCATCCACCCGCGACAGATCGCCGCCGCGAACGCGGTGTTCGCACCCAATGAAGAGGAGGTTGCCGCAGCACGCGAGATTATCGCCGCGTTCGAGGCAGCCCAGGCCGAAGGCAAGGGTGTGGTGGTGGTGAAAGGACGCCTGGTGGAAAACCTGCACGTTGAGGAGGCGCGACGCCAGCTCGCTCTGGCCGACGCCGTAACGCGTTCGCGCTAGGAAACAAATCCTGGCGCTGCCCCGGGCGAAGCCTTCAAGCCGGATCAGGCAAGCTGTGTGGCCACGTTCCGCGGGCCTTGCGCTTAAATGTACAGTGCCCGCAATGCCGGGTCGGGTGCGCTGCTGTTCCATAAAGTCTGGAACAGCTCCAGGTATTGCGTTGCGCGCGCACGCGAGTCGGGCTCGAAGAATGCACCGCTTTCGGCGCCACCCGGCAGTGCGAGCACGCCGCTACGATCCCTGATCACGCAATTCTCACCCTGCCACTGCGGATGTTCAGCCAGCCGCTGGATATGCACTTTGCTCGGCAATCGGCGCGCCAGCTCCAGAAGGCCGTGGCCGCGCGTTACCATGGGCTGGATGTCACTCACCAGGATACGGATGTCCGACTGCCGACTGCTGCGGGCGAGGGCACTCAGCGCGTCAGCGAGCCCTGCGGTGTCGAAGGCCTCGTGGTCGAGTTGCGGGCTCAGGATGTAGATGTGCCTGCGTGCGCTCGCGCCCAGGGCGATGGCGTATTCGTCGAAGGGCTGTGGATATTCGATACCATTCGCATAGCTGTGTGCGTCTATGCCGGCGACACTGCCGCGCCCGGTCTCGTTATTCGACATAAATACAGCCCGTATCCAGGAGAAAAGCGATCAGCCTGCGACCTTCCGCGTCGCTGCGCAAATCGGCGAGCATCCGGCCTTCAAGATACCACTGCGCGCAAAGCCACTCCAGCGAGGTCTGTACCCCGGCACCCAGGTGCATGGAGTGCCCATTGGCGAACGCAATCACTGCGTCGCCCGCATGTTGCCAGGCGAGCTTCGCTGCGGGGTTCAGGCGAAGTCGTGTGCAGGCCGACTCGAGCTGTTGACGGGCCCTCGCAAGGTCCTCACCCTCCGGACTGCAATCATGACGGGGCTCGGTTACCAGCTCGCCGAACCAGTGGTCATCGTCAAGCCTGTCGAGAACGCTGTGTAACTGTGCCAGCGCGCGCGATCGATCAGATGCGGTTATTTCGCCGGGATGCACTACCGCCTCGCGCCCGGCATCCGTGTAAAAATCATCGTCGGCAATCGCTTCCAGCAGTTGGTCTGTCCAGCGCGCAAGCATATCTTTCTGCCGCGGCGCGCGAAAACCGATAGAAAACGTGGTGCTGTCCCCTTGCGCGATACCCCAGTGTGCCGTGCCCGGCGGTACGTAGAGGATGTCTCCGGGTTCCAGCAGGTATTCTTCCCGACAGCGGAAGTCCCCGAGCAGACGAAGCTCCTCGTGTTCCAGTAGCACGGTAGAGGCATCGCACTGCTGGCCGATGCGCCAGAGCTTGCTGCCGTGGCCCTGGAGGAGAAATACGTCGTAGTGATCAAAATGCGGCCCCACGCTGGCACCGTCTGTGCCGTAGCTGACCATCACGTCGTCTACCCGCCAACCGGGAATAAAGTCGACCAGCGCTCGCAGCGAGCTCACTTCCGAAACCCAGTGGTCCACCGCGTGCACCAGCAGTGTGAAGGGATTCTCTATCTGAAAATCGCCGGCGGTAAACGGCCCATGTCTCACGTGCCACTGCGATTCCCGCAGCTCAACGATGCGTGATTCCACATCCTCTTCCAGCGCCAGGCCCGCCAGTTCATCCGGCGCAAGCGGAGAGGAAAAGCCGGGCAGGGCAGCACGCATCAGGAGGTGTTCGCGCTGCCAGTAGCGCGAAAGAAAACTGGATGCCTGTAGCGCGAGAGCCAGACCCCCGGCCATAGCCGGCCTAGCGGATCGCACGCGCCTGAGACGCCGCGCTGCCGACATACAGGCCCGGGGTCAGGGCAAGTAACTCACGCCGCGCGCCCTCAGGCAGATCGAGACTGGCGACAAACTCCTGGATGAGATCCCGGGTCATCTGTCGGCCGCGCGTGAGTTCCTTCAGCTTCTCGTAGGGCTGATCGATGCCGTAGCGGCGCATGATCGTCTGGATCGGCTCCGCGAGAACTTCCCAGCTCACGTCCAGGTCCTCTGCGAGACGCTCCGTGTTGAGTTCAAGTTTGCCGATACCCTTGAGACTGGCCTGGTAGGCAATCAGGCTGTAGCCGAAACCAACGCCCATATTGCGCAGCACGGTGCTGTCGGTAAGATCGCGCTGCCAGCGACTTATGGGCAGTTTGGCGGCGAGGTGGCCGAAGATCGCATTGGCGAGACCCAGGTTGCCCTCTGAATTCTCGAAATCAATAGGGTTCACCTTGTGCGGCATGGTCGAACTGCCCACTTCTCCGGGATTGGTTTTCTGCCGGAAGTAACCGAGCGAGATATAGCCCCACACGTCGCGATTGAAATCCAGCAGTATCGTATTGAAGCGCGCGATAACGGCAAACAGTTCGGCCATATAATCGTGCGGTTCTATCTGCGTGGTGTAGGGATTGAAAGTGAGTCCGAGAACGTTCACGAAAGACGCGGCATTGGCCTCCCAGTCGACGTCCGGGTAAGCGCTCAGGTGCGCGTTGTAGTTACCCACCGCGCCGTTGATCTTGCCGAGAAACTCTGCGTTCTCAAGCTGTGCGAGCTGGCGCCGAAGGCGCGCCACCACGTTGGCAATTTCCTTTCCCATGGTGGTCGGGCTCGCGGTTTGCCCGTGGGTACGTGAGAGCATCGCAGCATCCGCGCTCGCATGCGCCAGGGCCACGAGCGCTGTCACGATACTCTGCATGGCCGGGAGCAGTACGTCGTGTACGCCATCCCGAAGCATCAGGCCGTGGGAGAGATTGTTGATGTCCTCGGAGGTGCAGGCAAAGTGTACAAACTCGGAGATCGCCTCAAGCTCCGGATTGCCCGTAAAGCGCTCCTTCAGAAAGTATTCGACCGCTTTGACATCGTGATTGGTGACGGCTTCAATGGCCTTGACGCGTTGCGCGTCTGCCTCACAAAAATCATCCAGCAGGGCTTCAAGATAGGCGCGAGCCTGTGCCGAGAGCGGCGCAACCTCTTTGATGGCGGGGTTCCCGGCCAGCTGTTCCAGCCAGCGGACCTCGACCCTTACGCGCCGTTGGATGAAGCCGAATTCGCTGAAAATACCGCGCAACGCGGCGGTCTTCTCGCCATAGCGGCCATCAATAGGCGAGACTGCACTCAGTGCTGACAAGTCCATTCGGTGCTCCCAACGCGAAAGCGAAGAGTCTACACGACGCCCAGCCCGCGCGACAGTTTCTGTGCGGCAGTGAGCAGCTTGCGTCGCTGCCAGAGCAACTTCCAGCGGCGGCCACCGAGCTGCCGCCAGAGAAATGCAGAGCGGATGCCCGCAAGCAGCGTGGCGCGGATCATGTCGGCATTTCTCTCATTCTGCAGGTGTTGCGCACTTCCGGTGACTTTTATGCGAAAGGTCAGGTGACTGAGGGTATCCTGGTAGATACCGGATATGCTGTTGGCCAGCGCGTGCACATCTCCCGAGAAGTGCTCGGCGCGGAAACTGGCGTGTTCCAGGCGCGAACGCACCACCGACATCATCTCCTTGTTGCCCGAGAACTTGCGTTCGAGGTAGAGGAGGCCGAAGACGTAGCGCACCATGTCCCTGGACTCCTCCGCCTGTTTGTTGGCCAGCAGGTTGCAGAGGTTCTGCAAGCCCAGTTTGACACCCGCGGTGCCGCCGAATATGTCCTCGACGCTGTCCGGTGAAAACTCAAACAGACTGCGTAGCGTGGGTTCCAGGAACTCGTTCGGGTAGCTCCCGGTTTTGGAGATCTGGTCCACCAGGCGCGCCGACTGCGCGACGCCGGCCAACGCGATGGTTTGTTGCTCGATAATGGATAGCGTTGTCGGGTTCACACAGACTCCGTGAATGCAATGATGCCGCCGCCGAGGCAGTGGTCTCCGAGATAGAACACCACCGACTGGCCCGGGGTGACAGCCCGCTGGGCGGTGCCAAATTCAACGCGGTAGCCGCCAGTGTCACCACGCGACAGGGTGCAGGCCTGGTCCGCCTGGCGGTAGCGTACCTTTGCCGTGCATTGCAGCGGCAGAGCAGGCGGTTCCCCGGCGATCCAGTGGCAATCCTCTGTGACCAGGCTGTGGCTGAACAAGGCGGGATGCTGGTTGCCCTGAACAACGCGCAGTGTATTGTCTTCGAGGTCCTTGCGTGCAACGTACCAGGGTTCTTCGGAGGCGTCCTGCCTGCCGCCGATGCCCAGCCCCTGCCGTTGCCCGATGGTATGGAACATAAGTCCCTGATGACGCCCCAGCAGTTCACCCTCGAGGTTGCGGATGTCCCCGGGTTGCGCGGGCAGATACTGTCGCAGGAAATCCGCGAAGCGTCGCTCGCCAATAAAACAGATACCGGTCGAGTCCTTTTTTCGCGCGGTGGCAAATTGCTGTGCTGCGGCCAGTTCGCGCACCGCGGGCTTCGCCAGTTCGCCAACCGGGAACAGGGTCCTGGCGAGTTCAGTGTGGCCTACGGCGTAAAGGAAATAGCTTTGGTCCTTATTGGCGTCGAGCCCTTTCAGCAGTGAAGTACTGCCATTCGCTTCGCCGCGCCGCACGTAGTGTCCGGTGGCGATGCAATCGGCGCCAAGATGCGTTGCATAGTCGAGGAACGCGCGAAATTTAATTTCCCGGTTGCACAGGATATCGGGGTTGGGTGTGCGCCCGGCGCGATACTCCTCGAGAAAATGCTCGAATACATGATCCCAGTACTCCGCGGCGAAGTTTGCCCCGTGCAGTTTTATATCAAGCGCATCGGCAACCGCCCGGGCATCGGCATAATCGGTTTTTGCCGTACAGTATTCGGTACCGTCATCCTCTTCCCAGTTTTTCATGAACAGGCCTTCCACCTGGTAGCCCTGTTCTTTCAACAGCAGTGCCGCCACCGAGGAATCTACGCCTCCCGACATACCGATAATGACTTTCTTGGCGGAATTCAGGCTCATACAGAGTGAATAAGATCCAGCGGGTAGCAGATGCCCTGGCGATGCCGTTCAATGGACGCGATGACCAGGGGGCTGCGCATTCTAGCAGAATTCGCCTGGATTGCTGCGTAGTCGAGCCAGTGAACGGCCAGAATATCGCTGTCGATTTCCGCGCTCGCGAGTTGTTGCACGGGGCGTCCAAGGAATGTAGTTCGATGGTAGGTTGCACCGTTACCGGGAGCGGTGTAGAGCGCAACGCCGATCACGCCACTCAGCTCGATCAGCCAGCCGGTTTCTTCACGGGTTTCACGTAAAGCGGCCTCCAGCAGCGTTTCGCCCGCCTCGAGGTGACCGGCCGGCTGGTTGAACACGCGTTCGCCGGTGCGCTTGTCCCGTTCCTCCACCAGCAGGTAAGAGCCGGCTCGCTCCACCACGCAGGCGACTGTTGTGTGGGCCGACCACACACGCATCTCAGGCTCTCCGTCGCCCGCTGGGCGGGCGCCCCGGGGCAGGCTTCACCGGGAGGTGGACCTCGATGGCGCGGCTTTGCCCCGGTGCGAGACCGTCCAGAGACCAGTCACCGACGCGTGTGCGTACCAGTCTCAGGGTGGGGTAGCCCAGCGCGGCCGTCATCCGCCGTACCTGCCGGTTCCGGCCTTCGCGCAGACTCAGCTCAAGCCAGCTCACGGGGACCTGCTCACGGTGGCGGATAGGGGGGTCCCGTGGCCAGAGGTCCGGAGGTGGGATCGCCCGCACCCGGGCGGGCAGGCTGAGCCCGTCTTTCAACCTGACGCCCTTGCCCATCTGCAGAAGATCCCCGGCGCTCGGCGTGCCCTCGACCTGCACCAGATAGGTTTTCCAGTGTTTGTAGCGGGGGTTGGCGATCTGTTGCTGGAGTGAGCCGTTATCGGTCAGCAGCAACAAACCTTCGGAATCGTAGTCGAGGCGTCCTGCCGCGCGGAAGCGAGGGGCTTCCAGGTAGTCAGCCAGTGTGGCCCGACCTTCGCTGTCGGTGAACTGGCTCAGGACCCTGAACGGCTTGTTGAACAGCAGAATACTCGACATGGAAAATGCGCCCTCAGTTCAAGAAAAAACGCCGCTCGACGGGTCGGCTCACTGGTCCGGCATGCTACACTGACCGCCGCTCTCACCGGAGCCCGCTCATGGGTTCTACCGGTCCCAGACAAACCGCAGCTACGGAGTAGATTATGGGCTACAAGCATATCCAGGTCCCTTCCGAGGGGAAAAAGATCGTCGTCAATGAAGATTACAGCCTGAATGTTCCGGACAATCCTATCATTCCTTATATAGAAGGCGACGGCATTGGTATAGACATCAGCCCAGTGATGATTGACGTGGTTGATGCGGCAGTGGAAAAGGCCTACGGCGGCCAGAAAAAGATCTCCTGGATGGAAATCTACACGGGTGAAAAAGCGGCTGAAATGTATGATGGCGACTGGTTTCCCGAAGAAACGCTGGATGCGATAAAGGAATACTCCGTTGCCATCAAAGGTCCATTGACCACACCCGTGGGGGGAGGGTTCCGCTCGCTGAATGTGGCCCTGCGCCAGGAACTCGACCTCTATACCTGTCTGCGTCCGGTGCGCTGGTTTGAGGGCGTGCCCTCGCCGGTCAAGAATCCCGGCGATTGCAATATGGTCATCTTTCGGGAGAACTCCGAGGATATCTATGCGGGCATTGAGTACCAGGCAGGTACGCCGGAGGCCCAGAAAATCGTCGACTTCATCATCAACGAGATGGGTGCCACCAAGATCCGCTTCCCGCAGAACGTCGGAATTGGCATCAAGCCTGTGTCCGAAGAGGGTACCAAACGGCTGGTGCGCAAGGCCATCCAGTACGCGATAGACCAGGATCTCCCCTCTGTGACACTCGTGCACAAGGGCAATATCATGAAATTCACCGAGGGCGCCTTCCGTGACTGGGGTTACGAACTGGCACAAGAAGAATTCGGCGGCGAGTTGCTGGACGGCGGCCCCTGGGTGACTATGAAAAACCCTGAGACCGGCAAGGAAATTATCATCAAGGACGTGATCGCCGATGCCATGCTGCAGCAAATACTGCTGCGGCCCCGAGAGTACAGCGTCGTTGCAACACTTAACCTGAACGGTGACTACCTCTCCGATGCGCTCGCCGCGCAGGTCGGCGGTATCGGCATCGCACCCGGAGCGAACCTGTCCGACACGGTGGCGCTGTTCGAAGCCACCCACGGTACCGCGCCCAAATACGCAGGTCAGGACAAGGTCAACCCCGGCTCGCTGATTCTATCGGCGGAAATGATGCTGCGGCACCTGGGCTGGAATGAAGCTGCCGACCTGATCATTCGCGGCATGGACGGTGCGATCCAGAACGGTACGGTCACTTACGATTTTGAACGCCAGATGGAGGGCGCAACCCTGCTCAGCTGTTCAGAATTTGGGCAGGCGATTGTGGGCGCGATGTAGCAGCAGCGGCGCGCGAGGCGGCACATGCCGCCTCGATAGAGAAACTCCGGGGGTGCTCACCACTGACAGCGCAGGTGCCCGCCAGCCCGCCCAGGGCGAGTGTCTCAGCCTTCCGGGTCATGGGCGGGCTGGCGGGTGCCGGCGCGGGAATGACAACAGCGGTGTATGCGCCACACAGCCACCGGTGAGCGGTCGAGCGCCGGTACGTGAATGGTGACCGCGTGGTATTCGACACATGCCCACCGGCGGCCTGCCCTGTGGATTTCGCGTACCAACTCAAACTGCTGAGATACTCGCGTCATACGCATTCCACAGCGCATGCCGCCTGGATCGAAAAGCTCCGAGGCTACTGAACACAAGCAGCGCACGTGGCCAACAGCCTTTTCCCCTCGACGAAATCTCGTATAATGAAGCCATGCAATCCACACCTTTACGCAGGTATGAACAGAGTCAGACAGTGAAACTGATCCCCCGAGGCATTCCGTTGCGTATGAGTGACGAGAAGGAAGATTCCGCGGGCGGTCTGGCCCTTGAGGAATCCCGACCGGAACTCAAACGCCCGCCGCTGTTCAAAGTGGTGCTGATCAACGATGACTACACGCCGATGGAGTTTGTTGTTGAGGTGCTGGAGGTATTCTTCCGGATGAACCGCGAGCAGGCGACCCATGTTATGCTCACAGTGCATACCCAGGGCAAGGGAGTTTGCGGCATTTTCACGCGGGATATCGCCGAAACCAAGTCGGCTCAGGTAAACCAGTACGCCAGAGAACATGAACATCCCCTGCTGTGCGAGATCGAAGCATCCGAGGGCTAGGGGAGAGGGGGAAGCATGCTTAGCAAGGACCTGGAACAGACGCTCAACGATGCCTTTCGCGGGGCCCGGGCGAAACGCCACGAGTTCATGACGGTAGAGCATCTGCTGCTTGCGCTGTTGGACAACAATGATGCGATCCGTGTCCTGAAGGCTTGTGGCGCGGAAATTGGCAGCCTGCGCGGAGACCTGATCGAGTTTGTCGACGCGACAACGCCCCTGATTCCAGAGGAAGACAGCGAGCGCGACACCCAGCCCACGCTGGGCTTTCAGCGTGTCCTGCAGCGCGCTGTATTTCATGTGCAATCCTCCGGCAAGAGCGAGGTGACGGGTGCGAACGTGCTGGTCGCCATATTCAGCGAGCAGGAGAGCCAGGCGGTGTTTTTCCTGAAGACACAGAGCGTGGCCCGTCTGGACGTGGTCAATTACATGACCCACGGCATTTCAAAAATAGGCAACGATGGCGATGCCCCTGAAGGCCCGCAGGCCAGCGCCGAAGAACCGCTCGGTGAAGAGGGCGAGGCGAGCCCACTCGAGAGCTTTGCCACAAATCTGAATGCCGAGGCCTCGGCGGGGCACATAGATCCGCTGATCGGGCGCATCGACGAGGTTGAGCGCGTCGCCCAGATACTTGCGCGGCGACGCAAGAATAACCCGCTGCTGGTGGGCGAGTCCGGCGTGGGCAAGACCGCGATCGTGGAAGGGCTGGCGAAGAAAATCGTTGACGGCGAAGTGCCGGACGTACTCAAGGACAGCGAGGTATTCTCACTGGATCTCGGAGCCTTGCTCGCGGGCACCAAGTACCGGGGCGACTTCGAGAAACGTTTCAAAAACCTGTTGGCGGAACTGAAAAAACGCGACAAGGCGATTCTTTTCATTGACGAGGTGCACACCATTATTGGCGCGGGAGCGGCCTCCGGCGGCGTGATGGATGCCAGCAACCTGCTCAAGCCGCTGCTCAGCTCGGGCAAGCTGCGCTGCATCGGCTCCACCACGTTTCAGGAATACCGCGGTATATTCGACAAGGACAAGGCGCTCAGCCGCCGTTTCCAGAAAATCGATGTCATGGAGCCCAGCGTCGATGACGCCTACAAGATACTCAAGGGGCTCAAATCACGTTTCGAGGAGCACCATGGCCTGCGCTATACGGACAAGGCCCTGCGCGTAGCTACCGATCTCTCGGCGCGCTACATCAATGATCGCTACCTGCCCGACAAGGCCATCGACGTGATAGACGAAGCAGGTGCGTTCCAGCAACTGCAGCCTGTCTCGAAGCGCAAAAAGGTCATCGGCGTTGGCGATATAGAGACAGTGATCGCGAAAATTGCGCGCATTCCCCCAAAAACTGTCAGTACCGACGACAAGGAAACCCTGCAAAAGCTGGAGAAGAACCTGCAGATGGTGGTGTTTGGCCAGGACGCCGCGATCAGCAATCTGGCTACATCCATCAAGCTGGCCCGGGCGGGCCTGCGCAGTGGCGACAAACCCATTGGGTCTTTCCTGCTGGCCGGGCCGACGGGGGTAGGTAAAACGGAAGTGACGCGGCAGCTCGCGCGAATACTGGGGCTGGAATTGATCCGCTTTGACATGTCGGAGTATATGGAGCGCCACACCGTATCAAGGCTGATCGGCGCACCACCCGGTTACGTCGGTTTCGACCAGGGTGGCTTGTTGACCGATGCCGTCACCAAGCATCCGCACGCGGTAGTGCTGCTGGATGAAATAGAAAAAGCGCACCCGGAGGTTTTCAATCTGCTGTTGCAGGTGATGGATCACGGCACACTTACCGACAACAACGGGCGCAAGGCGGATTTTCGCAACGTCATTCTCGTTATGACGACCAATGCCGGTGCTCAGAGCATGAGCCGACGCTCCATTGGCTTCACGCTTCAGGATCACAGCACGGACGCCATGGAGGCCATCAACAAAACCTTCACGCCCGAGTTCCGGAACCGGCTGGATTCAGTAGTGCAATTCGAGCCGCTCGGCGAAGACGTTATCCTGACAGTGGTCGACAAGTTCCTCACGGAACTGCAGAGCCAGCTCGACGAGAAACGTGTGATGCTCGAAGTGGAGGAGGATGCGCGGCTGTGGCTGGTTGAGAAGGGCTACGATATCCACATGGGTGCGCGTCCGATGGAGCGTATTATCCAGGAACACATCAAGAAGCCGTTAGCGGAACTGGTGTTGTTTGGCTCGCTGGCGCAATCGGGCGGCACAGCTGTTGTGCGTCTGGACAGGGCCGGTGACAAGCTGGAAGTGACGGTGGAGGAGAAGGAAGAGGCGCTCGAGGAGAGTTAGTCGGCGCCTAGCGTTCGCGGTAGGTAATGCGGCCCTTCGACAGGTCATACGGTGTCAGTTCTACACGCACTTTGTCGCCGGTAAGAATACGGATGTAGTTCTTGCGCATTTTGCCGGATATATGCGCAGTAACCACGTGACCGTTTTCAAGCTGCACTCGAAATGTTGTATTCGGGAGGGTATCAATGACTTCCCCTTCCATTTCAATCTGGTCTTCTTTTGCCATCAGGCGGCAATCCTCCATGAATTAAAGTGGCGGCATTTTGCCTGATTCCTGCCATCAGCGCTACCGCAATCTGCGGCCACAGTGCAGGTGGGAAAGTGCCGCTGGGAAAGGTGCGCGCAATCAGCTCCCCGCGAGGCCATGCGCGCGGGACAGGAATGCAAGGCCTATCAGAGTAGTGTGGTCCAGTGGCTGTTGATATAAAGCTGTAGCGGCCGATAGTCCGTCTTGTAGGACATTTTGCGGCAGTCGCGAATCCAGTAGCCCAGGTACAGGTAGTCAAGCCCGCGCTTACGCGCTTCCTCTATCTGCCAGAGAATGGCGTAGGCCCCCAGGCTCCGTCGCTCCTCTCCCGGCTCAAAAAACGTGTAAATGGCGGACAGGCCGTCATCCAGTTCGTCGACAACGGCAAGCGCCACCAGCTTGCCATTGGGTGAATAAAAACGGTAATAAAGCGTACAGTCCCACACCCTGTTGAGAAAAGAGACGTACTGGTCGCGATCGGGTGGAAACATGTCGCCATCGGCATGCCGTAAACAAATATAGCGGTAGTAGAGATCAAAGGCCTCGTCATCGCGAAAATCATCCGTACAGACGACCCGCAGGTCCTGGTTGCGCCGCGCAATCCGCCTCTGGCCCCGCCGGGGGCTGAACTCACTGACCGGAATCCGGGCAGGCACGCAAGCGTCGCACCGGGAGCAGTGTGGCCGGTACAGGTGGTTACCGCTGCGCCGAAAACCCAGCACTGACAGTTTACTGTACAGGGGTTTATCGATCGCCTGGCGCGGATCCACGAACAGGGTTGTCGCTTCCTGGTCTTCAAGGTAGCTACAGCTATGGGGATAGGTGGTATAGACCTTGAGATCCCGAATGGACGACGTCACAGCAAGCCTCCACAGGTCGCTGGCAAATGCCAGATATCAGCCGGAACGTTAACATCGATAGTTTGGGCAAGTCGTCGCTCGAAGTCCAGCCGCGTGAGGTTTTGCGCGCCCAGGCTGTTCAGGTGATCGCTCTCGACCTGGCAGTCGATCAGGCTGAAGCCCCCGCGGAGAAGAATGTTTACCAGCGCGACCAGTGCGACTTTGGACGCATCGTTGCGCCGGCTGAACATGGATTCCCCGAAAAATACACCGCCGAGTGCCACGCCATACAGCCCGCCGAGCAACGCGCCCCGTGCATCGAGGACCTCGATACTGTGTGCGTAGCCCAGGCGATGCAACGCGGCATAGGCGGCGATCATATCTTCGTCGATCCAGGTGCCCAGGCCGTCCCCCCGCAGCTCGGCACAGGCCCGCATCACCGGGACAAACTGCTGATCAACCGCCAGCCGAAAGGCGTCTGCGCGCAGCCTTCGGCGCAGCGAGCGGGACACGTGCAGTTCGTGCGGCAACAGGACCGAGCGTGGATCGGGCGTCCACCACAGCACCGGCTGCGGTGCTGCATACCAGGGGAAGATGCCGCGCCGATAGGCGTGCACAAGGCGCTCCGGTGTGAGTTCCCCACCCACGGCGAGGAGACCATTGGGGTATTCCAGTGCTTCACTGGAGGGTGGAAAGTCCGTAGTCCCGCTGATTCGCCGTATCGCTCGCATCGACTACTGAGCGTCGAGATACTTCTCTGCGTCGAGGGCTGCCATGCAACCGAAACCGGCCGATGTGACGGCCTGGCGGTAGACATGGTCGGCGACATCTCCCGCGGCAAATACGCCGGGCACGCTGGTGGTAGTGGCGTTGCCTTCGGTACCGCTGTGGATGGTGATGTAGCCCTCGTGCATACCAAGTTCACCGGCGAAAATATCGGTATTGGGCTTGTGGCCTATGGCGATGAAAACGCCTGCCAGTTCGAGTTCGGTAATGCTGTCATCGGCAACCGCCTTGACGCGCATGCCCGTCACGCCCGAGTCATCACCCAGTACTTCGTCCAGCACATGGTTCCACAAGATCCTGACTTTGCCCTCTTTTTCACGTTTGAACAATCGATCCTGCAGGACCTTTTCGGCGCGCAGTGTGTCCCTGCGATGCACCAGGATGACCTCCGATGCGATGTTGGAAAGGTACAGCGCCTCTTCCACTGCAGTATTGCCACCGCCAATAACGGCGACCTTCTGATTGCGATAGAAAAAGCCATCACAGGTTGCGCACGCGCTGACGCCTTTACCCATGAAGGCCTCCTCACTGGGCAGCCCAAGATACTGGGCAGAGGCCCCGGTGGCGATTATCAGGGCATCGCAGGTGTAGCTTTGGGTGCCCTCCAGGCGAAAGGGGCGCTCGCTGAGATCCACGCTGTCGATGTGATCGAACAGTACTTCGGCATCAAAACGCTCCACGTGCTCCTGCATCTGCTGCATAAGCTGGGGGCCCTGCAGGTCGGCAGCGCCGCCCGGCCAGTTTTCCACCTCTGTCGTGGTGGTCAATTGTCCTCCCTGTTGAATACCGGTAATCACTGCGGGCTGAAGATTCGCTCGCGCCGCGTACACCGCCGCGGTGTAGCCCGCGGGGCCGCTGCCCAGAATTATCAGTTTCTTGTGGATCGGGTCACTCATTGCATGTTTCCTGCTCGATGATGGTAATTGTGCTGCCACTGACTGGCCATTGCATCGACAGATCCCTGGGACGGGCTTCTGCCGCACGCTCTCACTGCGCGCACTCTGTCTATGCGGGCATACTCTGTCTATGCGGGCATACTATGTCTATGCGGGCGCTCTATGGTACTTTAAAGACTGCGTTCGGACAAAGATCGGTGCTGGATTAAAAGAACGATATAAGCCTTTGAAATGAATAAACTATTACTTCACAATTGCGCCGCGCTATGAATCCGATAGCAGGCACTCGCTCGGCGGGTGTCCAGCGGTGTGCATGGCAGCAATTCCCCCCGGGACACTAGGGCACAGCGTGGCGAACAGCGGCAGTTCAGACAACATAATCGGCCCCCGGCTGCGCGAGGGTGCATTTATCGGCGTGACCGCCATGTGCCTGTACCTGTTACTGGCTCTGGCGAGTTACAGTCCCGGCGACCCGGGATGGTCCGCCACCGGAACTGACGCCACGATCCACAATCTCGGCGGCCCCACCGGCGCGTGGTTGGCCGATGTGTTTTTCTCGCTGGTAGGTTATGCCGCCTATCTGTTCCCGCTGTTGCTCGCCTATCGCGCGCTGATCCTGCTGCTGAAACGTCACGCGCCTGCGGGCTTTGACGGTGTAACCTTCGGCATTCGCATGCTCGGGCTGGTACTGGTGATGATTGCAGGCACAGCCCTGGCGGCGCTGAATGACAGTGGCGGCAGCGGCATGCCGCAGGGTGCCGGCGGTATTCTCGGTCAGGCGATTGGCGAGGCATTCGCTGTGGCGTTCTCCGCTGTAGGCAGTCGCGTCCTGCTGTCGGCGGTTTTCCTCTTTGGACTCACCATTTTTGCCGACCTGCGCTGGCTGTCTATTATGGAGAAGCTGGGCGGCTGGAGTCTGGATGCCTGGCAAACCGTGCGTAGCTGGTTTGTGAACGCGGCGCAAAGCGTGCGCACGCGTCGCGAACGCGAGCGGGCCGTGGAGGCGCGCAAGGTGGTGATCACGGAGCATGTCGAAAAAGAAAAAAAGCGTACGCCACCCAAGATCAAACCGCTCAAGGTGGCGCCCGAGAAAAGCGAGCGTGTCGAGCGTGAGAAGCAGCAGCCGCTGTTTGACGCCCCGGCTACCGGCGATCTGCCGCTTCTCGAATTGCTGGATGCCCAGGAAGCGGGTATCGAGCGCGGTTTTTCAAAAGAGGCGCTTGAAGGCCTGTCAAAGGTTCTCGAGCTGAAGCTCGCGGATTTCGGCATATCGGCGGAGGTGACCGCGGTCTATCCCGGCCCGGTCATCACACGCTTTGAAATCCAGCCCGCCGCCGGCGTGAAGGTATCGCGCATCTCAAACCTCGCGAAGGATCTCGCGCGTTCACTCGCGGTGGTGAGCGTGCGTGTCGTTGAAGTGATCCCCGGTAAATCGGTGGTGGGTATCGAGATACCGAACGAAGACCGCCAGATTGTAAATTTTCGTGAGGTACTCTCATCGAAGGCTTTTGAGCAGTCCAAGTCGCCACTGACACTGGCTCTCGGCCACGATATTTCCGGGCAGCCCATGGTGGCCGATCTTGCCAAAATGCCGCATTTGTTAGTCGCCGGGACCACGGGCTCAGGCAAGTCGGTGGGTGTCAATGCCATGTTGCTGAGCCTGCTTTACAAATCGGGGCCCTCGGATGTGCGCCTGATTCTCGTCGACCCGAAAATGCTGGAACTGTCCGTCTACGACGGCATCCCTCACTTGCTGACCCCGGTTATCACGGACATGAAGGACGCGGCCAACGGCTTGCGCTGGTGCGTCGCCGAGATGGAGCGGCGCTACAAGCTGATGGCGGCACTGGGGGTGCGCAACCTGGCCGGTTATAACCGCAAGGTGTTGGAGGCCGCGCGGGCGGGCTCGCCCGTACCCGATCCCTTGTGGATACCCGACCCGATGCTTGCCCTGACGGACGAGGAACAAACGCCGCCCGACCTGGACAAACTGCCCAGTATCGTCGTGGTCATCGACGAGTTCGCCGACATGATGATGATTGTCGGCAAGAAGGTAGAGCAACTCATCGCGCGGATTGCGCAGAAAGCCCGGGCCGCCGGCATCCACCTGATTCTCGCGACCCAGCGCCCGTCGGTCGACGTGATCACGGGGCTGATCAAGGCGAATATTCCCACGCGTATCGCCTTCCAGGTCTCTTCCAAAGTAGATTCGCGGACGATCCTGGACCAGGGGGGCGCTGACCAATTGCTCGGTCATGGCGACATGCTGTACCTGCCGCCCGGCAGCGGCCTGCCCGTGCGAGTGCACGGCGCGTTCTGCAGCGATGAAGAAGTACACCGGGTGGTGGCAGACTGGCAGAAACGTGGTGAGCCGCGCTACATAGACGGACTTCTGGATGAAGGCAGCAGCACCGCGGTAACGCCGACCGAGCTGCAGGCCGAGGCGGGCGGTGATGGCGACGAAGAAAGCGATGCGCTGTATGACGAGGCGGTGCACTATGTCACGAAGAGTCGACGTGCCTCCATCTCGGCAGTACAGCGTAAGCTGCGCATCGGCTACAACCGGGCTGCGCGGCTGATAGAAAGCATGGAAATGGCGGGTGTTGTCTCCGAAATGGGCACCAACGGACAACGTGAAGTACTCGCGCCGCCGCCACCCGAAAACTGACAACAGTGAGAATGGTATGCAAAGTCTTCTGACAAGACTCCGCCTGTGCCTGGCGCTCTGTGCACTGCTGCTCACCACGGCTGCGCTGGCGGAGCAGGACGGCGCGGATGCCCTGATAGAAGCCCTCACTGGCCTGGAGCAGTTACAGGGGCGCTTCGAGCAGCGGCAGTACGATCCCGAAGACACATTGGTAGCGCACGCCAGCGGGCATTTCAAGCTGTTGCGGCCGGGCTATTTTTCCTGGGAGATTACGGCACCGGACAGCCAGATCGTCATCGCCACGCCGGACCACCTGTGGCACCACGACCGGGATCTCGAGACAGTCACCCGGCGCCCGGTATCCTCCGGGGGCGAGACGGCACCGCTGCAGATTCTCGGTGGCGATGCCGGCTCCCTGCGCAGCGATTTCCGCGTCGAATCTGTGGGGCCGGGAGTGTTCTTTCTGGAGTCGCTCAGCGATGAAGCGGCCTTTGAGACGTTGACGCTGACGCTTGAAGATGGCCGGCCGAAGCAAATGGATATTCGAGACAACCTGAAGCAGCGCGTGCTGGTGGACTTTTCCGACCTCGACGGCAGTAGCGCTCTCGCGCCGGAGGACTTCGCCTTTGAGCCCCCTCCGGGGGCCGATATATTTCACTATGACGAATGACCTGTTCGAGGCGTCGGCGGCTGCCGGGGAAGCTCCCGGGGGCTACCAGCCGCTGGCGGCACGTGTCCGCCCCTCGGCGCTGCAAGGGTACTTTGGACAAAACCACCTGTTGGCCCAGGGGAAGCCCCTGAGAGCGGCCATTGATAGTGGGCAGCTGCACTCGATGGTGCTCTGGGGCCCACCGGGAACCGGCAAAACCACCCTGGCCCGGCTCGCCGCCGAGCGGGCGGACGCGCATTTTCTGCAGCTTTCTGCTGTGCTTGGCGGGGTCCGGGATATTCGCGAGGCAATTGCCGTGGCACGACGGGAGCGCGCCACGGGGCGCAATACAGTCCTGTTTGTGGACGAAGTCCACCGCTTCAATAAATCGCAACAGGATGCGTTTCTTCCCTATGTCGAGGATGGCACCCTGATATTTATCGGGGCCACCACCGAGAACCCGGCGTTCGAACTGAATAGCGCGCTCCTGTCGCGCGCCCGGGTGTACAAACTCAGGCCCCTGGAGCCCGAGGATCTCGAACGTGTGCTTTTACAGGGGGTCGCGGGTTTGCAGCCGCCGGTTGCCGTGGCGGAGGGCTGCCTGGCGCGTATGGCGGCGCATGCGGACGGGGACGCCAGGCGGGCGCTCAACCTGTTGGAGCTCGCCGCCGACATGGTCGAGGAGGGCATCATAGATAACGCGACGCTGGACGAGGTTTTGCAGGCCTCCCTGCGGCGTTTCGACAAGGGCGGCGACCAGTTCTACGACCAGATCAGCGCGCTGCACAAGTCCGTTCGCGGGAGCGCACCGGACGCGGCGCTGTATTGGTTCTGTCGCATGCTCGATGGCGGCTGTGATCCTCTCTATGTTGCGCGGCGCGTCGTGCGCATGGCAAGTGAGGATATTGGCAACGCCGACCCGCGCGCGCTCGGTCTGGCCCTGGATGCCTGGCAGGTGCAGGAGCGCCTGGGAAGCCCGGAAGGAGAGCTCGCAGTAGCGCAGGCTATTGTCTACCTCGCCAGTGCCGCCAAAAGCAACGCAGTCTACACGGCGTTCAACGCCGCTCGGGAAGACGTCGAGGCAGCCGGCACCCATGAAGTTCCACTGCACCTGCGCAACGCGCCTACAGCGCTCGCAAAATCCCTGGCGCATGGATCGGGTTACCGCTACGCGCATGACGAGGACGAAGGCTATGCCGCGGGGGAGAATTATTTCCCTGAGGCGTTGCGCGACCGACGCTATTATTTCCCGGTACCGCGCGGGCTCGAACAGCAGATTAGCGACAAGCTGGAGTACCTGCGCAGCAGGGACAAAAACAGTACAATGCGGCGCTATAAGTAGCTTGCCTCGGCAACGTCATGAAATACCTTCTATTTGTGGCCCTCGGTGGCGCATTCGGCGCAGTATCACGGTACCTTCTCGCCAACTGGGTGCATGGCCTGTGGACGGGCAAGCTTCCCCTGGGCACGCTACTGGTAAACCTGCTCGGCTCCTTTGCTATCGGCATAATGTATGTGCTGATCGTCGAGAAGGAATTGATTCATCCGGACTGGCGCGGTGTATTGATAGTGGGTTTTTTTGGCGCATTTACCACTTTTTCAACCTACTCACTGGAGGCGATGGTCTTGTTCGAGGCCGGGCACCACGCACAGGCGATAGTCTACATGCTCGCCAGCGCCGTACTCTGCGTTGTCATGACCGGCGCTGCGTTGCAACTGGCGCGCGCGGTGTTGTGAGCGTCCGCGACGCAGGATTTCACGCCCCCCGGAACTTTATCCATCGGTTAACAGGAAACAAGGCATGTTGGACATCAAGGCTGTCAGGAAAGATCCCACCGCGGTAACGGAGGCTTTGGCACGACGGGGGCTGCAATTTGATGTAGAGCGGTTCCTCGAACTGGACGCCAGACGCAAGCAGGCAGATGTCGACAGCCAGGCCCTGCTGGCAGAACGTAAAAGCGCATCCAGAAAAATCGGCGTACTGGTCAGTGAAGGCATGCAGGTTGACGCTGCGAAGGCGCAGGTGAATGCAACACTGGAAAAAATTGCCAGTGAGCTTGACGGCCTGACGGCACAGGCAAAGCTGGCTCAGGAAGCGCTGGAGGAGCTGTTGCTTGGCACACCCAATATACCTGCTGCGGAAGTGCCCGACGGTGCCAGTGAGGCCGACAACGCGGAAGTGTCGCGCTGGGGAGAGCCGCCAGTATTCGACTTCGACGTGCTTGATCATGTCGCCCTGGGCGAGCAGCTGGGACAACTGGATGGTGAGACCGCCGGCAAGATTACCGGTTCCCGCTTTGCCGTGATGTATGGTGGTCTCGCGCGCCTGCACAGGGCGCTGGTGCAGTTCATGCTCGACCTGCACACGCGCGAACACGGTTATACAGAGGTCTATGTTCCCTACATCGTCAATCGGGAGTCGCTGCTTGGCACCGGGAACCTGCCAAAGTTCGCGGAGGACCTTTTTCGCCTGCAGACGGAACAGGAACTGTACCTCATTCCTACCGCGGAAGTGCCTGTGACCAATATTGCCAGAGACAGGATTTTCGAAGCGGCGGAGCTGGGCGAGCAGGGCTTGCGATTTACCGCACATACGCCGTGCTTTCGCAGTGAGGCGGGCAGCTATGGCAAGGACACCCGCGGCCTGATCCGCCAACACCAGTTTGAGAAAGTGGAGCTGGTACAACTGGTGCGCCCGGAGCATTCTGCGGCAGCGCTTGAGGAACTGACCGGCCATGCCGAGAAGGTACTGCAATTGCTCGGGCTCGCGTATCGGAAGGTGGCGCTGTGCGCGGGGGATCTCGGGTTCTCAGCGCGGCGCACTTACGATCTGGAAGTCTGGTTGCCGGGCCAGTCTGCCTACCGGGAAATTTCCTCCTGTTCCAGCTTCGGGGATTACCAGGCGCGGCGCATGCAGGCGCGCTGGCGCAACCCCGATACCGGCAAGCCGGAACTTTTGCATACCCTGAATGGCTCTGGCCTGGCTATAGGTCGGACGCTGGTCGCTATTGTGGAAAACTACCAGCGTGCGGATGGCAGTATTGGTATCCCTGAAGTTCTCCAGGGCTATATGTGTGGGCAATCGCAGCTCGCTGCATAGCATCTGCATTGCCGACACCCGGGGCGTTAATGGCACGCAGACCCGGCTGTGTGGAACGGTAGCGTTATGGAATATCTTCCGCTATGCATGAAACTTACGGGCTACCCGGTGCTGCTGGTGGGCGGCGGCAAGGTTGCCCTGCGCAAGGCACGGCTGCTGTCGCGAGCGGGCTCGCGACTCACCGTGGTCGCCCCTGTTATTTGTGACGAGTTGCGCGAGCTGCTGCAGTTACACGATGGAACATGGAACTGCGCAGGCTACCAGGTAGACGATCTCTCGGGCGTCAGGCTGGTCGTTGCGGCCACCAGTGATTCCGCGCTGAATACGCAGATATCGCACGACGCCACGCAACGCGGGATACCGGTCAACGTAGTGGATGCTCCCGCTTTATGCTCGGTAATTTTTCCAGCCATCGTAGACCGCAACCCGTTACTTGTTGCCATCACCAGCAGCGGACGCAGCCCGGTGCTGGCGCGCGGCCTGCGCAGCAGGATCGAGGCCATGCTTCCCGCGGCACTCGGACGTCTTGCGGCTTTCGCAGGCGAACAGCGCGATGTAGTTCAAGCCGCGCTGCCGGAGGAATCCACACGCCGCCTGTTCTGGGAGAAAGTGCTCGAGAGCAACCTGGCCGAACTGGTGCTGGCCGGTCGTGAGGAGGAGGCGCTTGCGCTCTTGCGGGAGAGCCTTGTGGACAGCTCGACGCTGGAGCGTGGCGAGGTCTACCTGGTGGGAGCAGGCCCGGGCGACCCCGACCTGCTGACTTTCAAGGCCGCCCGGCTCCTGCAGCGCGCCGATGTCGTGCTGTATGACCGCCTGGTAAATCCCGTGATAGTCGACATGGCAAGACGCGACGCAGAGCGGATTTACGTTGGCAAGCGGCGGTCGGAGCACTCGCTACCGCAGGCCGAGATAAACCGCCTGCTGGTGGACCTGGCACACTCCGGCAAGCGAGTGGTGCGCTTGAAAGGGGGCGACCCGTTTGTGTTTGGTCGTGGCGGTGAAGAGATCGAGCTGTTGGCCCGCGAGAACGTTCCTTTCCAGGTCGTGCCCGGTATTACAGCGGCGAACGGCGCAGCCTGCTACGCTGGAATTCCGCTGACCCACCGCGACCACGCACAGTCCGTGCGCTTTGTTGCAGGCTACCTGAAAGGCAATAGCGTCGAGCATGACTGGTCGCAGTTCCAGTCGCCGGCAGAGACACTGGTGTTTTATATGGGGTTGGTGGGGCTTCCTGTCATCTGTGCGCAAATGATAGCGCACGGACGTCCGCCGGATACGCCGGCTGCACTGGTAGAGCGAGCCACCTTGCCGGAGCAGCGGGTACTGACAGGGTCGCTGGCTACCTTGCCCGAAATCGTGGCGCGTGAGGCGCCGAGTGCGCCTACGCTTTTGATAATAGGGGGCGTGGTGACACTGCACGCATCGCTGTCCTGGTTCACTCCCGGTGCCTGAACCAGGCTGGCATAGCTGTCGGCGCCGCAGCGCGCAGGGGTAGAATCCCTGCGCGGTTGCCGGGTTTAGTCTTGCCTGTTGTGTACCGCAAAGCGTTGCTGCTTGAGCACCAGGGCATCTGCCAGTACATGCGCGGCCTCAAGCAAGAGCACGTCGTCCGCGATGTCTTCAGACGCCATGTGCGGGTCGTCGGATTCCTCGCTCGCTTCATCTTCGTCTTCCAGCGCGCTGAGCAGCTCTTCACCTTTTGCCTTGCGGCGCTTGTTTTCGATCGAAAGCACCCTGTCTTCCTGCTCGTCGCGCAGCGCAATGCGCGATTTTTCGTTCAGCGGCAACTCGGTGATCTTGCGTGTTTGCCGTGCGAGCGCGACCTGGTCCTGGAGGAACACAAAATCCGGGTTGCGTGCGCTACGAGCGTTGAACTGCTCCGTAACCGCGGGCAATACCGTTGACAGGTCGTTGTAACTGCGGTGCCGTACCGGGCTGATCTGGTCCCAGCTGAGGGCCCGATCGAGGGCGCTTTCACCCACTTCTTCAACGTTGTACATCGTCGGGAAAGTCACATCGGGCACCACGCCGCGGTGCTGGGTACTCTCCCCGGATATCCGGTAAAACTTGCTCTCCGTGATTTTCAGCTGTCCTTCGGTGAGCGGTATGAGTGTTTGCACGGTGCCCTTGCCGAAGGAACGGTCGCCAACGATGATGCCGCGCTGGTAATCCTGGATGGCGCCCGCGAATATCTCAGAGGCTGAGGCACTCAGCCGATTGACCAATACCACCAGCGGACCGTCGTAATAATCACTCTTCAGTCTTTTACCGTCGCGCCACACGCGCCGCGAAGAATGACGAATCTGTACGGTGGGCCCGTACTCTATAAAAAGCCCGGTGAGCTCGTTAGCCTCCTGCAGGGAGCCACCGCCGTTGTTGCGTAAATCCACGACAATGCCTTCGACGTTCTCCGCCTGCAGTTCGTTCAGCAGCTTGCGTACGTCCCGGGTTGTGCTCTTGTAGTCTTTCTCCCCACGCCGCATGGCGTCAAAGTCGATGTAGAATGCGGGAATTGTAATCACGCCGATTCTGAGCGTGTGCCCGTCACTGGGAATCTCCAGTATGTCCTTCTGTGCAGACTGCTCTTCGAGTTTCACCTTGTTGCGCACAATTGTAATGACTTTGCGCTGATCAGAAGTCTTGGCCTTTGCGGGAATTACCTCAAGGCGCACCGTTGAATCCTTCGGCCCGCGAATCAGGTCGACCACCTCATCGAGTCGCCAGCCGATAACGTCCTCCAGGGTGCCGTCGGTGCCCTGGCCGACTGCGACAATACGGTCGGAAGGCTGCAGTTCACCTTGTTTATCGGCGGGCCCTTTTGCCACCACACGAGCCACTTTTGTGTACTCGTCTTCTGTTTGCAGGACAGCGCCAATGCCTTCCAGTGACAGGCTCATATTGATGTTGAAGTTCTCCGAGCGCCGCGGAGAAAAATAGTTGGTATGCGGGTCGTACAGCTCGGTGAGCGAATTGGCGAATATCTGGAAGACATCCTGGCTGTTGTACTGCCGCACCCGCGACAGCTGGCTCTGGTAGCGTTTCTCCAGCGTCGGGGTGATATCCTCGTCCGGCTTGTCTGCCAGGCGCAGGCTCAATACCTGGTTCTTCAATTGTTTGCGCCAGCGTTCGTCAAGTTCTGCTGTAGTTGTCGCCCAGGAGCGCTCCTCGGTATCCAGTTCGTAGACTTCGTCGCGACTGAAGTCCATCGCCTCAATGGTCTCGGGAAGCTCGGCCAACAGCTTCTCAAGGCGCGCCTCCAGGCGCTGCTGGAAGCGATTGAATATCTCAAAGCCGGCATCGAGGTTGCCCTTGGGAAGCTGGTCGTCCATCGTCAGCCGGTACTGTTCAAATTCCGCGACGTCTTCGGCCATAAAAAACATCCGCGTGCGATCCAGGCTGTCTATGTAGCTGTCCAGGTGCTGTGAAGAGAGCGCATCGGTGTACTCGAGGGACGCGTAATGTCGGTCTTCCAACTGCTCCAGCAATTCTACGATCGTTTCACGCTGGCCCTCGGAATAGTCAATAACCGCCCAGACTGAGTTGCTGAGCAGGCCGCACAGCAGCAGGACTGCGAGGGGACGCAGGGCAATATTTAAGGGTTTAATTGAAATCAAGGTGCCAACACTCACATTACTGGTCAATAATCATACAATTCTAGCGCCCATCCGAGCCGAAGCAAAACATGCTTCTATAGATTCTGTGACGCCGATAAAGTTCTACCGTATTTTTTTACGTGCCCGGCCCGGTATCGCGCAGGGGCAGCTCGCCCGGTGACCCTGTGCAGCGGAGGCCGGGGGCGCCGCGCAACGTGGGAGCTCCCTGCCACGGCAAGTATAGGTGACATGCGCACCGAGGTATACGGGGGCGCTTGTCCCGGAAAGCGGTTGGGCGCGTCGCGGTGATGCCACCGCTATCCAGCGCTGCTCCGGCATGGCTCAGCCCCGCAGGGAATTATCCGTTTCGGGATGTGTTGGTGCATTTGCATTGCTGGCTGTTTAATGGCACCTTTTGTGTCAGAATATTCACGCGCCGGAATCCGCAACCACGCCCAAGCCCGACGGGGAGCAGCATCGACAATGGCTTACATTCTCTATGGCAGCGAACACTCCCTGTTCACCGGCAAGCTGCGGGCCTACCTGCGTTTCAAGGGCCTCACCTTTGAAGAGCGGCTGGCAACCCGGGAGGTCTACAAAACCATCATACTGCCCAAAATCGGTGCACCGATTATCCCGGTGTTGGAAACGGACGCGGGCGAGTTCGTACAGGATACGACCGAGATCATCGACTTTCTCGAGGCGCGGCATCCACAGCCTTCCGTCTACCCGGCTGCGCCAGTGCAGCGCCTGGTGGCGATGCTGCTCGAAATGTTTGGTGACGAATGGCTGATTGTCCCGGCCATGCACTATCGGTGGAGCGTGATTGATCAACAGTATGACTTTGTAATGTCGGAGTTCGGCCGCCTGAGCAGTCCAGAGGCCAGCTATGCGGAACAGATCAGCCTCGGTGAGCGGCTGTCAAAGCCCTTCAGGGGTATGCTGCCGGCGCTCGGGGTAACTCCGGAAACCATACCCGGCATTGAAGCAGCCTACCTGAAATTTCTTGATCAGCTCGAACAACATTTTGCGCAGCACCCGTTTCTGCTCGGTTCGCGGCCGAGTATCGGCGACTATGGCTTCATGGGGCCCCTGTATGCGCACCTCGCACGCGATCCCGTGCCACAGGCGATCATGCGTGAGCGCGCTCCCGCGGTGTACGACTGGGTGCAGCGCATGAATGCGCCTGTGCCATGCAGCGGTGAGTTTCTCGCCGGGGACGAGATTCCCGAAACACTCATTCCCATACTGCAGACTCTTTGCGAAGATCAGCTACCCGACGTGCTGGATGTCGTGGCGCAAAACAGCCGCTGGCTGGCCGCGAACCAGGGCGGCAGTATTCCTCGCTTCCTGGGAATGCACCCCTTCAGCTTCGGCACCGCCCGTGGCGAGCGGGTAATCAGCAGCTACGTACAATGGCTGTTCCAGCGCCCCTGGCATCACTACCAGACCATGGATGCCGATTCTCGCGCGAACGCAGACGCACTGCTGGCGCGTATCGGCGGACTGGCTGCACTGCAGGGCGAACTGCCGAACTGGCTGGAGCGCTGCCCGGGGCAGTTGGAACTGGTGGCCGGTACACAACCCTGAAAATGGCGTGCTGCGACACCGTTGCGCGCCACCCAACTCGATAATAAGGAGAAACACATGCTCGACAAAATTCTCAAGATACTCGCGATTCTGGCAAGTACGCTGCTGTTTGTTAGTGGTATTCGCTGGCTGGTAGATCCCGCGGGAGCGGCCGCCGGGCTCGGTATGCCGCTGCTGGAAGGTATCGGCAGGAGTTCGCAGATCGGCGACATGAGCGCCTTTTTTGTCGTGGCAGGCGGTTTTGGCCTGCTGGGCGTTTTGCGCGGAAACAGCACATTGCTTTACACGCCGGCCGCCCTGGTGGGGGCGGCAGCCGTATTCCGCATCCTCGCAACGCTGCTACACGATGCCGGGCTTGCGACACAACTGATCGCCGTCGAAGCGGTGATGCTGGTGATTTTTGTCGGCGCGGCGCAGCGCGTTGGCGTCCGCACCTGAGCGAGGCGCAGGCGAGGCAGCGCGGCGAATTGCGCAGGGGGGAAAAGCATGGCGGAACAGTTTCAGGAGCAGGGCGGGGCCTCGACGATGGACCCGGGTCCTTTCAGGCGCTGGCTCACCTCAAAAATGATGACCCAGCTCGCCCGGCCCGGGCGGATGGCCCGCAGGCGGCGCAGGGCTGAGCAGCGTCGCACGCGCACCGGGGGGCGACACATCGTCGAGGTGTTTTATCAACCGGATGACAGCTATAGCCACTTGCTGGCGCAGGTGCTGCCGTCTTTCGCCACGCGCTATGACGTGGACCTGGTCTGCCACCTGGTGGAGGGGCCCGCAGGCAAGAACGCTCCCGAGCCGGAATTGCTGGGCAGGCTTTCCCGCTACGACGCACAGTACATCGCTCCCGGGCTGGGCCTCGATTTCCCCGCGGGTGCCAGCGAGGCGCCGCCTTCCCACCTGTGCGCGCTTGCCGGCAGCGTAATGGCCGGCCTTGATTCCGCGAGATTTATTGAAAATGCCAGCAGCGTCGGCGATGCGCTCTGGCGTGGTGATGCGGCGGCGTTGACGGCGCTGGCCGAAACACTTGGCCAGGCGTCGTCGGAAAAGGTGGCGGCGCGCTTGGCCGCGGGGAACGAGCGTCGCGCGGCCCTCGGCCACTATTCCGGTGGCATGCTGTACTACGCGGGTGAGTGGTACTGGGGTGTGGACCGGCTCTATCACCTGGAGGAGCGCCTGGCGGCGCTGGGCGCCGACCAGAGGCCTGGCGAGCGCCCCCTCATGGCGCGGCCTCCCGCGGAGGGTGGGCCGCTCCGCGATAATGGCAGTCTCACGCTGGAAGTATTTCCATCCCTGAGAAGCCCCTACACCGCCATCGCTTTCGACCGGGCGCTCAGGCTGGCGGACGAGAGCGGGGTTGTGTTGAGGGTGCGTCCAGTGCTGCCCATGGTGATGCGCGGCGCACCTGTCACGCGGCAGAAGGGTCTGTATATTTTCTGGGATACGGCGCGCGAAGCGCGGGCCGCGGGTGTGCCCTTTGGTCCTTGCTACGATCCAATTGGCGAACCGGTGCGACGGGCCTATGCCCTGTATCCCTGGGCCTGCGAGCAGGGCAGGGGAAACGCCCTGATCAGTGCGTTTCTCAGTTGCGCTTTTGCGCAGGGCGTTAACACCAATCGCGAAAGCGGCTTGCGGCGCGTGGTGGAAGCCGCCGGCCTGGACTGGACGGCGGCGCAGGAACACCTGCAGGACACGGCCTGGCAGGCAATGCTGGAGGACAACCGGTTGGCGATGTACGCAGCGGGGCTCTGGGGTGTTCCCAGCTTCCGGCTGCTCGACCCAAAGGGCGAAGAAGTGCTGGCGCTCTGGGGACAGGACAGGCTTTGGGTGGTAGCACAGGAAATCCAGCGTCAGTTGGCCGCGGGCCCCTGACCGGGGCGGCATCCAGACAGGTGTTGCCGTTGTCAACATGCCGCAATATAGTGTGCATCCCCGAGCGGCAGGCTACCTCCGGCGGCACCAGGGCCACGCGCAATTGCAGCGGCACCGGCAGGGAGAATTCAGTTGAACGATGCATTTGCACAACACACTGAGCAGGTGCGGATAAACGGAGAGAGACAATGGATACGCAGTTCAGTCAAGAGGATCTCGCATTCAGGGATGAGGTCAGGGCCTTTCTCGACAAGGCCTGGACAGACGAACTCAAGACCAGGCTTAGCAACCTCGCCACGATGCGCGACGCCACCATCGAGTGGCAGCGTAAACTCGACGCCCAGGGCTGGCTCGCGCCCAACTGGCCCGTGGAACACGGCGGCACCGGCTGGAGTGTCACCCAGACCTTTATTTTCAATTCCGAGCGTGCCGCCGCCGGAGCGCCCGATGTCATGCCGTTCGGCGTGGTCATGGTGGCTCCGGTCATCATCGCGTATGGCAACGACGAGCAGAAAGCCAGGTTCCTGCCGCGAATCCTGAGTAGCGAGGACTGGTGGTGCCAGGGCTATTCAGAGCCCGGTGCAGGGTCGGACCTGGCGTCGCTGAAGTGCCGCGCCGACCGCGACGGGGACGAGTACGTCATCAATGGCAGCAAGATATGGACAACCTACGCACAGTACGCTGACTGGATATTCTGCCTGGTGCGCACGGACAGTTCCGGACGCAAGCAGGAAGGGATCACATTCCTGCTGATTGATATGAAGAGTCCCGGTGTCAGCGTACGCCCGATTGATACCATCGACGGCTTTCATCACTTGAACGAAGTGTTTTTCGACAACGTGCGCGTGCCGGTGGAGAACCGTATAGGCGAGGAAGGCAAGGGGTGGACCTATGCGAAATCTCTGCTGGTGCACGAACGCCTGTCGATCGCGGAAGTCGCAAACTCGAAGCGTGGCCTGCAAGAGGTGCGTGAGCTGGCGCGGCGCGAAACAGGCGGCGGAGTGTCGTTACTGCAGGACCCGCTGTTCGCCCAGCGTCTGACTGAGACCGAGATTCAACTGATGGCGGTCGAGTATACGGAGTTGCGTGCGCTGGCGGCGATCGCCGAGGGCCAGGAGCCAGGGCCCGAGTCGTCGCTGCTCAAACTCCAGGGTACCGAGATTCAGCAAGCGGTGCAGACCTTGCGCATGGACGTTGCAGGCTACTATAGCGGCGCCCTGCAGGGTGAGCTTAGCGTGGAAGAATTTGGGCATGACTATGCGGACCACGCACAGAAACAGTACTTCCGTGGGCGCGCCAGTTCAATTTACGGCGGCTCCAACGAGGTACAGAAGAATATTACCGCGAAGTACGTGCTCGGACTGTAGGAGGCCGACGATGAATTTTAATCTGAATGAAGAACAGGTTCTTATCAAGGACAGTATTGCCCGCTTCGTCGATGAGCAGTACGCATTTGACAAGCGCAATGCCACGGTGGCCATGCAGCATGGCTTCGACCCGGAACACTGGCGCCAGTTCGCGGAACTCGGCTGGTTGTCCATTCCCTTCGCCGAAAACCACGGGGGTTTCGGCGGCGGCCCGGTCGACATCATGGTCATCATGCAGGAATTTGGGCGCGGCCTGGTCGCGGAGCCCTATCTGGCGACAGTGCTGCTGTTCGGCGGTTTGCTGGAAGCCGGTGCCGATGCGCAGGTGCAGGAGACGTATATTCCGCAGATCATAGCGGGCGAGTTGCAGGGTGCTTTCGCGTACCTGGAAAAGCAGAGCCGCTACGCGCTGTCGGACATCGCCGTTACCGCGACAGAAAAGGATAATGGCTGGATTCTGAACGGCGAGAAAACCGTCGTCCTCAACGGCGGCGCCGCGCAGAAACTTGTTGTCGCCGCGCGCACGGGTGGCAGGCAGACCGACGAATCTGGGATCACGCTGTTCCTCGTCGATGCGCAAACGCCCGGCGTGTCGCGCACGGCTTATCGCATGACAGACGGACAGGAAGCGGCAAATATCGTGTTTGCGGAGGTCCCGGCTGAGTGTGTGCTTGGCGATGTCGGCATGGGCTTTGAACTCATGCGGGACGTGGTAGACAGGGCCATGCTGGCAACCAGTGCACAGGCGCTGGGAGCCATGGAGCATTTGCAGCAGGCAACGCTCGATTACTGCAAAACCCGCGAGCAGTTCGGCGTACCTATCGGTTCCTTCCAGGCCCTGCAGCACAGGCTGGTGGATACCTTTGCGGCTTGCGAAAATACCCGCTCCCTGCTGTACCGTGCCGTTTGTGCAATGCAGGCCGACAGCGAAGACGCCGCGCGCAGCCTGCTGGCACTCAAGATCATGGCCGGCAGGGCAGGGCGGCATATCGGGGGCGAGGCCATTCAGCTGCACGGCGGGATGGGCATGACCAACGAAATGTCGGTGGGGTTCTACGTGAAGCGGCTGATGATTCTGAACACGCTGTTCGGGGATGCCGATTATCACGCGCAACGCTTTGCCGCGCTCGCCAATAGCGCCGCTACTGAGGAGTCCGGTAGCGCGTCGCGGGCTGCCTGATCGACAGCGACCTGTTACGCGCCGCAGGGCGGCGTGTCTCAGACCATTTTGTGGCTCGAGCCGAACGGCGGTGTCAGGCCGCGGTTGACGCCGCTCTCGATCCCCCGCACGCGCCAAAGGGGCTCCCACGCGCCATGCGCTTCAAGAATGGCCCGAACGCCTGATCGCGCTGTTTCCGGTAGTGCGCGGAAGTGCTGCCTGAGCTGTTCCAGGCACCACACGCGATAGTGTGAACTGCGTGCTTTGGGATAGGTCACGCCGCCGACAGTCGGGCTGAAACGCGACTCACCCCTGGCGACCGCTTCGGCGTTCGCGCACAGATAGGGCAGGTACACGGTACCGATGTCCTGGAGCCATGGGCTCCAGTGGTCGGGAACTGTCGGCAGCCAGTCTCCTGTCGCCCCCGCGGCGCTGCAGTTCCAGAGCCTCGCTACCCACTCGAATACGGCCGGCGCACGTTGTCGCATGATCTCTGCGGGAACGGGATCCTGGGAAAAATGACGAAAGAAGGGCCCGGCAAAGGCGATGTCCGCAAGACACGGGCTACTGCCAAGCAGGTATGCAGTTTGTTGCAATGCGCTTTCGAGCCAGGCGAGGTTGTCAAGGTAGATGTTTTCGACCTGTCGGCGATTGCTCTCGGTGACGCCGTCGCCCAGGGTATAGGTGCCCCGCTGGCGCCGCCGCAGATACCAGCGCTTCAGCGCAGGTGGGACCGGTACCCCCGCCGTCAATTCATCGGCCAGGTGCCTGCTTTGCAGCAGTGCGCTGCCGGTATCGTACCAGCGGAAATGCATCGCCGGACGCCACAGCCACTCGTCCGCATAGTCTTCCAGCAACAGGCAGAAAAAGCGCAGCGCCGGGTCGCTGGGTATTAGTGGCGGCAGCGGCTGTTGTTGTTCCAGCCAGGCAATGATCGGCGTGGTATCCGAGAGCCAGCGTCCATCCGGGAGTTTCACCGCGGGCATTTGTGAGGTGCCGGTGGCCCTTCGCACCTGGGGCATGATGCGCCTACCGTGCATGGGTTCGAAACTGTAGGCAATACCCTTGGCCCGCAGGTACATTTCCAGCTTGCCGGTAAAGTACGAGAGATTGGAGCCGTACACCGTGAGCGGCGCGATCGTGTTGTGCAAAGCCGACGTTCCTCCAGGCGAAGAATAAGTGTCCAATCCGGCCCGAACCTGGGCAGCGGTTTTATCAGCGAACATATCAGCGCTGTACGTCAACCCTTTTCGCCGAGACGCACCTGCAACCGATTCATGCCGCCGACCCAACGGTCGTAGTCGGCTGCCTTGCGCTGCATGTAATCGCGTACCTGCGGATGCGTGAGAATAAGGAAAGCATCGCGCTCCAGATGTTCCAGCACGATATCAGCGACTTCCCCGGGCTCCAGCATACCGTCGGTACTCGCGGCCCGCGTGCCCGTATCTTCGCTGTTCGCAGTCATCGCCGTACGCACCGCCTGCGGGCACAGCACAGAGACCCGGATACCCTGGTGGGCGTAGGTCATGGAGAGCCACTCGGCAAAGCCGACCGCCGCGTGTTTGGTAACGCCGTAGGCCGCTCCCCCGATCTGGTTCAAAAGGCCGGCGGCCGAGGCGGTATTCAGAAAGTGGCCGCCACCCCGCTGGAGCATGCGCGGCACCAGATGGCGCGCGGCATACACATGGGCCATGACATTCACGTCCCAACAGAGTTGCCACTCCGAGTTTGCCGACTGTTCGCTTGCACCCGCGCCCACGCCCGCATTGGAGCAGAAGAGGTCGATCGGGCCATACTCGCTTTCCGTGCGTTCAATCACGCCCGCAATATCGTCCTCGCACGTGACATCGGCGGTCATCGCAACGCAGTGAGCGCCCAGCAGCGCGGCCGTCTCCCGGGTCGCTTCGGCATTGACGTCGACAGCCACCACAGTACTGGCGCCCGCCTGGCAGAATTTTTCCGCCAGCGCCCGACCAATGCCTCCCGCCGCGCC
>CAZFJQ010000012.1:0-72285 GCA_964519755.1 uncultured Halioglobus sp.
CCGCCGGCCTGGTACCTTTCGGGCGCACCAACACGCCAGAGTTCGGCGCCAAGGGGATTACCGAGCCCGAAGCCTTCGGCGCCTGCCGCAACCCCTGGAACGAAGACCACACTCCCGGCGGTTCCTCGGGCGGTTCGGCCGCCCTGGTAGCGGCCGGCGCGGTGCCCGTGGCGGGCGGCAACGACGGTGGCGGCAGTATTCGCATCCCCGCTGCCTGTTGTGGTCTGTTTGGTCTCAAGCCCGGACGCGGCCGCACTCCGTGGGGCCCGGTGATGACCGAAGCCATGCACGGCATTGCCATGAACCACGTGCTCACCCGCTCCGTGCGCGACAGCGCCCTGATCCTGGACTGCAGCCACGGCGAGGAAACCGGCAGCCTGTTCCGCATTGCACCGCCGGAGACGCCCTACGTGCAGGCCGCGGCCACGCCACCCTCGCCCCTGCGTATCGGCTTCTCCACGGAATCGCCGCTGGGCACTCCCGTGGACCGGGAAGCCATCAAGGCCGTGGAGGCTGCCGCCCGGCTGCTCGAGGACCTGGGCCACCGGGTGGAGGAAGCCCGGCCGCGCATGGACATGCGGCAGATGTGCCTGGACTGGCTGTATGTCTGGTTCGCCCAGTGCGCTGCTATCGTCACCCAGGTGCGCGCCGAGACCGGCTGTGGCCGCAACGGTTTCGAGGCGGACACTCTTGCGATGACCGCCGTGGGCCGCCACCTGAGCGCGGACCGCTACGCCCTCCATCAGGGCCGCTGGCAACAGTACATGATCGCACTGGACGAATTCCTCACCGACTACGATTTCTGGCTCACACCCACCCTGGCCATGCCGCCGGCGAGAATCGGCGCTTTCGACACCCCGGCCTGGCAAAACCGGGCCCTGCGCGCAGCCCTGACGCTGGGCGCAGGCGGCCTGCTGGCACGCAGCGGTGAGGTGGAGCGCCTGGCCCTGAAGAGCCTGGAGGCAGTGCCCTTCACGCAACTGGCGAATGTCACCGGTGTACCCGCCATGTCCGTGCCCCTGCACTGGTGCGACAACGGCCTGCCGCTGGGCGTGCAGTTTACCGGCGGGCACGGCGACGAGGGGAAGCTGCTGTCGCTGGCTGCGCAACTGGAAGAAGCGCGGCCCTGGTTCCACCGCACGCCGGCAATCTGACTCACCGCGCTCGGTGCAACACTTGCCTCGCGCCGGGTGCGTCAGCGGCTTGAGGCCCCAGCGCGGTGAACAACACCGGGGAGCGGTGAATTTTCATCATCTGGCTAAAGTGCCTCAATCCGACTTGCCAATAACACGATAGACCGCTGCGCCAAGCGCACCACCGATGAGCGGCGCAACCCAGAAGAGCCAGAGTTGCGCGGTCGCCCAGTCGCCTACGTAAATCGCCACGCCCGTGCTGCGCGCAGGATTCACTGATGTGTTGGTGACGGGGATGCTGATCAGGTGGATCAACGTCAGACACAGGCCGATGGCGATCGGTGCGAAGCCGGCCGGCGCGCGCTTGTCCGTGGCCCCCAGTATCACGACGATGAACATCATCGTCATCACGATCTCGCTGATCAGTGCCGCTTGCATCGAGTAACCGCCCGGCGAGTGTTCGCCATAGCCATTCGAAGCGAACCCGCTGCTGAGGTCGAAGCCGGCCTTGCCGCTGGCGATCAGGTACAGGACGCCGCCCGCCACGATGCCGCCGAGCACCTGCGCGACAATGTATGGGAGGAGGTCCTTCGCCGGGAACCGCCCGCCGGCCCACAGGCCAACCGAAACGGCCGGGTTAAGATGACAGCCCGATATGTGCCCGATCGCGTAGGCCATGGTGAGGACTGTCAGGCCAAAGGCGAGTGACACCCCCAGGAGACCTATGCCAAGTTCAGGAAACGCTGCGGCGAGTACGGCGCTGCCGCAACCCCCGAGAACGAGCCAGAACGTGCCAACGAATTCTGCCGCATATTTTTTCATCATCGTGCTCCAGGTTGCTTGCGCATGTTTTGCAGGACCGAGTTCAGGTCGTCCACCTTGGGAGAAAAACTCGGCTGCCGTGGCGGGAACTCCTTGAAGCTTTCCACGAAGCTCCCCAGTTGCATCATCGCCGGGCCAAACAGCCACGCCCGGTTTTCCTGCCACTCGTCGTAGCCACGAGCCTCATGGAAGCGCTCGAACGGATCGAGCTTCAGATTGGTGATGTACGGCGAGCTCAACATCGATTGCTGGGCGTGGAACCAGCGCTCCTGGTCCGTGTACATCAGTTTCCATGGTCCGTAGCGGAGCCCGTGAAAGGTGGTTTCGGTGAAGTAGTAGTAGTCCATGCGCTTCGAGGCGCCGTTGTTGAGAACCAGGTCGCTCTGGTCGTAGCCGTCGAGATGGACCTTGTATCGGCGCGAACCTACTTTTTTGCCAGCACGCAACGCTTCCTTCAGGTCAGGCTGGCCAAGAAGCGACATGATGGTAGGCACCCAGTCCTCCATGGTCATGAACTCGCCCGTCGCTACGCCGGCGGGAATGTGCTCGTCCCACTTGACCACCACCGGTACCCGAAAGCCACCTTCGTAACCGCCCGCGCCCTTCTCACCCCGGAAGGGTTGGTTGCCGCCGTCGGGCCAGGAGTTCGATGCAGCACCGTTGTCGGTCGCGAACATCACGATGGTGTTGTCGGCGACGCCGAGCTCCTCCAGCAGGCTGAGCAGTTTCCCGACGATGTCGTCGAGTTCGGCCATGCCGTCGGCGTAAACGCCGAGGCCGGTTTTCCCCTGGTATTCGGGCGACAGGTTGGTGCGGTAGTGCATGCGCGTGGTGTTGTGCCAGACGAAGAACGGCTTGCCGGCGGCCACCGCCTCGCGGACGAAGCGCGTGGACTGCTCGAGCACTTCACTCTCGAGGCCACGCTGCCGTTCCTGGCCGAACGGACCCAGATCCTTTACATCGTGGCTACCGTCGGGTAGCCGCCGCGAGTGGATCACACCGCGCTGCTTGTCGAAACCGTAGCGCGCGACGATCTCCGGATCAGTCGGGTAGTCGTCCTGTTCGGGATACTCCCCGGCATTGAGGTGGTAAAGAATGCCGAAAAACTCATCGAAGCCATGTGACGTCGGCAGGTATTCGTCCAGGTCCCCGAGGTGATTCTTGCCAAACTGGCCGGTGGCGTAGCCCAGGGGCTTCAAGAGTTCGGCCAACGTCGGATCTTCCTTCTGCAGGCCCTGCGGAGCGCCCGGCAGGCCGACTGTGCTCAGCCCGGTTCGCATCGGGTACTGGCCGGTAATGAACGCAGCGCGGCCGGCAGTGCACGAGGCATGCGCGTAATGGTCCATGAAAATCATGCCGTCGGCGGCGATGCTATCGATATTGGGCGTGGTGTTGCCCATCATGCCGCGGTGGTAGGCGCTGATGTCCCACATGCCGACATCATCACCCCAGATGACCAGGATGTTGGGCCGCTCGACGTCCTGCGCGTGCGCCGCGCCGACGACCAACAAGGTGAACAAGACCATGAGTCCATACATTCGCTGCATTTCTTTGTCTCCCGGGGCAGTAGTCAATCTGGAAATGTGATCGCGGTTGTTTTTTGGGCGCTTCAGCGTGGGAACAAGAGCGTCAAGGCAAAGCGCAGTCCGAGACCCTCAGGACCCGCGTCCGGCGCGTCCACCCAGTAGCGCAGCCCGGTGCCGAAGCTGACCAGCTGGCCGCCGACCCTCGTGACCTTGGTCGCCACCAGGTTCAGCGGAATCGACCACTGCTCACCTTCCCAGTCGTAGGTGCTCTCCATGTTGGCGGTGAAAGTCCAGGCCGTTGGCAGCAGGAACACGGGGCCGGCACCCACAATCCAGCCGCCCCCGGTGGGCTCGACCGGTGAGAAAAACACGCTCTGCACGATGTCGCCGAGCCCGGACTGACTGCCCAGCGCGAGGGCCGCGATGGCGAAGTTGCGGTAGTTCATGCTCATTTACCCCAGGCGCCCGGAAGCCCGCCAAGCATGGCCGCGGTCAGGCTCAGGATCCCGTCGCTCATGCAAGTGGCCGTCGCGCCCCCAAGATGTGGGTGCCAGGTATGCTCATCGGTCGCGCTCGCGCCGTGGCTGCCGAGCGCCGCCAGCAGCCGCGTCAGCGCGGGACTGGCAACATCGGTCGCAGTGGCTGTGCTGTCGCGAACGAACACGGTAGTGCCTTCCTTGATGGTCTCGAGCACCTGCAACTGGTCGATGGTCTCCGGGTCGACGGCAGTCGGATCGGCCGAGAGGATGACGAAATCGGCGAGCTTGCCGGCCTCGATCGAGCCCTTCCAGTGCTCTTCATAATGCTGCCATGCCGGCCACAGGGTCATGGCCTTGAGGGCGGTGATGACGTCGACGCGGTGTGTCGGCCCGAGGATGTCGCCGGAACGCGAGCGGCGCGTGACTGTGGCGTCAAGGATGCGCATGGAATCGGGAAAGGCCACCGGCGCGTCGTGGTGTGAGCCGAACTTCATCCCACGCGCCAGCACCCAGCCGGTGGGGGAGATGTTCTCGGCGTTGACCGGCCCGACCGTGTGGTCGCGGTGCCAGTCGCCCCAGTAGAAGGTGTGCATGGGGAACAGCGACGGGAAGATGCCGAGCCGGTCCAGGGCCGCGACCTGGTCCTCGCGCAGGAACTGGCCGTGGATCAGAACGTCGCGGCGACCGTCCGCAGCGTGCGCGTCCCGCGCCGCGTCATGCGCCTCGATCAGCAGGTCTGAAGCGGCCTCGCCGTTGGAGTGGACCAGCAGCTGGATGCGGTTCTCGTAGGCCCAGTCCACCGCCTCGAGCACCTGCTCATTGGTCACGGCGGGGTAGCCGACGTAGTCCGGCGGGTACTCGCCTACTGGATCGTGGTAGGGTTGGTCGCGCCAGGCCGTGAAGCCCTGCGGCGAACCGTCGATGGTCAGCTTGGCCCCGCCGAGGCGATAGCGGTTGCGATACGCCTGCGACGCGTTGCTGGTGATATAGCTTCGATCAGCCAGCACGTCGGAATAGGCCACAACGTCGATGGCGAGACCGCCCTCATCGGCGACCTCGCGCAGGATCTGCGCACCCACCGGCGATGCGCGGCCTTCCTGAGCCGTTGTGTAACCGTAGCGCGCCCACAACTCGCTGCCCGCGTGCACCATCTGCCTGGCCCCGGCCTCGCCAACGCGTGGAATCAGCTTGAGCAGGGCGTTGAAGAAAGCGGTCTCCTCGAGCACACCGTTAGGCTCGTCCTCCGCGCCGCGGCGGATAACGCCGCCGGGCGGGTTCTCGGATCGGGCGCTGACGCCCGCGGCTTCCAGCGCCTTCGAGTTCAAGGCGCCGATATGGCCGGACTGGTGCACGAGCACGATCGGCACGTCTTTCGACACGGCGTCAAGGTCGGCCCGCGTGGGGTGGCGCAGTTCGGCCAACTGTGCGTTGTCGTAGCCGAAGCCGAAGATGAGGTCGATCTCGTCGACGATGCGCTGGTTGGCTGCGACCCAGTCGCGGATGACCTGCTGCAGGGAATCGATGTCGGTGACCTCGCCATCCGGCGGCGCCAGCATATTGGCTGACAGTGCCTGTAGCCCGCCCATGAATACATGGCCGTGGCTATCGACGAAGCCAGGGATCATGGTCTTGCCACCAAGATCGATCACTGTCGTGGCATCACCCCGCAGCGCCAGCACGTCGTCCGCCGCGCCGACGATGAGGATGCGGCCGTCTTTCACGGCCACGGCTTCCGCACGCATGGCGGCATCGTTCATGGTCAGGACCGTGCCGCCCGTCCATATGCGGTCGGCAAACTCAGCGAAGGCCGGCGCGGCGGCCAGGGAGAGCAGCAGCGCAAGAGCGCGTAAACAAGGCATAAGGCAGCTTCCTCCAGGTATCGCAGCGGCGGCGTCGCGTGGAATTGTTACTCTACGAACACCGGGATATTAGTGAGTGGGCGCTTGTTGGATTGTCTGGAAACTGACAAACTGCGTGAAATAACCGTGGCCATAGGGGAACGCGGCGGCAGCGCGAGAGGCGACCATGGATACACTGCTGCGGGAGGGCTGGCTGTCGCGATGCCCGTCCGAGTTCCAGCGGGCTGTGCTTGCGGCAGCACGCAGGCGCTCATTCGCCGCAAAGCAGTTCGTGTACCACATTGCCGACGCTCCGGCCGGTATTTTCGGGGTAGCCAGTGGAGCTTTCGCCCTGATCAGCGCAACCGAGCGAAGCGCGTCGCATCTCGGGCATCTGGTACGCCCGGGGGACTGGTTCGGCGAGGGCCCCCTGCTGACCGGCGAGCCAAGACGCGTGGCGGCTCAGGCGCGCATGGCCGGCGAAGTATTTGCGCTCCCGATCAAACAAATCGCCGTCTTGTGTGCCACCAACCCGGCATGGCATCGTCATTTCGCCGCGCTAGCGTTCGAAAACCTGAGCATCGCAATCAGCGTTATCACTGATCTGCAACTGCAGCGCAGCGAGGCGCGGATCGCCGCGGCCTTACTACGTGCCGCCGGGCGCACGGTGCTGACCCCTGCGCGCAAGCCCCTGCCCGTACCCTTAAGCCAGAGCGACCTCGGCGAGATGGCCAATGTTTCACGCCAGGTGGTCAATATCACGCTGCGACGATGGCAGGATGCGGGATGGATCAGCGTGAGCTACGGCGAGGTGGTGGTGAGCGATATCCAGCAGCTGCGCCAATGCGCGGCGGAGTGAGCGTGAAGGGCCTGAAGGCGTCGCCCTTCACGCAACTGGCGAATGTCGCTGGCGGCACAACTGAAAGAAGCGCGGCCCTGGTTCGACCGCACGCCCGGGTCGCTATGAACCTTGAAGCCAACTAAGGGGCCCTGCATGGCACTCAAATCCTCCGTCTTCCGCCTCACCCTGCAGCTCGCTGATCTCAACCGGCAGCTCTACCGTGACTTCCCCCTCACCCTCGCGCGACATCCCTCGGAAACAGACGCGCGCATGATGCTGCGGGTACTCGCCTTCGCCCTGCACGCCGATGACCGGCTTGCCTTCGGTCGCGGTATCAGCACTGACGACGAGCCCGACCTCTGGCAGCGCGCCCTCGACGGTACCATCGAGACGTGGATCGAGCTCGGCACGCCGGACCCGGTTCGATTGCGCAAGGCCTGCGGACGAGCAAACCGGGTCCTGCTGTACGCCTATGGCGACCGGGCTGTGCCGGTGTGGCTGAAGAAGCACGAAGCCGCGCTCGCGCGACTCGACAGGCTCGAGATCCTGCAGGTACTGGACGCGGATATGCAGGCGCTCGCCGGGATCTTCGAGCCCGGCATGACACTGCAATGCACGATCGCTGAGGATACTGTGATGCTGACGGACGGTTATCAACTTACACCGATCCGCCTACAGTAAAGACATGCAGTCTGTTTTGCTTGCGCAACCACGGCTATCCAAGCTGGCGCCAAACCGTGGGAAGCGCCCGTGCGGTTGACAACCCGTGTACCGCGGTAGCGTAATGGTGCTTGATAGCGTCGCGACGCACCGTGTTTCCGTTTGCAGGGCTTTGAGCAGTTTTATGACACCTCCGCGTTACATTCTGAAGTTCGTCTTGCTCATAACCTGCGCGCTTTTCGTGTTGCCGGGCGCCCTCTTGCTGTGGCTACTCGGCGGCGCTGTTGCCGACCCGGTATCGGGCTTCGAAGAGCGCAAGGGCGAGTTGGTCTCGGCATCGCAAACCAGCATCCAGGAGCTGCCGGACAGCACGCTGAGAGAGATCAGCCTGTTATCCAGCAGTGGCCTGGAGGTGGAAATCGCCTTGCGGGAACCCACACTGCCACTGCCCGGCAAACCGCTGCTGGTGATCATGGGCGGGCAGGAAACCGGCCGCGCTGCAGCCCACCTGATACCTGAAGTTCACGGCGTCACCGTGGCGGCACTGTCCTATCCCTTTGGCGTCATCGCGCACCGGGATGGCCTGGCCATGACGCTGGCACTGCGCCGCATCCAGCGCGGCATTCTGGATACCACGCCCTCTGTGATGCTGGCGCTGGATTACCTGCTGGCACAGCCGGGCCTGGGCACCAACCAGGTCGAGCTCGCCGGAATCAGTTTCGGCGCTTTCATTGCATCTGTTCCCGGCGCTATCGATGAGCGCTTTCAGCGTGTGTGGCTGATCCACGGTGCCACGCAACCGGCACGGGTGATCGAGAATGGGCTGGAAGGGAGGATGTCCCCGCGTTGGCTGCGGCAACTGGTTGCCAATACACTGGCATTCACGGCCGCCGCGCATCACCTGAGTTCAGAGCACTGGGTGCGGGAAATCTCGCCCCGGCCGGTGATGGTGATCAGCGCCAGCGCGGATGACGCAGTGCCGGAAGACACGGTCAGTGCATTGCACGCACGATTGCGCCAGCCCTATGAAATCTTCTGGACCGAGGGACAACACGTGCATCCCAAGCGCCCCGAGGTCGTGCAGGCGATCGTCGATATCATGTTCGGCCGTATCGTCACTGAAGGTACGCGGGTGCAGTAACCCGGCAGGTCAGCGACGTTCAGGCGCCGGGAGGTGTCAAAACCTCACAGGCGGATACGACCGTCGGCCAGTTCCTGCAGATCATCTTCACCGATAAGCTGATAGCCACGATCGCGATTCTTGAGAATATAAACGGCCTCGCCGTCACAGGCGTGTGGATCAAAGCCGGCCTTTTTCAGGTCCACCTTGCGGTGCTTGAACGTACCGGTGGTCTCCACCCGCTGCATGATCCGGATGAAAACCGGTACCGCGTAGGCTGGCAGCTCCTTCTGCAGGTGCCGCGCAACCCGCGCGCCGTCAAAGCTCGCACCCTCGTGCAGCAGGAGACCCGCCATGCCGGCGCGACCGTCGAAACCGGGCACCTCGACCCCGTAGACCACGGATTCGTCGATCTCCTCGAGCAGGTCGATGGCGCGTTCAACTTCGGTGGTTGCCACGTTTTCGCCTTTCCAGCGGAAGGTATCGCCGACGCGGTCGATGAACTGGATATGGCGCAGACCCAGGTCACGCACCAGGTCGCCGGTGTCGAACCAGCAATCGCCGGTCGCGAAAACGTCGCGCAGCAGTTTTTTTTCACTGGCCGCGGCCTCGGTATAACCGTCGAAGGGCGACTTATTGTTGACCTCGGCGATGAGTAGGCCCACCTCGCCGCGCGCCACCTTCTGCATGCAGCCCCCGGCGTCGCGCTGTGGGCACTCATTCTCGTGATCGAAGGCAACCACCGCGTAGCGCAGCGGGCAAAAACCGCAGGAGCCAGCCACGTTGAAGGAATTGGTGAAAACCAGGTTGCCCTCGCTCGCACCGTAGAATTCGTTGATGTGCGGGATCGCAAAGCGGCTCTGGAAGGCCTCCCACAGTTCCGGGCGCAACCCGTTGCCGATGGCTGCGCGCAGGCGGTGCTGGCGGTCTTCCGCGCGCTCTGGCTGCTGCAGCAGATAGCGGCAAAGCTCGCCGATATAACAGAAGACAGTGGCATCCGCCGCGCAAATCTGCTCAAAAAAACGCGACGCCGAAAACTTGCGCGCGATGTAGAGCTCCGCGCCCGCGACCAGCGTCGCCCCCCAGGACAAGGTCAGGGCATTGTTGTGATAGAGCGGCAGCGGGCAGAAGAAGATGTCGTCGTGGCGCATGCGCAACGAGGCCAGCCCGACGCCGGCTGCCGCGCGCAGCCAGCGGTAATGCGTCATTACCGCCGCTTTCGGCATGCCGGTGGTACCGGAAGTAAAAATGTAGAAAGCGGGCTGCTTCGCCTTCACCCCGGTGGTCGCGTCGGGGTTGCTCGCGGACAGCGTTGCGCTATCGGCGTCAAGATCGAGTGCGCCGCCCGGAACAGCGCGCTCGCCGTCGGCCAGCCAGGCCACGGGCGCGCCCGGAGCAGTCTCCGCCAGGTCCACGCTGGCCACCGCCTCTGCGCACTCGGCGCCGACCAAAAGCACCTTGGGCGCGATCAGCTTGATGCTGTGGGCAAGCACCTCACCACGCTGGTTGTAGTTCAACATACCGCCGACTGCGCCCAACTTGACCGTGGCGATGACTGCGGCCAGCAGCTCAACGCGATTCTCCATGAGCAACGCCACGCCATCACCGGAGGCCACCCCCTGGCGCTGCAACCAGTGCGCCCAGCGATTGGCCAACTGGTTGAGCGCGAAGTAGCTCAGGCCACGCTGTGCATCCCGCACCGCGGCACGCTCGGGGTGCTTTTCGGCCTCGCGCTGTACAAGCAGACCGATGGAATTATTCGCCTCGCGGTCGAGGCGCGCCATTTGCACGAGCCCTTTAATGACGGTACCCGTGCGCGGCGCACCGCGCTGGATATAGCCGCGCAGGATGTCGCTGAGCTTGACCTGATTCCGAACCGTCATACTAGTCTCCTGTAGCCCGCCGCGAGGTTGCGTCAGTGGTTGCCCAGCAGGCTCCTCAGCCACGCGGAAATATCCGCAATCTCTTGCGCACACACCGCATGCGCCATGGGATAGGTTTTGTACTGCGGCGTGTAGCCCATGCTCTGCAGTATCGCCACGGTCTGCTGGCCCAGCGATTCCGGTGCCATCGGGTCCTGTGTGCCATGAAAGACATGGATCGGTATATCGCGGTTGGCCGCACCCGGTTGCAGCTTGTCGCTGGCGGCAAAAAAGCTCGAAAGCACCATCAGTCCGGCCAGTTTCTCGGGGTGGGTCAGCGCCGTGTGCAGCGCCACGGTGCCGCCCTGGGAAAAGCCGGCCAACACTATGCGCTCGGCACGAATGCCGCGCTTGATTTCCCGCGCCATCAGCGCCCGGGTCGCCTCTACAGACCGCTGCAACTGCTGCTCATCGGCGGCGTTGTCGAGGTCCATGCCACGAATATCGAACCAGGAGGGCATGACCATCCCGCCGTTGATGGTGACGGGAAGCGAGGGCGCGTGCGGAAAGACGAATCGCACCGCCAGTTCCTTCGGCAGGCGCAACTCGGGCACGATCGGCTCGAAATCGTGGCCATCAGCACCCAGGCCGTGCAGCCAGATGACGGCCGCATCCGCCGGTGCGTCCGGTTCTATTTCCACACAGGGTAAATACGCCACGCCGGCGTCCGGACCGGGCTGGGTTGGGTTCATGCGGGATACTCCATCTGTAAGGCTGGCCACAGTGTAAAGGAAAACCCCGCAGGTTTAGAAACGACCAGAATGAGCGCCGTCTCCCCACTCGTCACGCAGCTCTGACGGCAGGTTGCCCGGCACTCCCTACCCCGCTCCTCATAGCCCGTTATCCAACTTTAGACCCGGTCACGCGGGTAACTGCGTAGGCAGTTGACGCCCCGATACTTGCGCTTGCGGCAGTCAAGGCTGCGGCGAATACCAGATGGGCGAACTGTAGGCGCGTTCCTGGATCACCGACGGGCCTTCCCGCGGCGCCTGCCGGCCCAGCGCGAGGGCGTCCAGCAACAGGTGCCGGGGCGTCGGAATCTGCAACACGCGCGCATAGTAGAACGCTTCCATTGTCGGCTCGAAATCCGGGTCGGTCCAGACGGTGGCCAGGCTGTCGGCACCGATGCTGTTGCGGTAGCGACCGGTTTTGAGATCCACAGTGCTTCCGACCACCGGCAGCGAGCCATCGGACCGCGGTGCACGCTCGTCGGACCAGACCACGTCGTACACCTGTTCCTGGAGTTTCCCGGCAGCGTCGAGCCAGCCCTTTACCACCTGCATGCGATCCAGGCGTGCGCCGTTCGGGTCTCGCTGCGCATGCAATACAAAGGTCGGCGCCACTTCACCGGGGCGGCCAGGCAAGACGCCGCCCATGGGTACCCCATGGTGTCGCAACAAGCCGCTGGACAGTTTTCCCAGCGCCTCCTCGCTATAGCTCCAGCCGCCAAAAAACTGCAACTGGATGCGCGGGCCGGTGGTGGCGTATACCTCGCGCCGGCGGAATGCATCGAGAATGGCGTCGCGGGTATTGTCCTGCGCCCATACCGCCGCCAGCCCCTGGGCCGACATGCTCCAGCCGCTGACGCCGGTCACATCGTTGCCCCCCTTGGTTTCCGGCGTCGAATCCGCGGCGAACTTGCCACCAAAGTTGTCCTCCTCGGCGGTGGCCAGCCCGGTGTGGGCATCGGTGGAGCCGATCACGCCAAACCGAAAGGGGTTTACGCCCACGCGCTGCTCCAGCGCCAGCCCCCGCTGGAGCGCCTGGCGGATGTAGTCACCGCGCTGCGGCTCGAAGCGGGGCGGCCCATCCTGCACGTCGAAGGTGTAGTTGTAGCTTTCGAAGTCGGCAAACTCATCGTCGGGCGAGAACAGCGGATGGGTCTCGGAGTCGCCCTTGATCTGGGTAATCTCCACCACAGGCTCCCAGCGCAGCCGCGTGCGGGCTGCGGCTGCCGACATCGGTTCGCCACGCAGGGAGGTCTCGGCAAACATATAGCCCTTGGAGATATTGGAATTGTGCGGGATGGCGATAAACTCCGCGCCGGTCAGCGCCGATGTGCGCTCCAGCCAGGCCCAGAGGTCGGCGGGATAGGGGCTCTGATCGCTGCCGTAGGGCAGGAATGTATTCGCGGTGCTGCTGTCGGCAGAGGTCATCACTACACGGTGCAGGTTGGCGGCGCCCGGCGCCGAACTCCACTCCCAGCCAATGAACGTGGTGAAAGTGCCGGGATCGTTGTACTCGTCCGCCAGGCGGGTGGACTCCCGCCAGCTTTTGCGCTTGAGCGCCCCGGCATTGACGATACCCGCGGGCGGATTCGCCAGCGCATCTGCAGCCGCCACCGCCGGCGCCTGCGACTCTTCCACCATATTGCGCACCGCGGCCTGCACATCACCACTGTCGAGCAGACGCCGCAACCGCCACTCGGTAATCCAGCCCTTGATACGATCGCCCAGGCCGGGTTGCTCCAGTTGCACCCCTCGATAATAGATCTCCCGGAGCACACCCAGGTTCTCGGCGTGGTCGGCCACGACGATAAAATCCAGCGGCGTAGCGAGTTGCATGCGGGCCCGGTGATAAGGGTGTATCACCGGCTCGCCGCGGGCAAACCGGTAGGCCACCTCCGGTGTGGCGTCGCGATTGCCCATGGTGAACGCGTCCGCCGAAAAGGCCGTGTGCACGTGCGTATCGCCCCACAACAGGCGCGGTTCCTGCGCCACCAACGATGCTGGTGCCAGCAGCCCGGCAAGGGCAGCGACGGCGACCATCCTCATGTCCACAGGTTTCAGCATGGGCTTGCCCCCAGAGAACGCTCAGTAGCGGTAAATCGCGTCCACACCCCAGGTGCGCGCATCACCCCAGATGACAGAACGGCTGGCATGTGTCAGCGCGGCAAGCCCGTTAATCACGTACTCGGTGTCTTGCAGGTTCTTGCCCCAGGCGGCCAACGTCAGCGTGCCACCGGCCACGGCAATATCTTCCAGCGCCAGCCGGGCATTCACCAGGTCGTAACCGGGCAGGTAAATGTCCTCGGCAATATCCGTGCGGGTCGAACCGTCGCGGTCATCCATGTAACTGTAGCTGGCGTTGAAACCCAACCGGCCCCAGCCCAGTTCGGCGACAGTCCAGTCCAGCGCGGCGCTCAGCGAATGTTCCGGCGCCGAACTGAAGGTGAAGTCATCGCTCGCGTCCGCGCCCGTCAGGGGGTCAACGGCCTCGGTGATCTCCGCGTCCAGAAAGGCGTAGCTCAGGCGCAGGAGCAGGGCCGGGGTCGCCAGAAAATCCAGATCCAGTTCCAGCCCTTGCATCTCGGCTTCGCCGGCATTCACCACCCTGGCATCGGTGAGCGCGCCGGGCAGTTTGAACTGCAACTGTATATCGGTGTAACTGCTGTAGAACACATCACCGTTGAGGCGCAGCCGTCGGTCCAGCCATTCACTCTTGATGCCCAGCTCCCAGGCACTCACTTTTTCCTGGTCAAAGCCGCGCTGGAAAAACGCCTCGTCCGGCTCGCGCGTGTTGTAGCCGCCGCTCTTGTAGGCCTCTGCGTATTTCAGGTACAGCTTCGCATTATCCTGCAGTGCGTATTCGCCGATCAGCTCGATGGAATCATCGCTGTAGCTATTGCTCGCGTCAGCCGAGAAACTGGTCGATTGCACCGTGGTTGGCGCGGTGGCGGAAGCGGCGCCCGTCGCCTTGTTGATGGTTTCCGTCTCGAACAGGGTGGCGCTGGCGGTACTGCGGCTGACCTTGCGTTCGTCGTCCGAGTAGCGGGCTCCCACGGTCAGCGTCAGGCGTTCGTCCCACACCGGGGGCGTCCACGCCAGCCGCCCGTAGAGCGCCCAGGCGGTGTTGTCGATCTCGAAATCGGCGGCGGAGGTGGTCACCGCATAGGTGCTGGCTATCTCGCTACCGTTATCAGTGACGCTGAACGGGCTGGTGGATTGATGGCTCATCGGGAAAGAATCCGAGGTGGCGTTTTCCTCGAAATAATAGGCGCCCAGAATGTAATCCAGCCGCGGGTTTATCTGGCCGATAAACTGCAGCTCGTGGGATTGCTGCTGCTGGTCGATCCCGCCGGGCACACGCGGCAGGTACAGGGAGCCATCGCGGCTGGTGTAGTCGTTGTTGTCAACGCGATAGCCCGGCGACTCGCTGCCACCGCTCAGGTCGGCGTAGGGCTCGTCCTGCAGCTCCCGCCAGGCGCTGATCAGTTTGATGTCAAGATTCTGCCCCGCCTGCCAGCCCAGCGTCAGCATGTGGCCCTCGATACGGGTGGTCGTTTCAAGCATCGGCACCGGCGTGGCCATTTCGCTGCGACGGTTGCCCTGGAACTCAACAAAGGTCTGTGCCTGCTCGGCGATCTGGTCGATGACGTTGCGATCCGGACTGCCCGGCGGGTCGATATGCGGTGGCAGCACCGGTTGATAGGGGTAATTGACGAACTTCATGTCGGCATGATCAAAGGCGTAATCCAGGCGCAGCGTATCGGTGGGTTCCCAGCGCAAGGCCGCCCGATAGCCCTGCTGATCCCGGTCACCGAAATCCTCACCCGGGCCGGTATTGTCGACAAAGCCGTCCACCGTGGAATCGAGATAGGACACGCGCAGCGCCACGCTATCGCCCAAAGGCAGATTGAGGCTGGACTTGGCTGTGAACCGATCGCGATTACCCACAGTGAGCTGTTGCCGGAAGCCTATGCCGTCGGTGCTTGGAGGGCGCGTGATCAGGTTGATGGCACCCCCCGTGGAGTTGCGGCCGTACAGCGTGCCCTGGGGACCCCGCAGCACTTCGATGCGCTCGAGTTCCGCAACGTCCAGCGCCAGGCCAGTGGAACGGGCGATGTAGGCGCCGTCCAGGTAAACCCCGACGGGTGGGTCCTGCGTAATCTGGGCATCGGCCAAACCAACACCACGGATAAAGATCCGCAGCGTGGCGTTGTTGGTGGGAAAAGGCTCAATCGCCAGTGAGGGTACCCGCGACGCGATGTCATCCAGGCCATCAATGCCCTGATTTTCCAGCATCGTACTGTCGAAGGCCGCCAGTGATATCGGAGTATCCTGCAAGGATTCGCTGCGCTTCTGGGCGGTCACGATGACTTCCTCGAGCATCACGGCGCCATCCTGGGACACCACACCTTGCGCGCACGCGAGCAACGCCAGGCCTATACCGCTACCAACTATTGTAGGTGCTCTCATTATTACATCCCCGCGGCCTACCGGGCCGCCGTCAGTCCAGAAAAATCGGTTCGTGCTGTGTCATCTGGTCGCGCTGTCAGCACCCACACCGAGATGGCGGCGCATGAAGGCGACCGATTTATTCAGTGCCATCTCGGCATGCGATGAGCCGGCCTGGTGCACCTGGAACACATGCACGGCATCCGGATAGAGATCCAGCCAGACCCGCTGGCTGCTGTTGTCCAGCGCCCGATAGTGGCGCACGATGCTATCCAGCAGGCGCTCCGCTGTACTTCCCTGGATCAGCGTGGGCGGAAATCCCGCGGTGTAATCGGCGTACACCGGAGATACCCAGGGGTGCTTCTGGTCACCGGGATCGGCATAGGCTGCGGCCGCCTGTTGCAGGTACGCGGGATCCAGCCCCGCCTGATCCCCCGGCTGGCGGGCACCACCCTGACCGTGGTCGCTGAGGTCCGACCACGGCGACCACAAGACCAGTGCGGCGGGCATAGCGAGACCCTGATCGCGCATGCGCAGCACCGAACCGGCGGCCAATCCGCCGCCTGCGGAATCGCCGTACATCACGATGTCCGCCGGCGTATAGCCCTCCTCAAGCAGCGCCTCGAACACCGCCACCACCTGCCCCGTGGTTTCACGCCAGCGCGAGTGCGGGGCGAGGGTGTAGTCCACGGACACCACCTGCAGCCCGGAACGGTGTGCCACCAGCGCGGAGCTGGCTAGCGTGGAACGGGCGCTCAGCATCACGTAACCACCGCCATGGGTGTATAGGACCAGCTTGCCCTTGTCGACCCAGTCAGGAGGCCGCACCCACAACACCGGCACGCCGCCCAGGTTTCCCTCGGTCACCCGTGGAGCGAGTGCCGCGACAAATTCGGCCTGCCGCGCCAGCACTGCCTGTTCCCGTTGCTGCTGGTGTACCCGCCACGGGATCGGCTCAGCGGATTCGGCAGCGTATAACCGGGAACCGCTGAACACGTCGGCCGGGACCAGCGTCACCAGCAACAGGACGCCAGCCAGCCAGCGCTGCGGGCTGTTCAACGTGTGCTGTAAGCATCGCAACAACATTATCTGCGGGTTCTGGTAAGCATACGATTAACTCATACCTGAATGGATTGTCCGGCCTGGTTACGAGTCCAGACACTGTTATGGGGCAATAATTAACCATACGTATTGCATTTGTCAACCATTTGGTTAATATGCAACTTTCCACCAGGCAGGTGCTCCGCATGTCCAGGCCTCCACGCGCAACGCGCCCCTCCCGGAGCAGTGATACCCCCACTGAACAGGCCCCGGACCAGATCCTGGACAGCGCCGTGAAGGTGTTCTCCGAAAAGGGCTTCGGCGCTGCCTCGATTCGCGAGATCGCCGGTCGCGCGGGGGCCAACCACGCGATGATCAAGTACTACTTCGGCAACAAGGAAGAACTCTGGCGCGCCGCGGTGAATTTTCTGCTGGAGCGACAACTGCGGGAGCTGGACCTCGATCGCATCTTTGCGGAGGGCACTGGCGATGGAGCCACCACCCGGCGACTCTGCGAGCAACTGGTGCGCTATTACGCCCGCCATCCCGAACATTCGCGCATGATTGTGCAGGCCACCATGCAACCGGGGCCCAGGCTGGACTGGATGCTACAGCGGACCCGCGAGCATCATGCACTGTTCGAGGAGTTGTTCGGCCAGGCCCAACACAGCCAGGCAAACCGCGAGGAAATCATAGCGATGCTGTACATCGTTGTGGGTGCCTGCCAGACCATCTTCCTGCTGCAGCACGAAGTGGCAGGCCTGTACGGGCTCGACGTTGCAGATCCCGCCTTCGTGGACCGCTTTGTGACCATTGTCTGCGGTATCCTGGCACCCCCTCCTTCCGGCAGCGACGCTCAATCCGCCGTCGAGGAAGGTACGCCCACCCTGCATACGCGGCGAACCCGGGATGGCCTGGAACTGCGAATTCTGGTTCCTGACCCCTGATACCGCGGCATTGACCAGAACGCACAAGACCATCTCCACGTCAGCATGCGATTCACCGCTATACCATCATTACCGGGAGGGCTGGACCTCGTCACCCCGGGTCAGGCCCGGGCATGCGTGGTTCACCCGGCCGGGCGACGGAACGCCAGACGCATCTGCTTTTCCGTCTCGATCAACACGAAAAAGACAACGCCGATCGCGACGATCAGAAATCCATCCAGCAGCGGCACATTCTCCGTGCCGAAGATACCCTGGAGCGGCGCCAGATAGGTAACGGCGAACTGCGCCGCGGCGGTTCAGGCAGGCGGTTGGCACCGTGCTGCTGCAGACGGCGCGCAGCTTCCTCACTGCTCAACCCGGCGCTGGAGTATGCGATACGCTCAAGTGCTGCATCCCTGCCCAGCGCGTGAAAAGGTTCCTTCGGTGGCGTTGTCGTCATTGGGTTGTCGGTGAGTGATGAGGCGTAATTAGACGCCTGCCACCTTTCAGGCTTGCAGGAAATGCCGGCTATGGCCATGCCGGAGGTGGCGGGGGACAGGGTCTGCCGCAGACAAGGGCACAACGGAGGCAACTTATGGCGACGATCAGCGGTAAGGAAAACCATGTTGCGCCAGGACGCGCCCGATGCGTTCCCGCTGATCCGCCGCGCGCATCGGGAAGGCACGAAAGAAATCCGCCCTGCTCAGGCCGGGACGCCGCTTCCTGACGTCTCGCGCCCAATTTGCCGCCCGTGCATCATCACCCTGCAGGCCATGCGCCGCCGACGCGATCATGGCAATCAGCACATGAGCACCCGGTGAGTGGGCCGCCCGGTCGGCCCAGGCCGCAGCCTGGACGTCCTCGTACTCGAGCATGTGTGTGAAAGCGCGCGTCCCCAGCATGGCGTAGTACAGCGGATCGATAGGGCTAAGCCGCATGGCCTGATCGACATGCGCCCGCCCGATGCTGCTGTGGCCCGATAACGTCTCGGCCCAGCCTCGCGCATAGATGCCCTGGGCGTAGTTCGGGCTGATCTCGGTGGCGCGCTCCAGCCACGACAGGCTGGACTCAAGATCTCCCGCCAGCCAGAAAGACCGACCCATGACGAAATTTACGAAGGGGTCCAGAGGATCGAGCTCAAGCCCCCGTTCGGCTGAACGCCGGGCAAGTTCAATTTCCGAGCGCAGATCATCAGTATGATGCAGGAATGCCGTTTGAAAGTGCACAAAAGAAAGGCCGGCGTGGGCGCGGGCAAATCCCGGGTCAAGTTTCACTGCACGACGAAACAACCCGGCTGCAACCGCGTTGTCATTGCGATTGAAACGATACACATGCTGCAACCCGAGGTGAAAAGCCGACCAGGCATCAAGATTCTCGCTGACGGAGAGCCGCGCGCGGTCGGCCTCGTGCAGCGGTATGCGGATCTCTAGCGCGACGAGAATTCGCGCCACAATTTCGGCTCGAAAGGCATGCACGTCTTCCAGCGTGCCGGAAAACCGGTCAGCCCAGATGATGCTGCCATCACGACAATCCGCCAGCTCAACAGACACTGCCAGTTTGTGGCTGATTGACTCGACGTTACCCCACAGACAGTAGCGCACACCAAGCAGACATCCCGTCTCCACCGGGTCGACGACAGAAACGCGAGCACGGAACGACGACGCGCGGGCAGTTACCATCAGCCAGCGCAGCCGTGCCAACTCGAGAATCAGATCGTGCGGTAAGGCGTCGGCAAAAGCGGCATAGGCTCCCGGGCTGCCGATGGTGTGAAACGGCAACACGGCAATCGACGGCCGGGCTGGCTCCGCCGCTGTACCGGGGGTAGCAATAGGGACACTCTCGGGGCGCACATCTGCAACGAAGCGGTATCCCTGCCGCGGCAAGGTTCGGATGTAATGCTGTGTTCTTCCGTCGTCGCCAAGTGCCTGCCGTGCCGACTTGATGCGGCTGGCAACCGCCGCATCAGACACGACACGGCCATCCCACACCTTCTCAATCAGCTCGTCAGTGGTGACCAACCGTTCGCGGTTCTCAATCAGCAACGCGAGCAACGCATATACTTGCCGTTCCAGCGGGCGCACCGTGCCGCCAACCCGCAATTCGTACTTGGCAGTATCGAGTTCGATCTCATCAAACCGATAGATCATAAGTGCCAGCATACATGAGCCGAACGGCAATCGCCTCGAATTCTCCAGGCGTTCTGCAGGTTTCCTGCAAGTATGGGGCTGCGCCATGCGCCATGCTGTACCGCAACCGGCTAGCGTTAATCCATAACTGGCTCAACAGGAGGAGATATCCGTGAAGTATCCACTGACAGAAATGCCCGTCAGCCTCCAATCCGGCGACATCTGCATTCAGTCAAATGACTGGTCGGATATCAACGTTGCCAGGATACGCTTTCCCGGTGGAGCTGACGCCGCTCCACTGCTGAAGGGGCTGCCGGAGGACCTCTGCCAGTGCCCTCACTGGGGCACTGTGATCAAGGGCTCGATCCGTGTCACGTTCGCCGACGGCAGCGTGGAAGTTGTCCGCGCCGGCGAGGTCTACTACTGGCCGCCCGGGCACACCGTCGCCGTTGATGAAGACTACGAAGCCATCGAGTTCAGCCCCAGCGGACCCATGCGCGAAGTGATCGCGCACCTGAAATCTCAATTGGAATCCTGAAGGAGAGTACCCATGCCACTAGTCACAATCGATGTCATCAAGGACGTTTTCACGCCGGACCAGAAAGCCGAACTGGTCGAAAAGGTCACCCACGCAATGCTCGAGGTAGAGGGCGAGAACATGCGCAATGTGACCTGGGTGCGCATCCAGGAGTTCGAAAGCGGCGACTGGGCGATCGGGGGGCAGGCGCTCACAGCAAACAAAGTCCAGGCCATGGCGGCAGGCGAAACCGGATGACGTGATGCCAGCCTGCCGCCAGGGATGATCCGGGGTAGCGTCAATCACTGCTCACGCTCCAGAAGCCGAAGGACTCCCTCTGGCCCAATGGATCATTGTTGAAGATACTCACGTGCAGTCGCGCCAGTAGTAATTGGCGTTGTAAGCCATACTGCTGCGCGCCAACAATGCGTGCTCCTGGTTCAACCCGGCACCGAAGGTAATTTGGGTGCGGTGTACAGGATGTTAATGGCGCAGCCCATGGTGTTTCTGGCAGATAGTGTTTCTGGCAGATAGAGTGACTTGCGGACTGCGCAACACCTTCATTCGCTCGCTATCAAAGGCCTCCAGAATCTGTCCGGGATTGATGCCCGGGCAGACCCCGTCCATCAGTACGCCGATACCCGGACAGGTACTTTTGTCGATTTCCTGGTGATTCACACCGCGAATAGCGATTGCAGTACCACCTTCAGCGCAGTCACAATCGCTTCTTCCAGTGGTAATGGCGGCAGTGGTGCCGGCACTGGCGATGCATTGAACCTTGCGCCCGACGAGGGTTCCAACCAGCTATGCGCACACACCCCGGAAAGCAACGAATTCGAGCACTGTCACCCTGGCTCGCCGCCAGCGCGCTATGCCTGTGCCTGCTGCTCATACTCGGAGCCTCGCCACTTGAGGCACGGGAAATCTCCAGCTACGCCAGCGTCAATGAGGACGGCACCCTGCGCATCAGCCGCAAAACCATTCACCTTTACGGCATCCACATCCCGGAGCTGAACCGCACCTGCAATACCCGTAAACGTCCCACCTACTGTGGCTCCCGCGCGGCGGTCGCGCTGGATTTCAAGATACAGGGTTTCGTGCGTTGCGAGCTGATTGATGAGCGGGACGATGGCGGCTACAACGGGCGCTGCCACGTGGGCAGTTCACACTTCGACGAGGGCGAAGACTTGAGCGCCTACCTGCTGGAACGGGGCTGGGCCGTCGCACTCGCCGATGCGCCGGTGGAGTACCAGGCCCTGGAAAAAATCGCCCGTTCCCGGCAGGTCGGCTTCTGGGGAATTCCCGTTGATCGCAGGCAACCCTGAACCTGCTGCCGGGGCGCGCCACACCAATCACGCGATACAGTGCTTACAACCGGTAGGCTTCCGCGCACAGGGCAATTATACTCAAACCCGGCAATTCTCTCTCTTCGACAATAAAGGCAAATCATGAAGGTTTTTCCGCTACGCTGGTTATCGCTGCTCCTGGTACTCATTCTGGCGGGCTGCGCCGGTGACAGCGCGGAGGAGCACCTTGCCAGCGCGAAAACGTATCTCGCCCAGGGCGACCAACACGCGGCGACGCTGGAACTCAAAAGCGCGCTGCAGAAAGACCAGAATCTCGCCGAGGCGCGCTGGCTGCTGGGGTCCGTGTACCTCAACATGGGCGATGCACCTTCGGCAGAGAAAGAACTCCAGCGCGCCATGTGGCTGGACTGGAATCCCGAGCAGACACTACCCGCCTACGCCATGGCACTCGCCGCTACCGGCAAGTACAAAGAAGTTCTGGAAATCTCTACCCGGGGGCTCACCAGCGAATCCCAGGCGAGCATTCTTACCAGCCAGGCGCTGGCGAAGATCAGCCTGGGTGAAAACCAGGATGCCGACGACCTGCTGGACGAAGCGCTGGCAATCGCGCCACAAGCACCACGTGCGCAACTCGCCAGAGCGGAGCTCCAGCTGCGCATGGGCGAGTTGGAAAAGGCCAACGCGGCCATCGATAGCGTGCTGGAACTTGAGCCAGAGAGCGTCGATGCGTGGTCTGCCAGGGCTGAACTCAAGGCAAAGACGTCTGACAAGGCCGCCGCCGCCGAAGCCTACGACAAGGTTCTGGAGCTGGATCCGGACAACCTTCCGGCGCTGCGATCAAGTGCGCTACTGGCGCTGGATGAGGCTGACCTGAAAACCGCGCGGTGGCATGCCAGCAAGGTCCTCAGGGCCGCACCCAAGGACCCGGTCGCCAATCTCGTGATGGGCGTCATCGACATTGAGCAGAAACGCTACCAGCAGGGGATAAAACGCCTGACACTGGCAGAGCCGATTGGCAAAGACTATCCGATGCTCGCCTATTTCCTCGGCAGCGCCCACCTGTCGGATGGCAACCTTGAACAGGCGGCGGCGCATGCGACCAGGTTCTATGCGTTGGCACCGGGTAGCATCCGAGGTCGCAAACTACTGGCCAGCGTGCGCCTGCGGGAAGAAAACTATGTCGCGGTCGAGGAATTGCTGCGCCCGATTATCGCCGAGCGCCCGAACGAGGTAATCACGCTGAAATTCATGGCGCACGCGCTCCTGCGGCAGGGTAAAACCGACGAGGGAATCACCCTGCTGACGCGGATTGCCGAGCTCGAACCAGACTCCGCTGAAGCCCAGGTAAGTCTCGGTGCCGGCCTGCTGGTCGAAGGCAATGCCGAGGCAGCCGCGACGCACATCGCCGCTGCGCTGGAGCTGGACCCCGAATTTCAGCAGGGCGACATGCTGCTCATTCTGAGTCATGTGCAACGCGGCGACTTTGACGCGGCGATGCAGGCGGCAGAGAGCTACGCGCAACGCAACCCTGACAAAGCCATGCCCGGCAACCTGCTTGCCTGGGTACATGCCCAATCCGGCGATCTCGAGGCCGCACGCGCGGCCTATGAGCGTGTGCTTGAGCTGGACCCTGCGGACCCGGGTGCCAATCACGCACTGGCGCAATACGCGCTCGCGGAAAACGACACCGGGGCCGCCGCAGCACGTTACGCGCGCATTCTCGAGGCGCAACCCGACAACCTGCCAGCCCAGTTGCAATTGGCCAGGATTGACGCCGCGCGCGGCGATACCGCCGCGGTCACTGCGCGGCTTGACGCCGTCATCGAAGATCACCCGCAAGCCCTGGAGCCACGGCTGATGCTGGCACGGCACTATCTCAGCCAGGGGCGGCCCGACAAGGTTCCCACGGCTTTGCTGGGCCTGGATGCCGCCAAGCGCCGACTCCCGTCCGTATTGCAGGTGATCGCACTTGCTCAAATCGCAGAGAGGGACCACAGCGAGGCACTCTTTACACTGGAGCAACTCAATGCATCTGAACCCGCAAGCGCCGATGCGCGCTATCTCACGGCCATGGCCGCGGCGGGCAGCGGAGATACCGCCATGGCCGAGCGCGAACTCGACAAGGCACTGGAGCTGAAACCCGATTTCCACGCTGCCAGGCTGGCCCGCGCAAAACTGCTGTTGCGGCTGGGCCGCGAGGAGCCCTTCAGGGAAGACCTCGAAATCCTCATTCGCGACGTGCCGGAAAATGCCGATGTGTTCCTGTTGCAGGCAGCCGAGGCCGCGCGCTCCGGCGATAAAGAGGCGGCAATCAGTTTCGCACGCCGCGCCTACAACATTCAGCCGCACACCGGCACCGTGTTGGCACTGGGCAATTACCAGCAGCGCATGGGCGAACAGCAGGCTGCCACAGATACCTATCGCCAATGGCTGCAGGAACACCCCGGGGACGTGCGGGTGCTCATGCAGCAGGCCAACAACAGCATGACGGCCGGACAGGACGCGGTCGAGCAGTACCGGCACGTCCTGACCCTTGAGTCTGATAACGTCGTGGCGCTCAACAACCTTGCCTGGCTGCTGCGTGAGCGCGCGCCTGAAGAATCGCTGGACTACGCACGGCGGGCCAGTCAGCTACAACCAGATAACGCCGCCGTGCTCGACACCCTGGCAGTGGTAGAGTATCTCAACGGCAACCTGGAGGTCGCCAGCCGCAGCATACAGCGCGCCCTGGAGGCAACGCCGGGACAACCCAGCATGCTGTATCACAGCGCCATGATCGACGCTGCACGCGGGGAGACGGAGTCGGCGAAAGAAACGCTGGGCAAGCTGCTCGAAGGCACGGAAGACTTTCCCGAACGTGCCGAGGCGCGGTCGCTTTACGAGGAACTCCGCGAACAACGGGAACTGCCGTAGAAGTTTGATTTGCATCGCCCGAAGCCCTATAAAGGTGGTCCAAAAATACGAGGGAGCCAGGCATGCGAACAAGACTAATCGGGCTGCTGTGTGTCGTCTGTATGACCGCTTCAGCCGGCGAGCGAGAGTTGCTCTGGGGCGACACCCACCTGCACACCACCTATTCTTCTGACGCCTACGCCAACAACAACCTGACCGCGGGCCCCGAAACCGCCTTCCGCTATGCCAAGGGGCTGCCGGTCGTGCACCCCTATCACGGCGCGCGGGTGCAAATTGGCACGCCGCTCGATTTTCTCGTCGTGTCGGACCACGCCGAGTTTCTCGGCCAGATTCGCCGTGTTCACCGCGAGGGCGCGGACACTTCAGGCATCGGCCTCTGGGATTCGATAAAAGCCCGCGTAGCGGCGTTTGTTCTGCAACGCGCGATTGATCGTGGAGAGGGTCGCGAACTGTTTATCGCCGTTCTCCCGGACCCGGCGCTAACGCCAAAAGAGGATGCCGAGGCCAGCACCCTGGAGAACAGCGATATCGGGCTTCTGCCCATGCCAAAACAGGTGGAAATTGATACCTGGCGCACGATTACGGACATCGCCGAATCGCACAATGCGCCCGGTGAGTTCACTGCACTGATTGGCTGGGAGTGGAGCGCCATCCCTGCCGGCGCCAACCTGCACCGGGTGATCATCACCGACAGCAACGCGGCAACGGCACAGCAGTACGACCCCTTCGGCCTGGATGACAGCCCCTACCCCGAAGACCTCTGGGCCTGGCTCGAAACTACCAGCGCAAAAACCGGCGCCGGGTTCATTGCCATTCCGCACAATTCCAATATTTCCAAGGGCTACATGTTTGCCGACACGTCACTGCGGGGGGAGCCCTTCAGCGCGGAGTACGCGGCCATGCGCGCCCGCTGGGAGCCGGTTGCCGAAATCACGCAGATCAAGGGCGATTCCGAGACGCATCCGCAATTTTCCCCGGAAGATGCGTTTGCAGATTTCGAGCACTACCCGTACTACATACAGCGGACCTGGACTGACTACGAGCCACAACCGGGCGACTTCGTGCGCCAGGCGCTCAAGCGAGGCCTGGCGCTGGAACAACGCCTCGGCCACAACCCATACCAGATGGGCGTGATCGGCTCCACAGACTCACACACCGCGCTGTCCTCCGCAGAGGAAGACAATTTTCACGGCAAGCTCGCCACGGACTCCATACCCGCCAACAAACAGACTCGCTGGAATCCCGATGAGCCAGGCTCCTCCGGCTGGGCCATGTCAGCCTCCGGTCTTGCCGCGGTGTGGGCCGAAAGCAACACACGCACCGATATTCTGGCGGCTCTCAAACGGCGCGAGGTTTACGCGACCACGGGTCCGCGAATTGGCGTACAATTTTTTGGTGGTGAAGGCTTCACGGCAGAGGATCTCGAGAATGCCGACCTGCACGCCTGGGCTGCGCGTCGCGGCGTGCCGATGGGAGGCGAACTGAGCCAGGACACCGCACCCTCCTTCGTCGTCGTCGCTGCAAAAGATCCGGTAGGTGCAAACCTGGATCGTATCCAGATCGTCAAGGGCTGGCTGACAACAAACGGTGAAACGCGCGAGAAGGTGTTTGACGTAGCCTGGTCTGGAGAGCGCGAACCAGACGCTCAAGGGCGTCTGCCGGCCGTGGGGAATACCGTGGATTTGCGCACCGGCGCGGTTAGCAACAGCATCGGCTCCGCCGAGCTGCGGGCTGCCTGGACGGACCCCGAGTTTAACCGCAACGAGCCCGCGTTCTACTATGTGCGCGTACTGCAAATACCCACCGCACGTCACTCGCTGCTCGACGCCATCGCGCTCGGCATGGAACATGCGGAGGATCAACCGGACACCCTGCAGGAACGCGCCTATACCTCGGCTATCTGGTACCGACCCACGGGAGAGCCACGCGCCGCACAGGTGCCTTAATTTGTGGAATCGGCGTCTGCTTCGCCAGCTTTAAAAGCGAGGATCAGTGAGTTCGGCGTGGCAAACTGCAGGCCCAGGCGAGACAGTGGAATACGTTGCAATGCTCTTGCGATGCTGCCTTTGGAGGTATCCGCGAGACGCAGCGCGATCATATCGAGACGGTCGAGGAAGCGATCAAATCCACGCGCTTGCAATGCCTCACGCAGACTGTAGTAAGTAAACCAGTTCACTGCCGGGTACTTGGCGTAATTGGCGACCTGTGGACGGGTCGTCACGGCCAGGCGCTCGAAGCGTCTTTTCACGCGCCCCGGGTACCAGCTGTAAAGCGGGAGATTGAACTCATCCTGCAATGGACACAGGGTATTGGTGGTGCTGAGATAGAGCACGCCCGCCGGCCGCATAATACGCGCCGCCTCATTCAACACCCCCTCCCAATCGGCCACGTGCTCAAGCAGCTCCGGCACCACACACACGTCGACGCTGGCATCCGGCAGCGGGATATCCGTTGCGCTGCAGTTGATAAACCTGAGTTCAAGGCCCTCGTCGGCAGCGCGTTTTCTACCCACCTCAAGCAGGTCCGCGCTGAGATCAACGCAGGTTGCGCGGTGGCCGTCACGCGCGAACATGCGCGCCATGGTGCCCGCTCCCCCGCCGACATCGATCACGTCAAAGGGACCTTCACGGCCGCGGTCAGACATCGCCTTCAGGATGAGGTCTTTGAGCCGCTCGAAGCGACCTATGGTCTCCTCGGACTGGCTCTGCGCCTCGTAGTAGCTAAAAAAACGCCCATCGGTGGACGTGTCAAACTGTTCGCCGGCACCCTTTTCCTGGTCTGCTGCGTTGTCTGGACTATCGCTGGTCATGGCACCGGACTCCGGCTACAGATCTGAGGACGACGCACGCACTCTGGTACAGACCGCACATCGGCCTTGAGTCTAAAGCAGGGCTTGCAGCGGCGCAATCGACGAAACAAGGGGCTATACTCTCGCCTTGCATCGGGCAGATCGTCCCGGTACCAATAACACACTGGAGCAGTGCGCCATGGCCCGCCTAACCCTCGTATCAGTCACTCTCGCGGTGGTGGTAGCCACCACGGCTTGTAGCGATTCCAGCGATTCGCCCATCCTCGAGCCACTCCAGTCTCGCTACGTTCTCAGCAGCGAGGACAGTGTTCCCGAAGGTATCGCCTTCGATCCGGTGGAACGCGCCTTCTACGTGACCAGCCTGCAGGGCGCCAGCATCGTGCGGGTCGCCGCCGATGGCACCGAAAGCACATTCAGGCCCGCCGACAATCGCGCACAGATTGGCGGCGCAAAAATTGACGCTGACGCACGGCGTCTCTGGGTGTGTGCGCAGCAGGTCGATGGCATGGATAGCCGCGTGTGGGTCTACGATCTGACAAGCGAAGAGCTCACCAATGAATTCTTGCTCGGAGCGTTGACAACCAACGCATCCTGCAACGACCTGGCGCTGGATGCCGACGGCGTCGCGTATGTCACAGATCCGGCAAACCCGTTTATCTATCGGCTTGATGCCCGCACCGATGCAGGGGAGATTCTCGCCAGTGACCCATTGTTCAACGACCTGACCGGCGCCGGCCTCGGGCTCAACGGGATTGCCGTCAGCCCGGCGGGCGATGCGCTTCTCGTCGCAAAATTTTTCCCGGCTGGTTTATTGCGCGTCAGCTTGCCTGATGGGGGAACGATTACGCAGGTTGCGCTTGCAGGCGATGAATTACCGTCTCCCGATGGGCTGGTATTTCTCAATGAAGATCTCTACGCCGTTTCAGGAGAGGCCGTCAGCCGTATTCGACCGGAGGCCGGTTTCAGCTCCGCCATGGTGACCGTGGCCGGCCAGATCAGCGGTCTGTCTACCGCCACCACAGCGGATGACGCTATCTACGTGGTAAAAAGTGAGGTCGTCAACTTTGTTCTCGGTGCACCGCTGGAAACACCCTTCGAAATTTTCCGCGTGGATCCCGGCGCGTTCGACTGAAAACAGGCAGCGTCACCCGCACGCGGGTTCTGGTAACTGCCTGCGCTCATCGCCCGACTGGCCAGGTCACGGCACCTCGATAGACGCCGCGCGACTCTCTGCCAGCTCCCACATACGCAGGTAGCCTTCAGCGGATCGAAAGAGTGGTTCAAGCTCTTCGTCGGTGACGCCATCGAGACGCACATCTTCAATCAGCTCTGCCACCAGGCCCAGGTGCACCATACCCTCGGTATTGAAATCCAGAACGCGATTGCCAACCCGTGGTGGTTCCAGGGTGACATCACCCGCGTAGGATTTGAATGGGTAGGTCACGCCCGCATCCGTCTGTGGCGCGCTGCAGCGGCTGTCGGGACCAAAACGTGGGCCCGGCGCGCCGGCAAAACCGTTCAGGTCGAAGCCGAAGCCCTCCGCCGGGTAGCCGCCATTGTCGCGAATAAGCTGAATGCGTGCCTGAAAGCCATCGTCCATGGTGCCCGGGTTCTCCGGGTCGCGACAGCGACCCAGGTTGCTCTTGGAAATACCGCCCAGCTCATAGAGAAGGCCGTTGTAATTGCGCCCGTGCGTGCCGGCCGCCGGATACCCATACTGCTGCAACAACTCAAAAGCGCGCTTGTAACCCTTGCGCGGCAGATGGTCCACTTCGATGATCATTCCCCGCTTCATCAACTCCACCATCAGGAACTCACCGAGGTCAGTCAGCCCGTGGTTCTGGCAGTACTCACCTTCCAGCGAGCCGCCTCCAAGCAGACCGATATTGGGCAACAACGTACCCAGCGGATCGCTGTCAAAGCCGCTCATATCGAAAGGCGGTGGCGAATCATACACTTCGCGCGGCATGTTCAGGTTGGCAAAGGTCACCCCGCCTCTATCGAAACCGCCGGGAAAGCCGAGGAACTCATCCGGGCAGGAAACAAAGTTGCTGAAATGCCCGGTGTGGCCGAAGTTGGAAATGTCGGAGATACGCCGGTCGCCATCACCCGCGGAAAAGCCGTTGTCCAGCTTGTGCACGGGGAACAGTACGCGTACACCTTTCTCGTGGTACTGGTCGAGCTTGGCAATTACGTCCTCTTCCGTGCAACGCTCGAAGCCGCCAAAGGGCACCAGGAAGCAGTCGAACAGATCGGATGTTTCAATGCCCAGGACGACCGCGAGATTCCCGGCCCGAATCTCTTCACGCGCCTCTTCGGGGCTGAAGACTACGCGAAACCAGCCCTCGCCCGGCCCACCGGCCAGGGCATCAACGTAGCGCTCGAGCGCATAGGTGGCCTCGAAGATCCTGTCGACCGTCACCATGTCATTGCAGGTTTCCCGCAACACCTGCGTGCCGATACCCACCACCAGTTGACAGAGCACCTGGTTGGTCGTGGCGTGCTGCACCATGAGCCGCAACCCCGATTTATAGGCGCGCTCTATCCAGGTGTAGTACTGCATCTGGTGGGTGGCGCTGGTGGGCGCGTTTGGCCAGTCGGTGAAATCCGGGTAGCCATCCGTCTGGTGGTCGTCCTCGCCCAGTTCACCGGTGAGCAACAGCGGCAACAATTCGGTGAAATCACCCAGGCCATCGTTGAAGGCAAAACCGATAAAGTCCTTGCGCCCGCCGTCGCCATGCGACAACTCACAGTTGGGCAGCGCGTGCTCAACGCCCAGTGGGTGAAACGGCGCGCCGTGGAAAGCGCCGCCCCCGCCAAATGCCAGGTTGGTGAACAGGTGCGCGTGTGTCTCGACAAAACCGAAGACATCACCGTCGTCAAATTCCGTGACCGCGACTTCGCCGCTGGCATCGACACTCAGTTCGGGAAAGTCAGCGCAGCCCTGTTCCGGCACGAACTCCAGCGCGGCGGCTTCGGCCGCTGCTGCCAGGCTTCCACTGTCGCTGATGTAATCGCCCGACAGAATATGCTGCAACCTGAACTGCCCGTCCTCGGCGGCTTCCAGCAGCCACTCGCCTTCAGACTGCAGGTCATTCTCGATGACCACTTCGCCATCTACCAGCCGGGTGTCGGAGGCGAGTGCCGCTTTCGCGAGTAACATCTGGCCGTCCGCAAACAGGTAGTTGCCGTCGTGTGTGTACAGGAGGTATTTGCCCAGGTCGGACGGGCGCAGCCTGAATCGATCGGCCTGGGCTTCGGGCGCCAGCGCGCCGGATTCCATACCTGCCTCGGCCGGTGACATCGCGCGCGGCGGCGCGAGGAAGCTGCTGCCGTCCCCCACAGAGATGACGTAACAGCCATTCGCCACGGCAAATACTGAATCGGGATCCGGCGGTAGTGGCGGGTTGGCAGGGCCACTGACGCCGCCATCACTGCCGTCACTGCAGCCGTTGAGAACCAACGCCAGGGCGCCAGCGAGGAGAATTCGTTGCCAGAGTGTTTGCATAGTGTTCCCGTTCATTATCGTTGTTAGGGATGTTCCCAAGTTTGCCGGGGCTCAGTGGCCGCCGGCTTCCCGAGCACCGCGACCGCCCCGGATTATTCGCCGCCGCAATGCCCCCGTGACTCAAACGTCATGGGGCGCGCCGGAAGTGCCTTACTTGTCAGAGGCCTTGTCGAATTCGCCGGCTTTTTCTTCGTAGGCAGCACATTCGGCTGTCTGCGGCCGGCTCGAAGACTGCATCTCGGCACAGGATACTTTCTCCATGCTGCGCATGCACGCCACGGCGGGCTCGTACAGCGCATGCCCCCGCGGCAAATCTGCCATATTGCCCTGCATGTTGGCGCACATGTTATCGATCATCGGCTGCATCATCTGCGACATTTCAGGCGTCAGGTTGGCCTGTGATATCTGCGCCATTGCGCAGGACTTCACTTTCTCACACAGCGCCATCGTGGCCGCGGTCAGGTCATCGGAGCGCACCGGGGCGGCCAGTACGACAAACGCTATAACCCAGATCAGCTTGTTCTTTCCCACAGTTTACTCCCTCTTCCCGGATTCCGGGCTGAGCATAGCGCGATTGCGTTGATTTGTGCAGTACCAGCGCCAGCAGTCGACCGCGGCGAGACCGGGGACCAACGTAATTTTTTCACAGCACGTATTATTTTGTTGACGCCCGCAGCACGCTGGCGCAGACTCCCGCGCCTGCTTGCACAGGCAGACCCTGTTTGATCACAACTTTCCAGTTTCAGGTCAGGACCATGAGTTCGGTATTCATTCACCAGGCAGTCATCCGCCCGCTTCGCGTCTCCATGACGATGAAGCCGGTATGCCTGTGGGTGACCACACTGAACCTGGAACGCACTTGAAATAGAACACTTTCAAAAGGCCTCCGGGATCCAGGATTCCGGAGGCCTTTTTTTTCCCACCCTTGTTGCCTTCGTTATCCGGGATCCCGCCGCGCCGGGGACCCGACCGTGAACACAACATTGCACAACAACATTCGCGCCATCTACCTGCTCGGCTTCTTGCACGGCTTCATGGTCGTGATGCCGGTATTCGTACCGCTGCTGCAGGGTTTTGGACTCAGCATGAGCCAGGTACTGCAAACGCAGGCGGTATTTGCAATGACCATCGCGCTGTGCGAGGTGCCCTCCGGGTACCTCGCCGACATCTGGGGCCGCCGTCGCGTCATTCTGCTGGGCTCGGTGCTGAACGCGCTGGGGTTTTTCTCGTTGCTGTGGGCGGACTCGTTCGTCGACTTTCTCATCTACGAGATCATCCTGGGTATCGGCTTCAGCCTGATCTCCGGGGCCGACCTGGCGCTGCTCTACGATACCGAAGTCTACCTGCACGAGCACGAACTGCCTGGAGGTGCCGGGGCGAGCAAATCCCTGAGCAGGCTGATTGCAGTGGAGGCCGGTGCATCGGGGCTCGCCGGTATTGCCGCCAGCGTACTGCTGCTGTGGTCGATGGACGCGGTGATTCTGGTGCAGGCGCTGACCGGCTTCGCGCCGATCATCATCGGCCTGATGCTGTGTGAAGTGCCGAAGCCGACAGTACGCCAGGGACATCGCGAGAACGCCAGGCGCGTCGTCGAACTGCTGTTGTTCGGCAAGCCGGTCGTGCTGTGGACGGCATTCGCGATTGCCGTGTTCGGATTGCTCGCAGTCTACGTATTCTGGGTGTACCAGAAGTACTGGGAGTTCCAGAATATTCCGGTGACGAGCTACGGCTACATCTGGGCGGCCTTTGCGCTCACGGTAAGCCTGGCCGCACGCTATGCGAGCGCGCTGGAACAGTACCTGGGTACCAGGCGCCTGCTCTACCTGATCGGGGTCCTGCCCCTGCTGGGACTGCTGGGCATGGCAACTGCCAGCGGCTGGTTCGGTGTATTGTTCGGCGTGGCCGTGCAGTTGGGCCGCGGCCTGAGCATGAGCCTGTTCTACGAGGCATTGAACCGTCGTGTGCCCGGCGATTTCCGGGCGACAGTGAACTCGCTGGTAAGCCTGGGCGTGCGCGCGGTATTCATCGGCACCGGACCATTGCTGGGCCACGCTCTCGACAGCATCGGGGTTAACTCCACTTTGCTGTTGCTGCTGGCGATTTTCGCCCCGCTGATCGCCCTGGTCCTCGTTCCGCTGGTGATTCGCATCCGTCGCGAAGAAAAAGAGTCCAGCGCTGTGATCGCCCCTGCCGCCTGAGGCAGGGGCGAATTCCCGGATGCGTTATGCAACCTGCGCATAAGGTCTGGGCATAAACTCCGGGCATAGGGCCTGCGACGAAATTTGGTTACACTGGCCGCCTGGAGGACAAGGCGCATGCTCAATTCGTCCGGCAGGTTTGCACTTTGCGCACCTGTCATCTTTGACGGGGAACAGTTCCTCTACGATCACTGCGTGGTCATAGACGGCGCGCACATTGTCGCTGTACTGCCAACCACCGACTGCCCCCCCGGTGCATCACTGACGCGTTTGTCGGCAGGCACACTCGCGCCGGGCTTTGTCGACCTGCAGGTGAACGGGGGTGGCGACCTCATGCTGAATAACCAGCCCGACGCCGATACGCTGGCTACAATTCAGCGAGCGCACAGGAACAAGGGCAGCACCTCGATTTTACCCACCCTGCTGAGTGATACCCACGCCGTCCAGCAGGCGGCCGTCGCGGCAGTGCGGGCCGTTCGCAGCACGGCGCGCGGCGGAATTCTCGGCCTGCATCTGGAAGGGCCGTATTTCAGCGCCGAAAGACGCGGCGCTCACAGCGCAGATCGTCTGCGACAGCCGGGGGCGACCGACCTCGACTGGCTGTGTAGCCTGCACGACCTGCCCCTCATGCTGACGCTGGCGCCGGAGTGCATCTCGCCGGACAACCTGGCACGCCTTGCGCGCAGCGGGATCCTGTTGTGCGCCGGCCATAGCGACGCCAGCTACGAACAGCTGGAGGCCGCCGCCGGCAACGGCCTGCGGGGCGTGACACACCTGTACAATGCGATGCGCCAGCTCCAGGCACGCGAGCCGGGGGTGGTAGGCGCCGCGCTGACACTGGATCAACTCTGGGCGGGCATCATCGCCGACGGACACCATGTTCATCCCGCCGCCATTCGCCTCGCCTTCAGGGCGAAACCGCGAGGGAAGCTGATTCTGGTGAGTGATGCCATGGCCACGGTGGGCGGCAGCCTGGGCGTGTGCGAACTCTATGGAGAAACCATTCGCGAGGCGCACGGCCGCCTGGTAAACAGTAACGGTGTGTTGGCCGGCAGTGCAATCGGCCTGATCGATGCGGTGCGCTACGCCCACACCGTTGTGGGCCTGCCGCTGGACGAGGTGCTGCGCATGGCCTCACTGTACCCGGCTGCGATCATGGGCCTGGAAGACTCGATCGGTCGGCTGCGCACCGGGTATCGTGCGGATATCGTGCATTTCGATGACGCTTTCACGGTTTGCAATACCTGGCTGGGTGGCGATGGACCGGTTAACGATCGGCCGGGGGGCGACCAGGCAGCATGAACGGCGCGGCCTCAGCACGCTGTCATACCAGCTGCTAGTCCTTCCCCGGCACTCTGCTCCAGACCCCGTCCGCGTGGCAAGCTATACGCAATGGCCGAACCTGCTAAACTGAAATCGCGCGGCTGGTTTTGCCTGCAGCGCCACATCACTTCATACACACCACGCGCAGGAATCAACGCAATGCAGCAGCTATCGGGACAGGACGCCATGTTTCTGCACGCCGAACTCGAGGGCCTGCCGCAGCATATCGGCGGGGTCAGCATCTATGATCAATCCTCGGTAGACGGCGGCAAAGTCAGGTTCAAACAGATACTCGCCATGCTGGAAGACCGCGTACACCTCTCCCCGATTTTCCGGCGCAAACTGGTCTTCGTACCCTACAACCTGGGCAGACCCTACTGGGCGGAAGATACAGACTTCGATATGGAATACCATGTCCGACACATTGCGCTACCCAAGCCCGGGGACTGGCGCCAGCTCTGCATACTGACAGCAAGGATTCACTCGCAGCCGCTGCGGCGCGATAAACCGCTGTGGGAAATGTATGTCATCGAAGGGCTGAACAACGTCCAGGGCTACCCCGCCGGTTGCTTCGCTATCCTCCTGAAAGTGCATCACTGCGCGATGGATGGTGCCACGGGCACGCAATTCATGAATATCGTCCACGACCTGACACCGGAAACAAAACACTATGGCGACTCAGCGCCGTGGATTGTGGAGCGCCCCTCGCGCGCCCGCATGCTGGGTCGCGCCTATGCTGACGCCTGGCGCAAACCCGGCCAGGTAGTGGACATGCTGAGGGAGGCCGGGCCAGCCCTTTTACGCATCCGCAGGGGGCGTCGCGATGACGATTTCCACTCACTGGACGATAAACAGAAAACCCGCTTCCAGGGCAGGATTTCACGGCATCGCGTGGTCGAGGCGCGCAAGTTCGACTTTGAAGAGATCCGCGCGATAAAAAACACGCAGCCCGGCACAACGGTCAACGATGTCATGCTTACGATCGTCTCCGGTGCGCTGCGCAAATATCTGGAGAGCAAAAACGAGCTGCCGCAGCACACACTGGTGAGTGGCTGCCCCATCGACGTGCGCTCTGCAGAAGAACGCGCCGCGGGCGGAAACATGGTCGGGTTCATGACCGTTGCGCTGTGCTCGGACATTGCCGACCCCCTGCAGCGCCTCACGGCGGTTCACCAGGAGGCAGTGAACGCAAAGTCATATGCAGAGGCACTGGGCCCGCGCTTTGCCGTTGATCTCGCCGATGTAATGCCCGGCAATGTGCTGTCCCTCGCTATTCGCACGGCTGCGGCTACCGGTCTCGCCGAAGCCAGTACCATCTTCAATACCATTGTCACGAATGTACCGGGACCCCCGGTTCAGCTCTATATGTGTGGCGCAGAGCTGATCGACACCATCAGTCTCGGACCATTGCTGCCCAATGTGGGGTTGTTCCACATTGTGTTCAGCTCGGTGCAGAACAAGCGCGGCTCAGTGACGCTATCGTTCACTGCCTGTCGCGATATGCTGCCCGATCCCGGCTTTTATGCAGATTGCCTGCAGGCATCGTTTGTTGAATTGCGCGACGCTGCGCTGGCACCCAAACCGCGTAAACGAGCGACACGCAAGGGCAGCAAGCGGGCCCCTCCAGGCTCATAACCAACGCTGGATCAGTGTCTGCACATCCACGCGCGCGCCCAGGCGCGTCGCCAGCATGAACATACCGCCCAGCTTGCGGTGGAAGTACACTGCATCTGTTGGAGGTGCCTGCCAGAAATCCTTGAAGTCAGTGACGCGCTCACCCAGCTCGGCGATCCTGCCCGCGAGGTTGGAAGCCGCGAAATCGTAGGGCCCCGCGTGGCGCAAGGGTTCCAGTGCCAGCAGGAACATGTCCAGCAGCAACTCACGATACGCGCTGTTCTCGCGCCCGGTGGCATAACCCAGGCGCTCGGCGGCGGCCATCACCCGCTTGCCGTCCTCCGCGATTGCCGCAGCCGCAAGCTTCCGGTAGTTCTGCGCGAACGACGCCTTGAACCGCCGCGTGGCGCCAAAATCCAGCAGCACGATCTCTCCACTCCCGACGCGGTACTGATAGTTCGCGAAGTTGGGGTCTGTCTGCACCATGCGCAGCTCGAACAGTTCCCTCAGCATCAGTTCTATCAGCGCCGAGACGACCCTGTCGCGCTCTGCCTGCGGCTGGTCAGCAAGGCTGTCAATCGGACTGCCGCTGACATAGGTCATCGCCAGGACATTCACGCGGGACAACTCGGGCAGCGCCTCGGGCAACACGAACCGGTCATCGTCCGCCAGCAGTTCGCCGAAGGCGTCCAGGTACTCCGCTTCCTTGAAGTAGTCTGCCTCGTCACGCAGTTGGGCCTTGGCGTCAGTGAGGAGCGGCTGAATATCAATACCCGCTGGCAGCAGGGACGAGAGGCGCAGCAGGCTGGCAATATTGTCGACGTCACTGTCGATACTCCTGGCCACGCCGGGGTATTGCACCTTGAGCACGATCTCGCGGCCATCGGGGGAGAAAGCGCGATGTACCTGCCCGATAGATGCCGCCGCGATGGGTTTCGCTGCAAACCCGTAAAACAGCGACTCCCACTCCGGGCCGTACGCACCGACCATCACTTCGTGCAACTGCTCCGCGGGCATGTAACTGGCATCCTCGCGCAGCCGTGCAAGAATATCCGCGAGCTCGCGCGGCAGGAAGTCGCCCGTGTCCATGGACAGCATCTGCCCCACTTTCATCGCCGCGCCGCGCATGCTGGCAAGCTGGTCGGTGACGCGCCGGGCATTGCCAGGCGTGAGCAGCATGTCGCGCGCGCGCGGACGTTTGCCCGCGCGCAGTTGACGACTGCCTTCCGCCAACATGCCACCTGCCACTCCGCCAGCCATGCGCGCCATGCGCGCGAGACGACCCGCCCGTGAAGCAGGAATTGCCTGGTGCTTAACGTCCTTTTCCGAGCCCGCCATCCGATTCTCTCTTGCGCCAGTGCTCTATGTGAGCCGCTGCCATTGAATACGCATTGAACTCGGCATCCAGTGCAGAAATAAAGTTATACAGTCCGGACAGTTTGCGGGCAATCAGCGCAAAATCCCGTGATGGGGTGGTGAAATGGCGGCTGACTGCGGAGGCTGCGGCCTGCTTGCCGGCACGCCGCATCAAGGCAGATCGACCCCAGCAGTACTCGCCCTGGGCATTCAGGTATTGTGCCGGTATGTGCTCGGCTGGGCGCAGGGGTTCCAGTAGATACAGGCAAAAATCGGCGAACATACGCCGCCCCTCTTCACCAGCATCCGCACGCAGGCAACCCAGGCCTATCAGGCTATCCACGAGGCGGGACTCGTCCTGGGACAGGCCAGCATCTATGGCGTGACGCAGGTGGAACAGGAAGTTCGCATCGGGTTCGAGTACCGAGCCAAAATCCAGCAGCACCAGCTCGTCTGAGCCTTGTTTCAGGCGACGATCATCCAGGCGCAGCAGGTAGTTGCCGAAATTCGGGTCCGACTGCAACAGGCCCCACTCGTAGAGTTCAAGGAAAAACAGCTCCAGCATGCCACTCGCCAACGCGTTGCGCCGTTCGAGGGAGAGACGCTTCACATCCGGATCGGCAACCGAGTAGCCCTCTACATACTCCATGGCCAGCACTGTGTCGGTGCAATAGCGCGGGTGCAGGTGCGGCACGTGATAGGGCACCGCCGTGCCGCGAGCGTCTGCCACCAGGGTCGCCATGCGCTCCGTCATGACGGCTTCCCTGACGTAGTCGATCTCGTGGTGGAGATGCTTGCGCATGGATTCCAGCCAGGCGTCGAGATCGCGGCTCGCGGATACCCAGCGAGAGAGCAGCAACATGCGCACCACGGCATCAAAATCTGCGTCTATGACCTGCTCCAGGCCAGGATATTGCAGCTTCAGGCAGATCCACTCGCCGCTACTGCGAATTTTCGCCAGGTGCACCTGCGCCAGCGAGGCAGCCGCCACCGCCTGCGGGTCGATTTCCAACTCTTCAAAGCGTTCACCGAGGCTGACGCGGACCGAAGATTCCAGTGCGTCCCAGTGCAGGGCCTCGGTCTGGTCCGACAGGTCTCGCAGCGCATCCACCAGCACGGCCGGCAGGAACTGTTCGCCGAACAACGCCAGCATCTGGCCGATCTTGATATACGTGCCCTTGAGGCGACCGAGTTCCTGGACGAAGCGTCGGGCTTCACGCCGCGCCATGCTGGAGGTTGCTGCATCCCCGGCCGTGCGCCCGGTCACTCTTTGCACGGCGCTATCCACCGCCAGCGCGCCGCCCGCGCGCAGACCCGCCAGCGACAGCGCCAGGCTGCGCGGCATGGTTTTATCTTTCAGGCCTCGGCGTTTCTTTGACATGGGTTACCGCAGGTAAATATTCGCCCCATTCTAATCGATACAGGGCTCCTGCCCCAATGGCAATTGGGGGCGCGGCCCGCTCAGGTATCCAGCAGTAACGCCGCCAGTCGCTTGCGGTGGTGTTGCGAATCGCCAAACTGCTGCTGGCTCCATTGCGCCCTGCGCAGGTACAGCTGGGCGTCACATTCCCAGCTGAACCCCATGCCGCCGTGGAACTGCACGGCCCTGTCACCCGCGTACAGGAGCGTCTCGCAGGCCTGCGCCTTGGCCATGCGGCAGGCTATCTCGACGTTGCGGTCGAACCCTTCCCCGGCCACTAACGAGCTTGCGTGGTAAATGAACGAGCGGGCGGAATCGATGCCGGTCAGGATATCCACACAGGGGTGCTTGAGCGCCTGGTAGGAGCCAATGAGCCGGCCAAACTGTTTGCGGGTATTGAGATAGCCGACCACCGTATCAAGGCAGGCAGCGGCGCTGCCGGCGGCCTCGGCGGCCACCAGCAGAGCGCCCAGCAACCGCACGTCATGCAGCGCGGCGGCCACCGCGGGCCCGGTGACCACGCTCTGGGCCGTAAGCTGGATCTCGCTGAATTCAACGTTCGCCGCCCGCTTTGTGAGATCTACCAGGGTGTTGGCGGTAAAGGCCTGCGCTTCGAGTTGCCCGGCGGCCACTACCGCGAGGGCCACCTCGCCCCGGTGCATGGCCGGTACCACCAGGTACCTGGCCGCCTGCGCATCCGGCACAAACAGCTTGCGCGCGCGCAACACGTACTGGTCGTCGAGCTGCGCCTGCAGGCCGCTATCACCCCAGTCACCGTTCTCCAGCCATGCAACGGTCGCCGCAGCGCCGCTGGCAATGTCTGCCAGCCATTGCCCCGTCTGCGATTCACTCCCCGCGCGCAGCAGCAGTTGCCCGGCCAGCGCGCTGCTCATCAGCGGCGTGGTCAACAGGGCACGCCCCATGCACTCCACCACCGGTACCAGCGCCGCTGCGCCGAGGCCGGAGCCACCCACCGACTCCGGCAGGCTGATGCCCGCCCAGCCGAGCGCGACCATCTCGTCCCACAGCGCGGGGTCAAAACCCCCGGGAGTCTCGAGTTGCCGCCGCACCGCGTCCACGGGGCTGCGTGTACGACAGAACTCCCGCGCCACATCCAGCAACATGCCCTGCTCTTCGCTGAAAGTCAGCGTGGTGTCACCTATCACGGACATTTCGCCCTCCTATTTCGGCAGCCCGAGCACGTGCTCGGCAATGATGTTGGCCTGCACCTGGCTGGTGCCCCCACCGATGGTGGCGGAGAAACTGTTGAAATAGGCCCGCTGCCAGAAGCCACCCTGGCGGGCATCAGCGTCGCCCACATAGAGTCCGCCCTCGGCACCCTGCAGCGTAATTGCGAGCTTGCGCAACTGCCGCGCCCCCTCCGACGCGCGCAGCTTTTGCGAGAGTGGCAGGGAGCCCGGGTAATCCGTGGTGAGGGCACCGATGCGCGCGCGGCGGTCCCCAAGGATGAGCGCCTTCTCATCCATGATGGCCCGCACAACCTCGTCGCGAATCACCGGGTCCTGCAACAGGGGCTCGCCATCCCGGCGCGCGCCGGCAAGATCATCGATCATGTCGTCCACCGTCACCCGCACCATGGCCAGACCACCCGCTGCGCCCGCCTCCGCGCCACGTTCGTACTGCAGGGTCTGCATCGCGATGCGCCAGCCCTGGCCCTCCTCGCCCATCAGGCAATCTGCGGGAATCCGCGCGTCGGTGAAAAAGGTCTCGGTAAATCCGAACTCCCCGGTGAGTTTGCGAATGGGCCTGGTTTCTATGCCCTCTACCTGCATGGGGGCGAGGAAGAACGACAAACCATCGTACTTGCGCTCGGCAGCGGGGTTGGTGCGGGCCAGCAGGATCATGTAACGAGCAAAATTGCCCATGGTCGTCCAGATCTTCTGGCCATTGAGCACGTATTCATCGCCGTCACGCACCGCCCGGGTCTGGGCATTGCCGAGATCAGAGCCGTGTTCAGGTTCGCTGAAACCCTGGCACCAGACGTCTTCCGCGCTGAGAATACCCTTCAGGTACCGCGCCTTCTCGTCTTCGGTGCCGATGTCGTTGATCAGTGGCCCCGCCCAGCCGAGCCCGATGACGTTGAAACAGATAGGCACCCTGTGGCGTCGCATCTCCTGGTCGGCAACGCGCTGGAAGGCCGCGTCGACGCCGCCGCCGCCGTACTGTTTCGGCCAGGCCATTCCCAGGTAGCCCGCGGTCCACACCTTGTGCTGCCACTCACGCAGGAACTCCAGCTGCCGCTCGTCGCCCACTTCCATGAAAGTCTGCGGCAGAAGAAAGCCCGGATCCGGTGGATTGTTGTCGCGCATCCACGCCGATACCTCGGCGCGAAACTCACTCAGTTCCTGATCGGTCACACTCATGGGTCTACTCCACTTCCGGGAAAACGAGAGGCTCACCCTGGGCTTCGGCGCGTTTGAATGCCGGCCGCTCCATCAAGTGAGCGAGATAGTCGGCCGTCTGCGGCTGGTAGCGCGCCTCAAACTTCAGCGCGCGTCCCAGGTACAAAGCATAGCTGACCGCTATATCTGCAATGGTAAAGCGGTTGTCCACGAGATAGTCGTGCTTCAACAGGTGCTCGTCGAGGCGACGCAGCCGGGCGATAAACCATTTGGCGTAGTCGTCGGCCACCGCCTGTTTCTCGGGGGTCGGTTCCAGGTAGTAGTAACGCATCGCGATAGTTTGCGGAAAGGTCAACGTGGCATCCGCGTGATGCAGCCAGTTGAGATACGCACCGTATTCCGGATGGTCGGGGCTGAGCCCGAAGTCAAGGCGCTGGTAGCGATCCACCAGGTACTGGCAGATACCCACCGACTCGGTCATCTGCGTGTCACCGTCAATAAAAAACGGCACGGTGCCCAGGCTGTTGACCTTGAGGTATTCGCGCTCGAATACCCGCGGTGGGAAGGGCAGAATTTCCAGTTCGTACTCCAGGCCGAGTTCTTCCAGGGTCCATAACGGCCGCAGAGAGCGCGCGCCGGCGCAATGCCACAGTTTCACGATTACAACCCGTACTGGCGCGCGGCCAGGTCACGCATGATTTCTTCCGAGCCGCCACCAATCGCGTTGACCCGCACCTCGCGGTAGATCCGTTCCACCCGGCCGCCGCGCATATAGCCCATGCCGCCGAGAATCTGCATCGCCTCGCGGGCACAAAACTCCATCGTCTCACTCGCCTGTACTTTCAGCAGGGCGATGTCCCCGGGGTTGGGATGGCCCGCCTCAAAAGATTCATAGCACACACGTATGTAGGCCTGGGTGGCATTCAGTTTCTGTTTCATCTGCGCGATTTTATGTCGAATCACCTGGTGGTCCGCCAGGCGTTTGCGGAAGGTGGTACGTTCACGTGCCCAGGCGACCGCCTCCTCCAGGCACACTCGCCCAAGTGCTTCCATCGCCGCCGCCATGGCCATCCGCTCGCTGTTAAAGTTGGTCATGATAACCAGAAAGCCCTGATTTTCCTCCCCGAGAAGGTTCGTCGCCGGTACCCGCACGTTATCAAAATACAGGGTGGCCGTGTCAGACGCCCACCAGCCCTGCTTGCGCGCGAGCTGTGTGCGGCTGAAGCCTTCGGCATCGGTTGGTATCAGCAGCATGGAGACACCCTTCGCGCCTTCGCCCCCGGTACGCACGGCCGTCGATACCCAGTTGGCGCGCATGCCACCGGTGATGTAGGTTTTCGACCCGTTCACCACGTAGTGGTCGCCGTCGCGTTCCGCCGTGGTCGAGATTCGCGCGACGTCCGAGCCGGCACCGGGCTCGGTAATACCGAGAGAGATGTGCTTCTCGCCGGCCAAAACCGGCGGTGCAACCAACTCCTTCAGCGCGTCCGAGCCCCAGTTGAGGACCGGGGGCAGGCCTATCCCGTGCACCATCAGGCTCGCGGGGATGCCACCGGCGCCAATGCGCGAGAGTTCCTCGTTGGCAATCCAGCCATGCCAGGAATCAATCCCGTCACTTATCCCGCCGTACTGCTCGGGGTAACCCAGCCCGAGCAGCCCTACGGCGGCCGCTTTTGGCCACAGCTCGATGGGAATATGGCCGGCCTCGTCCCATTCCTCGGCAAAGGGCATAATCTCCGCGTCGACGAACTTGCGTAGCTGCGAGCGCCAGGCGTGGTGTTCCTCGCGCAGGTTGGGGTTGTGCAGCCGCGCGCTGTCAAATTCGAGGGGCATCGGGGTACTCACTCTGAAAGGTCTGGTCCGGGCAGCCAATCATAGTCAAGACAGCGCAGCAGCGCATGCGCTGGCGTGCCATTGACATGGGCAAACACGACAGCCCGGGCGCGCTGCGGTACTCTCCTTCCCACACGCCGATGGCAGCCGTGTCGTTGCACTGCCAGCAAGAATCGACAAGTATCACGACGGGAGACAGCGCGCAGTATGATTGATGTCAGGATGTGGGGCCTCGCGCTTGAGCGCATGCCAGCACTCACGGAGCGCGAGTGGCGCGCGCTGGACCCGGTGGCCCGCTGGCTGATCGCCTGTCGCGCATCGGTACTGTTCATGACGCTCACGTCCGCGGCGCTGGGGGGGTTGCTGGCCTGGCGCGCCGGTGTCTTCAACTGGCCTCTCTGGCTGGCCACCGCGGCCGGCCTGCTGTTCGCCCACGCAACCAACAACCTGCTGAACGACTACACCGACTCGCGGCGTGGCATCGACAAGGATAACTACTACCGCAACCAGTACGGGGTCCATGTGCTCGAGCAAGGTCTCGTGTCGTCTGCGGAATTCTGGCGCTATGTGCTTGCGACAGCGGGCATCGCGCTGCTGCTGGGCGGCTGGTTGATACTCGAGCGCGGTGGGCTCACCACCAACCTGATGCTCGCCGGGGCCTTTTTCGTGATCTTCTATACCTGGCCCCTGAAGTACTATGGCCTCGGCGAACCGGCGGTACTGCTGGTGTGGGGACCGCTGATGGTGGGGGGCAGTTATTACATCCTGGCGGGAAGTTGGGATTGGGAAGTCGCCCTGATCAGCCTGGTCTTTGCACTCGGGCCCACCAGCGTGTTGTTTGGCAAACATACCGACAAGCTGGAGGCGGACCGCAGCAAGGGCGTGAACACACTGCCGGTACTGCTGGGCGAGGCAAGGGCACGCCGGTGGACGCTGGCCATGCTGGCGGCCCAGTACCTGCTTTGCCTCGCCCTCGTGGTGGGCGGCGTCTTCGGCTGGCCGCTACTGCTTGTGCTGGTGGGCCTGCCAACCTGGATTCAACTCTGGCAGGTATTCCGTCGGGCGAAACCCGCCGCGCCGCCCACCGGCTATCCCGGCGACATCTGGCCGCTATGGTTCTCCGCCCACGCGTTCCGGCACACCCGCCGCTTCACATCCCTGTTTCTTATAGGCGTATTTCTGGATAGTATCGTCTCTTGACCTGAGTCAGTGCCAATAACCGCTTAACATGTTTAGCTGGAAGGTGAATGACAGTGTGCAGCCTGCAGAGTGCCGGCAGCACCCGCCGACCACAGGGCAAACGATAATATGGCGCAGAGCACCATCCGAGACCGACTACGCGCGCTACTGCGCCCCTCCACCCGACGCTCGGTACTGTCCCTGGTGGCAGTGGGCGGTGTCCTGGGCATTGTCGCGATGGTGGGATTCAATTATTCCATGGCGGTCACCAGCACGGATGCCTTTTGCATAAGCTGTCACGAGATGTACGAACATCCCTATGCACAGCTACAGAAAACCAGTCATTTCAACAATGTGACGGGGATTCAGGCCACCTGCTCCGACTGTCACCTGCCAAAGGAATTTGGCCCCAAAATGCTGCGCAAGATCGAGGCGGCGCGCGAGGTGTGGGGCAGTCTCACAGGCATTATCGACACGCCCGAGAAATACGCGGCGCACCTGCCGGTCATGCAGGCCCGCGAAATTGCCCGTCTGCGCGCCAACGATTCCCAGGAGTGTCGGAATTGCCACGACCCGGAGCGCTGGCTCACCAGCATGCAGAGCGCCAAGGCGCAGAAATACCACGCCGTGCGGGAATTAAATGAGAAAACCTGCATTGACTGTCACAGCGGTATCGCGCACCCGAAAGCGGACTCGAAGGTCGCGCGCATGACCGTCACTGCGCTGCACAGTCCTGCCGGCGCAACCACGGAGGGCTCCGGGCAATGACGTTGCCGCGCAATACACTCATCGCCGCGCTGCTGGCGCTCTTTCTGGTTCCTGGCGCAGTTGCCGAGGAGGGTTTCGCCGAGGGCGGCAGCGCCCAGTGCGTCAGCTGTCACGATTTCGGGCCACAGTCACCGGTGCATGCGTTGATGGAGGGCTCCCACGGGCTGCACGAAGACACCGATGCCATGCGCGAACGGCGTGGCTGCGAAGACTGCCACGGCCCGAGCGGCGGGCATGCCACGGCCCCCACCCGGGTCGCGCCGGGCGTCAGCTTCGGGCCTCGCTGGAGTGCTTCGGGCGCCGACCAGGACAGCGCCTGCCTCGCCTGCCACGAGCAGGACACGGCCGCGCACTGGCAGGACGCCATCCATATGGTCAAGGGTATTACCTGCGTCAGCTGCCACGACATTCATACGGGCGGCGATAAAGTGCTGTTCGAGTCTCGCCAGGCCGAAGTCTGCACCATGTGCCACAAGGCCCAGAAGTCAGGCATGCATGGCCTCGGCGGCAAGCTGGACGCACAGCCAGCCTGCAGTACTTGTCACAATCCGCACGACCACGAATCCGCCAAAACCGAGCTGCTGCTGACGCGCTCGGCGGGGTGCCGCAGCTGCCACGACCTGGTGGCGATGGCCGCTGACCCGGCCGTGAGCGAGAAGGCCACCAACTATCACAAGGTTATGGCGAGCCCGGAGCGCACCTGTATCGAATGTCACGGCGGCATCACGCACGCGGCCCACGATGCAGTTACCGCGTTCACGCCCAGCGCGAGCAACCGTTCCACGCTCACGTTGTTCTACCCGGGTCACGCCGATAGCGAATGGTTGACCGAGAACCACCCCGGTTCACAACCCCTGCGCCAGGGCGCCAACTGTCAACTCTGCCACCGCGGCGAAGAGGAGAGCATGGGGGCGGCGCTCGCCACCCAGGGCACAATTGCCGCGCGCACCATTGAAACCAGTTTCAACCTGAACGGCGAAAGTTTGCTCCTCAATCTGCGCTGGCGGGGCAAGGCAGATGACCGCGGCGTGTCGATGATGTGGGGGCCTGATACCGACGACAGTTTCCGGCGCGGCGGCTGCTTCGCCGCCTGCCACGACGACATGCGCGGCATGTCCAAAGACCGTGGCCAGGCGACGGGCAAGTACCTGCTGTCCTCGCGCGCCCAGCGGGAGCAACTGGGGCAACCGGCCATTATCAAGAGCGAGGAGGCCCTCAACGACATGCTGCGCGCGGGCGCCTATGCCGTACTCTGGCAGGTGGACCTGGGCGCAGGGGAGGCGCGCGCAGCCACCGTGCTGGACGAGGTACGCTGGACCGAGGATACCCCGCTCAAGGTAGACACCCGGTTCAGCGATGGCTGGTGGCGTGTCACGCTGACGCAACCGCTCGCAAACCAGTCCCCGGCCCTGTTGAGCCTTGGGCCCGGGCAACGCTATACCTTCGGGCTCGCCTTGCACGGCGCTGACCTGCCCGGCGCTGCCCACTGGGTGTCGCTGCCATTCAGCCTGGGCACGTCCGGTGACGACACCGATTTCGTCGTGCAGTAACGGCATGCGCCGTATCCGCCTGACACTCGCCCTGCTTTTGAGCGTGCTGGCCTGTGCGGCCAACTCCCGGGACGATGGGCCGGAATTGCGTTGTCTCAGCTGCCACACCCAGAGTTCTGACAGCGCGGTACATGCGATTTTCAACACCTTGCACGGCAGCATTGCGGGTGGGGGTGCTGATGCCTGCGCCAGTTGCCACGGCGCCAGCAGTGACCACCAGATGGCTCCCACGGGCGCGGCCCCGGATATCAGCTACGGGCCCCGCTGGCCGTCGCCCGTGGAAGCGCGCAACGCGGCCTGCCTGGCCTGCCATACCGGGGGCGACAGTGCTCTCTGGGCCGGCAGCACCCACCAGCGCGAGGATATGAGTTGTGACAGCTGTCACAGCGCGCACCAACAGAAAGCACTCGGAGCAGCCGCTGAAGGCGTCCAGCAAGCCTGTCTCGGCTGCCACGCCGAGGTCAGGGCGACGCTGCACCTGCCATCGCGCCATCCTGTCGCCGAGGGCAAAACCGCCTGCACGGACTGCCACAATCCACACGGTGGCCTGGGTGAGGCAGACCTGCACCAGGTGTCACTGAACGAAAACTGTTTCAGCTGCCACCAGGAAAAGCGCGGTCCTTTCCTCTGGGAGCATCCGCCTGCCGCGGAAGACTGCAGCCTTTGCCACCGACCACACGGCTCGGTACATGAGCACCTGCTCACCGTGCGCGGCCCCGCCCAGTGCCAGCAGTGCCACGCAGCGGCGTTTCACCCCAGCAGCCCGTATGGCGCCGGGGGACTGCCGGGCGGCGGTGCCAACGCCAACCTGCTGGGTAAAAATTGCCTGAACTGCCACAGCCAGGTACACGGCTCAAATCATCCATCCGGCGCGAGGCTCACGCGATGAGCAGGAGTCTCGCCTGTGGGCTTGCCGTCGTCGCTGCCTCCACCCTTACCGCGCGGGCAGCCGAGCCGGACCCGCTGGCAGCGCTGGCCGTTGATACGCGGCCGCTACCGGCGCGCTGGCAGACGGACTACCGCGGCGCGCTCGAACTGGGTATCGCCCTGGTGAGCGACGACAGCAGTCAATTCGGCCAGTACAACGGCCTGCAGCAGCGCGGTGCCAACCTGCTCGGCAACCTGCAGTGGCAGGCGTTTCCCGCCGAGAATGGCTACTGGCAGGTAGCGTTATCGGATCTCGGGCTGGATACCCGCGAGGGCGCAATCACCTGGGGCCTGGTGGACAGGCTGAAAATCACGGCCGGCTTCGACTCGCAACAGCAAGTGCGAAATAACAGTGGCCGAACGCCTTTCAGCGGTAATTCCCGGCTAAACCTGCCGAACACCTGGACAAGCGGGCTGACAACCGCCGATTTCGACCAGCTGGAGACAACGCTGCGGGATTTCAAGCGTGAACTGGATCGCGACCGCCTGTATCTCGAACTGGAAGCACGGCTCGACGATCACTGGCGCACACGCGCGCGAATGTCCTACGAAGAGAAACGCGGGAACGGTGACATCGGAGGGGCCATCTACATTGATGCCGCCGCGGCCGATGCCGTGCTGCTTCCCCTGCCGGTGGACCAGGAGACTCTGGAATTCGCCGTGGGCGCCGCCTACGAGGGCAGCCGCGTGTTTGTCGACAGTGAGCTCAGCTATACGGAATTCGACAATCAGCACGATCTGTTGACCTGGCAGAATCCCTACAGCGCTTACGGCGAGGCCGTCGCCTATCCCCACGGCGAAGGCGGGCTGAGCCTCGCGCCGGATAACCAGCACCTGAGTGGCCGCGTAACGGCAAGCTGGGTGCTTGCGCCCGGCACGCGAGTGCAAATGGACGGCAGTTACGCCCGCGCCAGCCAGAATCAGGACTACGCCGCGTATAGCGTAAATCCGGCGATACCCGTGACTGAAGCACTACCGCGCGAGAGCTTTGACGCCGAGGTGGATACGGCCACCGTCAATGCGCGCCTGCTGTTGCGGCCACTACCGAGGCTTAATGCAACGCTGGCCTATGCGCTGCGCGACCGCAGCTACGGGGCCCCGCGCGATGGTTATCTCTACCCGCGCGGGGACGCGGATGCCCAGCCAGACGCGCGGTTCACGGTGTACAACAGCAGCCACGATCTCACCGAGCAAACCGCGAGCCTGGAGGCCGAATACCGCCTGCCCGACAACAGCCGCCTGGGTGTTGAGTATGCCTACCAGGTAACCGAGCGCCGCAACGCCGCCGTGGAGGAAACACAGGAGGATCGCTACACACTCAGCTACAGGCTCCGCCCCTGGGGCTCGGTAAATACTCGCCTGAAATTCCTGTTCGCCGATCGGGCTGCGAGCACCTACCACTGGGACCAGGACTACCTCGCGCTGCTGGATCGCGAACTCATTAACGCCACCCCGGACACACAGCGATTCAACAACCACCCGCAGCTGTTCCAGTATTTCCTTGCCAACCGCGAGCGCAGCGAGGCCACTGCCAGCGTCGCCGCAACACCGGCCCCCGACTGGACGCTGAACGTCAGCTTACGTTGGCGTGATGATCGCTATGATCAGAGTGAACTGGGCCTGACCGACTCTACGTGGTCGCGAGCCCACGGCAGCGTTTCCTATGCCGCGGGCAGCGATCTGACGTTCACCGCTTACGCGGGGGTTGATCAATTTGAGTACGCCCAGGACGGCAGGGCATTCAATGGCGGGCAGGAGAAAAACCCTTTCGCTGTTTCTCCGCCGCTACCGCAGGCCAGCGACCCGACACAGAACTGGTCGCTGGAGTCGACCGACCACAGCGTTACCGCGGGCGCTACCGTCGCCTGGCAAGTGGCCCCCGATGTGGGCCTGGAGATCGACTACCACCTGGTCACAACCGAGGCCCGGCAGTCATTCATCTCCCGCCCGGACTCGCAGCTTTCACCCTCCGACCTGCCCGACGTTGAGACGCGCATGCACCAGGTTCACGCCAGCGGCCTGTGGCACATACGGGAGAACCTGTCATGGCGACTCAGCTATCGTTTCTACCACTACAACTCCGATGACTGGGCTATCGAGAATGTCGGGGTAACGACGATGGACAAGGTTTTGAGTTTCGGCGCTGAAAATCCACATGAGAATATTCACTACCTGGGCGCGTCAGTGATTTATCGCTGGCAATAATGCGCCCCGAGGGAAGGACGTATGCAGAGCTTATTACACTGGTGCTGCCTCGCAGCTTTGCTCGGAACTCTTGTTGCCTGCGGCGGCGGGGGCGGCAATAGCGCACCGGGCGTCAACCCGGGACCACCCTCGCCGGGCGGGCCGGTGGAGCCACCTGTACCGGAATTCCCGACTACCAACCCGGCGCCCTATGCAGAGGCCAACTCGCTATTTGCCTTTATTACCGATGTACAGCTGAACGAAGATCGGCAACCGGTGGTGACATTCCAGCTTAGCGATGGTGACAACGTACCGATTATTGACCTGGCCGCAGAAAATGTGCGTTTTGTGATCGCCAAGCTGCAGCGCAGTCCGCTGGGCAACCTCTCGGGCAATTGGCAGTCCTACATCAACCGTATCGAGCAGCCGGGTGTCGGTCCGGGTACGCAGCCAAAATTGCAGGCAACAGCGGAGAGTTCGGGCGAGCTGCAGAACAATGGTGACGGCAGCTACATTTATCGCTTCGACACCCGACTGACAGAATTGCCCGAGGCAATTCTTGCGCAGGCAAGTACAGAGGGCATTGATCTCAGCTTTGACCCGATGCTGACACATCGCGTTGCCATTCAGTTTGACGGCTCGCGGGACACTGCCAACCCACACTACGACTGGGTGCCGGCGAGCGGCGCCACGCAGGGCATCTTCACACTGGACATTGCCGCAACGGAAACCTGTAACAACTGTCATGACCCGCTGGCTATTCACGGTGGCAACCGGCGTGAAGTCGAGTACTGCGTCACCTGCCACAACGCCGGGTCGACCGATGCCAACAGCGGCAACAGCGTTGACATGAAGGTCATGATTCACAAGATTCACCGCGGCGCCGGCCTGCCGAGCGTGGAAGCAGGCGGCGAGTATGTTATCTACGGTTTTCGCGACAGCAAACACGATTACTCGAACCTGCACTACCCGCAGGACATCCGCAATTGCGTGAACTGCCACGCGGGAACAGCCACGGCTGGCGACCGCGAAGATCTGGTGCTGACCGCCCAGGGCGACAACTGGGCCGAGTATTCCAGCGCCGCCGTCTGCGGCAGTTGCCACGACGACGTCGACTTTGCCACGCACAAGGGGGGGCAGCCCGACGACTCTCGCTGCAGCCAGTGTCACGCGCCGGACAAGACCTTCGGCATCGTGAATAGCCATCGAATACTTATCGACGAGGCGCGCGAGCGCTTTCATGCCGAAATCATCAGCGTTGAAAACACTGCACCGGGAGAGCGCCCACTGGTCAGCTTCAAAGTCAGCAACCCGCTCACTGGCGAGCCCTACGACATTCTCAACGACCCGGTATTCACCGGGTCCGGTGCCACGCTGCGCGTGGGCATGGCATGGAGTACGACCGACTACACAAATACCGGCAACCGCAGTGACGACGCCAACACGGTGACAACCGATGCGTTGGCGGGCGCGACCGGGAATGGCGACGGCAGCTATAGTCTGGCCCTGTCATCGCCCGTGCCGGATGGCAGCGAGCCTCCCGGTAAAGCGGCCTCTGGCAGCGGCGTGGTAACCATTGAGGGCCACCCGGTTGTAGACACCGACGGTGATGGCCAGACGGAGAACGTACCCGTGGGTGACGTGGTGCGGTTTTTCTCCATCGACGAAGCAGACGGCACGCCAGCTCCCCGCCGCCAGGTTGTGGAAATAGAAAATTGCCTGGCTTGCCACAGCTCGCTGGTGCTGCATGGAAGCAACCGGGCAGATAACATCGATAGCTGCGTGACCTGCCACAACCCGCGCAACACCGACCGCCGTGTCAGGGAGATCGCCCAGAGCCCCCCCACCGACGGTAAACAGGAGGAGTCGCTGGACTTCAAGACCATGATTCACGCGATCCACGCACCCAGCATCCGTGAACAGCCCTTGCAGGTAGTAGGCTTCCGGGGATTCACCACCTACGTGTACGACGAGGAGCAGGTGCACTACCCGGGCAACCTGGCGAACTGCGTCGCCTGCCACGGCGAGCAGGGCTACAGCCTGCCGCTGGCGGCGTCCGTGCTGGCGACCAGTATCCTCACCGGCGACAATCGTGAAGATCCCGCGGACGATACCGTGGTAAGCCCGGCGACGGCGGTCTGCAGCAGTTGCCACGACGACGCTGTCGCCGCCGCACACATGACAGCCAACGGAGGCAGCTTCAACACCACGCAGCAGGCCGTGGACAGCGGTGAGGTGGTGGAACAGTGCGCCTTGTGCCACGGCGAGGGCCGCAGCGCAGATACTGCCCAGGTACACGGCATCCGGTGACTTGGCACCGCGTCACGGCGCCAGTATAGTGCTGCCGCATGCAGTATAACGGCAGCGACAACTTCGAGCACGGCAAGCCGGGGCGCATCGGCGTCCTGGTGACCAACCTCGGCACGCCCGATGCCCCGGAAAAGGGCGCGCTCAAAACCTATCTCAGGGAGTTCCTCTCCGACCCGCGCGTGGTGGAGATTCCGCGCGCCCTGTGGTGGCTGATACTGCACGGGATCATCCTGAACATTCGCCCGGCGCGCTCCGCCGAGGCCTACCGCGCAGTCTGGACCAATGACGGCTCACCCCTGCGGGTGCATACCGAGGCACAGGCCCGGGCGCTTGGCGCGCTACTCGAGGAACGCTGTGGTAGCCAGGTCACCGTCGCCTACGCCATGCGCTATGGGAACCCCTCGATTCCCGGGACGATCAACCAGCTCATGCAGCAGGGAGTACGTCGGTTGCTGGTCCTGCCGCTCTACCCCCAGTACAGCTGTGCCACCACAGCTTCGACCTTCGACGCCCTGGCCGCAGACTTCACCCGCAGGCGCTGGCTGCCCGAGCTGCATTTCATCACCAGCTATCACGACCATCCCGCGTATATTTCCGCGCTGGCAGACAGCGTGCGCGCTTTCCGGGCGGAGCATGGCAGCGCGGGGCGACTCATTTTTTCCTATCATGGCGAGCCGCGCAGGTACCTCGACCGAGGGGACCCGTATCATTGTCAATGCCACAAAACAACGCGACTCGTGGCAGAGGCGCTGGGGCTCGGGGAGCAGGATTACCTCACTACCTTTCAGTCACGTTTTGGGCGGGCCGAATGGCTGCAGCCTTACACAGATGAAACACTCAAAAGCCTACCCGGCGAGGGCGTCAAGACGGTGCAGGTAATCTGCCCTGGCTTTGCTGCGGATTGCCTGGAAACGCTGGAAGAAATCGAGGTGGAAAACCGCGCGTATTTTCTCGAGGCAGGCGGCACCGATTTTCACTATATTCCCTGCCTGAACAGCAACCCGGCGCATATCGAAGCACTGGCGGCTATTGTTCAGCAGCAGCTTGCAGCGTGGCTGCAGAGACCATCCGATGAGCATGACAGCAAAGCCCGGGCGCTCGCCATGGGCGCGGAGCGATAACCGCGAGCCACCACTGCGCGCCCACCATCAGCCAGGGCTATAGCCAACGACGCACTCGTTGACAATACGCAGCGTAATCCTCCCCGAACAGCTCGCGCAACAGCGCCTCCTCCGGGCGTATGAAACGCATTTCAATAATCACCGCAAACAGTGGTGGAATTGCCAGCGCAAACAGTGAGCCTACCGTCACTGCACAACCAAGCAACACCAGCAACATGCCGAGGTACATCGGGTTGCGCGTAAAACGATACACGCCGTCCGTGACCAGGGCGCTGACATTGCGAAACGGAATGGCGTCCGTCCCCGCACGCACAAACAGGCCGTTGGCCAGCACCAGCAACAGCAGGCCCAGCACCAGCATTACCCCTCCGGCAACCTGCGCCGCGAGACCGGAGAAACGTGGCCCCGGAAAATACTCGTTCAGGGCGAACACCGCCACCAGGCCAAAAACCAGCCAGATGGGTGGGTAAATAAATCGTTTCACACGCATAGCATCCCCCGAACTCAATGTAATGACGAGTGAATACCCGCCGGCTCTATCGCGATCATCGCGTAGGCTACAGCAATGCCCAACAGGAAGGCGAGACTAAGCTTGCCCCGGTCATGACTGTGAAAGTGCACCTCGGGCAACAGGTCGCTGAGGGCAATACAAATAAAAGCACCCGCCGAAAAGGCCAGGCTCGCTGCCACCACGTGGCTGCCATTCATCAGCGTGCCGATGCCGAAGTAAAATGAAAGGGCACCAATGGGACACATCAGGGCGAACAGCAGGTTCACCCGCTGGCGCGAGGTGACGCTCCAGCCACCGGACTCCAGCACGGTAGCAATGGACATCGCATCCAGCGGCTTGTGCAGCAGTATGGCGAGAAACACGCCGATGCCCAGCCAGCCCCCGCCCGATTCACTGCCCAGCATCACCGCTCCCAGCGCCACCCCGTCTATCAGTGTATGCAGGGCCAGGCCAAGACCGATACCAACACCACTCAGGCTGTGGGCCGGCAGACCGGCCGCCGGCAGATGCTCGTGAGGCACGGGCTCAACGCCCACGGCATGCTCATGCTCCTCATCATGACTGAAATCATGCTGGTGAAAGTGAGATAGCCGCAGCAGCAGCAACATGCCAACGAGGCCCAGCATCAGCCACCAGACGGCGACATCCGCAGCATCGTCGGCCTGCTGCATGGCAATACTGTGCGGCAGGAGATGGTAGAACGCCACGCCCAGCATCAGTCCGGATACCAGGCTCATCACCAACTGCGTACGTGTATGGGTCATCTTTACCAGAGCGGGCAGCAGCCCCCCCGCCAGTGAGACGCCCGCAATGGCGATGCAGTAACCCAGCAGTAACCAGGTAGGTGAATTCATGCTTGCTGTGGTCCCCGGAACAAGCGCGCCATTATTCCACAAACGAGACCGCATGCAATGCACACTATGCGCGGCAGGCACACCCCACACCTGGCACCGAAGCACCGCGAAAGCCATTGACAGCCAAACTAATGATCATTAGTTTAGAAGCCTTCCCGAGGGAGGCCAAAATGTCCATATACGAAGTTATCGAATCCAGTGATTCCCGCCGCCATCTGCAACTGCGCAGTCCGGTCTCACTTGAGCCCACCGGTGAGCTGGTATGCGCCAACGCGGAAGACGTGGCACAGGCCATCGCCAAAGCGCGCACTGCACAGGTTGCCTGGGCCAAAACCAGCATGCGGGAGCGTGCGGCTATCGTTGAGCGCGCCCTGAAACTGGTGATCGAAAAACAGGACGAGATCATCGACACCGTGGTGCAGGAAACCGGCAAGGCCCGCACCGACGCGATGAGCATGGAAGTCTTCTCGGTTGCCGATCAGCTCTGCTACTACGCCAAAAATGCCGAAAAATTCCTGAAATCGCGCAAGCGCAAGGTACACGGCCTCATGGGGCTGATGAAGCAGTTGCGCATCGTCTATAAACCGCTCGGCGTCATCGGCCTGATCACGCCCTGGAACGGGCCTTTCGTGCTGGTGATGAACCAGGCCGCGCAAGCCATCATGGCGGGTAATGCCATCGTCGCCAAAGGCTCGGAAGTCACGCCCTACTCGGCAAAACTGGCCGAGGACATTTTCCGCGAGGCGGGCCTGCCCGAAGGCGTGCTCCAGGTGTTGATGGGGGACGGCGAAACCGGTGCGGCAATCGTCAACGGCGGCGTCGACAAAGTATCCTTCACCGGCTCCGTGGCGACCGGTCGCAAGGTCGCAGAGGCCTGCGCGAGCCAGTTGATTCCCTGTACGCTCGAGCTTGGCGGCAACGACGCGATGATCGTCTGTGCCGATGCCGACCTCGACCGCGCGGCGGATGGCGCCTGGGTGGGCTCATGCATGAACACGGGCCACTATTGCTGTGGCACGGAGCGAATCTACGTGGTGAAAGAGGTCTATGACGACTTCCTCAGGCGCGTGCTGGAAAAAGGCAAGAGCCTCCGCCAGGGCCAGCAATACGGCTGGGATGAGGATATCGGCGCCATTTTCTGGGATCGCCAGCTAGGCATTATTGAAGCGCACGTGGAAGATGCCCGTAACAAGGGCGCCACTGTGCACATGGGTGGTCGCCGCAACCCGGACCTGCCCGGGCTCTATTACGAGCCCACCGTTATCACCGAGGTGGATAACAGCATGGACATCATGGTGCTGGAAACGTTTGGCCCGGTGCTGTGCATACAGAAGGTGGATAACGAGGAAGAAGCGCTGCGCCTTGCGAATGATTCCGAGTTCGGCCTCAACGGCAACGTCTGGACCCAGGACAAAGAGAAGGGTTTCCGCCTCGCATCCGCAATCGACACCGGCTCGTGTAGCGTCAACGATATGGCGATGAGCTACGGCGTACCCGCAGCGCCATTCGGCGGACGCAAGAACTCGGGGGTCGGCCAGGTGAACGGTAAAAAGGGCCTGCGAGGCTACTGCCATGAAATGCCCATTCTCATCGACCGCTTCGGCGGCAAGTTGCAGAACGGCTATCCCTACAGCGCCAAGAGCGCCGAGGGTATGAAAAAGCTGATGAATTTTCTCTGGGTGAAAACCCCGATCGGCCGCTGGATGAGCTAAAGCTCGATCGCCGGCGGTATGTTTCTCTGTTGCGCGTGCGCTGCCGCGCGACAGGGGAATGTCCGGACTACACCAGTACGAGATTGTCGCGGTGCACCAGTTCCTCATCCCCCTGGTAGCCAAGGATCGATTCGATCGCTGAAGACGCGGAGCCGATGATGCGCCGCGCTTCATCGGCATTGTAGTTGACCAGCCCCCGGGCCACTTCCTCCCCCTGCGGACTCCTCATCGAAACCAGGTCGCCGCGTGCAAAAGCGCCATGTATCGCGCGCACGCCGACAGGCAACAGGCTGCGACCCGACTCCCGCAGGACGCGTACCGCCCCCGCATCCAGCTCCAGGCTTCCGGCGACCTGGAGCATACTCGCCAGCCACTGCTTGCGGGCATTCTGCGGCTGTTGGCCGGTGCGTAGCCAGGTCCCCTCGGCATCGCCAGCCGCGATCCTGCCAAGCACGCTGGCGGAGCGCCCGGAGGCTATCACCGTCTCCGTACCGGAGCGCGCGGCCACACGTGCCGCGCGCAGTTTGGTCAACATGCCCCCGCGACCCAGCGCGCCGCCCTCTCCCGCCATGGCATCCAGGGCCGGGTCATGCACATCGCACAGGGCAACCATTTCCGCGGCAGGATTGCGCCGCGGATCCTCGCGGAAGAGACCTTGCTGATCCGTCAACAGCACCAGCACATCGGCATCAATGAGATTTGCCACCAGCGCGGCCAGGGTGTCGTTATCGCCAAACCGGATTTCATCGGTCACCACGGTATCGTTCTCATTTACCACCGGCACAACACCCAGCGCGAGCAGTGTTTTCAGGGTGCTCCTTGCGTTCAGGTAGCGTGCCCGGGCGGTGACATCGTCGTGCACCAGCAGCACCTGTGCGGTGACCGTGCCGTGGGCCTTGAACGCCGTCTCGTAGCTCTGGACGAGCAAGGATTGACCCACCGCCGCAGCGGCCTGCAGCGCGTGAATTTGCCGCGGCCGCGAGGTCCAGCCCAGACGCACAACACCGGCGGCCACTGCACCACTGGACACCAGGACTACCTCGCAGCCGGCGACGCGAAGGGCCGCGATCTGGCTCACCAGCCGGGTAATAATGGCCTCGTCCAGCCCACGACCATCATCGGTGAGCAACGCACTGCCAATCTTGATAACCCAGCGCCGGGCGGCGGCGAGTTCGTCGCGTTCAGCCACAGCGACTCCTAGGTCCGGTATTCCACTTCGACATCGAAATCATCCTCGTCGTCGTCATCGTCGTCAGGGGCATCACTTCGCGCGGCACGCTTGCGTGCCCGCAGGGCCTCAATGCGTTCGCGTGCCTCCTGTTGCATGCGCCGCTCGAGCTGATTTTCCAGCTCGCGCAGCTCTGGATCGGCCGCTTCCGCCGCACGCTGGCGCTCGATAGCGCCCATCAGGTCCGCGCAGAGTTTGGCCGTGCCCTCACCCTTGATAGCGGAAATATTGTACACCGGGCCTTGCCAATCGAGAGCTTCCAGCAGTTCAGCACGCAGCCGCTCAAAGCTGTCTGCATCCAGCAAATCGCGCTTGTTCAGCACCAGCCAACGCTCGCGGCCGGCCAGGGCAGGGCTGAACTCGCGCAGTTCATTGACAATCGCCAGCGCGGACCGGGCCGGGCTACTGCCGTCGAAGGGCGCCATATCCACCAGGTGCAGAAGAATGCGGGTACGCGTGAGGTGCTTCAGAAAGCGTATACCCAGGCCGGCACCCTCGGAGGCCCCTGCAATCAGGCCGGGAATGTCCGCCATCACGAAACTGCGGTGAGCCTCCACCTTGACGACGCCAAGATTCGGTACCAGGGTTGTAAACGGGTAGTCGGCAACCTTCGGCGTCGCCGCCGAGACCGCGCGAATCAGTGTCGACTTACCGGCATTGGGCAATCCGAGCAGGCCGACATCGGCCAACACTTTCAGCTCCAGCTTCAGATTGCGCGCTTCACCCTCAGTACCGGGGGACGTCTGCCTCGGGGCTCGATTGGTGCTGGATTTATACCGCGTGTTTCCCAGCCCGTGGAATCCACCCTGAGCCACCAGTAAACGCTCGCCCGGCTCGGACAAATCGCCCAGAACTTCATCCAGGTCTATGTCTATGATGGTAGTGCCAACCGGGACCTTGAGAGTCAGGTCAGCCCCGGCACTGCCCGTACAATTACGTCCACGCCCCGGCTCACCGTTTTCGGCCTGGTGGCTGCGTTTATAGCGGTAGTCGACCATGGTGTTGAGCGCGGCATCTGCCTCAATGTAGACGCTGCCGCCATCGCCGCCATCGCCGCCGTCCGGCCCGCCCCTGGCGATGTATTTTTCCCGCCGAAAGCTCAGGCAACCCCTGCCACCATTGCCGGCCTGAACCTTGATTGTCGCCTCATCTACAAATTTCATGCCGGTACCCGCTGCGTGCAGCGCTCATTGTGAACACAAAAAAAAGCCCCGTCAGTTTGACGAGGCTTTCGGTGATTCCGTCTTTCTCGCCGGTCAGGCGTTCACCACCTGCACAAACTTGCGGCTGTTGGGACCCTTGACGACAAATTCAACGCGCCCGTCCGACGTCGCGAACAGCGTGTGATCTTTACCAATACCGACATTCGCGCCGGCATGAAAACGGGTGCCACGCTGGCGCACGAGAATATTCCCCGCTTTGACATCCTGACCGCCGAAGCGCTTGACGCCAAGACGCTTGCTTTGCGAATCACGCCCATTGCGAGTACTGCCGCCTGCTTTCTTGTGTGCCATTGTCTAATCCCTCTCCTAGACCGAGATTCCGGTGATTTTCACCTCGGTGTACCACTGCCGGTGGCCAGTTTCTCTTCGATAATGCTTGCGACGGTTGAATTTGACTATCTTTATCTTGTCATGGCGCCCGTGAGAAACCACCTCCGCGGTGACTTTACCACCTTCAACCAGTGGTGTGCCGATCTTGACGGTGTCGCCCCCGACCATCAGCACCCGATCAAATTCGACCGAATCCCCGGTTGGAACATCGATTTTTTCCAGTTTGAGGGTCTCGCCCTCAATGACGCGATGCTGCTTACCACCGCTTTCAATCACTGCGTACATTGCTCACTCCGTTCAATTAGCCTGCTCGCAGTCGCAAACAACCCTTCTTCTGGAAGGGGGCAGAGCCAGGCACAAACAGTTTTTGGGTACGGTTACAGCCACCTTGGCGCGCAGCACTCACCGGAGGGCGGCGATTGTACGCAAACCAGCCCCTTTGGGCAAGGGCTTCCGGCCCTGAAATCCATTGCCCGGCGGCCCCGGTCAGGCTATGTGCATGTCCGGCCAGGCGCTTGACAGCTATAGTGACCCGGCCTAGCATGCGCGTGCATTGCTCCGGGGCCCCCTTCTTTCCTATGCAACACATCCGTGCCGTCGTAGATCGGGAATTCCAGCGGGTCAATGAGCTTATTGTCGACCAGCTGCACTCCGACGTCGCCATGGTGGAGAACGTAGGCCACTACATTGTCGATGCCGGTGGCAAACGTCTCCGCCCGCTACTGGTACTGCTTACCGCCGAGGCACTCGGTGGCTGCACCGATTCCCACATCAAATTCGCAGCCACCGTGGAGTTCATCCATACCGCCACGCTACTGCACGACGATGTGGTTGATATTTCCCAATTGCGCCGCGGGCGCGCTACGGCCAACGCCGAGTTTGGCAACGCGCCCTCTGTGCTGGTGGGCGACTTTCTCTACACCCGTGCGTTTCAACTGCTGGTACAGCTGAACAATAGCAAGCTGCTGCACGACATGGCCGACACTACCAATACCATCGCCGAAGGCGAAGTGCTGCAGCTCACGCGCGCCGGCAATGCCGCCATCTCCGAGGCTGAATACCTCGATGTGATCACCCGCAAGACAGCTGTGCTGTTCGCAACCGGCTGCTTCGGTGCGGCAGCGTTGTCGAGCGCTGACGAAGCACGCTGTCTCTCCCTGCAAACCTTTGGGCTCAACCTCGGAATCGCTTTTCAAATGATCGACGATCTGCTGGATTATGACGGCGACCCGGCAGCGATGGGCAAGAACGTGGGCGACGACCTGGCCGAAGGCAAGGCGACCCTGCCGCTTATTCATGTACTCTCACATGGCAACGCCGAAGAACAACGGCTGGTGCGCAATGCCATAGAGCAACGCAGCGCGAAGCATATCGGGGAAGTACTGCTGGCGGTCAACCGCTGTGGCTCTCTCGAATATACGCGCGAGCGCGCCATGCACTACCATGATATTGCGCTGTCCCAGCTGTCGGATCTCCCGCCCGGAGACGCACGCAGGGCCCTGGAAGACCTGACCGCTTTGTCTATCAACAGGAATCACTGAGACACCGGGTGCAACGCAGGCATCCTGCTGCCCGGGGTCGTCGCCAGAGCGGGATTTGCAGGGCTATTCCCCGCTCCCTATACTCAAATTCCCGCTTTCCCTACGGTACTGTTGCAATGATCTCACCTGCAATGATCGCACCCTCCCTGCTGTCCGCACTCCCGATATACCCAACGGTAGCCTCACGCGCGCAGGCGCTCGCATCGTTCCCGATTGAGAAGGCTCTCGAGACGGATTCGCAGCGCGCTGCGGATTTCACCGTCGCCGCCGCTGGCCTGGAACTGGATTATTCACGGCATCTCATTGATCGCGAAACTCTCGCGCTGTTGCTGACGCTGGCAGACGAGGCCAGACTCCCCGAGCGCATCCAGGCGTTCATGCGCGGCGACCCGGTCAACACAACAGAGAGGCGTCCCGCGCTGCACACACTGCTGCGCTCACCTAACGTGCACGAAGCCACACTCGAACCGATGCTCGCACAGGTGAGCGCTACGCGCGAACGTATGCAGGGGATTGCCAACCAGATCAACGCAGGCGAACACCTTGGCTTCAAGGGGCGTGCGATCACCGACGTTGTCAATATTGGCATCGGCGGCTCGGATCTCGGGCCCCGGCTTGTCTCGGGAGCGCTGCGTCCCTTCAGCGGCGCCGTACGCTGCCATTATGTGGCGAATGTGGATCCTGCAGATCTACAGAACACCCTTGCGGAGCTGGATGCAGCCACCACACTCTTCATCATTTGCTCAAAATCATTCCGCACCGAGGAAACCCTCGCCAACAGCCTGGCGGCCAGGGAATGGCTCCGGGGGGCGGGTGCAGATGAGCGGGATATTTATCGCCACTTCTTTGCCGTGACCACCAACCTGGATGCCGCCCATGACTTCGGTATCCCGGAGCGGAACTGCCTGCCCCTGTGGGACTGGGTGGGAGGCCGCTATTCCGTATGGTCCGCAATCGGACTCAGTTGCGCCATCGCGGTAGGCTGGGACAATTTCAGCCAGTTCCTCGCCGGCGCACACGCAATGGATGAGCATTTCCGTAGCGCTGAAACCGCTGACAATATGCCCGTGCTGGCAGCCCTCCTCGAGGTCTGGTATACCAGTTTTCACCATGCTGGCAGTCACGTGGTGCTACCTTACGACCACGCACTCCGGAGCCTGCCAGATTTTCTGCAACAACTGACGATGGAGAGCAATGGCAAACAGGTGAGCAGCGCCGGGGCTGCCCTCGACTACGACACAGCGCCCGTCTTGTGGGGTTGTGCCGGCACCCTCGGACAGCACTCCTTTCACCAGATGCTGCACCAGGGCACGCGCCTGTGCCCGGTCGACTTCGTCCTGCCGCTCAGCACACACACCGGCGCGCCGCAACAACACGCCAGGCTGGTTGCCAATTGCCTGGCCCAGAGTCGAGCCCTGATGGTAGGACGCCCGCTTGAATCGGCGCGGGAGTCGCTGCTTCAGCGTGGCCTCAGCGAGGAATCCGCGGCTGAACTCGCGCCACACCTGGTGATGCCGGGCAACCGGCCGAGCAGCATCATCAGCATGCCCGCCCTCAACCCGGAAACACTGGGCGCACTGCTCGCGTTGTACGAGCACCGCACATTCTGTAGCGCCCAGCTATGGGGCATCAACGCATTTGATCAATGGGGCGTGGAACTGGGCAAGGAGATCGGCGAAGACATACTCAACCGCATGCAGGGTGACGCGAACGCGGCGGGATTGGATGCGGCAACACAGCGGCACCTTTCGGCCTGGCGTGATCAGGCGGGCTAGTCAGACGCCCCGTGCGCATCAATAAGCGCCAGTAGCTCGGCAGTTTTCGCCTCCATCAATTCCCGGCTACCGCGACTCTCCACGTTCAGGCGAACCACCGGCTCGGTATTGGACATGCGCAGATTGAAACGCCAATCGCCCAGTGACATGCTGAGGCCGTCAATGTGCTCGATCGACTCGGCCGAGTCCGCATAGCGCGCTTCAGCGGCCTCCAGCACCGTCGCCGGATCAGCGATTGTGCGATTGATCTCGCCACTGCAGGGAAACGCCGCCATACGCTCGGCAATCATACTGGATAGCGAGACCCCGCGAGCGCTGATCAGCCCCGTTACCAGCAACCAGGGGATCATACCGCTGTCGCAAAAAGCAAAATCGCGGAAGTAATGGTGCGCACTCATTTCCCCGCCATACACGGCATTTTCCAGTCGCATACGTTCTTTTATGAACGCGTGCCCGGTTTTACATTGCACCGCTTCACCACCAAGCGCTTCAATAATGGCAACCGTATTCCAGGTGAGTCGGGGGTCGTGAACAATACGGTCGGGCCCCTGCTGCATCAGGAATGCCTCGGCCAGCAAGCCAACCACGTAATAACCTTCCACGAAGTCGCCCAGTTCGTCGAAGAAGAAGCAGCGATCAAAATCGCCGTCCCAGCCAATGCCCAGATCGGCATTGTGCGCCCTGACTGCATCAATTGCCGCCTGCCGGTTTTCGGGCAGTAGCGGGTTGGGCACACCATTCGGGAAGTTGCCATCTGCCTCGTGCCGCAACTTGATGAACTCGAAAGGCAGATGCCTTTCCAGCAGGTCCACCACCCGACCGGCGCCGCCATTTCCGGCATCCACCACGATTTTCAAGGGTTTTAGCTGGGCGAGATCCACGTAGGACAACAAATGTTCGACGTAGGCTTCGCTGGTATCCAGCTTGTGCAACTGCCCGGGCGACGCCGCCGGCGTGAAATTGTCCTCCTCTGCCAGCTTTTTGATATCGAAAAGCCCTGTATCACCAGAAATAGGCCGCGATTCCTCGCGCACAAACTTCATGCCGTTATAGTCTTTGGGATTATGGCTCGCTGTCACCACGATGCCGCCATCCATGCCGGCGTGGGACGTGGCGAAGTAAATCTCCTCGGTACCACACAGGCCTATGTCGTAGACATCCACTCCCTGTTCCAGCAGGCCGCTGGTCAAAGCACCTAGTATTGCAGCACTGCTGAGCCTGATATCGTGACCCACCACCACCTGGCGAGGTTTCACAACCTCGGCATAGGCGCGCCCTATGCGCCGCGCTATATCTTCATTGAGTTGGTCGGGCACACGCCCTCGCACATCGTAGGCCTTGAAGCAGCTAATTTCTTGCACAGTCGGATTACTCAGTTTTGAAGGTAGTAGTGATCGTAGATAAAGTTGGTGGCCTCGACAAAGCCGGGCACGCTGCCACAATCGAAGCGACGACCTTTGAACCGGTAGGCCATCACACACCCCTGGTTCGCCTGCGTTTGCAGTGCGTCGGTCAACTGAACCTCACCATTGGCACCGGGTTTGGTTTCACGCAGGATGTCGAAAATGTCCGGCGTCAGTATGTAGCGACCAATAATCGCCAGGTTGGATGGGGCGTCTTTCGGATCCGGTTTCTCTACCATCTCCTGTATGCGGAACACGTCCTCCTTGAGGCTTTCACCGCGAATAACGCCATACTTGTGTGTCTCTTCCATGGGTACTTCCTGAATCGCCACGATGGAGCAGCGAAACTGCTTGAACAGCTCTGCCATCTGGCCCAGCACGCCCGGCCCGTCATTGATACACAAATCGTCGGACAACAGAACACCAAAAGGCTCGTTACCTATCAGGGGCTCGCCAGTGAGAATGGCGTGCCCGAGACCTTTCATCTCCCGCTGCCGAACCGTGGTGAAAACAGCCTTGTCCAGCACCGAGCGAATACTCGAGAGGTACGCTTCCTTGCCACTGCCCGATATCTGGTGCTCCAGTTCATAACTGATATCAAAGTGATCGGTGATAATGCGCTTGCCGCGTCCTGTGACCATCGCACAGGTGGTCATGCCCGCTTCGATGGCCTCCTCAACGCCATACTGAACCAGAGGCTTGTTGACGACCGGCAGCATCTCTTTCGGCATACTTTTGGTGGCGGGCAGGAACCGGGTTCCATAGCCGGCCACCGGGAAAAGGCATTTTTTAATCAATTCTTTCTGTCTCCTTCGTCACGGTCGTTATTGACTGCGGCCGTAAACGTCCTCAAAGCGTACGATGTCATCCTCGCCGAGATAGCTCCCCGACTGGACTTCAATAATCTCCAGCAGTATGTGACCGGGATTCGCCAAACGGTGCTTATGGCCCAGTGGAATATAGGTCGACTCGTCTTCAGCGAGCATGAACACCTTGTCATTACAGGTGACCTCGGCCGTGCCTTGCACAACGATCCAGTGCTCTGCACGGTGATGGTGCATCTGCAGGGAAAGGGATGCGCCGGGATTGACCACGATGCGCTTCACCTGAAAGCGGTCTGCACTGACCAATGATTCGTAAGAGCCCCAGGGTCGGTAAACACGTCGATGCAGTGAAGCCTCGCTGCGCGCCTGCTCCTTGAGCTTATTGACGATCTGTTTCACATCCTGCACCTGATCGCGGTCGGCGACCAGCACTGCATCCGCTGTCTCCACAATCACGAGGTTGTTGACGCCTGTAGCAGCCACCAGGCGGGAGTCGCTGCGCACATAACTACCACTGCAGTTGTGCAACATGACATCGCCCTTGCAGACGTTGCTATTCTCATCGCGCGCGCTGGTCTCCCAGAGCGCAGACCAGGCACCCACATCGCTCCAGCCACAGTCAAGCGCCACAACTCCCCCGCGGTCGGTTTTCTCCATGACCGCGTAATCAATGCTGTCAGAGGGGCACAGGGCGAAAATTTCTGCATCGGGACGCACGAAATCGAGGTCACTGCTCGATGCGTCCATCGACTCCCGACACTGGGCCAGTATTTGCGGCGCGTGTTTCTCAAGCTCGGCCAGGTACGCCTCTGCACTCAACAGAAACATACCGCTGTTCCACAGGTAATCGCCAGACTGCAAATATTGCTCAGCGGTGGTGGTGTCGGGCTTCTCCACGAAACGATTGAGCGCAAACAGCCCTTCCTCGCCGGTAGAATCTCCGCACTGGATATAGCCGTAGCCTGTCTCTGGGCTCGTCGGCACGACACCAAAGGTCATCAGACGGCCTGCCCTGGCCAGCGGCAATGCCCTGGCTATGGCGGCGGTGAACGCCTCTACGTTCTGTATCAGGTGGTCCGCCGGCAGCACCAGCAGCAGCGCATCGGGATCGGTTTTCAATGCCTGCAGGGCAGCCAGGGCCACCGCGGGCGCAGTGTTACGCCCGGCCGGTTCAAGAATGAGGCCACTGGCAGTAATCTCCATCTGCCGCAACTGCTCCGCCACCATGAAACGATGTTCTTCATTGCATACCACGAGCGGGCCAGCAGCCTCGAGCCCGGACGTGCGCTGCAGGGTTTCCTGCAACATGGTGAGTTCACCCGCGAGCGGCAAAAACTGTTTCGGATGAGACTCCCGGGACACGGGCCACAGCCTGCTGCCGACGCCGCCGGAAAGTAGTACGGGTATTAACATTTGGTTCCCCTATCTGCAGGCAAACGTACCAGGACCTGGTAGATTCTATACGGTATATTTGAGTTTTTTTGCAACCGTGCGACATACTAGCGGAAGCCTGTTTTTTTTGCTACCGGGCCGCCGGCTGTTGCCATAAGCCTCTCCACTAGCAGACTTCCCGCCGTTTTCCCACACTGCCTCACTGCCACAGATCGGGTAGAATAGCGGGCACTTTTCGGCAGAATCGCAATGCAGGAGTGACCACACCCCATGACTGCCAAACATGCTTACTCGAAAGACGATCTCATGGCCTGCGGAGACGGCGCTCTCTTCGGGCCGGGCAACGCGCAGCTTCCCACCGACAAGATGCTGATGATTGATCGCATCGCGCATATCAGCTCCGAGGGGGGCAGCTACGGCAAGGGTGAAATCATTGCAGAGCTCGACATTCATCCCGACCTCTGGTTTTTTGCCTGCCACTTTCCCGGCGATCCGGTGATGCCTGGCTGCCTTGGCCTCGACGCCATGTGGCAGCTGGTCGGCTTCTTTCTTGGCTGGCGAGGAAATCCCGGTCGCGGGCGGGCGCTCGGCTGCGGCGAGGTCAAATTCAGCGGGCAGGTTCTGCCCGAGGCCTCCAAAGTGGTCTATACCATCAATATCAAACGGGTTATCGAGAGAAAGCTGGTTATGGGTATCGCCGAGGGCGGGCTGTCGGTTGACGGTAAAGACATCTACACTGCAAAAGATCTGCGCGTTGGCCTGTTCACAACACCGGAGTCATTCTAAAACCATGAGTAGAAGAGTCGTAATAACCGGGCTGGGCATCGTCTCCTGCCTCGGCAACGATGCCGACTCGGTTAGCACCGCACTGTACGAGGGCCGGTCCGGCATTCGCACAAGACAAGAGCAAGTAGACATCGGTATGCGCTCGCACATTGCGGGGGCACCGGAGATTGACACCTCGGAATACATTGATCGCAAGCAATTGCGTTTCATGGGCGATGCGGCGGCGTACGCCTACATCGCCATGCAGCAGGCGATCGAGGACGCAGGCCTGGAAGACCAGGACGTGTCCAATGAACGCACCGGCATCATCGCCGGCTCCGGTGGCGCCTCGTCTGCAAGCCAGACCGAGGCCTCCGACATCATGCGTGAGCGCGGGTTGCGACGCGTGGGCCCCTATCGAGTCACCCAGACGATGGGCAGCACCGTTTCTGCATGCCTGGCGACCCCTTTTCACATCAAGGGCGTCAACTATTCTATTTCCTCGGCCTGCTCCACCAGCGCACACTGCATCGGCAGCGCCATGGAGCAGATTCAGCTCGGCAAACAGGATCTCGTGTTCGCCGGCGGTGGCGAGGAGCTGCACTGGTCGCTGAGCTGCCTGTTTGATGCGATGGGAGCACTGTCTACAGATTTCAACGCTACCCCGGAACGCGCTTCACGCGCCTACGACAAGCATCGCGACGGCTTCGTCATCGCAGGTGGTGGCGGCATGCTGGTGGTCGAGGAGCTGGAACACGCCCTCGCGCGCGGCGCAAAAATCTACGCTGAACTGGTGGGTTACGGCGCCACCTCCGACGGCCACGATATGGTCGCCCCTTCCGGCGAAGGGGCGGTGAGGTGCATGCGACAGGCACTCTCCACGGTAGACGGAGCCGTCGATTACATCAATGCTCACGGTACCAGCACGCCCGCGGGCGATATGCAGGAACTGAAAGCGGTACGTGAAGCCTACCGCGATCGCGACGCGATACCGCTGGTGAGTTCGACCAAATCGTTGTCGGGACACTCACTCGGAGCGGCAGGCGTACAGGAAGCCATCTACAGCCTGCTCATGCAGCAAAGGGGGTTTGTAGCCGCCTCTGCCAACATCGAGGAGCTCGATGATCAGGCCGCGGATTTGCCCATCGTAAGGGAACGGGTAGACAACGCCAGTCTGCAACGGGTAATGACAAACAGTTTCGGCTTTGGCGGCACCAACGCCTCACTGGTCTTTCAGAAATTCGCGGGCTAAAAGCTGGCTGTTGCTTAACACACCAGTAAATCCAGCGGCACCACCTCGACCCAGTCACCCGGTGCGACAGTGGCGCCAATCGGCACCACCGCAAGCGCGTTGCTCCCGCTGACAGAGCTGAGTACTCCTGAGCTCTGGTTGGGGAAACGCCTGGCGAGCAGGCCTTGAGAGTCATTTTCCAGCGTGACCCGCAGGTAATCCCTGCGGCTGGCAGCACGCTCAACCGTGAAGTCTGCGCGGGCACACAGCCGTGGCGATTGCGGCTCGCTAACGCCCTGCAACTTCAGCAGGAAGGGCCTTGCGACCAGGCAGAAGGTAACAAAAACAGAGGTGGGGTTACCCGGCAGACCGATAAACGGGGTAGTGAATATGCGGCCAAACGCGAGCGGCTTGCCCGGCTTTATCGCGAGCTTCCACACATCCAGATGACCGAGACACGCTACCTGCGCGCGCACATGGTCTTCCTCACCGACCGACACACCGCCCGAACTGATCACACAGTCGGAGCGCGCCGCCGCATCACGGAGCGCATTGGCCGTCGCATCCGGATCATCGGGCACGATACCGCCATCTATCACCGACATACCCAAACCCTGCAGCAGGGCTGCAAGGGTAAAGCGGTTGGAATTATAGAGCTGGCCAACACCGGGCTCCCCGCTGCCGGGCTCCACCAGTTCGTCGCCCGTTGACAGGATAGCGACGCGCAAAGCGCGCCGGACCTCAACCTGCGAGAGGCCGACAGATGCCAGCAAGCCGATATCCTGCGGTCGCAGGCGGCGGCCCGCGGCCAGTACCGTCTCGCCCGTCCTGATGTCCTGAGCGCGCGGGCGCACGTTATCACCGGCGCGTACGCTGCCGTTCACGATCAGTTCGTCGGCTTCAAGCTGGCAGTTTTCCTGTATCGCGACCGAATCCGCACCCGGTGGCATTGGCGCACCGGTAAAAATCCGCGCGGCCGTGCCCGGGGCTACCGCCACGCCGACTGCGCCTGCCGCTACCCGCTGGGTGACTGTGAGCGGTTTGTCTGCATCTACCGCCCGCAGCGCGTAGCCATCCATTGCGCTGTTGTCGAAGCCGGGCACATCGATAGGAGACACGACGTCGCGGGCAAGCACCCGGCCAAGGGCCTGCGTGAGAGCGACCGTGGTCGAACCCTCGCCCGGTATGGCCGTGGCCAGTATGCGCTCCAGGGCAACATCGAGCTCCAGCGCAGCGCTCAAGACTCGCTTTCCCGCAGCGACAGCACACCCACAAAGTTGCAGGGCGTATGGCGGCTATCAAGCTGCTCGAGGATAAGGCCGTGCCAGGCCGTCCTGCATGCGCCGGTCGAGCCCGGCATGCAGAAAATCACGGTGTTGTTGGCAAACCCCGCGAGTGCTCGCGACTGTATTGTGGACGAGCCGATTTCCTCGAAGGAGAGTGCCCGGAACACCTCGCCAAAACCGTCTATGTCTTTGTCGAACAATGGACGCACCGCTTCAGGCGTGCTGTCCCTGCCGGAAAATCCAGTACCCCCCGTCACCAGTACGGCATTGATTCCGGGGTCGGCAATCCACGCAGAAAGTGCCGCGCGAATCTGGTACACATCGTCCCTGACTATTGCTTTGTCACCGAGCTGGTGGCCGGCCTCTTCCAGGCAGGCCACAAGAAACTGGCCCGATGTATCGGTTTCGGCAGTGCGTGTATCCGAGACCGTCATCACCGCCAGCTTGAGTGGCCGGAAAGTGTGCGCATCCGCTTTGACCATTCAGCCTTCTCCTCCCTGCTCCCGCTGGTAATATTCTTTGACCATATCGCTCACGGCGCTGCGCCAGGGTACCTGGCGCACCGCGAAAGTATTCAGGATTTTGCTGCAATCGAGCGTACGGTTCAGCGGCCGTAAGCCCTCCGGCTCGCGCTCCAGTTGCACAGCCGAAGCACTGAACTCAAAAAACTGTGATGCGGACGCCAGCAGGGCCTCCGCGAACTCATAATAGGTGGCGGTGTCCGAGCTGCCATAATGAAAAATGCCCCAGGGCTCAATGCCCGTGCTCAACTGATCCAGCAGGGCCATAACCACGCGCGCGCCGTCCTCTGCTGCAACCGGACAACCGCGCAGGTTGTCGTCCAGGATCAAGCTGTCGCCGTCACGCAAGGGGCCCAGCATCTGGGAAATGAGATTCGCGCCCTCATAAGAAAATATCGGGCCCAGGCGGAGTATGATACTGCGCTCGCAGGTCTGGGCTACGACTTCCTCGGCCTTGCGCAGCAACTGAGCGACGGACTCTTCGTTGTCCGGTAGATCCGCCTCGTGGTAGGGGCGACCCAAATGGCCGGAAAATACCCGCGAGCTGGATATATAGAAATATACGCCTCCGGCCCTCTGACAGGCCTTTGCGACCCAGTGGCAGCGCTTCAGGTCGAGTTCCTGTATCTGCATGCCGCCGTCGCCAGCCGCTTCTATACGCACATCCAGTACAACGTCGCACTTGGCCCGGACCACGCTTTTTTTTGCCTGACGTTCACTCTTCCAGCGACAGGCAGAGCGGCTGAGCGCCACAAGTTCGTGTCTCTGGAGTCGCGCCTGACGCATCTCCAGCGCTTTTCCCAGTGGCGTATCGGACCCCAGCAGTAACACTCTCACCAATGTCGCCCCAACACCCGATTTTCAGCGGATACACCGGTCAACCCGACCCCGCTCAGAATGGGATGTCATCGTCGAAGTTACCGAAATCCCCGGGGGGTGGTGCATTGTTGCCGCCGCCCCCGGCGGACCCGGAGGGCCCGGAGGAAGAAGCAGCCTGTTGATTCTCCGGGTACGGATCGTTTCCGCCCTGATTCTTGCCCGCGCCACGGCTGTCGAGCATCTGCATCTCGTCGACGAGAATTTCCGTGGTGTATCGGTCCTGGCCATCCTGCCCCTGCCACTTACGTGTCTGGAGCCTGCCTTCCACGAAAACCTTTGAGCCCTTCTTGAGGTATTCGCCCGCTATCTGCCCCAACCTGTAATTGCCGCGGTCACGAAATACAACGCGGTGCCACTCGGTGCGTTCCTTCTGTTCACCGGACTGCTTGTCCCGCCAGACTTCGCTGGTAGCCAGGCTGGCATTGGTCACTGCGCCACCATCGGGGAAAAAACGGGTCTCGGGATCGTTCCCGAGATTGCCAACCAGAATCACCTTGTTTACACCCCGCGATGCCATAAAAACTCCTCATAAGGGTAGCGAAAACCCGATCCCTGACCGGACCACGGACTATAGCAATGCTCTTGTGCAAATGCGACAACGGGGCAGGCCAAAGTCATTCCGATGCGGCCGCGCGGGCCTGTTTCACCAGGGGCTCGAGGGTACTTCCCTGGCCGGACCGGGCGCGAGAACCACCGACAGACCCCAGGCAGCCACCAGCAGGCAGCACACCAGCACCAGCGCGGCCTCGCCCAGGTGCTGCAACAGCCAGCCGCCGGCCGCTCCACCGGCGAAAGCGCCGAGAAACTGGCAGGTGGAATACACACCCATCGCAGTGCCCTTGCTGTCGGCTAACGCCGTTTTACTGACCAGCGATGGCAGCGTCGCCTCCAGATAATTAAAGCCGACAAAGAACAGCCAGAGCCCGACGTAGAACGCGACACCGACATGCACTATACCCATCGAACCCACGGCCACCAGCAGCACCGCGATCCCGATCAGAAATGCCGCTCGCGGCCTGCCGCCACGTTCCGCAAAACTCATCAGGGGCACCATGCCAACCAGCGACAGAAACAAGACTGGCAGGTACACCATCCAGTGGCTCTCCCGACTCACGCCGGCCCCCTGCTCCAGCCATGCCGGTATGAGCAGGAATGCCGCCATCAGCGTGAAATGCAGGCAGAACACGCCAAAATTGAGCCGTGCGAGGGTGCCATCAAACACGCTTCTCCGGAGCATGCCCGCGTCCAGCCCCGGTTCCTGCTGTTCGGGCACATTCGGCCCCGGAGTCGGTACAAGAAAGAGAACTACCGCGATACCGATACCGGCGAGCAGCGTGGTAAACCAGAAAACGGCGGACAAGCCGCCGAAGGACGCCACCAGCGGGCCCAACACCAGGGCTATCGCGAAGGACAAGCCGATGCTTATGCCGACCAGTGCCATGGCTTTGGTGCGCTGCGCAGGACTCGTGAGGTCCGCCACCAGCGCCATGACAGTACTGGCGATCGCACCCGCACCCTGCAGGGTGCGCCCGAGAATAATCCCCCAGACGCTTTCAGCAAGCGCGGCGACGATACTGCCGAGCGCAAACACCAACAACCCCCCGATGATGACCGGTTTGCGCCCGATTCGATCCGAAAGCCAGCCGAAGGGAATCTGCAAGGCCGCCTGGGTGAGGCCATAGATGCCCAGGGCCAGACCGATCAGCGCTGTCGTTGCACCGGGCATGTCGCCCGCATACAGCGCCAATAGCGGCAGCACCATGAATAAACCGAGCATACGAAAGGCGTACAACAGCGCCAGCGAAGCGACGGAGCGCCGCTCCAGGGCAGTCATGGGATGTTCGGTGATCAATTCAGGTCACGCACAAAAGAGGGATGCTTGCCAAACCGGCTATGGTACCAGCTTCATCCCGCAGCGCACACTGCGCGATGACGCTCGGTAGTGGCCCAGTTTGAATATTTGCCAGGGAGAACGCATGAGGCGGCAAGGGCCCACCGA
>CAZFJQ010000013.1:0-21664 GCA_964519755.1 uncultured Halioglobus sp.
TTAACGACGACCCGCGTATCGATCCGCGCATCAAAGCCGTGATGGGGGATTTGCCCGCACTTGGCGCAGCCGAAAACGTGGAATCCCGCGAGCAGATGCTCGCCGAGGTCAATACGCCCGAAGCGCTGGAAATGCGCAAGCAGATGGAGGGCATGTTCGACCTGATCGACAACGAGGATACCGCGCCGTCAAAGGGCCTTGTCATCACCACCCATGAATTCGTCTCGCAGCCGGACGGCAACAGGATAAAGCTGCAGTACATTCGCCCCGAAGGTGATGTCACGCTGCCCTGTGTCTACTACATTCATGGTGGCGGCATGCAGGCCATGTCCTGCTTTCAAGGCATGTATCGGGCCTGGGGCAAGATCATCGCGGCGCAAGGTGTTGCCGTGGCCATGGTGGACTTTCGCAACTGCCTGACGCCCTCTTCTGCTGAGGAGGTAGAGCCTTTCCCGGCCGGACTCAACGATTGTGTGTCCGGGCTGAAATGGGTGATCGACAACGCCGATGCGCTGAATATTGACCGGCAACACGTGATCATCGCCGGAGAAAGCGGCGGCGGCAACCTGACGATCGCCAGCAGCCTGAAACTGAAACAGGACGGCGACATCGGCCTGATCCGTGGCCTGTATGCCCTGTGCCCGTACATTGCCGGGCAGTGGCCCCAGGAAAGGTATCCATCATCCGTTGAGAACAATGGCCTGCTGCTGGATTTGCACAACAACCGTGGCGCCATGGCCTACGGTATCGAGGCATTCAACGCAAAAAACCCGCTGGCATGGCCGGCGTTTGCCAGCGAAGAGGATGTGCAGGGGCTTCCCCCGGCGGTGATCAGCGTCAACGAGTGCGACCCGCTACGCGATGAAGGCATCGAGTTTTATCGCCTGCTATTGCGCGCAGGCGTGCAGGCGAGCTGCAGACAGGTGATGGGCACAATCCACGGCACGGAGATATTCGCGGTTGCCTGCCCGGATGTCAGCCGCGAAACCGCGGCGAGCATCGCCCGGTTCTGCCGCGAGGCCTGATGCGATGCCGCGGGCGCGGTTGTCGCAATAGGCCGGGCGATAAACCGGGCGATGGACTGCGCAGTCAGTGCACGTGGCCGTGATTGATTTCTTCTTCACTGGCTTCGCGCACGTCGACAACCGTCACGTCGAAGTTGAGTTCGACGCCCGCCAGCGGGTGATTGCCGTCGACCGTGACTTCATCTTCCTCAACGCCGGTCACAACAATGCGACGCGCCTGCCCATCGGCACTGCGGGCTTCAAAGGCCATACCGGGCTCAATCGACTCCACACCTTCAAATGCGGTGCGCGGCACGGTCTCGATCAACTCGGGCTGGACTTCACCATAGGCCTCGGAGGGGGCTACCTGAACTTCAAGGGAAGCACCTGTCGTCTTGCCCGCCAGCGCCTGCTCCAGGCCGGGAATCAGATTGCCTGCGCCGTGCAGGTAGCTGAGGGGTTCCGCGCCTTCCGAGGTATCCAGCACTTCGCCGGCGTTATCGGTGAGTTTGTAGTGGATGGTGGCGACGATGTTGTCGCCAATTGGTAGGCTCATGGGCGTTTTCCTGAATCGAGGGTAAAAAAAAGGCGGTCTGGTTGGACCGCCTGTATCTGTACTATCAGGGCGCTATCAAGAGATAACGGTGATATTTTCCGCTTGAGGGCCTTTCTGGCCGGCGGTGACAGTGAACTCAACACTCTGGCCTTCGACCAGGGTCTTGAAACCGCCACCATTGATTGCACTGAAATGTGCAAATACGTCCGGACCGGATTCCTGCTCGATAAATCCGAAACCCTTGCTCTCGTTAAACCACTTGACTTTGCCTGTTACTGTAGACATCGATCTTTCCTATGAAATAAGTATTAGTTCCCCGGAGGGACACCCGCTTGAGCGCGGTCAGTATTCATGAAAATCAGGAAGAGGATCGGTGAAGCTGAACGTCAGTGAAGAACATAAATGCAGAAGCTATCAAGCGACCACGGATTATATAGCAACAACGCTGCCAGTCAATCCCCACATGTCTTGTGCCGACACCGCTTCTAGCGGGCGGCAAATCTTGTATGGCTGGGCTATGGCGGTGAAGGCAGCCCGGCCTGGTTAAAAACCAGGCCGGGCTGTCCGAGGGACATTAACCGTTCATGGCCTTGTCTGCTTTATCAGCCACATCGTCCGCCGCATCCCCGGCGGAGTCCATCGCATCATCGGCAGCATCCCCGGCGGAATCCATCGCATCATCAGCCGCATCCCCGGCCTCATCTGCTGCGTCCTTGGCGGAATCCATGGCATCGTCTGCAGCACCCTTGACAGAATCCGCGGCGTCACCGGCAGCTTCCTTGGTGGATTCCCAGGCGCCCTTGCCGGCAGCGGCGGCATCGTCTGCCATTTCTCCGGCTTTCTGCTTGGTCTCGCTCCAGGTTTCCTTGGTGGCATCAGCGGCATCGTCCATGGCACGCTCGGCACTTTCGGCCATGTCCTCGGTTTCGGCAGCGACATTATCGACAGACTGATCCATCTCTTCTTCGCTACATCCGGTCAAAGTGAAAACCAGCATCATGGCGGCGGCTGCGCCGATAAGTTTTTGTGTGCTCATATCCTGTTTCCTGGCTGTAAGTTGGGAGAAATTTCTACACGGGCAACACGAACCCACCACCCTCTGACGAGAGCGAGGAGCACGGCGCGACACCTAAGCCTAGTCTTGTCAGCGCACATGTCAATGCCCGGCATGTCACCGGCAATGCACCTGGCGACCTTTTTCCGCCTCGGGTTGCGTCTGTCAGTGTACCGAGCGGCTACCCTGCGCGCGCGGGTTTCCCGCCTGCGCGAACAGATAATCCAGCTGCAGACACTCGTCGGCAAGCAAGCGTGTGCCGTCGATCACGTCGAGCATGAACGCGGCGAATTGTCGCTCATCAATACCCGCCGATGCCAGCATGTTCGCTGCCACTACTAGCTGCGGTGTTTCATCGTCGACAATATCCAGAAACACCTTGAGCGTGGGATAGTCCATATTGATCCGCCCGAGGTCCGACGCAAGCGGCAATACCGCCATCGGGCGAATCTCCAGTTCCGTGCTGCACAACAGGTGTGTCTGCTGCACGAAAACCCGGCTGTTCACCACGCCTTCGAGCTCCTGCAGCGAGCGCACATGCAGGCCCTCACACTCACCGCACAGGTAATGATCGATGTGACTGCTTGTCAGCCAGCCTTCGAGTTGTGTCCTGTCGGGTTGCGCAAGTTTCGTCATAGCGGCGGACTTGTTTAGGGCGCTCCTGAAATTGTCTTCACACTCTAGCAGAGTGGCCGCTGCGCGTAACGTTGCGCCGGGGGTAATGCCCGTGCAACATCTCCAGCCCACACTCTCCCCACGAGGTTCAGCGTGGGAAGCTGGCGGCAGCTCACTGGTCTGCGCGCCGCGAAGCCAGGCGCCTACTCACCCTGAGGCAACGGAATATACCCACTGACAGGGCCAGGACGCCACCGCCCACCAGCAACCAGGCCAGCATTGGCGCATACGCTGCCTGAAAAAACTGCAACAGAACAGCGGCCCCGGCAAACAGGGCCAGTGCCGTGCGCAGGTAGGCAAGGAAGGTTCTTTCGTTCGCGAGCCGGGTACGTACCAGGGCCAGGTCGTCGCGTACGGTGGTGCTTTCCATGTCAGGGCCTGCTCTTGCCGGTATTGTCCGACGGTTGCAACGGGACTCAGGCGTCCGGCCGCTGCGCGGCCGGCCCGGCAATTTCCATGGCCTTCTGGTAGGCGGGCCGAGCGGTCACCCGTTCCACATAGGCGAGCGTATTCGGCAGGCTGTCATCTATCGCCCGCGCGCCGAGCATGGCGAGAGAGGTAAGATTGAAGGCCGACATGATATCCGCGCACGAGAATTCCGGGCCGCCCAGGTACGGCGACTCGGCAAGGCGTTCTTCCAGCGCGCGGTAGATGCCATCCTCCCGGCGCCGCGTGGTAGTCATCATCAGGTTGTCATCATCCAGGTCGACACCGGTGGACTGCACGGCAACCTTGATGAACAGCACAGACTGCAGATTATTGTTGAACTGCATCCAGAACAGGTAGTGGGGATAATTCTCATCCGCCACGGGCACCGACAGGCGGCCTCCGCCGTGGCGCTGGGAAATGTACTCCACGATGGCCGTCGATTCCGCCATTACCAGCTCACCATCGGTGATAATCGGCGCTGTGCCGACAGGGTGCAGGGCACGGTACTCCGGCGGCGCGAGAAAATCCTCACCGCGGTCATACCACTTCAGTTCGTAGGGAATCCCGAGTTCTTCCAACAGCCAGACAACGCGGTCGGACTGCGAAACGCCGAGGTGATGAACGGTGATCATATGCGCCTGCTCCTGAACGGGGGCAGACTAATGTGCGGGAAAGCGCGGCGTGGGTCAACGCCGGAGACTATTCAGCGCGGGGTGTTCAAGCCGAAACGGCGCGCTAGAAGACCGACCCGCAGCTCGCCACGCTTTCGCGCGCCAGCGCGCGATCGATACCGGATGAGTAACCGGCAGCAAGCACTACCTTTTCTGTCATTCACAGCCTCGCATTATTTGACACGCGCCGCCGTCGGCAACACTATCTGTGCCGGCCAAAGGAAGCTCAATAGACGCGGGGGAAACACGGCGCCTCAAGCAGGGCCACACCACTCGCGTCGATGTCTACTCAGGAGAACAGAATGAAAGCAGCAGTCATGCAGGAAGTCGGCAAACCCATCGAGATACTCGATGATGTCGACATCATCGAGCCGCGTGCGGGCGAGGTGAAAGTCAGGGTTCATTTTTGCAGCGTGTGTCACTCTGACCTGCATGTGCTCGACGGCGAACTGCCCACCTACGGGCCCACCGTTCTTGGGCACGAGGCGGCTGGCGTGGTGGAGTCGGTGGGCCCCGGTGTCACCCGGCTGGCGCCCGGCGACCACGTGGTACTCACGCCGGTGCCGCCCTGCGGCAGCTGTTACTTCTGCCTGCGCAACCAGGGCCAGCTATGCGCCAACAACACGGTCATTGGGACCTATGCCCTGGCGGACGGCAACACCAGCCTGGCGCGCAATGGCGCGCCAATCTACAAGGGCCTTGGCGTTGGTGCATTCGCTGAACATGTCGTGTCGCCGGAAAACGGCGCGGTGAAAATCTCCGACGATATCCCGCTGGATCTCGCCTGCCTGATGGGCTGTGCACTGCAGACCGGCACCGGTGCCGTGATCAATACCGCAGAGGTGGAAACCGGGGCGACAGTAATCATAATGGGCCTGGGGGGAGTCGGCGTTGCCGCGGTGCAGGGGGCAAGGCTGGCCGGCGCATCGGTGATCCTCGCCTCCGACCCACTGGCCGAACGCCGTGAACTGGCCAAGCTGTTCGGTGCCACGCACGTCATCGACCCGCTGAATGAAAACGTCCTGGAGCGTTGCCAGCAGCTCACCCACGGTATCGGCATGGACTACGCGTTTGAAACCGCAGGGATCGCGCGACTCACCGAGGAGGCGATCAACCTCATTCGCCCGGGGGGAGCAACGGTCTGTGTCGGCGCGCCGCCGCTCGACCAGGGCATCGAGATCAACCCCTTCGTGATGTTTTCCAGTTTCGAGAAAAAGCTGTTGGGATGCCTGATGGGTAGCTGTAACTCGCTGCACGAAATACCGCGACTCGCGGGCCTCTGGCAGAGCAAGCGAATCGACCTGGAAAACATGGTGACCAACCGTCGCCCCATCGAGGAAATTAACGAGGCTTTCGATGACCTCAAAGCCGGACGCGGCATTCGCACCGTACTGTCGTTATAACCGCTGGGCTTGCCACGCCGCGGGTGCGGCCGGCCTGTTACTTTCCCGGGGCGATGATCGCAGACTGGAAAAATCCCCACATCTCGTCGGCGGCAACAATGTCGCGGTTGCTGCCGCCGAGCAGGCGCGGCAGTCGCAGTTGCGGGTGCGGCGCGCTGTGGCCTCCGCCGTACACGGTGTACAGCACCACCGGCACGCGCTGCGGCTCGCTCCAGAGCGTTATCTCCACGCTACTGCCATCGCCCGTTTCACGATCCGGGAGCAGGCTGCTCACAGGTGCCTCACTATAGCCCGCCAGGCGAGCGAAGTATTCCACTGTTTCGCGCGAAGACACCACATTACCGCGACTTCCCAACAACCCGTAGAGCGCCACCTCGCCGCCGTTGTACGGGTTCATGGGATCATCGGTGCCGTTCATCAACATAAAGGCGACGGGCTCGCCGCTGGCAGCGCAATCCATGTTGTCCGGCGTCGGCAGGCTGGTCGCGACCGGCGCCACCGCGGCCACCAGGTCAGGCGCCTCGAGCGCGAGCCGCAAAGCCATCTGGCCACCATTGGACACCCCCGTCGCAAACACCCTGCGCGGGTTCACCTGCCGTTTTTCGACATAATGAGCCACCAGCGCGCGCATGAAACCCACGTCGTCGATCTGCAAGCGGTTCGCGGCATACGGGCCGGTTTTGCGGCAGCCGTTGTAATGCGCCTCAAAGCCCTCAGGATAGAGCACGATAAAGCCCTGCTCGTCGGCGAGCTGCTCAAAGGCATAGCCATACATCGCGCGACTGTGTGCAGCGCTACCGCCAGACCCGTGGAATACCAGCACCAGCGCCGGGGCGGCGTTAATTTCCCCCGGCAGGTAAACACCATAGCTGCGCGTGTGTCCATCCCAGGTGATGGCATGCCGCGTGTAACGACCGGTCAATTCCGGCTCATCGGGAATCTCCAGGTAAAGAAAATACAGCAACAGGGACAGCACCAGCACGACCAGGCCCATCCACAAGATCCAGCGTGACGCGGTAGTCACTGTGCGACCCCTCCCTGAAATTGGAGATCAGTTGTCCAAAGCGGCAATGATCCGCGCAAAATTCTCATCCGCAGGATAGTCGCCCGCCGTCCAGCCGAGGCGCACGATCACCGCATTCTGCTCCGGCAATATCATCACCACTTGGCGGCGGTTGCCCTGCATGGCGAATGCGCTGCGCGGGAGCGAAGGCCACCATTGCTCACTGCCCCCGTCATTCAGCCAGAGCTGATAGCCGTAACGGCCATCATTGTCACTTGTATTTGGCTGCCGGGCGCGCGCCACCCAGTCCGCAGCCAATAACCGCCGACCGTTGAGCTGCCCCTCGTCCAGCAGCAACTGGCCGAAGCGCGCCCAATCGCGCGCCGGTGCATACACAAACGAGCTGCCGACGAAGACGCCGCTTGCATCCGGCTCCAGAATGGTGCCGCGCAGCGCCAGGGGGCGCGCGATCTCATCGTGGAAAAAATCGATCTGTGCTTGCGCGCTACCGCCAACGCGCTCGAACACCAATAACGAAAGCAGGTTGGTGGTGCCGGAGCTGTAATAAAAATGCGTACCCGGCGGGCGCTCTGCCGAAGAACCCATCGCAACGCTGGCGGCACTGGGCGCCGCGAACAACATCCGGGTCGAATCGCTGCCGGGAATATAGTCTTCTTCAAAACGCAAGCCGGAAGTCATTTGCAGCATGTTTTCCAGCGAAATCTGCGCTCGCTCGTCCTCACGCCATGCCGGAAACAGGCCGCGCTCTGCCGTATCCAGCAAGCCGAGCATCTCGAGACGCCCCAGCATGATCGCTACCACGCTCTTGCCCATGGACCAGCCGAGCAGCGGTGTATCGGCGTCGATGCCTTCAGCGTAAACCTCGCCGAGAATGCGCCCCCGGTGCGCCACCAGCAGGGCGCGTGTATCCAGCCCTGCCGCATTATCGGCGGTGAGTATTTCTTCCAGAAGGCCCTGCATGGCTGTGTCGGGCGGCCCGGCGCTGTCGCCCTGGGGCCAAAGCGCCGGGGAGTCGGCGCGGGACGTGGGCATGCGCACACCATCGAGCGCGCTGCTACCGTCGTATTCAAGGGTACAGCCCAGGCCGGGGCGGTAGCGCGCTATGGATTCCCGCCCGAGCATGCTGGCACTCACGCCCCCGTCTGGCAGTGAGCGATAGCGGAGCGAACGTGTCAACGCCGAGTAGCTGGCGACATCGTCTTCAATGCGCTGTTGATCAAAGCCCGACAGGTAACGTCCGGAGCAGGCAAGCTTGGCCCCCAGGCCGGTGCCCAGTGCCAGCGCCGAGGGCAGTTGCACAGGCGAGAGCCCCGCGAGCCACCAGAAGCCGCCAACCACCAGGATGCTGATCGCGGCGACCGCCGCCAGTATGCGTTTTATCACGGTGCGTCGCCCCCGGGAATTGCTTGCGCCAGTGCACCAGCTTAAGGCTTTGACGGGCGTTCGTCAGCCCCGGATGCGCCATACCGCGAACGTCGAGCCGGAGCGTCACGCGGGATTGAGCACGCCCGCACCCGAATCCGTTATACTGAAAACAGACCCTGATCACGAGGTCACATTCCGTGCACCACTCAACCGCTCCTGACGCCCCCGATACAGTAGCTCCCGCTAACGGCAATCGCTTGTCACGCCTGGCACCCGGCATGGCCGCGCGAGGGCTGGCCTGCCTGTCGCTATGCGCCGTGCTGCTGGTCGCCAGCGCAACCGCGGGCGCAAGTGCGCTCGGGCGGAGTGGCTTTTCCGGCGATCCCTCCGCCAACGCGGGCGCCGACTGCAGCGTGTGTCACGCCCCCGACGGCGCGCCCGCACCCACCATCGGGGTGGTCGGGCCGCAGAGAATTGACGCCGGCACCACGCGAGCGTTCTACGTTGTGCTACTGGGCGGCCCCGGAGTGACCGCGGGGATCGATATTTCTGTCAGCAACGATATTGGCACGCTGGTGCCCTTCGATGGCGACCTGCAACAAGCGGACGGTGAGCTCACGCACAGCTCACCGAAACCTTTCAGCGGGGATCTCGCCACCTTTGCTTTTCGCTACACTGCGCCCAACTACAGTACCGACATCACGCTGCACGTCGCAGGCAACTCTACCAACGGCGCGCTCAATCTGCGTGGCGACGGCATTGCAACTACCGAATTCGCGCTAACTGTAGAAAACGGCCTGGAGCCGCCACCGGCACCGCCGCAACCCGCGGCCGGCGAACTCACAGCCACGCGCTTCGCCACCGGCCTGAACCAGCCCGTGGTCCTCACTCATGCCGGCGATAGCCGACTCTTCGTGGCCGAACGCGCCGGACGCATCCGCATCGCCGAGCGCGACGGCAATGTGCGGCCGACGCCGTTTCTCGATATCGCCGCGCAGGTGGATGACAGCGCCAGTGAAATGGGCCTGCTTGGCCTGGCCTTCCACCCCGACTATGCCAGTAACGGTTACCTGTATGTGAACTACACCTATGACCCGGGCCCGGGCCCGGGCCCCGACCGCTCGCGGATATCACGCTTTAGCGTTTCAGCCAACGCCGACATAGCCGACCCCGACAGTGAACAAGTGCTCATGGAATTCGCACAACCGTTCTCCAATCACAACGGTGGCGACCTGCACTTCGGTCCACAGGGCTACCTGTACATCGCCACCGGGGATGGCGGCAGTGGCGGCGATCCGCAAAACAATGCACAGACAACCACCAACCTGCTGGGCAAACTGCTGCGCATCGATGTGGACAACCCGCCGGCACCCGGCAGCGGGCCGGACTGCAGCCTGCCAGTCGGTGACGGCGCGCAGAACCGCTACAGCATTCCTCCCGACAACGCCTTCACCGATGGCGTGGGCGGCGATGGCTGTGATGAAATTTTCGCGCTGGGCGCACGCAACCCGTGGCGTTTCAGTTTTGATCGCGATACGGGCGCACTCTGGGTCGCCGATGTGGGGCAGAACGCCGTCGAGGAAATCAACTACCTGCCGCCGGGCTCCAGCGGCGGCATCAATCTCGGCTGGCGCTGTTTCGAGGGCGATGCCCCCTTCAACACAAACGGTTGTAACCTCGCCTATCTGCCGCCGGTGCACACCTACTCGAATTCGACAGAGGGATGCTCGGTGACCGGGGGACGCGTCTATCGTGGCGCACTTTCACCGGTGCTCAACGGACAATACTTCTTCAGCGATTTTTGTCAGTCCAGTATCCGCGCGCTGAGCGGCCCGCCCGGAGGCGAACTCAGCCAGCGCGTGGTGATTCCCGCCGGCACGCTGTCGGCCGTAGCGGCCTTTGGCGAGGATTACATCGGCGAGCTGTATGCCGCGGAATTCGCCACCGGCGATATTTATCGACTCGACGCGGTGCTCACGCCGGGCGATGTCGACGGCGATGGCGATGTCGATTTCAATGACATGGTGGTCATCTGGCTGGCGCGGGGGCAGACGGCGGGGGCCGGCGACCGGCGGGACGTGGACGGCAATGGCAGCATCACCACCACGGACGTGAGCACCGGCGCGGCCAACTGCTCGCGGCAGGCCTGCGCGGTGGAGTAATCGCGCACGCGCAGTCCGCGGGTCAGGGCCTGTCCACATCCGTTGGGGCCCGGGCAAACACCCGCGCGGCGTCGAGTACGCAGCGCACGGGTAGCGTATCGCCACTACCGGCATGAAGATCACAGGGTGCCATACAGGCCACTCGCTGACCGTCCGGTAGCTGCAACTGGTACAACCAGTGGGACCCCCGAAACGCCCTGCCCGTCACGGTCAATCGCAGCGAACTCGCCGGGTCGTACTGAACGGCGTCCGGACGCAATAACACACGCCGCGTTTCACCCGCTGGCCAGCGAGCACCGCCAACCAGCCCCATCGCTCCACCGGGCTGGCCGCTGTCGTCGGCACTCAGGCTGACAACGCTCCCCTGGCCGATAAACTGCGCGACAAACTCACTCACGGGATGGTGGTAGAGGTTGTGGGCGGTGTCGCTCTGCACTATGCGGCCCTGACGCATCAGCGCGATCTGATCGGCCATGGCAAACGCCTCGTGCTGGTCATGCGTCACCAGTATCGCGGTTACTCCACTGCGTTGCAGCAACTCACGGACCTCAGCGGCGAGTTGCTCGCGCAGTTCACTATCAAGATTGGAGAACGGTTCATCCAGCAGCAGGATTTCCGGGGCCGGTGCCAGCGCGCGAGCCAGTGCAACACGCTGCTGTTGTCCGCCGGAAAGTTCATGCGGGTAGGCGCTGGCGTGAGCCTGCAGTTCCACCAGCGCCAGCATCCCGGCAACCCGCTGCTCGCGCTGTGCGCGCGGAAGACGGTTGAGACCAAACGCGATGTTGCGCCACACGTTGAGGTGCGGGAACAGGGCGTAATCCTGGAACACCATGCCGACCCGGCGCTGCTCCGGAGGTACCTGCATCCGCGCACTGCCAATGCCTGCCCCCGCGAGCAGGATGCGGCCAGCGCTCAATGGTTCAAAGCCGGCAATCGCGCGCAGGAGCGTGGTTTTGCCGCAGCCGGAGGGACCCAGCAGGCAGCCAATCTGTCCGCGTTCCAGGCGCATACTCACCGCATCCACCGCGAGCACCGGGCCGTAGCGCACCGATACCTCGCTCAGTTCGAGCAGGCTATGCATGCCCGCTCCTCCCGCCGGCCACCATGGCAGCTTCCCGCGGACCGCTCGTGCGCAGCATCAGCAGCACCGGCAGCAGACCAATGACCACAATAGCCAGCGCCGGCAGCGCGGCATCCGCGAGGCGCTCATCCGAGGCAAGCTCGTGAGCGCGCACCGCCAGCGTATTGAAGTTGAAAGGGCGCAGAATGAGCGTCGTTGGCAATTCTTTCAACACATCCACAAAGACCAGCAACAGCGCCGTCGCCAGCGACCCCCGCAGCATGGGCAGGTGAATGCGCCGCAGGACCCCGAGCGGCGCGTATCCAAGCGAGCGCGCCGACTCATCGATACCCGGCCGGATGCGCGTCAGGCCGGACTCAACCGACTGCAGCGATACCGCCAGGAAGCGCACCACATAGGCGAATACCAGGGCGGCCAGCGAGCCGCTGAGCAACAGCCCGGTGGAGAAATCAAACTGCGCTCGCATGAAACCGTCCAAGCGGTTATCTATCCATGCGAAGGGTATCAGAACACCCACGGCGATGACCGTACCGGGCACGGCGTAGCCCATCGAAGACAGGCGCACGGCGAAACGCTCGCCAGGGCCGGGATGCAACCGTTTCCCATACCCCAGCAACAGGGCACAGACGAGGCAGCAAAGCGCTGCCGTGAGCGCCAGGCCGAAGCTCGCAGCCGTCAGTTGCAGGAAGGCGTCCAGGTCCGTATGTTGCGCACGCTCCAGCGCCCAGCCGCCCAGGCGCGCCGCAGGCAACAGGAAACCGGCCGCGAGGACCGACAGGGCCACCCCGCAGGCGAGCCACCCGCGCCAGCCACGCAGGATAATGCGTCGCGCCACCGGCGACGGTGCAGAGTGATGAAATCGCATACCCCGGCGCGAACGCTGCTCGAGCACGAACAGCACAAACACAAACAACAACAGAAAGGCCGCGAGCTGCGCCGCCGTTTGCAACTCACCCAGGCCGTACCAGGTGCGGAAAATGCCGGTGGTGAAGGTGCTGACACCGAAGTAGTCGACCGTGCCGTAATCGGCCAGCGCTTCCATCAGCGCGAGGCTGACTCCCGCCACGATCGCGGGGCGCGCCATGGGCAGGGCCACGCTGAAAAACGTCTGCCATGCGGTTCTTCCGAGGTTGCGACTGGCTTCCAGCACAGCCGTTGACTGCTCGAGAAAGGCCACCCGCGTCAGCAAATACACATACGGGTAAAGTACCAGCGACAGCATGCAGATCGCGCCCCCGAGTGTGCGTATCCGCGGGAAGTAGTAGTCGCCATAGCTCCAGCCGAACCAATCCCGCAGTGCGCTTTGCACCGGGCCTGCATAGTCGAGCATGCCGGTATAGGTATAGGCGATGATATAGGCGGGTATCGCCATCGGCAGCAACAGCGCCCAGTTGAACCAGCGCCGCCCGGGAAATTCGCACATCGCGGTGAGCCATGCGCCGCCCACGCCCAGCACCAGCGTACCGGTTCCCACCCCCAGCATGAGTAACAGCGAGTTGACGATGTAGTCGCTGAGAACGGTCTCCAGCAGGTGCTGCCAGACCGGGCTGAAACCGCCAAGCAGGCTACCCGCTATCACCAATACCGGTAGCGCGATCGCCACGGCCATCGACAGCATCAGGAGGCGCCAGCCAAGACCGGCGCAAAAGCGACGCGGGCGTTGGATTGGTGTGAAGCCGGTGGCTACTTCCAATTCGCCCTGTCCATGGCCATGACTGCTTGCGCATTCAGGCGCCCGAGTTCGGTCACGTTCAGGGAATCCGCCTTGAAGTCACCCCATGACTCGAGCAGCGCGCCCGGTGCGACATCCTTCCTGACCGGATACTCGTTGTTGCGCTCGGCATACCAGCTTTGCGCCTCGGGCCGCGCGAGGTACTCGATCAGTGCAATGGCAGCCTGTTTGTTCCCGGCCGCAGCGGTGACTCCCGCACCGCTGATATTAATGTGTGTGCCACGGTCGTCCTGGTTGGGGAAAAACACGGCAACCGCACCAGCCGCCTCGCGCTCCGCCGCATCATCAGACTGCAACATCGCCCCGTAGTAGTAGCTGTTCACCACCGCGACATCGCACTGGCCCGCCGCAACGGCCTTGATCTGGTCGCGATCCCCTCCCTGCGGCGGTCGTGCCAGGTTGGCGACGAGGCCTGCAAGCCACTGCGCCGTGTTCGCCGGGCCCTCGGTTGCCAGCATGCCGGCCACCAGGCTCTGGTTGTAGATGTTGCCCGAGGAGCGGATACAGATGCGGCCACGCCACCGCGGGTCCGCCAGGGCTGCATAGGTGCTCAATTGCGCGGCGTCCACCCGCTGCCTGGCATAGGCGATTACCCGTGCGCGAACAGAGAGCCCGAACCAGTAGCCCTCGCTATCGCGCAAGTTGGCGGGCACCACCTGCTCGAGATAGGTCGATTCCACCGGCTGCAGCACACCCGCCTCGCGCGCCCGGAACAGCCTGCCGGCATCCACCGTCAGCAACACATCTGCCGGCGAGTTACGCCCCTCGTTGATCAACCGGGCGAGCAGCGCATCGCCCGCACCGGTCACCAGATTCACTTCAATTCCGCTACTCGCTGTAAATTCATCCAGCAGCGGTTTTATCAGCGCCTCCTGACGGGCGGAATAAACGTTGACTGTCGCCGCCTGGACCGGGAACGCGGCCAACATGGCCGCCAGGACAGCCGCGCAAAATGCCGCTGTGGTACAGCGCCAACCCGGCCTGGAGCCGCTACTCAAATGATTTGCCAGCATGAAAAACCCTCGAAACTGCGCCCCTGGAGAGCGCCCGTGAACGCAAACTATTCTCATTCAGTGAACCACAGATCTCCAGCCTATGCCAGAGCCCAACGCCGTCTGCAGCGTGGTGCCACCGGCGCTTTTCCCGCGGCTCCGGAAAGCAGAGCCTGACACCTGAAAAGTGCGCGAGAGCCCCTGAGTTATAAGCCGTGGTTGTTTCATCATATAAACAAAAAGACTGTATTTTTCAGCACTTTTTCCGATCTTTCAGGGTTGCGAACCAGTAGGATGCAATCCTAAAGCCCGGAAACAACATCAACCGCACCCGGGCCAGCCCTGCGTTTCAACAATTGGGATACAGTCCCGGGGGCTTCGCAGTGAGACAACTTAAACATCTTATCCTCGCCAGCATCGTGGTGCTGTCGCTCGGCACACTGTTCGCGACCGAACCAGTAATGGCCGAACCATCAATTGTAAGCATTTTCGAGCAGCACAAGACCAGGCTGCCGCGCTGGCTGCAAGAGCTGATCTGGAACATGATCATCAAAGACCTGATCCGCCAGCAGCAAGCGGAGGCGAAACAGCCTCCCGCGCCGTCGACACCATCGGCACCGGCGACTCCACCGGCACCCTCCACTCCACCGGCGCCATCAACTCCGCCGGCACCGTCAACACCCCCGGAGCCTTCGACTCCGCCACCGTCATCGCCACCACCGGTACCGTCGACGCCTGCCGAACCCGAACCGGCCCCCTCGCGGGTCACCGGACCGCAGCCCACCAGGGGCATCGTTTACACGCGCCAGCCGCGAGCAACCGATCCCGTAGCGGGCAGTGTCCTTATGGATGCATCGACCTGGCAGCATTCCAGCGACGTGGGACGCATCAACGGCGGGATAGCGGAATCAGACATCGTGCTCGACGATCTGCAAGGCAATGTGCATGTCCTGCACGACTGCACGACATCGGAAGAGATCTGTGTCGCCCAGGAGGCAAGGGTTAGCCCCGATGGCAGGAAAATCGCCTATTCAGTGGGCTACGCCAACTCGCTGGTCGATGTCTACCATGACCGCATTAAACTGGGTATCAAGGAGATTCCCGCGCTGACGCACGCCAGGCTGTTCATTTACGACCTCGACAGCGGCGAGACCCGGCCGGTTCCGAACCACGACGGCAAGAGTATCGATCGCCAGCCAGAGTGGCTGGACGACAACACACTCGTGTTTGCCAGCAATCGGGCGAATCTCTTCCCACACAAAAGCCAGTTCAGTCAACACCGCGGTAAACGCGAAAACGGTTCCCCGCGCTGGACGGCCACAGCCTACGGCGTATCTCAATACTACGGCTACGGGCACGCCGGCAAAGCCATGCAGATCTGGACCATGAAGGTCGATGGCACCGGCGCAAAGAATCTCACCCCGCACGAAACCATGGCGCTCTCGCCCACGGTCATGTCGAATGGCGACATAATCTATTCCTGCTGGAACGGCCATGCCAACGAGGCCTTTGACAGCCCCAATCGCCACTCAGGCGCACCGGGAACCGAGGTCAACAAATGGTGGTTGTGCCAGATGGATGGCAACGGCGCAGGCGGCGGCGTGGCGCTCGGCGGTCACGGCAGCCCGCTGCTGAAAACCCGCGGCTGGCTCAACAACACTTCGGGCGGTGAAGGGGCTTCCGCGCTGCGCGCCGTGCGCTCCGTGGCCGAAATTCGCAAGGACTACCTCGCGGCGACCAACTACTACCGTGCAAATCACACCGGCAGCATGGGCATCGTCTACGGCTGGTCCTACCTCGGAGGCCATGTGGAAGGCGTATCGCGCCTGAACAACTACCAGCACCGTATCCACAGCAGCGACCGCGAGGGCTCAGGACAATACCTGCCCTCCGATTTTGTGGCTCTCACGCCCTACGGCAATGATGCGGACTCCCATGCGCCGCGCCGCAACGGGCAAGGCCAGGTGATGGGCAAGGCGGGCTACGCCAGCGCGCTGCCGAACACCGACGATTTCATGATCACTCACGGCCGCGGCGTGTGCTATGGACCCACCTTCACCGAGAATGCCAACCAGCAATACACTGGCGGCGAACCGCTGTGCATGAAGGGCATTTACCGCGTGAAGGTAGATCGGGTAACGGATTCATTTGATACGCGGCAGATGGAACTGATCGCCGGCGACACGCTCTGGCAAGCTTTCGACGCGGACGCCGTGGCCAGCTACCAGGCTCTCTGGGGACAACCCGAGCCCGAGCAACCCGAGCCGCTGGAGGGTGACACCTGTTTCCTGCAGGTGGTGGATGCGCGCAAGTCAGAGCTGCAAGCTCCCAGGCCCTACGACTGGGCTAACACGCTCTACCAGCAGTGCTCTATACAGGGCTGCGCGATCAATACCGAGGACAAGGGCTTTCACGCGCGCAATATGCACTATCTCACTGTCTACGAAGTTGAGATGTGGGATCGCAGCTACGCCAACGGCAACAAGGAAGAGTTTGCCAACACCATCAACAACCACGGCTTCAAAAGCCTCGCGGTACAGGGCTATCAGCAAATCGAAACGGATGGCTCGGTGCGCATGCGCGTGCCCTGCGAAACGCCGCTGCAGATTGTCGGCCAGGACAAGGACGGCATGACCATCGCCCACGACGACAAGCTGCACTCGCTGCAGCGGGGCGAAACGCGCACCTGCCACGGCTGTCACGATGGCCACTCGGAGGAGCGCGCCGCCGGGATCGGCTCCAGCGCGGAGGCCCGCTTCGCGAAAACCATCGCCGCGCGCAGTAATCGGCCCGCGCCCGACAACGGCTATCGGACCACCTGGGAGGATGTGAAGCCAATCATTCTCCAGCGCTGTTCGGGTTGCCACGGCGACATGCACGATGCAGACGGCCTGCTGGATTCCCGTATCGCATGGGACTACGAGCAGATCGACTGGCCATGGGCAGAGCGCCAGCCAACCCTGAATGGCAGCTTCCGGGTACCGCGTCCCTACACCAGCAAATGGGTGGCAAAAATGGCCCGTGATTCGCTGCTGTACTGGAAATGCATGGGTGCGCGACAGGATGGCCGTACCGATGCCCAGTACGACAACGACATCGATTTCGGCCCGGCGCACAAGAGCTCGGCGACGCCCGCTGAATGCCAGGTGATCGGCCAGTGGATCGACCAGGGTATCCAGCGCGGCTATCAACCCTGAGGTCACATTTTTTGCGCCGTTCACGCGGAGTGGACGGCGGCAGATATTCGCCGGTAGTTGCTGTAATATTCCTGCAACATAACAGCGAATAGAGGCAAAGAACGTGACCCGACTTTCCGAGAATACGCGGCGCAGCCGCACGATGCGGCTCGCCGCCTGGCCCCTCGCGGCACTGGCGGTACTCGTCACGGGCTGTTCCGACAACGATGGCAACGGCTCATCCGGCGGTGACGCCGTGCCGTTCCAGGAGCTGATCGACCAGGGCGTTACCCGCTATCTCGGCCTCTATTCACCGATGATGAGCACCGCGGATGGCGACGTGACCAATCACGTGTTCGGCGAGGGCGACGGCCCGCTCTGCCTGAGTGGCGAGCCCTACAGCATGGCTACCCGCGATACCGGCACGGAAGACCTTATGATCTTCCTGCAGGGCGGCGGTGCCTGCTGGTTTGATCTCTGCGCCGCCACCTCCGAGGCGGCACCGGGCATCCCGGAGGCGGGCATTCTCGACCCGGCGCTGCCTGCCAACCCCCTGGCCGGCATGAGCACCGTGTACCTGCCCTACTGCGACGGCGGCCTGTTTGCCAGCGATGCCGATGTGGATTCAGACGACAGCGGCACGCCAGACCGCTTCCACCGCGGCCTGCACAACCTCTCCGCCGCGCTGGACGTGGCGGTGCAGACCTTCCCCGCACCGCGGCGCATCGTTCTGGCGGGCGTGAGTGGCGGTGGCTACGGCAGCATTTTCGCCCTGCCACTGGTACGCCAGCTCTACCCGGATATCCCCATCGATGTGCTCAACGACTCCGGCGTGGGCATCACCCGGCCCGACGACCCGGCCTTCAACCAGCAGATCATCGACTACTGGAACATCGACGCGTTTTTCCCCGCGAGTTGTGAGGAGTGCACGATACAGGGCGACCCCTCCGGCTTCCTCGACTGGCAGCTCAAGCAGGACCCGAACACGCGCCTGGGCATGCTCAGCTACGCGCAGGATTTCACCATCGGCACTTTCTTCCTGGGTATCGGGGGGCCGACCTTCGAGGGCGTGCTGCGGCCTGCAATGGCGGAGCTGGAAAACCTGAACCCGGAGCGCATGCGCAGTTTCATTGTGCCCGGTGACTCGCACACGTTCCTGCTCGGCGAGCTGGATGTGGCGGTAGAGGGCGTGACCGTGGGTGAGTGGGTCGAATCCATGGTGGATGATGTGGAGGGTAACTGGGAGTCGGTGTCGGAGTAGGCACCGGCACGGCTCTTGGCGAGTGCGTGCCACGCTGGCCGCTATCGCGCGTCCAGCGCTTGCTCAGACGCCGTCGGCATCTGGCCCTGACCCCGCTGCTCGCGGATCCGGCGAAGAGCTTAGTGCTGAAAAGTCACAACTACGGCACTGATATGTGCGATCTGTTTAGCATCACTGCCTGTTAGGGGAAGTGGTGCGATGAAAAATATTGAGCACACAAGCCTGTGGGCAAGCCTGGCTATGTATGCAGCCTGCCTTTTTTTCCCCGCTTTTTATATTGGTATTACTCACGAGCCGCAAGACTCTCTCTCATTACTATTGATGGGGTGGGTTGGTCTTTTGGAGGGGCATTTTTCCTGGTTTGCAAATTTATGCTACTTGGTCGCGATACTTAATTATAGAAGGCCAGATGTATCGGCGGGAGTTGGATTTATGGCGTTATTCATCGCCCTGACATTTCTCTTCCATGACGATATTATGGTTAGCGCGGCCCCCGCCTATAAAAAGATTGTCGGGTATGGCTACGGATACTTTTTATGGGTTACAGCTATCGGGCTATTCTCGATAGCTCAATTGATGAAAGCCCTTCCCCGGAACTCTCCTCCAGAGGGTCTTTTCGCCCGGAGTTTTTTTTGTGCAGGTTGGTTGGGGGTCTGTATTGGCTTGTTCATTTACCACTTCTACCTGCGAGAAGGATCAACATATTCATTGGAGCAAGAGAGAAGTCGAGTTTTTAGCGAATCTTGCGAGAATGCAAAGTACGCCATCTTCATGAGAGATGAAAAAGCAGATTCAATTTTCTTTGACCCGGACCGCGGCGTTGAGATTACACAGTGGGAGGACGGGACATGGCATGTTGGCTTCGTTGGCAGACAAGGAGCCGGAAAACTGAATAGCGGGATGATCAGATATTATGAAAAAGCCGAGCGGAATAATTCCAAAACTGCCAGGTATCGAAGGTTCTACCCAAACCACGAAGGAACTGAAGTCGATGCAATTCAAAGCAGCCATTCGGTTGTAACGAAGACGCGAGATTTGGCGGAGAGTTTGAACATCTATGCGGCTCACATCGTCATTAGAAATCTGGAAAGCTCCCAGGTTGTAGCTGAAACACGTTATGTCCTGGATAAGACGAATGGGAGGTTTTGCAATGGCGTTGATGGGGGCAAAGAATTCTCGACCTCAAGGTTTGTGACAGATGCATTGAACTTGCAAAGAGACCACCCATCTATTCAGGACTGGCCTGAAGCAGGCAGTGAACATTCAGTCAACGAGGGCAATTTCGGCCGCTGAATTCGCAGCAAAGTCGTTCGGAATAGCCAACGTTAAATCTGGCGCCCCGAAACAGATGGCCTATACTGTTGTTTGCACGGCACTATAATACTGACACTCCAGACATTCCGCGATGCAGCGGCACCAGCTTGCTGCGAGGAGGCGCGATGAACAGCAGGCAGCAGCTACAGCACCTCACACGCTACACCGATGCGCCCAGCATTGCCCGGGCCGTGGCCGCCGCCAAGCGCGGGCACCAGGCGGGGCGTGTGCAACTGACGGCCATCATGGCCTGGGTGGCCTTCGCCTGCCCCGACGCAACACCCGCGGTGTGCGACAACATCGCCTCCGCCTGGCTGGGTTCCGGGCCGACGCCGCCGGTACCGCAAAATCTGCCCGAGGCTCCCCTGACCGACAGCTTCTGGGAAGCCTTCTGGAAAGTTGTGGAGGGCCCCGAAGAGGGCTATGACGCGATCAGCATCACCGTGGCCGTTGCTGCCCTGGGCGCGGAGGTGCATGAGGATTTCGCCGGGCTCGCCGAGCAGCATGCGCTGAACCATCCCGGCGCCGCCGCGGCGCAACGCAACCCCATACCCGGCTACACCGACATGAGCGCCCTGGCGCTTTGTGCGCCCGGCACGCTCGGCCACGCCCTGCATTGCCTGATCCTGGACAATGGCTACGACCCGGAGGTGCTCAAGCGGGATGACATCGGCCTGGGCGAACTGCCGCATGTGCTGCATTACCTGAATGCGCGCATCCTGCAGATGCACGAGGTGTGGCACCTGGTGGCTGGCTACGAAACCACGGGCACCGGTGAGATAGCCATCTCCGCCTTCCAGCTTGCCCAGTTCGGGCACAACTACTCATCCATGTTCCTCGCGGCCGCGATGGCGATCGGCACCTTCAACGATCAGCGCGGCTTTACCGTGCTGATGCAAATCATCAACGAGGGCTGGCAGCATGGTCGTGCCGCGCCGGTGATGATGGACATAGAATGGGAAGCCGAGTGGGATACGCCGCTTGACGAGATTCGCAGCAAGTACGGTATTCCCACCTACCAGAGCCTGTTCCCGGCGGACCTGATGGAAGCGGCCGCCGAAGCGCCCCTGTGGCGCAAACTACGCCTTGGCTTTTCCGTGCTGCGCTACAACTACCGCCTGCGCCAGAGCGCTGCGCAGCCACCCGTGGGTGCGCTGGCGGCGCAGTAAGCCGTCAGCGGGTAAAGCGCACTACCGCGGCCGGGCCCGCAAGCGGTTCGGCCAGGGCCAGGGTGAGCATGCCGTCCGCCTCGGCAACGCTCTCCACACTGGCGCCCAGCAGGGCAATCTGCGACCAGTCGATTCCCGGGTGCTCAATAGTGAACTCATCACCGACAGCTCCAGCGACAATCGCATACAGCGCAGCGTCCGAGTCGGTGTAGCGCAACTCACGGCCGCGCAGGTTGCCGAAACGCTGCCAGGGTCGTGTGCCGTACACGGCTTCGCCGTTCACCCTCAGCCACTGGCCGAGGCCGCGCAGCGGCGCCTGCTGAATATCCGGTATGCTGCCGTAGCTGTCCGGGCCCACATTGATCAACACGTTGCCATTCTTCGCCACGGTATCGACGACGAAACCGACGAGTTCCTCCGCACTCAGCATATCCTCCGCCGTCTCGCGCTGGTTGAAGGCAAATGAACCGCCGAGACCACGCGTTGCTTCCCACTTGAATGGCGCTATATCCGGCAGGCTGTCGTACTCCGCGGTTTTGAAACCGATACGCGCCGGGTCATCCTCCAGCGGGTCTGCATTGGCGGTGAGCCAGCGC